>CAZOAZ010000005.1:151727-157771 GCA_964577955.1 uncultured Bifidobacterium sp. | reverse complement strand
TGTTCGAGGCCGAACCGAATAATCTCTTTGCTCAAAGCATATCGTTGCCGGTCAATATCTTCGGTGAAATTACCGTTAATGGGGATGTGGATTTCTACTCGTTTCAGGCGCAAGCTGGCGAACAGATCACTGTCGAAGCCTTCGCCGCGCGCTTGCAAAATTCGGAGTTGATTGCCGACATCGCCTTATTTGACTCATCCAGTCAATTGATTGCTGCCGATGCCGGTGATGAAGACGACGACCCGCTGCTGCGCTACATTGCCCCGCGCGATGAAATTCTGATTGTCGGCGTGGCTGACCTTGATGATTTGGGAGGCTCACGGTTCGACTATATTCTCAACATCACCCGCGGCGTGGACATCGAAGAGAGCGAGCCAAACGGCACGCTGGCACAGAACCTGGCGGCAGTCCCCGCAACCATCTTCGGTGAAATTAACGGAAGATCGGATGTGGACTTTTACAGTTTCACGGCTGCGGCAGGTCAAACTTTGATCGTTGATGTTGACGCGGAAACGCTGGGCTCCAGCCTCGACTCGGAGATCAATCTGCAAGACCCAGAGACCGGCGTTGAGTTCTTTTACAATGATCAAGAGGATGGCGACGATTCGCGTTTCAACATTGTGCTGCCCCACACAGGACGGTACGTAATCGGCATCGGAGCCTTCAATGCCGATTCCTTGGGATTTTATCGCCTCAATGTTTCGCTCGTACCGGCAACGACTGCGCCCGTAATTACTCGTGTGGTGCGCCTCTCGAAGAAGCTCATCGAGGTGCACGGATCGGGATTTTCGCGCGACAGCGATGTGGAAGCCAACAGCGTATTGCGCAAGACGACCTTCATCAACTCCGGCACATTGCGTGCAAAAGTAAAAGCGCGGGTTGGAAACGTCATTACCGTTTCCAATCTGCCGGATAAACGGCGATCAAACCCGTTAGTGGTGCAATGATATTGGTTACCGGCCCTATTTAAGGCAGTATCGGTAACCGGCTTGGTGAGAAGGTTGTCGTGTGCAAAACGTAAAAGTTACTTGTGCAGTCTGAAAAAAATACACGGCAATACGAAGATCATACGCAATGCAGTACAGATATAAAGCCCCGCTCAGTTTATAACAAACAGAAGGAGGAGAAGGATTATGTCAAATCGAGCCATCACCATCATTCTTACGATTCTGGTCTTGGCAGCAGGGGCGTCAGCATTCTTCAGTCCGTCATCGAAAAGCGGCGTCGAAAAAGGCAATGCGGTAGCTGCGCCTATCCAAACGACTGCGGCGGCGGAAAGCGTTGCCAAAGATGAACCCTATTTGGCCGATTTCAAACTCGGCTATGCGGATGGTTTCCACGAAGGGGTTGCGGGCAAGGATGCGGCATCGCAGACTTCGATGGCCAACAGCTCGCGCGGTTACTTTGACGGATTTCGGCAAGGTTTCATCGCCGGACAAGAGCAACAAGCCTTGCTGCGCAGCCAGCTCTGCGGAGAAGGCCAAGAAGTCGGGGTGGTACCCAACGCCCACTCCAATCAGTTTTCGGGCGCAGCGCCAACCAGCCGTGCGGCCTCTGCGACAGTGTTAGGTGATCGCTACACCGCCGAGCGCAGAGAGGTGGATAACGGCATCGGTTCATCGGCGCGCAAAGGCTTGTTGATCGCCGGGGGGGCTGCAACGGGAGCAGGGCTCGGCGGCGCATTTGGCGGGCGCAAGGGCGCGCTCATTGGTGCAGCAATCGGCGGAGGAACCGGAACCGCTTTAGCCCTTACCAAAAAGCCCAATCGCGCCTTTAACAAACGGGTGACGACGAAGAGCACCTTGACCAAATCGCTGATCGGCGCGGGCGCAGGTGCGGCAGTCGGCGGCTTGGCAGGCGGCAAACGCGGCGCGCTCTCCGGGGCGGCGCTCGGCGGCGGAGCCGGATTATTGTGGTCGTTGCTCGGCAAGTAGACTGGGCATTACTGACCACTGCTCTTATACCGACAAAATGATGGTTGACGGGCGGTTGGGTACTATCCGCCCGATTTTCCTTTTTGTTTCTTTTCGAATCAGCGATACGACGAGGCTTCATGCCGCAAGGGATGTGCACGGCGAAAGTCTCGCTTTCATGCCCCCCAAATCAGGTACACAGTCAGATGATCTGCCCTCTTGCCTTCTGATAGATTTGTCACCTCACCTTCGGCAATGAATTTGCTTGAAATGTAACGGAAAGGAGTGCTCGGTTCAGCACACTTTTCAAACTGTCGCGTCTGTATCTGGTAAAAAAAAATGCCCCTCCCGATGTTGACCTCACGACTGCAGGATATTTGTGCCCCGAAATGAGGGATTCCGTTTTCACAAACAAAATGCAACCCCTGCGCGCCTTTCCTGATAAGGTGGTTATGAGGCTGAATAAATTACTCTTTTTTATTTTCGTCATTTCTCTGTTAGCAAGCTCGGCGCACGCAACAACGATTGTGCCGCTTTCGGATGAAGCTCTGATTATTGATGCGCGCCTCATCATCACCGGCAAAGTTCGTTCGGTTACGAGTGCCTGGAATGATGAGCGAACCTTAATCTGGACGTATGTTGAAATTGAGCGCGACCGATTGCTCAAGGGCGGCATGGGGGATCGAACGATTGTGCTCAAGCAAGCAGGCGGGGTAGCCGAATCGGTCGGCATGGAAATCTTCGGACAACCCAATTTCACGCCGGGGCAAGAGGTGTTGCTCTATTTGAATGCCGACGGCGAGGGCAATCTGCACGTCGCCCATCTCTCTTTGGGAATGTTCTCCATAGCGACGGATGCCGCCACCGGAGAGATGATGGTGACGCGCGCGTTGGATGAAAGCAAAGTCGAGATTCGCGCCCTCGATAACACTGCCGAGATTACCAATCACGCACCGTTGAATGACTACTTGAGCAAGATCACAACGACGCTTGACCGCGAACAGCTCGCCGTCAGTCGCAAAGAGGCGCAGAGAGCCGCGCAGCCCTTGCGTGCTGTGCCGCCGGAGTATGAGCGCAAGAAGAACCTTGCCATCGGCGTCGTGCCGCACTTCACGCTGTTGGGCAATGGGGTGCGCTGGATGCAATCGGATACGGACGAAGCCATTAAATTCTTTATCAATTCCAAAAACTCTCCGGTCGCGGGCGGCGGCGAAGACGAGTTGACGCGCGCTTTAACCTCGTGGCCGTCGCAAAGCGGAGCCAAACTGCAACTTCAATTGGCCGGAAAGACCAAGAAGTGCGGACTCGCACAAGACAATCAAAATACGATCTCATTTGGCGATTGCAACAACCAAGTGGATGACCCGTCGGGCTGTGCCGGTATTGTCGCCTTGACCCAGGTCTATTGGTTTGAAAACGAAACCAAAGTCGTCAACGGCAGAACCTTCAAGAAGATCATCGAAGCCGACATCGCCTTCAACAACGGCTTCGATTGCCTGCTCAGCACTCCTGCCAATCTGGCAGAAGTCGGTTGTCACGAAATCGGGCATGCCATCGGACTGTCACACTCGACCATTCCCTTTGCCATTATGATCTCGAACGCGCGCGGCGGCGGGCGGGATGCAACATTAGGGGCTGATGACAAGAATGGAGTGTGGCTGATCTATCCTGCGTCGGCGGGCGGGATTCCCACCGGAGCGCCGCGCATTACCAAAGTCTCGGTCAAGAAGGGAAAGAAGTTGTATGTCTATGGCAGCAACTTTTCTCCGGGTTCGATTCTTGTGCTCAACGGCGTGCAGATCGTGCCCAACTCATTCATCTTTGACGCCTCGCCCAGCCGCATCTTTTACAAAGGCACGTTGCCGGTTGGGGCTGCGGGAACCAATGTCGTGGAAGTCATCAACATAGATGCGCGATCTGCGCCCTTTGTCTTCTAACGCAAGTTGCCAATCAATCGAAGGAATTGAGCGGCTAGCTTTGCCTCCGTCCTTTTGTGTAGGAACGGCGAACAAAGCCAGCCGCTCTCTTTATGGCTTCTGCCGCGCGAGTTGATCGAGCACAGCGCCGAGCCGCTTGATCTCTTCGCCGTAGCGCGCCCAGTCGCCTTCGCGTTGCGCCTGTATGGCGCGCTCGTAATGCTGCCGCGCTTGTGCGGCCAAGCTTTGCAGGTTGCTTGCGGGCTGCGGCGCAGAAGGGGCGGGCGTCGTTTGTGCGTCTTGCGGGGTCGCGGCAGGTGTCGAGGGCGCGCTGCCAAAGATGCGCGCTAAACTCTCTTCCAGAGTCGCTTCCATGGCAATGCGGTTTTCCGCCGTGACGATGACCCGGCGCAGTTCCGGTATCTTGCCGCTCTGCGCGCGCAGGTAGAGCGGTTGTACATAGATCAAGCCTTCGTTAATGGGAATGACGACCAGATGACCGAAGATAACTTGTGAGCCGCGTTGATCCCAAAGGCTGACTTGACGGGAAATCTCCGGGTCTTGATTGATGCGGGCGACGACTTGTTTGGGGCCGAAGATCAGTTTCTGTTTGGGGAAGCGATAGACGATCAGTTTGCCATAATTTTCGCCGTCGGCGCGCGCCACCATCCACGACGCCAGATTGTCTTTCAGCTTGGGGGTGAAGGGCAGCATCAAGATAAACTCTTCTTCTTTCTCCTCCGGCAATTTCATGATCGTGTAGTAGGGATCCATCACTTGCGCTTGTGCATTGTCGGTGGCTTCCGACATGGCAGCCACCGTCCATTGGTCTTCTTTGTTATAGAAGACCTGCGGCTGATCCATGTGGTAGGTCGAATAGACCAACGTTTGCAATCGGAAAATATCTTCGGGGTAGCGTAGATGGGCGCGCAAACTTGCCGACATCTCATCGAGGGGTCGCAGAATGCCGGGAAAGATGCGCCCGTAGGTTTGAATCAACGGGTCGTCGCCATCCGTAACATAGAGTTTCACCGTGCCGTCATACGCATCAACAACGGCCTTGACGGAGTTGCGAATGTAGTTGAGGCCATCGCTGACCGGCTGCGAATAGGGATAACGCGAACTGACGGTGTAAGCATCGGCAATCCAAAAGAGGCGGCCTTCGGAGATTACCAGATACGGGTCGCTATCGAAGCGCAAAAAGGGCGCGACTTTGCCGAGCCGTTCGCGGATATTGCGATAGAAGAGAACGCGGCTTTCGGGCGTCAGGTCTTCGGAAAGCAATAACTTCATGTCGGCGAAGCGCGTAGCAAAGAGCGTCTGCCGCCAAGTCGAAGCGATGCCGACACCGTCCGTGCCCTCGTAATTGCCGAAGACATTATCTTCGCCTGCCGGATAGCTGAACTCCTTCGTCTTGGTCTTCACATAGACGCGATCATTCGACATCTCGCCGAAGTAGATTTCCGGTCGTTCGACCTTCAGCAACGGCTCGCTGGCCACCGGCGGGATATCTTTGATCCATAAAACAGGCAGGCCTTCGGTGGTTACTTCATTGACTGGGCCTAAGGTCAGCCCGAAGCCATGAGTGAAAGTCAGGTGCTCATTGATCCAGTTCTGATTAGGCAGGCTGGCGGAGGAGAGTTCGCGCGTGGACAGCATCACTTGCCGCATCTGACCGTTGATCGGGTAGCGATCATTGTCAACGCCCGCAAATTCGTAGTAGGTGCGAATCTCCTGAATCTGCGCGAAGGTATCGAGCAAAGGCTGCTGATCCCACAAGCGAATGTTGTTGATCGTCGCTTGATTCTCTTTGATGTCTTGAGCGGTGAGCGCCCGTTCGCCCGTCAGCTCGCGCTCTTCGACCTGATCGAGCGCAAAGGCTTGGCGCGTCGCCGCGATGTTGTGTTCGATGTAGGGCGTCTCTTTGGCCAATTCATTGGGCGCGACCGAGAAGCGTTGCAAGGTGGCGGGGTAAATCCACGATGCTCCCAATGCCAAAACATAAAGGCCAACGCCCAACCAAACCAGCCGATTACGCGATAAGAACATGCAGCTCACGGCAGTCACGGCTGCCAGAACGGCGGCGACGACCTCCACTTTGAGCAACGGCAAAACCGCGTGAATATCGGTGTAACTAGCGCCCGCCATCGGCCCGCGCGTCGAGTAGAGCAGATTCGGCATGCTCAGATAGGAACGCCACGCCAACACCAAAAAG
>CAZOAZ010000005.1:139820-151717 GCA_964577955.1 uncultured Bifidobacterium sp. | reverse complement strand
TAAAAAGAGCCCGGCAAACAACGCCAGCAGGTGCATGCGCGCGCGGCGTTCAAGCGACAAACGGAAGCGTTTGCCCGCACCCACGTCTGCTGAGTGCGACACATAGATCAAGCCCGCGCCCAACAAGCTGACGAAGAATAAGGCGAAGAACCAACCTTCCAATTGTTCGAGAGCCGGAAGGGTGAAGAAGTAATAGCCAATGTCGCGTCCGAAGATCGCATCGTTTTGTCCGAACGGCGCTTGATGGCGATAGCGCAACCAGGTCTCCCACTCGCCCCAAGCGATGGAGCCGACGAAAAACCCGATCACCAGCGCGATGGGCAACGATAAACGCCCCAACAAGCGCCCAAAATCCGGCGCGCGCATCGGTTGCCCGTCAAGGTAATAGACGCGGCTTGCGCCCGAACTCTCCGGGCTGAATCGGATCGCCAGTCTCAGGTTCACCCAAACGAAGGCTGCCGTGATGAGTCCGATGGCCGCTCCGAGCAAAGTCTTCGTCCAGAGCGCGGTTGAAAACACGCGGTCATAACCGAGGCTTTGAAACCAGAGCCAATCGGTATAGACAGCCACCCAAGTCGGCCATATGAAGATGACGGCAGCAAGCAAAAGGAGGATGAGCCAGCCTCGCAAGCGGCGCGGGCGACGTGGGCGCTCTTCGACCTCTTCCCAATCGGCGTCAATAAAATCTTCGGGTTCGTTCGGCTTTCGCGACATAGGCTCTCCTTGCGTGCAGCGGTCTCCTGATGGCTTGATAAAAAGCAGGCCAATTATACGCCGATTATGTAGGGTTACGAATCGCCGGGTGCGGCAAAGGTAAAAAAAGACCTCTTGCCCCACCACAAGGCAAGAGGTCTCGCTCACCCGCTAGCAACGGCGAGGCAACAGCCTCGCGGCAACACTGATGACAGTGCTAGCGGTCTCGGCAAAGTGATTAGTACATTATGTGTCGGCAAAACTCGCGTACATGGATTACCTTCGTCTCTGGTTAAACCTTTTGAGTTTCCTGCCAAGCGAAACTGGCGAGACCCTCCGTCTCCCCGTTTGAGAGTCTCGCCATCAACACCGGTAAGACTCGGCTCTCGAAGATGGGTCGGAATAATAAACAGTCTTACCAGCGATGAAGACTTAATGATTGCTCATCGGACAAAGGAGGGTAGAGCAATGACCGTGCCGAAAAACCCTCTGCGCGGACGACACGCTGCGAGATGAGGAAACCGGCTGGCGCAGCCCGACGAAAGCAACGAATCACCTATCACTTAGCTCGTAAGCCGAGGCAAGTTCGTAAGAAAATGAGGGAAAGTCTAAGAGAGGAGGCGCATTCTGGTTCTCAATCAGTGTTGTGTTCTGCAACGCGATTGTTGCAGGACAAGACACTGAACCGGCAATCGGCAGACAATAGCCGATTAACGACTGTTAGGCCGCCGCCCACCGTCAAATTTCAAGGGCTGGGTCTTTGGCGCGATACTCTTCGAGTTTGCGGTACAAGGTGCTGCGATCCAACCCTAAAATCTCTGCGGCGCGCGTTTTGTTGCCGCTGGTTTGGCGCAAAGTTTCGAGGATATATTCGCGCTCCACCTCTTCGAGAGTCAGCCGTTTGGCCGCTGCGCGCGCAATCATCATCGGCTCACCGCCGCGCAAGCGCACGCGAGCGGGCAAATCGTTCTCCGTCAACTGAGCGCCACGCGCTAAGGCGACGGCACGCTCAACGGCGTTTTCCAACTCTCGGACATTGCCTGGCCACGCATAGGCGGTGAGCAGAGCTAAGGCTTCGGGCAACACCGTCAGCGGCTTGCTGCCTGCCGCTTGCGCCGTCTTGTTGACGAAGTGTTCGACCAATAAAGGAATATCGAACGGGCGTTCGCGCAATGGCGGCACGTGCAAGTGAATGACATTCAACCGCCAGTAGAGGTCTTCGCGGAATCGCCCTCCGTGCACCTCTTTCTCTAAATCCCGATTGGTTGCGGCCACCGTGCGGACTTGAATCTGTTTCTCCGCATCTGCGCCGACGCGACGCACAGCGCTCTCTTGCAACACGCGCAGCAATTTGGGCTGCACCATCAGCGGCAATTCGCCGACTTCATCAAGAAAGATCGTGCCGCCTTCCGCCGATTCGAACAACCCTTGCCGAGCTTGTCGCGCGCCCGTGAAGGCTTGCCCGGTGTGGCCGAAGAGTTCGGCTTCGATCAACTCAGCCGGAATCGCCGCACAGTTGACCGGCACAAATGCGCCTTTGCGCTCTGAGGCGTCGTGAACGGCGCGCGCCACCAGCTCTTTGCCAGTTCCCGATTCGCCTGTGATGAGCACCGTGCTGGCGCTGCGTCCGGCGCGCGCCACCAAATCAAAGAGGTCGCTCATGGCGCGGGATGCGCCGATGATGCGGGTCGGCAAGTGCGGCTGTTCGCGGTGCAGGCGCGCCTGTGCGCGCTGCGGAGCGCTCTCATCAAGCGCCTTTTCGAGAGCGCTCAGCAGATCGCCGGTTTGAAATGGTTTGGTCAGGTATTGAAACGCGCCCGCTTTGCACATCTCAACGGCTTGTTCGACAGAGCCGAAGGCTGTGATGACGATGATCGGAGTCTCGGCGCGGGTTTTGCGAACCGCATGGAGAATGGCGTCCCCTTTGATTCCCGGCATCTGCACATCGGTGACCACCAGATCGAAGAGCTCGTGCTCGCGCTCAAGGTGCAGAAGCGCGGCGCGACCGTCCGCCGCGACCACAGTCTCATAACCGGCTTCGTCGAGCACATCTTGCAACAGGTCGCGCATATCTGCGTCATCTTCGACTATGAGGATTCGCGCTCTCATCATCGGCTTATTACCTCGGGTTCGGAAGTTGGAGTTACCTGGCTGCCGGTTTCGCACATCGGCAAATAGAGGGTAAAGACCGCTCCGCCCGTTTCGCGGTTCGCCGCTTCAATCCAGCCGCCGTGTTCTTCAACGATGCGATGGGTGACGGCCAGTCCCAATCCCGTGCCGCTGCCAACGTCTTTGGTCGTATAGAAAGGGTCGAAGATATGCGGCAGATGATCGGCAGCAATGCCATCGCCACTATCGGCGATCAGTACCTGCACATAGGCTTGTCCATCCTCATCCCAAGGATTGGGCAAGCACTCAATTTGCAACCGTCCGCCCGCTGACATGGCTTGCAGGGCGTTGGTGCAAATGTTGAGAAGGGCTTGGCGCATGAAGTCCGCATCCGCATCAATCACCAATGGCAGTGGAGAGTGGGGCGGAGAAAAATGAATCTCGATGGCCGCACGCGCTGCATTGACTTCGATCTGTTCGATGACACCTGTAATCAGCGGCGCCAGTTCGACGGGCTTGCGATGCAGGTGATACGGGCGCGCGAGGGTAAGCAATTGCCGCACAATGCGCGTCATCTTTTCGACTTGCGCGCGAATGATGGTGAGATTGCGTTGGCGGGTTGGCGGCGGCGCGTCGGATTTGGCCAGCAATTGTTCGGCGCGCGCATCAATGACATTGAGCGGAGCGCCGAGTTCATGCGCCACACCGGCGGCCAGTCTGCCCACCGAGGCAAGGCGTTCGTGATGGCGAACTTCGCGTTCGAGTTCAAGGCGTTGATCGGCTTCGTAGGCAGCCTTACGGCGTTGTTCGTCGAGTTGATCGGCCATGCGATTGAACTCGCGCGCCAGTTGCCCGAACTCGTTGCCGCCACGCGGCACAATGACGCGGTAAGCGAAATCTCCTCTGCCCAGCGCCGCCGCGCCGCCGAGCAGTTCCTCGATGGGGGCGGAAAGGCTGCGCCGCAAGACCACAAAGACGACTAAAAAGATGGTCACAAAGACCAACAACGTCGTGATGATATAGCTGCGCCGCACCTGCGCGATGTCGCCGCGTACAAAGGACATTGGCTGGGTGATTTCACAAGCGCCATGCCAGCCGCTTCCGACATAGATGGGCAGAATAATCGAGAAGTAGTCTTCCCCGTGAATGGGGCGAATAAACTCGGCCTTTTCGCCGGTCGCCAGCACGGCGGCCAATTCGGGCGGCTCACGAATCGCTTCAGCAATCAGAGTGTTGGAAACCGCGACCACCTGCCCGTGGTCGTCAAACAGCACCACGCCATAGATGTTGGAGTTTTGACTGAGGCGATCAATCAAACGCTGGGCATCGGGGATTTGGTTATCGGCGTAGAGTTGTTCGAGGGCGATCTGCAAAGTTAAGGCATGGGCGCGCACTTCGCCGCGCATAGCGGTTTCCAGCGCCGCTTCGCGTTGCCGTAAAGTGTAAAACCGGGTTGCGGTGATGACCGCGCCAACCGTCAAGGTCAAGATCAAGATCAATCGTGATGTCGTACTCATAGCTGTTCCGACCTGCCTGATGTTGAGCAAATTCATTGCCGTTGATTGCCGCCTTTGCTTGTCGTACATAGCAACGTCGCTGTTGCACATTGCAACAACTCGATTTGGCTGGCCCCGCCAGTTCAACCTCTGTTCAGGACTTAACCATAATACAAACGCGCTTTGTCGCATTCCAGAAAAGTTTGGCATGCGGTTTGTTCATGATGCGAGGGTGGATCGGGTGAACTTCACGGGACCGGCGTGGACGAGATTTTCTAACGTGTGGACACTCGATCCATTTCTCACAGGAGGCAGTATGAGCGCGTCGAGGACGTTCAAGCTGGCGGATGAGTTGCGAGGGATGTCCGTACTGGCGACACAGACGTCGAGAAAATTGGGAGAAGTAGCCGACGCGCTGATTCATCCGACCGAAGGTCGCATGCTCGGTCTGACATTGCGAACGGCAGAAGGCGAAGAGCGGGTATTGGCGCTCGGCAAGTTTCGCATCGCCGCCGATGTCATCTTTGCGCCAGAGCAAGCGTTGCAACCTCTTGAACCGAGCCTGCCGGAAGTTGCCGGTCGCGTCTATGCATTCAAAGAGATCATTGGTACGAGCGTCGTTGCCGACGACGGCAAGTTGCTCGGCCACGTCAGCGATGTCCACATTTCGCCCGAAGAAGCAATCGTCACCTATCGAGTTACGGAATCCAAGATGCAGCAGTTATTCAAAGGCGGCTATCTGATGTCGGGCAACCATCCCCACGCCTATTCGCGCCTCGGCCTGCGTTTGATCGTGCCGTGCGAATCCGACAAAGCGCAGGAAACCACGCACCTCACGTCTGCTCAACAATCCAAAGGCAGCCGCTTGATGGCGGAACTGCGCAAATGGATTCAGCGTTACGGGGTGGCGCTGCTCTTTGCTGTACAAGCTTTGCTCATCGTCTGGGTATTATCGACCTAAGACACGGGTCACATTCTCAGCGTTGCCACATAGTGGTACACAATCGAAATTTTTCATCTCCTCCTAGTAATCGTTGAGGGCTGCCCGAATCGGGCAGCTCCTTTTGTCTGCCTTGCCAATCGCCTTTACTTTCCAGTCGCTTTCGCCGTTGCATTCGTTTTGCTGGTTCCCTGCTTCGTTTGCCCCATCGGCGGCAAGGGACGTTTCAAAACTTCTTCGAAGAGTCCGAAGATGCGTCGGTTGGAATCGAGACGCGAAAATTCATTCACCCATCCGTGATCTTCGACCGGCAGAGTCGAAAGCTCCCATCCCGTCTTCTTCAATTCAATCAGTCGCTGCACCAGTCGAATCGTGTCCTGATAATGCACGTTGCGATCTTCCATGCCGTGCAAAATCAACAGGCGATCCTGCAAGCCTGCGGCATGATAGATCGGCGAACTGTTGCGATACGCATCTTCATCTTCGTACGGCAGGTTCAAAATGTTGGAGGTGTAAGGGTGATTGTAATGCGCCCAATCGGTCACCGGAAACATCGCCGCTCCGGCGGCAAACACCCCCGGATGTTTGAACTGCGCCATCAAAGTGAAGAAACCGCCATAGCTGCCGCCATAGATGCCGATGCGCCGCGCATCAACGCCTTGTGTAGCCGTTAGCCATTTGGCTGCGGCCACCGCCGAATCAATGTCTTTGCCGCCCATGTTTCGATAAATCGCCGTGCGACAATCGCGTCCGTATCCGGCAGAGCCGCGATAATCCAGATCCAAAACCGTGTATCCGGCTTGCAGCAGGACATTGAAAAACGGCGTCGTATTGAAGCTGCCCCAATTTCTAAAGACGCTCTGCGCGTAGCCCGCGCCATGCACATAAATCACCGCCGGGCGATTGGAGTCGGGCTTTTCAGGTTTGTACAGACGCGCATAGAGTTGCTGGTTGTCGGCATCGGGAATGGTCACGATTTCGTATTTCCGCCAGCCGTAGCCTTTGAATTCGTCCGTGTACGAATCGGTGAGCCGTTTGGCTTGTGCGCCCGCGCGATTCTCTACAAGATAGAGATCCGTCGGCTGATCGGGGCTGCTATAGGTTGCCGCGATCCACTTCTCATCCGGCGAGAGCGTTGCCCCGTATACCCCCTCGCCACTGGTGATGCGTGTGCGCGCGCCGCCGGTTATGGGCATCGAATAGAGGTGGCGTTCGCCGGGGTGCGTTTCGCTGGTCGTCAAATAAAACTTCGATTTGTCATTTGCCAGTTGCACGCCGAGCACTTCCCATTGGCCGGAGGTGAGCGGCGTGACTTTGCCGTTCACCGTCGAAAGCGTGTAGAGGTGAAAGTAGCCATCGCGTTCGCTGCGAAACCAGATGGTGCGATTGTCCGGCAACCATCCGTAAATGCTGCCGACGAAATTATTCACCCACGCATCGTCATGCTCGGTGTCCAAAATCTTCGCCTTCGCATTCGGCACGTCAACCAGAACCGTCCACTGATCTTTGTTATCCTGTGCGCGCAATACACAAAAGGCTTGTTTGCCATCATCCGACCAGACCAGCGGCAGGCCTAGCGAATCGCCCACGCTCAAGGTCAGGACGTTGTAGGCGCGTTTATCGAGCCCCATATCCACATAATTGACTTTGCCATCGGCGCTCATCACGCCGAGTCTCTGTTTCTGCTGCGCCGCGCCAACTTTGACCCTCCCCGTTCCGGCGATCTGCGTGCTCAGTCGTTCCATCTCCGTGTAGCCGCTCTTGGTGACGTATTTGGGCATTTCCGGAACTTTGTTCTTTGTCGCTTCGCTGCGGTCGGTCAACACGAAGCTGACGAACTTGCGGTCGGAGCTGAGGTCGAGACCCGATACACTTTCGCCTTCTTTCAAGTAGGTCGCTTCGGGGAACGCGCCGCGTTCGGCTTTGTTGCTCTCTTTCTGCTCCTTTTCATTCTTGTCGCGCTTTTGCAAGATCTCGAACATGTCGAGTTGATCTTTCTCAAGGTCTTCATCTTGCTTGGAGAGTTTCGGTTTCTCTTCAGGGTCTTTGCCGCGACGAAAATCGGTGAGTTGTCGGGTTTCGCCCGACTCAATCACCCATTCGAATAGGTTATCGCCGCGTTGGAAGATGATGCTCTGTTGATCGGCGCTGAAACGCGGGTTGACTTCCGCATCGGAGGTGCGCGTCAGAGCGCGGGTCTTCCCGGCGCGCAGATCGCTCAAATAGAGGTCGCCTTGAAAGGCATAGACCTTGAGCGTCGAGGCTTTGTTGCGCTCGCCCACATTGGCTGAAAGCCAGCGTTTCTCTTCGCTCGCCACTTTGCGCGGTTTCGCGTCCGCTGCGCGTAGATCGAGTTCATAGAGCTCCGAGCGGTCGGCGCGCTCCGGATTCCATTGAAAGTAGAGTTTCGAACCATCTTCGTGCCAACGAATGCCTGCGGGCGCAGAGCCCGCCCATTTGGGCGCGTCTCGCGAGATTGCTTCTAAGGTAAGCAGCGGGGCGGCTGGCGCAGTCGGTTTGCCGGTTTGCTTGGTGGCCTTCTGCGCGGCATGGAGCGGCAGGAGCGGCGTCAGCGCAAAGACGAGCAGCGCACTGATGGCCAAACGCAGATGGTCTCTCAATCGGGTAGTTTTCTTCATGCAGTCCTCCGGAAGTAGCGGCGGGATTCCACTGGCGTTGTGGTCTCTGAGAACGCGATGATCATAGCACCGATTCTTCCATACGTCACATCGTCAAAGTTGCTGCAAAATCATGGTCTGCTCATTGGGCAAACGGCTACCGGAAAGTCCCCAGCGTCAGGCGGCTCTGGCGCAAAGGCGAAAACTGGCGCTCGCTTCGTACGATCAAAATTCTGCACCGGCTCAATCACGTAAGCGTATCCGTAAAAATCCGTCCTATCGGTTTCGCGTCAGCGCCGGTCGAATCTGCCTGTTTCATCAATGCTTATGCGGATGCGGGTGACGCTCGTAATGCTGGCGCAGCAAATCTTTTCCATAATCGTTGCCGTTCGGCGTGCGCACGACCGTGTGAATGTGCTCGCGGTTCGGGGCGCGCGGGTCGGCGGCGAGATGGCGCAAGTTGGCTGGCACTTGATGATCGAACTCGATGAGGATGACCGGGCTTTGAATGCGATAGTAAAAGACGCTCGTCGCTTCCGTGCCGCCAATCCATGCAAAGTAGGTGTTATCGAGATGGGCGCGCACTTCTTGCATCTTTACGCGCGCGTGACCGTCTTTCATATTCGAGACATATTGCTCGATCAAACTCAATAACCGATCCTTCTGCTCTTTCGAAAATTCTGCGGCGCGAATCCCAGCGTAGTTGAGGACGACATTGTCTTTGAAGGCTTCGCCGACATTGTGATTGCCGGTTTTGGAGACTTGCAGAATGGCTTTTTGGCGTTGCGCCTCGGTGAGCGCGGTTATCACCTGTAGCCCTTTGTTCTGCTCATCTTGTAATACGGTTGTCCCTTTGAATTTTCCGGCGTGCGCGGTGATCGGCTCGGAGCCCCAAAAGGCCGGTGTCATCACCACCTGATCGCCCATCACAAAGTAATTGATGATGACATGATGGCCATCAAGCTGCCAACCCCAGGGCTCTTTCGCGGATGGCGTGCCCATCACCGTGATCCAATAGAGCCATTCGCCGTACTGCACGAAATCGTTGCTGTTCAATTCGCCGAGGGTATGATTGAGGCGCATGATGTCGCGCGTCAGTTGTAGCCCTTTGGCGCTGAGCGAAGCGCGCAACAAAGAGAGAGCGGCTTCGCGTTGTGCGTCGGTCATTTCATTGAACCCCATGCCTTGACGCACATAGAAATGCTGATTCATCCATTTGCGCCATTCGTCATCGTCAACCGCGAACATGGTTTTGCTGCGTTGCGTCTGGCTGAGCGAAGCGAGAAAGGCGTCGGCGGCTTTACGAACTGGCTCGGTCGAAACGCCGGTCGAGCGAATGGGAAACAGGTTTGCCATCACTGTGCCGTCGGTTGTAATGCCTTTGAAGGGGTCAGCCAAACCGCGCACTTCAGCGCTCTCCGACATGCGCCGGAAGCGCTCTTCAAGGCTGACTTGTGCAGGCTGTGATGGCTGTGCGGGCGTCGGGTTTTCTCCCCCCATGGCGCTCGCCAATAATAAGGCGCAGGGCAGCAAGACGAGCCACCCTTTGCCAATCCGTGCGCAGCAGTTGATCGTCCAAGCCATTTTCCTATTCCCTCCTTTCGGTTCGCGTTGTTTCTAACAAAGTCGAGAAGACTCGCGCAATGTCAGAACGACGACTGCGAGTTTCTTAATCAGAGACGATTAGCGGCAGCGTAGCTGCTCGCGGCAGAAGTTAAGCGAAGATTGTTTATCTGTTTGCCTACCAGTCAAGCTGGCGGTTGGACTCACAGAGGTGCGCGACGATGGGGGAGGAAGCGGACGGGCTCTGATGTCAGCCGGGTAAAAAATAACCCGCAAGGTGTTGCGCGCCTTGCGGGTTATTGCATTGGGATTCAGATAGACCTGCCTACATTGCTCAGGGCGAGCAGGCGCAGGTGTTATCGCTGATGTTGCGGTCGGTGATCGAACACTTGACCGTGCCCACCGGCATCTGCAACGAAGCCGTGCCTTTGTTGAGTCCGCCCACCGTGACGCTCGCCTGCACGCGATGTGTCGCCGTGTTGTGAGTCAGCGTATAGGTTGTGCCTTTCTTCGAAATCGTGCCCTTACCGCTCACCGTTTGCCCGGCGCAACAGAAGAGGTAGTCTCCGGTGACGGAATTGATTAGCAACACCACGCTGGCGTTGCTGTCGTGTTGCAAGCAGAGGTCGAAGGTCTGCACCGTGAAGCTGCATTGCGCCTGATTGCTGGCGGCATCCGTTGCGGTGCAGGTGACGGTGGTTACGCCAGCCGGAAAGACGGAACCTGACGCCGGTACGCAGACGACCCCCACACCCGGACAATTATCGTTTGCCAGCGGCGCGGGATAATTGACCACACCCGGTGCAGCAAACTGAGTGGGCGGGCAAGTGATCGTCGGCGCTTCATTATCGTTGACGGTGACCGTAAAACTGCATGCCGCATCCGGCGCGCAGCCGTTCGTCGCCGTACAGTTGACGGTTGTCATGCCGAGCGGGAAAGCGTGCGGCGAGGTGATGGTCATCATCCCGACTTTACATTCTATCGTCGGGGCTGGGTTGCCGCTTGCCGTGACATTGAAGGCTACCGAAGCGGAGCATAAGCCTGCATCCGTGCCGACGACAATGTCACTCGGACAAGCAATGAGCGGAGAATTGACAATCGTCGTATCTTCCGTGTCCGAGTTGTTCGCCGCATTACTATCGTTTTCGTTCGCGGTCACAGCGGCAGTGTTCGAGATTATCGTGTTGCATCCGCCAGCTGCCGGAACCGTCACCGTGATTTGACACATAGCCGAAGCGCCGTTAATGAGGTTGCCGATATTCCAAGTGATAACGCCCATCACCGGCGGCCCCGCGCCACAGGTATCCGATACATAGGTCGCACCCGCCGGGAGCGTATCGGTGACGACCACGCCGGTTGCATCTTCCGGGCCGTTGTTGGTCACGGTCAGCGTATAGGTCAGGCTGCTGGCCGGAGCTACGGGATCGCTCGAATCCGTTTTGACCAGTTCCAGATCAGCCCCGACACCTTGAGCGACGAAGACATAGGCGGCTCCGGCATCAGTGTTTGAGGGCAAGTTGTGGCGCGGCGCACCGCCAATCACGCTGGATCCGCTAATACCTACCCCCGTGCCAAACTCATCTCCGGCTGCCGAATCGTCGCCCGTCAATTTGTCTTCGCCTCCCCATACGCCGCCGACGCGCTCATAGACATAAGCCGAGCCTTGTTCATCATCGGCCATCGCTACATCGTCAAACGGCGCGCCAACGACGAGGAATTCGCCGTCGAGAGCGACGGCCATCCCGAAATTGTCGTCCGCACCCGCATCTGATGCGCTAACGATCTGTTGTAATGACCACATCGTACCACTGCGCGTAAAGACATACACCAACCCTGCCTCCGGGGCGAAGCCATTCGGCTCATCAAACGGCGCGCCGACCGCCGCTGTATTCCCGCTGACTGCGACAGCTTTGCCCAATTCGGTTCCATCTCCCGGCACAGCCGTTTGCAATTTGGCTTGTTGTGTCCACGTCATGCCGCTTCGAACAAAGACGTAGGCTGCGCCATTATCGGTTTGCGGTACGGTATCTTCGCGGGGTTCCCCGACAATGCAGGTGTCGGCGTCTATATCAACCGCTGAACCGAAGTTATCATCATCTGGCCCGGCATCGGCGGCAATCAGTTTCTGTTCGAGCGACCAGACTCCGGCTGTGCGTTTGAAAACATAAGCCGCTCCCTCATTCGTATTGACATCGGTCATGGGATTGAAGTCATTAAGCGGAGCACCGATGACCGTCGTGTCGCCGTCAAGCGCGACCGCCTCACCGAAGAAATCTTGTGCGACGCCATCTGCGGCGGTGAGTTTCTGCTGTTGCGTCCACACGCCGCCTGTGCGGGTAAAGACGTAGGCCGCGCCTTGATCGCTATTCATCCCGATATTGGCGAGCCGCGCGCCGACCACTGCGGTATCACCATCGAGCGCAACAGAGATGCCGAAATCATCGCTCAGCGCGCCATCGCTGGCCGTCAGCTTCTGCT
>CAZOAZ010000005.1:0-139720 GCA_964577955.1 uncultured Bifidobacterium sp. | reverse complement strand
ACAGAGATGCCGAAATCATCGCTCAGCGCGCCATCGCTGGCCGTCAGCTTCTGCTGAAACGTCCACATGGATCCGCTACGGGTAAAGACATAAGCCGACCCCTGATTGATAGCCGATTCATCATCAAAACGCGCGCCGACGATTGCGGTGTTGCCGTCAATCGCTACCGACGTGCCGAACCGATCATCCATCAAGCCATCGTTGGCTGTGAGTTTGGCCTGCTGTGATAAAGCGACGGCCAGACCCAAGCGATCCGCTGCGGCTGCGACTTTCGACGACAAGCCGGGTGAAGGGCGCAGCGCAGGCTTCCGTGATGCGTCCGAATGGCTTTGCGGATAGAACAGCGCAAGGGCCAGCGCCAGCGCCAGCGTGGAAACCGCAAGCCAGAGACGATTGGTCAACCATGCAGAGGCAAAGGGTGTCGGCAATTTGATACGTTTCATGGATCTCCTTTCAGTGTTTGATCAGCAATAGCCCAGCAGGCTGGGGGACAGGGGTAGCAGGTTTCCCAATAACGGTTGCAGGGGTAGAAGTCAGGACAGACTAATGTGACGTTGGAGGGGTCGTTGCTTGCGCGAAGGCGGCTGGTAAGAGAGGTTGCACGAGCAAGGCTCAAACCGGCAGATATGCCCCCCCAACGCAGAGGGCTTTTCAGAGTTGATACCCTATTCATCTTGCGTTGCGCCTCCTGAAAATTTTGGTTGGAGCAATTTTCGGTCGGCACATTCTCAACTGGCAGGGCGGGAAAGAGAAACTCCCTGAAGCTTGGCTGTCCGTAGGCGTTCTCTTCCAGAAAATTTTTCAGCTTCGTGGCTGAACTTCATCTCCTGCTCAGTCGGACGAACTTGCACTGCCTTGCACCAGCCACCTAATGGGGAGTAGCGATTGGGTAGGGCGTAAGGCGGTGCAATCCGGATAAACTCCATTGGCGTTACGGAACGAGCTGGAGTAAAATCCTGCTCGTTCCAAACTGCTAGCTTCAGTTCCCGATCTTCAAACTTTTTCCCGAAGCTAACCGTTAACGTGAGCGATCTTATATGAAGGGTTACTGATAAAGGCTATAAAGAAACGCTTAATTTTTTCTTAATGGCATGTAAATATGAGCAGAGACAGGTGTTACCGATTCGGGCAGTTTGTTGTGGATCAGGAGAACCGCTGTTTGCTGCGCGCCGGGGAGTTGGTCGCCCTGTCTCCGAAAACCTTCGATATTCTTTGCGCCTTGATCGATAATCGAAGCCGAGTGCTCGAAAAGAAAGAGTTACTGCAACTGGTTTGGCCTGATACATTTGTCGAAGAGGGCAATCTGCTCGTCCACATTTCGAACTTGCGAAAAGCGTTGGGAGAGACAGCCAGCGAGCCCAAATATGTACAAACCTTTCCCAAACGCGGCTATCGCTTTATCGCCGTATTGGAAAATGCCGATACGACCGCGACCACATCGGACGCCGTGCCGACTAGTCCGAGCGAAGCGGCAGCCTCAGCCCCGGCTCACCTGCCCCGCTCGTTGTGGTTGCCGACTGCGGCAGTGGTTGTCCTGCTCATCATTGCTGTGCTGGCCGCAGCCCTGTGGGTCGCGCGCCGCCCGCCGACTCGCCCCGCCGACGGCGAAACCTCTTTGGCTATCCTACCCTTCACTGTCATCAACTCTGAAGGCGTAGATTATCTCGGCGTCGGACTGTGTGACGCGCTCATTACCAAAATCGGCAAAGTCCAACGCATCGCGGTGCGCCCTACCAGTTCGGTTCTCAAGTATCAGTCGAAAGCGCAAGACCCGCTGGCTGCCGGACGAGAGTTGCAAGTGGAAACCGTGCTGGATGGCAAAGTTCAGATTCATGACAACCGTCTGCGTTTGACCGTGCAGATGTTGAACGTTGCCGACGGCACTTCTTTATGGGCGGAAACCTTCGATGAAGACTTCACCAACTTCTTCGCTGTGCAGGATTCGATCTCGCAGAAGGTAGCCCGCGCGCTGGCCATTGAACTCAATAATCATGAGTTGGCCCAATTGGCGAAGCCCTATACGGAAAACAACGAGGCCTATGTTGCCTATTTGAAGGGGCGGTACTTTTGGAGCAAACGCACAAGCGCGGCGTTTACCAAAGCCATTGAATCGTTCGAGGAAGCCGTGCGCCTTGACCCGAAGTACGCGCTCGGCTACGCAGGGTTGGCCGACTCCTACGGCCTACTGGCCAGAAACTATTTGGGCAAAGAGAAAGCCGACCTCACCCGAAAGGCGAAAACGGCGGCTACGCAAGCCCTCGCCTTAGATGCCGAACTGGCGGAAACCCATACCTCAATGGCTTTTGTTTATGTCCTTGAACGCGAGTGGGCAGCCGGTGAAGCGGCATTTCAACGCGCCCTGCAATTGAACCCGAATTACGCAACCGCGCATCATTGGTATGGCCTCACGCTCTTGTTCAGAGGGGAATCTGCCGAATCCATCGCTCACTTGAAGCAAGCCCTCACTCTCGACCCTTTTTCGATCATCATGAACTACAACCTGGCGCAGGCCTTCTACTATGGTCGGCAATATGACGAAGCCATCGCCCAGTTTCAAAAGACCCGCGAATTGGATTTAGCAGGCGATTACACTGTGCTTATCCGCGCCGCTGTGGCGCTAGCTCAGGTCGAGGCGAGACGCTGCCCGGAGGCATTACAGGAATTGGAACGCGAGCCGGAACGCGAGAGTCAATCTTTTTCGGCGGCGCGCATTTACGTCTATGCGAACTGCGGCAAAACGAAGATCGCAAGGGCCTCGGCGCAAGAGTATCAACAGGCTTATCGAAACCAGATGATCCCGTCGGTAACCCGCGCCTATACCTATCTGGCTTTAGGGGAAAGAGAGTGGGCGCTCTCTCAACTTGAAGGCGCCTGTGGCGAGAACGATACGAATGCAAATTGGCTGAAAGTAGACCCGAAATTCGACTCGCTGCGCGCCGAACCCCGATTCATCAGCCTGCTGAGGCAACTGCAATTAGAGTAACCCTGCCCTCCCCCAACTGGCTCCGCAAAGGCAAAGAGGTAAGCGGCAGTCGTTGACCCCGCTCACCTCTGAAATGCCCGACAACTTCACTCGGCCATCCCCCTAGTCAGAGGCGATGATTGTTTGAATATACTTTTCCATTGGCTCCGGGTAGCGACGTTTGCGCGCCCGTTGTTCGCAAAGCATCGCTTCCAGTGTTTCTTGCACCTTTTGCAGTTCGGGAAGCTTCTTCTTGCGATTCACCAGATTCTCTTCTTCCAACGGGTCCTCACTGACATTGTACATCTCGAATTCGGGACGTACCGGTTTGGTCTTCTGTTTCGGCAACGGTTTACCGTTGTGAGTTAGCGTGTCGGACTGAAACGGATTCGTCCAAAACTGCGGGTTGTCAAAGTAGCGCGAATACTTCCACAGTTGTCCGCCTTTCGCCGTCGGCAACATGGTAAACACGCTCTCGATGTGATCGGGCTGAATGACCGAATCATACGGCTTGCCGGTGACCGGATTGGTTTGATTCAACCCTTTGCTGACATCGTCATCGGTCATAAAGTAGAGCGCCTCATCCCCACGCGGGCGGCCAGCCTTGCCTTCGACCACCCCTGACAGATCGCGCCCGACTAAGGGGCGAACTTCAACGTGATCGTGGCGCAACTGCTTCTGCGCATCTTTCAAGTTGATGCCCGCCAGCCCCAGCATTGTCGGAATCAGATCAACGTGGCTGGTCAACATCTCCGTCGAGCGCGGCTCCTTGAACATCACCGGGTTAGAGATGATGAGCGGCACGTGGACGGCCTCTTCGTAGACGCTGTGCCACTTCTGATGCATGCCGCCGTGCGCGCCGAGCAATTCACCATGATCGGAGGTGAAGAGCACAATCGTGTTTTCGTAAAAGGGCGAGTTTTGCAACTTCTCGTACACCCGCTGAATGTGGCGGTCTACCTCTTTTTGCAGATAGTAGTAAAACTGGCGATAAATTTCGACGGCGGGCTGCGGCATCAGCATTTTCGGATAGGTGTCAACGTAGCTCTGATGGCAGCGCGGTTTGCTTTTGAGGCTTTCGTCCTGCGTCGGCGGCTGTGGGATGTCGGGAACCCATCCGCGCGTGTACGGATAGCCGAATCGTTGCCACGCCAATCCGAAGAGGACGAGGTCATGCGGGTTGACGAACGAGTTGACGATGAGCCAAGGGCTTGCCGAGTCGCCCGATTTTTTCGCGTCAGCTTCCAAATCTTCGAGGACTTCCATCGTCTGTTTGGCAAACCCCGGGTCGCGGTTGGTGCCGCAGTTCTGCTGCAAACTGCCATGCGGCTCAGGGCCGATCCAACCGCTGAAGCCATACTCGTAGAGGCGGTCGGCCTTCTCATAGAGTTCGATGATATGCGGAACCGGACGCGGCACACTCTTGCCATCCTTAGTCTTAAAAATCTGGTAGCTCTCCAGCGCGTCGTGGCTGCCGGGCAGGATGATGTCGGTGTGCGAGACGTGCCACTTGCCTTTATAGAATGTGCGATACCCGGCGGTGCGAAAATAATCGCCCATCGTCGGCACGGCGTTGGCATCGAGCCAAAAGACATCGGGATCGAATGATCCTTTGGCTGCGCCGGTCGTCTGCGTCACCCCGTGCAGCGACGGGTACTGCCCGGTGAAGATCGAGGCGCGGCTCGGAACACAGGCTGTTGAGGCTGCATAGTGGCGATGAAACTCGATGCCCTGTTGGCGCATGGTCTCTTGCGCTTTGAAGTTTTTGATTCGAAACGCCTTGAGAGCGTCGGTTTCATAACAGGGCGGGTAGCGCTCTTCGTCTACCATGAAAATCAGAAAATTTGGCTTCTTGCCCTTCAGGTTCATCTGCGTACTCCTTAGTGTAGTGGGATAGAGTTGGTGATGATTGATTGACGAATGAAGAGCCTGCGACATTCTACTATCAACGATGCGAAGGAGAAAGCGCGCCGCGTTTTGCCCTGCGCAGTAGATAGAACGACAGGGTCATTGCGGTCGCAGAGGTGATCGAACGCAGATGTCAGTTTACCTTTGCGGCGGCGCGACGGCTTGGCGCGGACATTTCACGGGCAATGATTTCAGCAAAGTCGAGCAGGAAGCGTCCCAACGGCTTTCCCGCAGCGCGCGGCACGCTGGAATTGACCTGTACGGCGAGCGCGATTTTGAGGTCAGGAAAGTAGGCCATCTCGGTGATGTAACCGGGAAAGAAACCGCTGTGACCATAGCTGATGCCCAACGGCGTCGGGCGAATGATGACGCCAAGTCCGTACTGTGCCTCCGGCCCCAACTTCGCCGGTACGCCCGCGAGCATCTCTTTGAGGAGAGAGGGATGGAACGCGCGCCCTTCATACAGAACTTTCCCCCAACGCGCCAAATCTTCGGTTGTCGAAGCGATGCCGCCGCCGCACCATTCAAACTGCGGGTTGATGGCAAACTTGCCGCCAACGATCATGGCATCCGTACCGCCGAAAGGATTGTTCGCGCCCGCATAGCCTTGCACCAGCCGCGCTATCGTTCGGCTATCCGAAGGCACAGTCTCTTTGAGGACGAGCGGTTTGAGGATGCGCTTTTTCAATTGTTCGTAATAACTCGACTTCGTCACCCGCTCGATAATCATCCCTAAGACGATGTAGTTGGTGTCGGAATAGTCCCAACCTTGCCCCGCCGCAAACGGCGCGCGGCTGTCGAGCAGATAGGCAACCAACTCTTCCGGCTTCCAAACCTTATCCGGATTGCCGGTGAGGTCTTTAGTAAATTGCTCTTTGAATTCGTAGCGTACCAGTCCGCTCGTATGATTCATCAGCATGCGAACGGTGATGTCGCGCGCATTGGGCAACCGCGCAAACCAACTCTCTTTGCCGAGATATTTTTCAATCTTGTCATCAAGACCGAGCTTTTTTTCATGCACCAACTGCAAGGCGACCGCCGCGACATAGGTCTTCCCAACGCTGCCTTGAATCATAAAATCGCTCGCCTTCATCGGCGTCTTCGTTTCGACATCTGCCAACCCGACTGCCAACCCGAACGATTGACCAGTGGCCAATACGAATCCGGCAGTCGCGCCGGGGAAGTTACCAGCTTTGTGGAGTTCGTTGAACTTTTCCTGCAACCGTTTTTGCAGTTGTGCAAGCTGGTCGGCAGAGGTTGCCGCTGCGGGCGACTGCGTCCGAAAGGGCGCACTGCCGCCGCATAAGACGAAAATCAATAATCCGACGATAAGCCGCGTTCTTCGCATCATTGCTCACCCCTTCTCAGTCGCGCGCCCTTTGCTCAACGCCTGCTGCCTGACGAGCCACATTGCCACTAAAGCCGAACAGAGCAAGACGCCGAACCAGCGCACTAGCCCGCTTTCGAATACCACCGTGCCGTTGAACACAATAAAGAAGAAAAAGCCCTGCCACATCGCCATCAACCACTTCGGTCGTTGCCGGTAGCTCTGCGCGCCTTTCATCCACCACCACACAACATCGAATAGCCATAACAGCGTGAATGCATAGCTGACGAAGATACCGTTGCCCGATCTCATCCCCATCGTCTCGCCGACTTGTCGCGCCGTCTCTTCATAGGCGCGTGCGTGACTCCAATCATGGTAGAAGTGAAAAGCGCAAACGACGTGTACCAAAAAGAGTGCGCAGCCCGCTGTCCACCACCACCGCGCTGCGGACAAGCGGTCACGGCCTTGCCGACTCATCAGCAGTAGCGCCGCTCCCACAGCGTAACCGACAAGCGCCGCCCAAATCGTTATGCGTGTCAAAAGCTCTCCGCTGCTCATCGTTTGCTCATCGTTGTCTTCGGTTTCGCTTATCAGCCCTACTTGGCTTTGTGACGATAGCTGCGAATCGGTCTTCCGGTTTGATCTTTGAGGGCAATGATGAACTCGCCTTTGGGAAGTACAAGCGTCGCCCTCTTTGCCGAACCGGATACTTCGATTTGATCTATCGGCACGCCGTCTTCGCCTTCGTTTGCCCACCGCGCTTGCACCAAATAGAGCGCGTCTGGCTGCAAATCCGCAAGCGCGACCTGATGATAAGAGCGCGCGCCGTTCATCAGCAACCACGTCGGGCGCTCGTTGCGATACTGGCTGCGCGGACTGAAGATTTGAACGTCAACGAAGCCGTTCAGGCTGCCGCCAACGAAATAGCCGCCGCCGGGCAACCGAAAGAGCGTCGGCTTTTCAATCTTCCACCGCTCTGTGGCAAAGGCATAGACAGGGCTTTCAAACTTCGCCGCGCTACGTTCGCACATCTCCGTCTGTTCGACGGTGAGCGGATTGATGCCCGTCAACTCTCGGAAGTAGAGCGCCATCGGCGACCACGAAGTCGTCGCTTTTTCATAGACGTGCGCGTATCCGGCATGGACGATGACTTTCGCTTGAGGATCGTTTTTGAAGATTCGGTCGTAGAGATTTTGCGCTTGCCCCTTGTCGCGTAGCTGCTGAAAATTCTCGCCCGGTTTGCGCTCTCCTTCATATTCATAGGCGACGGTCTTATAACCGAGTTGCAGCGCCGTGCGAATCACATCGCCATAAAGCGGTTCGTTCGAATACCAACCGGTCTTCGAACGCGCAGGGTAGCGGCGTTGATGGCGTTCCTCGTCTTGCGAACTGAGCGTCTCGGCGGCGAAGTAGCGAAATCCCTTCTCCCATAAAGCGCGCAGTAGCGACAAGGTGAAGGCGCGATGCTGCGGGACGTGATGCGCTTCGTTGATAAAGATGGCGCGTTCGGAATCAGCCATCTGCTTGATGGTTGCGATAGCGTCAACCGGCTTGCAGGCGTTCAATTCGGCCTTTTGCGCATCGAGATTCTTCGCCGCCGACAAGGCTGCGCCCGCGTCTTCATCGAACGCGGCGAGCGCTTCACGGTAGTTGCCAACTTCGGCGGCAAAGGTTCCGTAGGTTTGCAGGTACAACCCGCGCAACGGAATGTTGTTGACCGCGCTGCCGGTGGCTGCCGGGTCGAGGAACTCTTTGCGACGGGTGCGGAATTCGACAATTGGCGCAAGGTAGTTGCCTGCTTGATACTCTTTGTTGGCTTCCAGCGAAGGATAGGCGGGGCGCATCGGCGCTTGCGTCTGCGCGCCTTGAAACCCTTCTGCCGCAACCAAACAGAGCAAAATCGAAATCAACATCTGTGCAGACAGTCTGTCTCCTGTTCGATTCATCAATCATTCTCCGAGCGCCTTTTGGAATCGCGGGGCGATGTCGTCCAGCCGCCGGTTGAGTTCGGCTTGCGGAAACCAGCGCCCGCGTACCATCACGCCTGCGCGACGTTCGGTGTGCGAAATGTCTGCGAGCGGATTGGCATCGAGCAAAACTAAATCGGCGCGTTTACCTTTCTCGATAGTTCCGATCTCGCTGAGGGCATGGAGAAACTCCGCCGGATTGCGGGTTGCCGCTTCGAGCGCCGCATAGGGTGAGAGTCCGGCTTCGACCAAACTCTGCAACTCGCGGTGCAAGGTGAAGCCATAGACTAAAAACAGCTCCGGCGTGTCGGAACCCGCCATGATCTTGCCTCCCGCTTCATGAATTCGTTTGACCAATTCGTTGCGGACGCGATTGTAAGTTTTTCGGCGCGCTTCGGTTGGCGGGTCAGTCCAGAAGCGCGTATGCGCCGTAAACAACGGGGCGCGCAGCTTTTCGGGATAGAAGCGATAATCGGGGCGGGCGCGAATTTCGTCATCGCTTTGCGGAACGGCGAACGAGAGTTTGAAGAAGGTCAGGGTCGGACAGGTGAAGGTGCCCGCTTTGGCAGTGGCGTTGGCGACTTCGGCAATTTTGCCTTCATCCACGTAATCGAGACTCTCCCAATTCGGTTTGCGCCACACGCCGATGTCCGACACTGAAACTTTCATAGGCGAATCGTCTTTCAATACCGATTCCATGTACGAATCGAGATGCTCGATCTGCTGTCCGGTTTCCAGTGCGCGATAGACGCCGACGCGCGTATCCACATGGCCGACGACGCGAATGCGGCTCTCTTTGGCCGCTGCAATCGCCGCTTCGTAAACTTCCGGCGTGATGGCAATCGTCAACTTGATGAAATCGTAACCGGCGGCTTTCGCTTGCTTCACAGCGGTGCGCGCTTCGTCGGGCGTCGTCACCGCATAGCCGTTAAAGACTTTGCCATACTTGCGACCGGCCAGTTCGGGGCTGGCGACATAGAGCGTCGGCCCGGTCATTTCGCCTTTTGCGATCTGTTCGCGGTAGCGCAGATGTTCCGGCGTGCCGATCATCAAGCGAGCCGTTGTCACGCCGTTGGCGATCATAATCATCAATTCGTCGCTGGCCAGTTGATCGGGAAGCTCCTGATCCGAAAATAGGTGCGTGTGCATATCCATCAAACCGGGAATCAGGTATTTGCCGCGCCCGTCAATCTGTAGCGCCCCGCGCGGAATTTTGATCGTGCGCGCATCCCCGATTTCGGCGATACGACCATCGCGCACGATAACGGTTTGCGCTGGCAGAACGCGCTCCCTATCCATGGGAATGACGTTGATGTTGATAAAAGCGGCAACCGAACCGGTCGAAGCGGCGGTTGCCAACAAAGAAGAAGCTGACACGCCGCACAGCAGCGTCAGCAAGAGAACAGCGGCGAAAGTACGTTTCATACACCTGGCTCCAATAGGTGATTTGAGTTTCGGCTCAACGGTTGAACGGAAATTCCTGAATCCAGTGAAAGCCGCGACTCTTTAACATAAACTTCGTTTCATCCACGCGGTGCAACTTGGCATCCATCTGATGACCATTGTAACTGCCTTGCAAGGTCAGGCGTTCGGGCTCCGGCTCCGCATATTGAAAGGCGGCTTTCCACTCCGGATCGTCGTGTCTGCCGAGCGTCAGCGTATGATTCTCGGTATCGAGTTGCAACTTGAAACCTTGATGCGGCCCTTTCAGCGTTCGCACGGTCAGGAATTTGCGAAATTCAAAGATGAGGTATTGCCAGCGCGCTTCTTCGGCGACCTGAAAGAGTCGCGCATCGCCATTGACGGTCAACTCATCCACCTCCCAAATGCCGCGCAAGGGCGGATTGCCAAACGCCTGCATACTCTGAAATTGGCTGCGGGCTTCATAAAACGCGCTGCCGAGCAGGTACAATCCGAAAACGACTTGCCCAATCAGCAGAGCTTGCCTGAGCCGCTGACGCTCGAATAATGGCTGCACAGGCGCGGGCGCGACCGGACGATTGAAGAGGAAGAGGTTTGCTAATCTCTTCGCATCCGGCGCAGCCAGCAGCGCGGCAAGTAGCACCACATGAAAGGAGAAAAGTTTGACCGGCACATCGTAGGTCATATTCAGCAAAAAGACTTGCCCCATCACGACCAGCGTCGCTAACGCTCCGAGCAGCGTGGTGCGCGGGATGAGCAGCAAGACTCCGGCGATGACTTCGGCCAGGCCGGTCGCAAAGGTGTAACTGTCCGACGACGCCATAAACGTCCACAAGATGCCCATGGGCGACGCTTCGCCGTAGGGTTGCACCAGTTTCGCTAGTGCCGGGTCGCCGAATTGCAGATCAATCACCTTGGCTGCGCCGTAAACGATCATCACCTGCGCCGTCCAAAATCGCGCGCACAGTCGGAACCATCCATAGAGCTTTTGATAGTGCGCGCGACGGCGGTCCGCAAGCGACCAAATCATTGTTGCCAGAGCCGCGAGCATCAGAAAAAACGCCGCCAAGGCATAATCGTAGGTCGTGTCGCCGCTGCCATTGGTGAAGATGGTAATCTCCTTGCTCAAGCGCAAAATATGTTTGCCAACCCACGGGACGATGACGTGCAAAAGGTCGTAATACTTTTCGACCAGGTAGCTGGTGTAAGGAATCATCGCGCCCGCCGGAAAGATCAGCATGTACAAAACGGAGTACGCGAATACGAAGCGAAAAGCGATGCGCGATGCCGGTTGCCACTGCGGTTGCGGGGCAACCGATTCTGCGGTTTCGATGACACTCGTAGTTTCCATGTGCGCTCCTCTGCCGATGAGCGCGGCACGCCAGCCCTTCCCGCTGACCCTTTTGGGCGAGACCCTCAGCCCGCATTAAATTGTCGCGCTCGTCGGTTGCTTATTGGTTGAAGTGGGTAACCTGTAGGCGACGCCATAATAATGTGATTGCTGCAGGCCTGCAACCGCAAACCTGAGCTTTCGATTCCGGTCATAAGGGTCTGGCCGTTGAGTTGTCAAAGAGCGATACAAAAATCGAGTCGGCACACCAACGAAGGGCAATGACCCGGCCAGCGGCGACGGCCTTGTCGCCCGCCCGCCATCGGGCAACGACGCCGTCGCCTTGCCTGTGCGACCTATTTCCCGGATTCGTTTCGAATGCAGTAGAGGTGTTGGCTGCCGCGTATAAAGAGTTTTCCTCCCGCCACCGCCAGCGACGCGTAGAGCGGCTCGCCCAACGAGTTGGTATGCACAATTTCAAACTTCGGCCCGGCTTTGAGGACGAAGGTGTCGCCGTCTTCGCTGCTGATCAAAATCTTGCCATCGAAGGCGACGGGCGATGCCGAAAAGGTCGCAGGCACAGGCACGCGACTGCCCTCATACATCACCTTGCCGGTCTTCGCTTCCAGGCAAGTGATGATGCCGCGATCAGTCATCAGGTAGACATAGTCGCCATACAGAATCGGTGATGGCGTGTAAGCCGTGCCTTTGTTGTATTGCCAAACGATATTCGATTCGCTGACATCGCCCGACCCGCCGAGGCGAATCGCCACCGCGCGTTTGATATGCGAGCCGATGGTAAAGATCGCCAGCCCATGCCCGACCAACGGCGTCGGCACAACGTAACTTTCCAGCCCTTTACTGCGCCATAACTCTTTGCCGGTCGTCGGGTCATAAGCGATGATGTTCTCCGTGCCGCTGGTGAGCAGTTCGGCTCTGCCGCCCGTTTGGGCAATCACCGGCGACGACCAATTGACCTGCACCTTGCGCGGCGTGCGCCAAACCTCTTTGCCCGTCTTTTTATTGAGCGCAACGATGAAGGACTTTTCGCCGTTATCTTCGTCGCATTGCATAATCAACAGGTTTTCATAAAGCACAGGGCAAGACGAAACGCCTAAACCGAGCGTTCCGATTTTGCCAACCGACGCTTTCCACATCGGTTTGCCTTTGAAGTCGAAGCAGTAGACGCCTTCCGAACCGAAATAGGCATAGACGTATTGCCCGTCGGTTATCGGAGTTGACGCCGCATAACTGCCTTTGCGATGGCGACTGTCATAGACCGTACCTTGGTAACAAACCCTCTCCCATAGCAGCTTGCCGGTGTCGGCATCAAGGCAGAGAACCTGAAAGGTGTACTGGCGATCCGCGCCCACCGCATCCGGGTGTTTGAACTCTTCTTTATCGAAATAGTGAGGGACGGCTTTCGCGCCGGGTATGACTTCGCCTTCGATGGCATTGGTCAAAAAGATGCGCTTGCCCCAAACGATGGGCGATGAATAGGCGCGCCCCGGAATTGCCGTCTTCCATTGAATGTTTTTCGTGTTGCTCCACTCGGTCGGCAAGTTGCTTTCGGAAGAGACGCCTTGACCATCCGGCCCGCGCCACTGCGCCCAATTCGGGTCGCCGCCTTTGGCTTGCAGAACCGTCGGCACAACGACGGCCAACAGAAAGCTGACACAGAAAAACGCTACGATATGCGAAGCTCGTTTCATCACTCCCGCACTCCTTTCGGCAGATACTTGGCCGGGATAGGCTGTCCGACTTGTTCGAGGTCCCAAATGACGCTGCTGATTTGCCAGCGACCGTCATCGCGCAACAGTTGAAAGCTGTTGAGGCCGCGCGCAAAGGGAGCGGCCTCGTCTGCCGTAAACCGCGATTCATAGGTACTCAACACCTGCGCGATGTCGCCGAACCATTCGATCACGCGATGCACATCGGTTTCATGAAAACCTTTTGTGAGATAGCCGCGCGCCCGCATCTCTTCATCAGCCCATCGGATGAACTCTTCGACCGTCATCGGCGTAAGCTTCGAGTTGGTCTCCGATTGCGCCGGAGTCAGCCGCGCCGCGTGAAAATACAAGGCGCGAAACCGATCCCAATCGGGACGCCCGCCGGGCGCAAATGATAATGCCTCGTAAGCTGCGGTGATGACCGTAGCGATTGCTTGCGCGGTCTCATTTTCGCCGGTCAGCGATTCGGACTGGTCGGTCTGCATCCTTACTCCTCTACTTTCCGCGCTGTTCTTTGCTGGCGCTGTTGCTCTGCCCGTTGTAGTAATTGGGATAGGCGGGCTTGCGCGGTTTGGGAATCGGGTTCTCTTTGAGGCCGTCGAGGACGACTTCGACGTTTTTTTCCAACTGCGGGTCATGCCCTTGTCGCCAGGCTTTGGGGTCGAATTCGATTTCGATGTCGGGGGCGACGCCTTGATTCTCAACCTCCCAACCGCCGGTCAGATTGTAGAAGGCGATGCGCGGGCACGATCTGAATCGTTGAACCGTAGCCGCGCGTCGCGCCCCCATGGGTGACCAGTTGCACGCCACGATAGGGGAAGGTCAGGAGTCCGTAGCCGTAGAAGGCTGCCGACTCGCCGGGCAGGGAGATATGCGGCGAAGGAAGCTTGTAGGCTGCCAGTGGAGATAATTTTTCTCTATCCTCAAGCTTCCCGCCGCTGGTTAAAGCGATGACAAAACGCGCGAGATCATGGACGTTCGAATAGAGCGAGCCGCCCGGCCACATCGCTGCGTTGTTAAAGACAGGCCGCACAATGGCGGCTTTACCCTTTTCGACGCTATGCCCCAACGCCAGCGGATAGGTTGCGGCAACGAGCGGGCGAAAGGTCGAATGAGACATTCCTAATGGCGTAAAGAGCAACTCTTGCATCGCCTCGGCGTAGGGTTTGCCGCCGACCTCTTCGACGACGAACCCGGCCAGCCAATAGCCGGGACTCGAATAGGAGTAGATATTTCCCGGCTCCGTGAAGAAGACATCTTGTTTCCAACCTCGCACATTGGCCGCCAGCGACGACCCTTCCTGCAAGGTGACGGGCGACGCAAAATCGCGCAGTCCTGCCGAGGCGCTCATCAACTGATGCGGAGTGAGCGCCGCCAGTTTGGTGTGCAGCCCTTTCGTGTAGCTGCCAATTGCCGCATCAAGTTTGAGCTTGCCTTGCGCGGCCAACGTCACCAGCGCCGCAGCCGTAAACATCTTAGTCGTCGAGCCTAAGCGAAACAGCATGTCGGGCGTGACCGGTTGATGGGTTTCAACATTGGCAACGCCGAACCCTTTGGCATAGACGACGCGCCCGTCTTGAATGATGGCGGGGGCAGCCCCCGGCGTCTGATTCTCTTTCAGTTCGGACAGAGCCAAACTCTCTAGTGTCGCATAATCAAGGTTGCGGGCAACCGCGCCGAGGGATTGCGACCAGCAGACGAGCGCGGCAAGCAATCCGCAGAGAGCCAATTCATACAAACGTCGCTTCATGAAATTTTCTTTCCGCTTCGTTCACGCCGCTGTCAGTCTCCCACAGAGGTGGCGGGCAGCGGTTTATCAACACGCGGACGGGCGGCGCGATTGGCCAACTCCCACGCCGTCGCCATAATGGTGCGCGTCACTCTCTCCATATAGCCGAAATCAATCTTTTCGACAGAATCCGACGGGCGGTGATAATCCTCGTGCTCCCCATCCGTATAGAAGATCACTGCAATATCTTTGCGCGCATAGAAGAAGTGGTCGCTGCGATAGAAGTATTGATTCGGGTCTTTCGGATCGTCGAATAGGTAGTTGAAGGTTAAATTGAGATAGGCGCGATTGACCGATTCGCTGATTTCGCCGATCTCTGTGCTCATCATCTTCGGGCCGACCAGAAAGACTTCATTCGAACGCGCTAGTTGGCGATGCGCCGGATTAGTATCAGTTTCGGCACGGCAGCGCCCGATCATATCAATGTTCAATTGCGCGACGATCTGTTTGACCGGTACGGTCGGGTACTCCGTGAAATAACGCGCGCCCCACAACCCGTCTTCTTCTGCCGTATGCCAGACGAAGAGAATCGAACGTTTCGGTCGTTGGCCTTTGGCAAAGGCTTCCGCCATCCCCATCGCCGCGGCGGTGCCGCTGCCATCATCATCTGCACCGTTATAGATCAAATCGGCAGGGTCTTTGCCGGGGAACTTGCCTTCGTTGCCAGAGGGTTCTCCCATGCCGACGTGATCGTAATGCGCGCCGATGGCGACATATTCATTTTTCAAAACGGGGTCGCTACCTTCGCATATGGCAATGATATTCTTCGTCGTCGCCTCAGCGGTATTGACGGCAACATTGAGGGTGACGCTTCTCTCCGCGCTCAAGGCGAACGACTCCATCGCTTCATTGTTCAGCGCCCGACTGAAGATGGTCGCTGCCGATTGTCTCTCGCCTTGAAAGAGGGCGGTCAAGAATTTAGGCGACGCCTGAACGATGGGAATTGATGCGACATTTGCGGGGAGAAATTTTTCGACGTCCAACGTTCCGATCTCGACCGCTTTGCGCGCCGTTTTCGCCCAATTGGTGAGGCCAAGGAAAGAGGGCACAGCGATGATGCCTTTTGCACCGTGCGCTTCGGCATACATCTGCGCGTTCGCCCAATCAACGCCAGGCTGTCCGGCCAGGTCGTTCGCCGTGATGCCTTTGGGCAATTGATTGGAAGTGATGATGATCTTGTCTTTGACATCAATACCTTCATAGGCGTTGATCTTCTTCGCTTTGATGAAGAAGCCATGTCCGACGAAGACCATCTGAGCGGTTGCCGTACCGCCGCGCAAGGTGGCGAGAAAATCGTCGCCATAGTGGAACCGTTGACCATTGATCTCTGTAAAAGAGCGTTGCGGGTCAATAGTGGTGCGGCGCAAGGCGATGGGTTGAAAGTAACTGCCATTTTCGCCAGCGGGCTTCAGCCCCCAACGAGACAGATGGTTGGCAATATACAAAGCGGCGATGTCGAGACCGCGCGATGGGGCATCACGCCCTTCGAGTTCGTCGGCTGCAATGAAGGTGAGAAAGTCCTTCATCTGTGCAGCCGTAACGCCTTCGACATTGCCGTGCGCGGCGATGGTCGGTTTGGCGGTCGCCCGGTTGACTTTCGCTTGCGCGGCGGCTAGCGGCGCAGTCAGAAGTGTCACCAGCAATGCAAAAACGATGGTTCTGGTTCGACTCATGGATAGTCCTAACTTTCTTGCAAGCGGCGTGCACCGTCTTTATCGGTCAGCGCGCAGAGCACCAACAAGGCTAAGGCGCTCACGGCAATGCTCAAGCCGATCCCAATCGCGGCGGGCGTTGAAAGCTGGTTGCGGCGGACTCCGCGCGCCTCCACAAAATCGCTCCGGCTGAGGCTGGCTTTGCGATCAGCGAGGATGCCGACTTCATCACCGAAGGCGCGTGCAAAAAGCGGCGCTGCCTCGTTGTGCGGGCGGCTGCCCCCGACGTGGCTCAGTTGATTGATCGGGCGTTGTCGGAGTTCGGCGCTCATGCGCTCGGTTGAGCCATCAGCGGATTGCAAGCGGCTGGCCAGTGCGACACCCACAACACAGGGGGCGATCAATACGACGAAGATCAATCTATATGCCATAGCCGCCCCTCCCCTGAGACGGAACTGTCAACTCTCTCGGCGCGCGTCGGCGAGGCGCTGACACACTCGCGGATGAAAGACTGCGCCGATGCCAGTTTAAGCGCATTCTGGCAAGCGGCAATTGATTTGTGACGAGCAGTGGGGAACGGGTGACGAGCCGTTGTTTCAAGGTGGTTGACGCCGCTCGTCCGAAAGGAAAAAGGGGGGCCATCTTCAGATACAGCCTGCGAATCGAGGGCGCGGGCAGTCAGCTTGCTACCCTTCGCTCCTCCGGCTATCGGTCAGGAAAGTTTTTCGAACAAGTCTTGCAAGCGATCTCGGTAGGTGCGGCTCAAAGTGAGCTTGGTGTTGTTGCGCAGAATCACGGTGTAGTCGCCGTTGAAGAGCGGCGTCAATTCTTTGATGCGATCCAGGTTGACCAGACTCGAACGGTGAATCCGCATGAATTTGTCGGGGTCAAGCTTCTCTTCCAAACGGTTCATGGTTTCGCGCAGCAGATGCGTTTCGTTGCCGACGTGCAGGTTCACATAGTTGCCGCAGGCTTCAATCCAATCAATCTCATCGGCCTTCAAAAAGTAGACGCGTCCGACCGATTTGATGACCAGGCGTTCGAGGTATTTGTGCCCGCCTTTGATATCTTCGAGCAAAGAGAGCAGGCGGATGTCTACGCCGCCGGTGTGTTGGCGCTCAATCTGCTCGCGCGCATAGCTGAGTGAGCGGCGAAAACGGTCGCGGTTGAAGGGCTTCAGCAGGTAATCGAGAGCGTGATATTCGAAGGCTTGCAAGGCGAAATTGTCGAATGCCGTGACGAAGACGATGGCCGGTAGGTGCGCCGCGCCGATGGCCTTGAGCACTTCGAAGCCGCTGAGTTCCGGCATCTGAATATCGAGGAAGACCAGATCGGGCGCGAGCTTTTTGATGACCGCAACAGCCGCCTTCCCATCGCGGCATTCGCCGATGATCTCGATGTCCGGTTCGGCGCTGAGAAAGCGTTTGATGCGGTCTCGCGCGATGGATTCGTCATCAACGATCAGTACGCGAATTTTCATCGCTCACCAGCCCGTCCCTGCGAAAGGGAATCAACAAGTCTAACGATAGCCCTCCGGCAGGCGACGCCTGCAAGGCGAAGCGATGCTCTGCGCCATAAAGTTGATCGAGCCGCGCCCGCGTATTCGATAACCCCACACCCTCTTTCAAGGCGTTGGTATCGCTGCGCCCAATGCCACAGCCGTCATCGCTGATGCGCAAGTGCAGCGAACCGTTTTCGCGCGCCGCGCCGATTTCGACGCTGCCGCCCGAGGCGCGCGGCGCAATGCCATGACGAATAGCGTTCTCGACCAGCGGCTGCAAGATCATATTCGGAACGCTGGCATCAAGCGTCTGCGGATCAATGTCGAGTCGCACCTGCAACCGGTCGTGAAAGCGCGTCTGTTCGATGTCGAGGTACTTCTTCAAAAAGTCGAGCTCTTTATGTAGTGGCACTTCCTGCACGCCGACCGTCTCTAGCGACAAGCGCAACAAGTCGCTCAAATTGGTAATCATCAACTCGGCGGCGTCCGGGTCTTTGTACACCAGTTCGGATATGGTGTTGAGGGTGTTGAAGAGAAAGTGCGGGTGCAGTTGCATCTTCAAAATCTGCAACCGCGATTCGGCCAGCCGGGTCTCCAGTTGCGAGGCGCGCAATTCGCGTTCGCGGTATTTCTGATAGTAACCGATGGTATGTTGCACCCCGAGCGCAATCCAGTAGATCAGCACGCCGAGGTGAAAATTGAGGAGCAGAAAAAATTTGTAGCGTTCGAAAAAGGAATTGAAGTTCGCTTGTAACGGATACCCGAAATAGGGCAACACCAGCGCGTCAATCAGTTGATGAGTCATGGCCAGCAACGACCCGGCAATCAGATGGGCGGGCAGACTGGCTTGCCAACGACCCCGTTCGAGCGGGAAGCGTTTGCCGAGCCACAGGACGGTCGGCAACAGCGCAAACCATACGTAGCCGGAAACCGATTGCCACAAGAGGACGCGGAAGAAAGAGATGGTTTGCCCGTAGGCTTGCAGTTGGGTGACCGCCTGCGAGGCGAAAAAGAATGCTCCTAGCGTCCAAGCGACAAAGATCAACAGCCATTTCATGAATTTTGAAATCGTTCGGTGGTTGCTTCCCATCATTACTTCTCCGGCGTTTTCTTTGCAGACACCAAGCAGACTGGCAGGGCTGCTCTCAAAGCTAGGCATGAGCATACGCTAAGAGATAGCCAAACGCGAAGCTCTTTTTTTACTTTCGCCCAACAAAGGGGCGGTGTCTTTTCTCTCAAAGGGATGGGGCTTGCAAAATCGGCGGGCGACTTCTGGAAATCGGTGCGTGATCGGCATTTCTCCTTCACGAGAATCGTATCTCTTGTCCAATTTACGAAGCCGATGGAAAAGACGCTCTTCTGGATTTCAATAATCGCCATTGCCTACACCTATTTGGGCTACCCGCTGATGGTGTGGGGGATCGGGCGTCTGCGAAATGGCCAAGCGCGCAAGTCCGACCTCACCCCAACGGTTTCGGTCATCGTTGCCTGCCACAATCAGGCGGACGAAATTACTGCCCGCATACAGAACCTCTTGGCTTGCGATTACCCCGCAGACCGTCTGGAAATTCTCATCGTTTCGGACGGTTCGACCGATGCGACGGCTTCCGTTGCTTGTCGGTTTGCCAGTCGTCGCGTGCGCGTTTTCGGTTACCCCGAACGGCGCGGCAAAGCGCACGCGCTCAATGTCGGAATGCGCCACGCCAAAGGCGAAATCGTCGTCTTCACGGACGCGCGCCAATGGTTCGACCCCTCCGCCATCCGCCACCTCACAGCCAATTTTGCGGATGATACCGTCGGCGCTGTATCAGGCGAGTTGCTGCTTACCAATGAGTCCGGTTCCCACACGGCGGCGAGCGTCGGCCTCTATTGGAAGTATGAAAAATGGATTCGCAAGAGCGAGAGCCGCGCCGGTTCGATGATCGGCGCGACCGGCGCAATCTACGCAATTCGCCGTCGCCTATGGGAGCCGCTGCCGCCTACTACGTTGCTCGATGATGTCTACACCCCGATGCGAATTGCGCTCGGCGGCTGGCGCGTCGTCTTCGACGAACAAGCCCGAGCCTATGATGTCGCCAGTGTCGCTGCCGGACGCGAATTCGTCCGCAAAGCGCGCACCTTGACAGGCAATTATCAACTTCTCGATCTGCTGCCACAGACCCTGTTGCCGACCAGCCTGTTGGCTTTTCAATTTTACTCGCACAAACTGATGCGACTGGTCGCCCCCTTATTTTTTCTGCTCCTGTTTTTTACTAACCTCTTGATCGTCGCCGACGCGATGCGATTTGTCGAAGCGGCGTTTTATGGCGTCGTCCTTCTCGGACAGATCGCCTTCTATGCGAGCGTCGCTTTGGCAGCCTATTTGACGAAGCTCAATCGCAGCATTCAAGTGCTCAACCTCGCCTATCTCTTTTCGGTGATGAATGTGGCAGCCGTCGTCGGGCTGTTCTATTTCCTCACCGGCAAACGGGATGTCTGGGTGAGCGGCAAGTAACGCCCGCGCGAGCCGAAGAGGTCGCCAATCCCCCATTTTCGTTTCTGATCGAAAGACGGGTTTGTGTCTGTAACGCAGGCTCCTTCGGTCAGACTGCGCCGCGCGCCATCTGCCCCCCCCGCGCGGCGCTTGCTATTTGCAGGTAGCGGTCGGCTTTCGCCGGTTGGTAAAATTCCTGCGCGTTATCGAAGAGGGAGTTATGGAGCAGAGTTTTCACGCCAATGAATGGCGGGTTGACCCGCAACTCAATACCATTTCCGGCAATGGGCAGAGTGTCAGATTGGAGCCGAAGGTGATGGCCGTGCTTGTGCATCTGGCCAACCACGCAGGCAATGTGGTGTTGAAAGAAGACCTCCTGCAAGCGGTGTGGCCGCAACGCTTCGTCAGCGATGAAGTGCTCACCACTGCCATCTTCGAACTGCGAAAGGCGCTCGGCGACAAGGCTCGAAACCCGCGCTTCATTCAGACCATTCCCAAACGCGGCTATTGCTTCATCGCAGCCGTGCGCGATGAAGCAATAGCCGATAAGCCTCCCTCCTCTCGAACCGCCTCGCCTCCGACAACCGCTTGGCGACCGATAGAGATCGGGCTGGCGGTGAGCGCCATCGCGTTGCTGGTCGTCACTTTCGGCATCTGGAAAATCGGAGCTTTGCACCCCTCTTCTTCGCAATCCGGCGGAGCCGCACCCACTGAAAGCGCGGCCTCCTCCACCTCGCGCGCCGAAGCGCACGCCGCCTATTTGCGCGGGCGCGAATTTTCGAACGCGCGCACCGAAGAGGGATTTCAAAAAGCGATTATCCAATTCGAAAGGGCGATTCAACTCAGCCCCTATGAAGCGCGAGCGCACGCGGGGCTGGCCGATGTCTACAGTCTGATGGTTTCGCACAATTACTTGCGCCCGGAAGAGGGCTTCACCAAAGCGAAAGTTGCAGCGAGCCAAGCTGTGCAACTCGACGAGCAATCGGCAGAAGCGCACGCCGCATTGGGATTGGTGAAACTGGCCTATGAATGGGATTGGACGGGCGCAGAAGAAGAGTTCCAACGCGCCCTCGCGCTCGACCCCGCTTATCCGGCAGCGCACATCGGGCGGAGTTGGCTGTTGTGGGCGAGTGGACGATTAGAGGAAGCATTGGTTGAGATTCGCCACGCACAAGCGGCAGAGCCAAATGCGCTCGGCGCGCATCTGACGGCGGGCGATATTCTGTACCGCCTGCGCCGCTATGACGAAGCCATCGCCGCCTATCAAACGGTGCTGACCATCAACTCTGAATACTTGCTGGCTTACAAAGCCCTCGGGCACGTCTATCAAAAGCAAGAGAAGCCCCAAGAAGCCGAGGCCGCCTATCGGAAAGCCGCCGCGCTTACCGGCGCAGCCTCATTTGCCGAACTATCGCAGAGTTTCAAGTTGTGGAGCAAAGCGAATGATTCGGCATACCTGCTCAGCAAGATGAGCTTCCTCCTCAAGCAGAAATATGTGCGCCCGACGAGCATCGCGCGCCTGTGTGTTGATCTCGGCGAATATGACCGCGCGTTCGAATGGTTGGAACGCGCCTGCGCCGAACGCGATACCGTCTTGCTCTTTTTGAAAGTCGAAGAGGGGTGGCAACCCCTGCATCACGACCCGCGCTTTGCCCATTTGCTCCGCCGCATCGGCCTGTCCCCCTAACCCGTAGATCAGCAAGAAAACCCGGCCTCGGCTATTCCCTGAGAATTTCCTCAAACAATCCTCAGATGTCGCTCAAGACTTTTCTCGCGCTGCTGAGTAGGGTCGGTGAGGGCTGCGTTGATGCGGCCTGTAATTCTTTCTCAAGGAGCCTTCATGGAAACGATTGGGAACTGGCGCAGGGTCGGGCAACCATTCGGCGCGATCATGACCCTCTGCGCGCTTGCGATGTGCGGAGGAGCAACGACGCCACCTCTACCCTCCGCCGCGCGTCAGCCAGCGGCCTCTACGGGCGATCAGCAAGCGGAAGGATATGTGCAAACGGAAGATGGCACGCAGTTGTTTTACCAGAAGATCGGCAACGGCAAGCAGACGGTCATCATCCCCGGCAGACTCTTTATGGCCGATGATTTCAAGTCGCTGGCCGCAGGGCGCACGCTGATCTTCTATGACATGCGTGGGCGTGGGCGCTCGGCGGCTATCCCGGATGAACAGCGTCCCAACCTGCTCAGCATCCATCATGATGTGCGCGATGTGGAAACCATTCGCAAACACTTCAAGGTCGAAAAATTCAGCTTGATCGGTTATTCCTATCTCGGCTTGATGGTGGTGATGTATGCGATGGAACATCCGTCGCGCGTCGAACGCCTCGTTCAAATCGGCCCCGTGCCGCTCAAATTCAGCACGAAATACCCGGAGGAGTTTACCAATACGGATAAATTGGCTGACATTGGGGCAACCCCGGCAGCGGTGGCCGAAGTCGAGCAGTTATTGCGCGATGGCTATGACAAGAGTCACCCCAAAGAGTTTTGCGAAAAATACTGGCAGGTCGTGCGCTTCCAATTGGTCGGTAACCCCGCCAATGTCGTGCGCGTGCGGACGAATCACTGTGAAACGTCGAACGAATGGCCGGTCAATCTCTTCAAACATTTCGAACATTCGTTTGTATCGGTGCAGAGGCTCGACATCCCGCAAGACCGAGTCAAACAGGTCAAAATTCCTGTCCTCACCATTCACGGCACAAAAGATCGCAATGCTCCCTATGGCAGCGGCAGAGAGTGGGCGTCCCGATTACCCAATGCGCGCCTGCTGACGGTGCGCGGCGCAGCCCATCAGGTGTGGGCAGACGCGCCCCAAGTCTTGTCTTCAATAGCCGAGTTCTTCAACGGCAAGTGGCCTGTGCAGGCAGAGAAACTCAGGCCTGCGGATGCGCCATCGAAGCAGTGAGCCGCGCAGCCTAGCCGCCGCTCGGGCAACCGGCCAGAGGTTGTCGGTGCCTGACTCTCAAATGAATCGGCAGGGAAGCCCAGCGAACCCTCCCTAAAACCGCATCGGCACAAAGGCGCTGAACCTTTGTGCCGATGCGTTGCTCTTTGTACCGGCAACGAGCCGTCGCGTTAATCGCTACCGGAAGCGCCGCGCGTGCGGTTGGCGTTCTCGATGGTGGCGGACGAAACGGCCTCGCTTTCTTCCGTATCGTCCACCGCTTCATCGCGCAGACGATGCTCATAAGCGGCGCGAATGAAGGAGACGAACAGCGGGTGCGGGGCGAGCGGTTTGGACTGAAATTCCGGGTGGAACTGACAGCCTAAAAACCAAGGATGGGTCGGCAATTCGACAATCTCGATGAATTTGCCATCCGGCGATTTGCCGGAAAAGACCAACCCGTGTTGGCTCAAAATCTCTTCGTATTTCGGGTTGAACTCGAAGCGATGGCGATGGCGCTCGCTGATGGCGCGAGTTTTATAGATGCCTTCGGCAAGCGATCCTTCTTGCAACTGACAGGCATAGGCTCCGAGTCGCATCGTGCCCCCCAACTCTTCGACGCCAATCAAGTCGCGCAGTTTGAAGATGATCTTGTGCTGCGCATCGTCATCAAACTCGGTCGAATCGGCGCCTTCCAGTTGGCAGACCTGCCGCGCGAATTCAATCGAGGCGCATTGCATCCCTAAGCAGATGCCGAAAAATGGCGTGCCTTCGCGGCGCGCATAACCGATGGCGCGAATCATGCCCGAAATGCCGCGTTTGCCAAACCCGCCGGGTACGAGTATGGCATCGAAGTCGCGCAAGCGTTCTTCCCACTGAGGATCGTCCATCAAGTCTTCGGATTCGACCCACTTGAACTGCACGCGCAACCGGTTGGCGACGCCGCCATGAATGAGCGCTTCGTTGAGGCTCTTATAAGAGTCTTCTAACTCGACATACTTGCCGACGATGCCGATGGTGACGGTGGCGTCGGGGTTTTTGATGGTATCCACCAGTTCCGTCCAAGCGCGCAGGTCGCGCTGTCCGGCTTCGAGCTTGAGTTTGCGAACGATCATATCGTCCAGCCCTTGATGAGCAAGCATCAAGGGGACTTCATAGATCGTCTCCACGTCTTGCGCGGTGATGACCTCCTCTTCGCGCACGTTGCAAAAGAGGGCGATTTTGGCCTTCATCTCGTGCGGCACGGGGCGGTCGCATCGGCACATCAGGATGTCAGGCTGAATACCGATTTCGCGCAACTCTTTAACCGAGTGCTGCGTCGGTTTGCTCTTGAGTTCGCCCGAAGCCGCGATGTAGGGAACCAACGTCAGGTGAATGAAGAGTGCGTTTTCGCGTCCGACTTCATTGCCTAGTTGACGAATGGCTTCCAAAAAGGGCAGCGATTCGATGTCGCCAACCGTGCCGCCGACTTCGACGATTACCACATCGTTGTCGTCCGTGATGGCGCGAATGGCATCTTTGATTTCGTTGGTAATGTGGGGGATGACCTGAATGGTCTTGCCCAGATAATCGCCGCGCCGCTCTTTGTTAATAACGGAAAGATAGATACGGCCAGTCGTCCAGTTATTGGCTTGCGTGAGCGTGGCGTGCGTAAAGCGTTCATAATGTCCCAAGTCGAGATCGGTCTCTGCGCCATCGTCTGTGACGAAGACTTCGCCGTGTTGAAAAGGCGACATCGTGCCCGGATCAACATTGATGTAGGGGTCGAGCTTCTGAATCGTGACTTTCAAGCCGCGCGCTTCGAGCAAACAACCGATAGAGGCTGAGGCCAAGCCTTTGCCTAAACTGGAAACCACACCGCCGGTGACGAAAATGTACTTGGTCATAAATTCTCCTCAAGCAATCGTTTTACGGTTTCATAATCCTGCTCCGTGTCTACGCCAATCGAGCGATGCTCGACCGGGACGACTTTGATGCGACAGCCATTTTCCAAAGCGCGAAGCTGCTCAAGCGCTTCCAACCGTTCGAGCGTTGAGGGCTGCCAGCGCGCGAAGGTTTGCAAAAAGAGGTTGCGATAGACATACAGTCCGGAATGCTTGCGAAATCGGGTGAACAACTCGGGCTGCCGTTGCAGCGCCTCTTCCATCGTCTCTGCGGGGGCGGGGCGGAGAAAGGGAATCGGCGCGCGAGAAAAATAGAGGGCAAAGCCCTGTGCATCGGTGACTACTTTGACGACATTGGGGTTAAAGATGTCGGCCATCGCGGTGATCGGTTCAGAGGTTGTGCTCATCAACAGGTGCGGGTCGGCAAGGAGCGGCGCAATGGCCGAATCAATGGTCGCCGGTTCAATAAGCGGCTCGTCGCCTTGTACATTGACGATGATTTCGGCGTCGAGCCTGGCGGCCACTTCGGCGATGCGGTCAGTTCCCGATGCAGCATCCGGCGAGGTAAGCCAAACCTCTCCGCCGTAGGTCTGCACAGCGTCAACGATGCGTGTGTCGTCTGTAGCGACGATGACACGTGACACCAAACTGGCTTTGCCAGCGCGTTCGACGACATGAACGATGAGAGGAATTTGCTGTAAGGGGAGGAGAGGTTTGCCCGGCAATCTTGTCGAGGCGAACCGCGCAGGGATAATCGCAACTACCTTCCCTTTCACGGGTCTCCACACTAACCCAACTTCCGAGCCATTGTCAATTGCGGCGGCGGCGTACGCGCACGCAATTATTGCGCATCGAAATCAGGTGGGCTAGAATGCTGGCAGGTGTTTTGGCGCCGGTATGAATGGGAGGTATCAGGTTGAACTCAACAGTTAGACAGGTCATCTTTTGGATCGTGATTATCGGAGGTGCGTTCCTCCTTTATCAAGTCTTTTCCGGCAATAGCAAGGTAAAAGAAAAACCGATTCCCTATTCGCAGCTTGTCGAAAAGATTAAAAACGGCGATGTGGAAAAGGCAGTCATCGAAGGAACGACCGGCATCACGGGCGACCTCAAAGGCGGCGATAAGTTTACCACCGAAGTGGATAATCAATTCGTCCAAGCCGAAGCCGCCAAGCTGATGTCGGAAAAGGGCGTCTCCTTCTCTTTCAAAAGCACGGCTTCGAGTCAGTGGGTAATCGGGCTGCTCAGCTATGCGCCGTTTCTGCTCTTCATCGGTTTCTGGATCTTCATGATGCGGCAGATGCAGTCAGGCGGCAATAAAGCCCTATCGTTTGGCAAGTCGCGCGCCAAACTGCTGAGCAACCAGCAAAAACGCGTGACCTTCAAAGATGTCGCTGGCGTCGAAGAAGCCAAAGAAGAGTTGCAAGAGATTATCGAATTCCTCAAAGAGCCACAGAAGTTTCAAAAGCTCGGCGGGCGCATTCCCAAAGGCGTTTTAATGATGGGGCCTCCGGGCACAGGCAAGACCTTGCTGGCGCGCGCCATCGCCGGTGAAGCCAATGTACCCTTCTTCTCAATTTCCGGATCCGACTTTGTGGAGATGTTCGTCGGCGTCGGCGCCTCGCGCGTCCGCGATCTGTTCGAACAGGGCAAGAAGAACGCGCCCTGCATCGTGTTCATCGATGAAATCGACGCCGTCGGCCGCCACCGCGGCGCCGGTCTCGGCGGCGGTCACGACGAACGCGAACAGACGCTCAATCAGCTGCTCGTCGAAATGGACGGCTTCGAATCGAACGAAGGGGTCATCCTCGTCGCCGCGACGAATCGTCCCGACGTGCTCGATCCGGCGCTCCTGCGTCCAGGCCGTTTCGATCGCCGCATTGTGGTGAACCGCCCCGACGTGAAGGGGCGCGAAGGCATTCTCGGCGTGCACACCCGCAAGATTCCGATGGCCGACGACGTGGAAGTGCCGGTGCTGGCGCGCGGCACGGCCGGCTTCTCGGGCGCGGATCTCGCGAACCTGGTGAACGAAGCGGCGCTGAACGCCGCCCGCTACAACCAGAAGGTCGTGCGGATGCACGACTTCGAATACGCGAAAGACAAAGTGCTGATGGGATCCGAGCGCCGCTCGATGATCATCAGCGACGAAGAGAAGCGCATCACCGCGATTCACGAAGCCGGTCACGCGCTGCTCGCGGTGCTGCTGCCGCACGCCGATCCGATCCACAAGGTCACCATCATCCCGCGCGGAATGGCGCTCGGCCTCACGCAGCAGCTGCCGATCGACGAGAAGCACAACTACTCGCGCGATTACCTGAACGACCGCATCGCGATCCTCCTGGGCGGACGCATCGCCGAAGAGATCACGATGAACAGCCTCACCACCGGTGCCGGCAACGACCTCGAGCGGTCGACCGAAATGGCGCGGCAGATGGTCTGCGAGTGGGGCATGAGCGACACCATGGGGCCGCTCACCTTCGGCAAGAAGGAAGAGCAGATCTTCCTCGGCCGCGAGATCGCGCAGCACCAGGACTACAGCGAAGACACGGCGCTCAAGATCGACCAGGAAGTGAAGCGCTTCGTCACCACCAACTACGAGCGCTCGCACAAGCTGCTGACCGACAACAAGGACAAGCTGGTCCAGATCGCCGAAGCGCTCCTCGCCCGCGAAGTGCTCGACGCCGAGCAGGTGATGCGCATCGTCGCCGGCCAGCCGCTCGACGAGCCCGCACCGGTGGTCAGCAAGCCGGCGGTGACCGAGGAAGAAGGCACCCGTCAGCGCAAGGAGCGGCCGGTCATCGTGCCGGCGCTCAACAAGCCGATCACGCAGGAATAAGAAATTCTCAATTGGGAATGGTCAATTATCAATTCGTACAATGCCTCGAACGCTCGGAGTGTTCCGGACCTTGGCACGAATTGACAATTGATAATTCCCGATTGTGAATTCGCCGTTTCCTCCTCGTCCACATTTCAACCTTTCGCTGCCTCGCGGCGGGACGCTGACGCTCGGTCCGCGCACGCTCGTGATGGGGATCCTCAATCTGACTCCCGACTCGTTCGCCGAGCGAGCGCCGCTGACAGCGGCGACGGCCCTCGAGGCCGCGCTGCGCATGGTGGATGCCGGCGTCGACCTGATCGACGTGGGCGGCGAATCGACGCGGCCGGGTGCCGAGCCGGTGCCGGCCGACGAGGAGATGCGCCGTGCCCTGCCGGCCATCGCGGCACTGGCGGCGCGTGTCGCCGTTCCGATCTCGATTGATACCTACAAGGCGGTCGTCGCCAGGCGGGCGCTCGAAGCCGGCGCCGTGATGGTCAACGATGTCAGCGGTCTCCAGTACGATCCCGAGCTGGCCGGCGTCATCGCCGAATCGGGCGCGGCTTGCGTCCTCATGCACAACCGCGGTCGCTCCAAGGCGATGTACGCGGAGGCTCGATATGGCGATCCGATCGCCGACGTGACGGCGGAACTCGCCCAGACCGTCGAACGAGCAGCGGCAGCCGGCGTCGACGCCGGGCAGGTGATCGTCGATCCCGGAGTGGGGTTTGCCAAACGCGCGGAGCACAGCTATGGTGTGCTGGCCCGGCTGGCCGAGCTGGCGGCAGGGCTTGGCCGGCCGACACTGGTTGGTCCGTCGCGCAAGTCGTTCATGCGCGATGCGCTCGGCGATCGGCCGGCGGCCGAACGCGACTGGGGCACGGCGGCGGCCGTGACGGCGTCGGTGCTCGCCGGCGCGCATATCGTGCGCGTCCACGCGGTGCCCGAGATGATCCAGGTAGTGCGCGTCGCTGACGCCATCCGGCGCGGCGGAGAGGCCTGAGAGATGACCTGGCTCAGTGACATCCTGCGTCGCCCCCCGGTCAGCTGGTGGGACGTCCTCGACATCCTCGTGGTGTCGCTGATCATTTACGAAGTCCTCAAGCTGATTCGCGGCACCCGCGCGGTGCAGATGGCGATCGGCGGCGGCGTCTTCGGCGTGCTCTTCTACACGTCCCGCTGGTCGCACCTCGAGACCGTCAACTGGCTGATTCGCAACATGGCCGGGTATATCGCGTTCGCGGTGATCGTCCTTTTTCAGGCCGACATCCGCCGCGCGCTCGCGCACCTTGGCCGTGCGCCGTTCTTCAGGTACATCGCCAGCCCGGAGTCGAAGGACGAATCGATCGAAGAGCTGATCGTCGCGGCCGGGATGCTGGCCGCAAAGCGGACCGGCGGCATCATTGCCATCGAACGGCAGATTGGTCTCAGGAGTTACGCCGAAGGCGGCATCCCGCTCGATGCCGTCGTCACCTACGACCTGCTGGTCAGTATTTTCCAGCCCAGCTCGCCCCTTCATGATGGCGCGGTGATCATCCAGGAAGACCGCATCGCGGCGGCAGCGTGCTTTCTCCCGCTGACCGTGAACCCGAAGTTGAGCAAGGAACTTGGATCGCGTCACCGCGCCGCCATCGGCCTGACCGAGGAGAACGATTCGGTCGCCGTCGTCATTTCCGAGGAGACCGGCAGCATCTCGATCGTCTCGGAAGGCACGATTGAACGCGGCTTGACGACCGAGGCGTTGGGCGCGAGGCTGCGGGCGCTACTGCTGCAGAAGCGGACGCGCGTGCCGGCGCAGGTTCGCACGGTATGAAATCGATCTGGCCGTTCCGCCACGTCGGCCTGAAAGTGTGGTCGGTCATCCTGGCCGCCATGCTCTGGTTCGTGGTCGCCGGACAGGAAACCGTCGAGCGCGGCTTGCGCGTGCCGCTCGAACTCCAGCAGTTTCCCACCGATCTCGAACTCCAGGACGATGCGCCGTCGCTCGTCGACGTGCGGATTCGCGGCGCGTCGAGCGCGCTCAGCCGGCTCGGTCCCGGCGACGTCGTCGCGCTGCTCGATTTGCGATCGGCGCGGCCGGGACGGCGGCTGTTTCAGCTGACGCCCGAGCAGGTCCGTGCGCCGTTCGGCATTCAAGTCGTGCAGGTGCTGCCGCCGAACATCACGCTGATGTTCGAGACCAGCGCCATGAAGAGCGTGCCGATCGTGCCGTCAATCGAAGGCAGCCCGGCGCCAGGGTTCGTGGTGGGCAAAGTCACGACCGATCCGCCGACCATCGAAGTGGTCGGACCGTCGAGCGCGGTCGAACGGACCACCGAGGCGCTGACCGAAGCGGTCTCGGTGGCTGGGGCGCAGCGCGACGTGTCGGAAACGGTCACCGTGGGCCTCGTCGACCAGAGCCTGCGGATCCGGACGCCGAAGCCGGTGAACGTAACCGTGCATGTCGTGCCGGCGCCGGTCGAGCGTGTCGTGAGCGATCTGCCGGTGCGGTTGCGCAACATCGAACCCGGCCTGCGTGCCCAGGTGATGCCGAACGCGGTCGATGTCGTACTGCGCGGCACCGCGCAGGGCGTCAGCCTGGTGAACGCTTCGAGCGTGACGGCGTTCGTCGACTTGAGCGGTCTGACCGCCGGCGAGTACACGCTCGGTGTGCAGGTCGACGCGGCGCAGGACGCCGGCGTCGCCCGTATCATGCCGGCCAGCGTTCAGGTCAAAATCGGTAACGCGAAATAGCACCTTGCAGCTAGCACCTAGCACCGTATAACGAGGCACCCTCTGAGCGACCCAACGCGTCTTTTTGGCACCGACGGCATCCGCGGCGAGGCCGGCAAGTATCCACTCGATCGACCGACCGTTCGCCGTCTCGGCGCCGCGCTGGTCCGCACGCTGGCGCACGAAGGCGTTGCGCCGAAGCTGCTGATCGGCCGCGACACGCGCGAGTCGGGAGACTGGATCGAAGCCGAACTCGCGCACGGTGCCGCCGGCGAAGGGGCCGAGGTGACGAGTGCCGGCGTCGTCCCGACGCCGGCCGTCGCGTATCTGACCCGGACGTCCGATTTTTCAGCCGGAGTCGTGATCTCCGCGTCACACAACCCGTTCGGCGACAACGGCATCAAGGTGTTTGCCGGCAGCGGCGAGAAATTCACCGAGCGCAGCGAGCGCCGGGTCGAGGTGGCGATCGCCGACAGATCATGGCAGCCGCAGGCGGGCGAAGCGAAGGCGCTGGTCGCAGCCAATCTCGTCACGCCGTATCTGGATCATTTGCGAGCCGTGATGGCCGCGACGATGATGCCGGCCGGGATCGCCATCGTGATCGACTGTGCGAACGGGGCGACAACGCCGGTGGCGGCGGCGCTGTTTCACGGCCTTGGTCTCGACACGCGCGTCATCGGCAACCATCCCGACGGCCGGAACATCAATCTCCACTGCGGCTCGACGCATCCGGAAGGACTGCAGGACGCGGTGCGCCAGCAGGGCGCGGCGCTCGGTGTGGCGTTCGACGGCGACGGCGATCGGGCGATCTTCGTCGACCATCACGGCCGGGTCGTCGACGGTGATGCGGTGCTGCTGATGTGCGCGCGTCAGCTGCGATCGGAAGGGCGGCTCAAGGGCGACGCGATCGTCGCCACCGTGATGAGCAACATCGGGCTCGAGATCGCGCTGCGCGATCTGGGAATCGGCATGGTGCGCTGTGCCGTCGGTGACAAGTACGTGATGGAGGAGATGCAGGCGCGGGGGATTTCGCTCGGCGGCGAACAGTCCGGCCACATCATCTTCGCGGACTATCTTTTCACCGGCGACGGCCTGTGCACGGCGCTGAACGTCCTCCGCACCGTGGCGTTGACCGGGCGGACGTTGGCCGATCTCGCCGACGATCTCGTCACCTATCCACAAATCCTCCTCAACGTGCGGGTTCGCGAGAAGGTCGATCTCAAGACCGTGCCGGCCGTTGCCGCTGCCATTGAACGGGTCGAGGCGCGCGTCGCGGGGCAGGGGCGGCTGCTCGTGCGCTACTCCGGCACCGAGCCGCTGCTGCGCGTGATGCTCGAAGGGCGCGACCAGTCGGAAATCCGCGCCTGGGCGCAGGAGATCATCGACATCGTCAAGCGGGAGCTGGGGTGAGATAGGGCTGGCGGGGCAGGCGGGGCAGGAAAGGCAGGAAGGGCAGGAAGGGCGGGAAAGCCTGGCGGAAGACTCCGGGACCTGGACGCGATGAAACTGACACCGCAACTCTCGCTCATGTTCGACGGCCGCTGCGAGGCCGCGTTCAAGCACTACGCGCACGTCCTTGGCGGCCAGCTCTTCACGATGACTTGGGGAGAATCGCCGAACGCGGCCGCCGCGCCTCCAGGGTGGGCCGCGAAGATCTATCACGCGACGCTGAAGATCGGCGACATCGCGATTTCCGGGGGCGACGTGCACCCCGACTGGTACGAAGCGCCGCGCGGCTTCGAGGTGATCCTGCAGATGGACGATCCGCAGGCCGCGGAACGCATCTTCGACCAGCTTGCAGAGGGGGGCGAGATCAAGATGCCGCTCGAGAAGACCTTCTGGGCGCGCCGGTTCGGCGTGGCTGTCGATCGCTTTGGGATTCGCTGGTCGGTGAACTGCGAGTAGACCGAACAGGATTTTCCAGAGCAGCGCAGATCCGGGCGTTCGACTGTGAAGCCGATCCACGATCAGGTCGACCCGATCGTCGGCGCCTATCTTGAAGCTTCGGATCGTGAAGCGCCCCGACTTGTCGAAGGTCTGTATCTGACCGGATCAGTCGCGCTGAACGAATTCCGTCCCGGAACCAGCGATATCGACTTTCTTGCCGTCACGGCGCAGCCGCCGGATGCTTCAGCGCTGATCGCGCTTGCACGCGCGCACGAGGAGCTGCGTCAGCGGTTTCGTCGTCCATTCTTTGACGGCCGCTACGTCACATGGGACGAGCTCGCGTGCGATCCCCGGCAAGCAGGGCCGGGTCCCTACGTCTATCAGGGGCGCTTTCGCGCGAGCGGCGGCGGCGATTGCGATCCGGTGACGTGGCATACCGTTGCTGAATATGGTGTCTGCTGCCGCGGTCCAGAACCTTCGGCTCTGACGATCTGGAATGATGGAGCGGCGCTCAAGTCCTGGACGCTCGGGAACTACGACACGTACTGGCGGCCGCTGCTCCGTCGCGCCCGGCGGTTCGGCGATCCGTGGAGCCTGACCGCGTTCACCTCGTACGGCGCAGTCTGGATCGTCCTGGGCGTGTGCCGCCTGCACTTCACGCTGGCGACCGGCCGAATTGTCTCCAAGGAAGGCTCGGGCGAGTACGGGCTTCAGACATTTCCGTCCCGGTGGCATCTGGTGCTGCGCGAAGCGCTCAGAATCCGCCGCGCCGACCGCGCGCGGGCCGACCTGCCGAGTGCCGTGGCCGAGATGCTTGGCGAGCTTAGCCGCCGCTCCAATGCTGACGGCGGCTCGCTCTACCGAACGCCAATCACCCGCCGCCGCGACGTGCTCGCCTTTGCCGACATGGTTATCGGCGATGCCATAAGTCGATTCGGGTCAACCCGATAGACCTGCGCTATTCTGTCAGCGTGACGTCGTCTTGTGCGCGCCCTGCGCACGCAGCTCGCACTCCGCACCTCGCACGCTGCACCAGCACCGTGCACCGTGCACCGCGCACATCGCACCGGTTCCAATGATCCGCCTTTCCGTGAACGTCAACAAAATCGCGACGCTCCGCAATTCGCGCGGCGGCAGGGAACCGCGAGTGTTGGAGGCCGTGCGTGTCTGCCTGGAGGCGGGCATAACCGGGATCACCGTGCACCCTCGCGCCGATCAGCGGCACATCCGTCCCGAGGACGTCCACGACATCGCCCGCGCGCTCAAGAGCCGGCGCGACGACGTGGAGTTGAACATCGAAGGGGATCCGCGGCCGGATCTGCTCGAACTCGTGCACGAGGTGCGGCCGGCGCAGTGCACGCTCGTGCCGGTGACTCCAGGGGAGATCACCAGCCAGGCTGGATGGCGTTCAGGACCCGAGCTCGATCGCCTGCCGGCGGTCATTCGGGATCTCAAGGCCGCCGGCATCCGCGTCAGCGTGTTCGTCGACCCGATGGTGGAGGCGGCGCAGCTTGCCGCCCGCTGCGGTGCCGATCGGATCGAGATCTACACCGAACCGTTTGCGCGGGCCTTCGAGGAAAGTCCCGGAGAGGGGCGCCGCGCATTCGCGGCGTGCGCGGAGACCGCGCGCACCGCGCACGGCCTCGGCATGGGCGTCAACGCCGGACACGACCTCGACCTCGACAACCTGGTGCTCTTTCGCGAGCTGCCGTACCTGGACGAAGTCTCGATCGGTCACGCCATCGTGTCGCGTGCGTTGTTCGTCGGCCTGGATACCGTGTTACGCGAGTACCTGGCGGTGCTCGGCCAGCATCCGCAACGGTGACCTCATGAGACGCGTGTTCCATGTCGTCGGCGCGATCGCGGCGGTCGCTGGCGCCTGGACGCTCCGCGCGCAATCACCGCAGGCACCGAATGTCGTGATCATCCTGGCCGATGACATGGGTTATGGCGATCTCGGCGGCTTTGGCAGCCCCAACAACAAGACGCCACGCCTCGATGCGATGGCGGCCGAGGGGCAGAAGTGGACGAACTTCTATGTTCAGCCGGTCTGTTCACCCAGCCGCGCTGCGCTGTTGACGGGCCGCCTGCCGATCCGCAGCGGCATGTACGGAATCGCGGCCGGAACGGCACCCAAAGTGCTGCGCGACAATGCCGCGGAAGGATTGCCTCCCGGCGAGATGACGATCGCCGAGCTGCTCAAGTCGCGCGGCTATGCGACCGGCATGGTGGGCAAGTGGCATCTGGGGCAGCTTCCGCAGTTCCTGCCGATGGCGCAGGGGTTCGACGCCTGGTTCGGGTTGCCGTACTCGCACGACATGCGCATGACGGTGCCGCGCGACAACGGATATAAGACCGCCGCGTACTACGATCCCAAACCAGAATACTGGGACGTTCCGTTGATGCGCAACGGCAGCGTCATCGAGCGCCCGGTCGACCATCGCACGCTGACCAAACGTTACACCGAGGAAGCCACGGCGTTCATTGCCGCCAATCGCGCGAGGCCATTCTTTCTCTACGTCGCACATTCGCTGCCGCACATTCCGCTCGCGCGTTCGTCTGACTTCGTCAATCACTCGGCCGGCGGGATGTACGGCGACGTGATCGAGGAGATCGACTGGAGCACCGGTCAGATTCTCGATGCACTCAAGGCCGCCGGCGTGGATCGCCGTACGCTGGTGGTCTTCACCAGCGACAACGGTCCCTGGCTGCCGTTTGGCGATCACGGCGGATCCGCCGGGCCACTCCGCGAGGGAAAAGGGACGACCTGGGAAGGCGGCGTCCGGACGCCGGCGATTTTCTGGTGGCCCGGAACGGTTCGTCCCGCGGTCGTGACGGACATCGGATCGGCCATGGATCTCTTCGCGACGGCGGCGGACCTGTCAGGCGCCGCGCCGCCCGCGGATCGCGTGCTTGATGGCGTCAGCCTGCGCGCGCCGCTCCAGGGCACTGGTCCCAGCCCGCGGCGCACGCTGTTCTACTACTGGGACGACGAACTCCGCGCAGTGCGCAAAGGCGCCTACAAGGCGCACTTCATCACCAGCGGGGCGTATGGCGACGGCCAGGCCAGACAGGTTCGCACGCCGCCGCTTCTCTTCAATCTCGCCGACGATCCTGGAGAACAGCGCGATATCGCCGCACGCCATCCGGACGTCCTCGCGGACATCCAGCGTGAGGTTGATGCGCACCGAAGAAACCTGCAACCAGGCAAGCCGCTCTTCGACGCGCTGCTGCCTGCAGCGGCACCCCGGTGACTACGGGGTTCTCAAAATGCGCCACGAAAACACGAAAACACGGAATCGAATGGAAGTGAGTTCGCGGAGTTCCAATGCGCCACGGAGGCACTGAGGCACGGAGGACGCGCGATGTTGCTGGACTCGACGCGCGCCGGCCGGCGGAGCCGGCGGAGACCGCCGCTTCGCGGCGGCGCGTCGAGAACCATCGTCGCAACAACCAGGATCGTCTCTGTGAACTCTGTGCTCTCTGTGTTGAAAGCTCTAATGTTCGTCGGAAGTACTAGGTTGACTGCGAAAGCGCTGGGCTCGTTCGCGGTGTCGTGAAGGTGAGCGCGAAGAACACGAACACGACCGCGGCACCGATCGCCGGGACGATCCAGATCGCCCGCCAGTCGTGGCCGCCGCCCGCCACAGCATAAGCATCGACGACGCGCCCTGAGGCAAATGCGCCGACAAAGTAGCCCAGGCCGTTGGTGACGAGATTCAGGAATCCCTGCGCCGCCGCCCGCGTCTTCGGTCCGGCACGCTGGTCGGTGTAGATCTGGCCGCCGACGAAGAAGAAGTCATAGCAGACGCCGTGCAGCAGGATGCCGGCGTAGAGCAGCCACATGCCGGTGCCCGCGTCGCCCCAGCCAAAGGCGAGATACCGCAGCGCCCACGCCGCCATCCCGACCAGCATGATCACCTTGATGCCGAGCCGCCGCAGCATCACCGGCAGCAGGAGCATGAACCCGATTTCGCTGACCTGGCCGAAGGTCTGGATGAACGCCGGCTCCGGCGCACGAATCTCATTCAGAAACGGATTGGTAAAGGCGTAATAGAACTGCAGCGGGATGCACAGCAGGAAGGAGCCGAGGACGAAGACCGCGAAGCCGCGCTCGTTCAGCAGGTGCAGCGCGTCGAGGCCGAGCGCATTGCGCAGCGAGAACGGCGCACCGGCCGCCTTCGGCGGCGTGTGCGGCAGAAAGAACGAGTAGATCCCCATCGCGAGCGACCCGGCCGCGGCCAGCCGCATCGGCGTCGCCAACGCATCGGCATGCAGCACCTTGCCGACGAGAACCCCCGCGACAATCCAGCCGATGGTGCCGAGCACCCGAATGACCGGAAAGTCTCGCGCCGGATCGACGACGTGGTGGAACGAGACCGAGTTCGTGAGCGAGAGCGTCGGCATGTAGCAGAGGGCGTATGCGATGAGGAGCGGATAGAACGTGCTCCACTCGGTTTGCGTCGAAACCAGCCACATCAGGCCGGCGCCGAGAAGATGGAGGAGCGCCAGCAGCTTTTCGGATGCGAGAAAGCGATCGGCGGCAACGCCCAGAAAAAAGGGTGAGACGAGCGCAGCCACGGCAGTCGCACCGTACGCCAGGCCGATCTGGGCGCCCGAGAACTTCAACGTCTCGCCCAGGTACGTGCCCATCGTGACGAACCACGCCCCCCAGATGAAGTACTGGAGGAACATCATGGCGCCGAGCCGCGCCCGTGTGCTCATGCGGCTAGAGGGCGGCGAGCGCGCCCTTGCAGTACTCGAAGCACTTCGGGACCTCCACCAGCGGATCGCCCGGGTATTCGAACTCGATGTTGGCCGGGATGTCCCAGCGCTCGCGACTGAGGACGTGCAGGACTTCGGCGATCGGCGTGTTGCCCTGCCCCCAGGCGACATTCGCGCCGCCATTGGCGGGTGTGCGGCGGTCCTTCAAATGAAGATGCGTGATCCGCGCGTGCTGCTCGCGCAGAAACGCGACGGCATCGAACCCGGCTGCGGTGAAATGTCCGATGTCGAGATTGATCGCGTGGTTCTTCGACAACGCCAGGCACGCGGCGAAACTCTGCGGCGTGGAGACTTCGTCCGCATCCTGGATGTTGGCGTGGCCGTGATAGGCGACGATGATCCGGTGTTTGTCGGCGAGCGGCGCCACCCGTCTCGCCATGCTGACTTGCGTGGATGTCGACATCACCTTCACGCCGAGATGCGTGGCCATCGACAAGCCGTACTCGATGTCCGTGTCCGACATCGTCCGGACGTTCATGTTGTAGCAGAGCGATCGAAGGTCGATCCCGGCGTTGTCGAAGATGCGTCGCACCGGCGCCCACGTGGACGGCGTCGTGCGGCCCCGCCACTCGCGGAGCGCGTCCACCACGTTCGGTCCGGTCGGCGCTCCGGCCAGCGCCTCCGCATGGTTGGACATCAGCTCGACTTCGCCGAGCCCGATCGATTGCATCGCTTTCACGATGTCCTGGGCCGTGGCGAGCGCCCGGAAGCTGTAGGTGATCGCACCGAGCTGCACGCCGCGGATGCGGGAGTTGATCGCGGCCGCGCCGAGCGCCTGTTCGGACGCCGCGAGGCCGAGCGCCGCGGATGCGGCGCCGAGTGTCAGCTGGCCGAACTCACGCCGGGTGAACGCGCGCGGGTCACGGGTGTCGCGGCTCATGGTGTGCTCCTCTGCAGTGCGGTATTATCACGCGCCCGGCTCATTGCCACAGAGCGTATTCCTGTCAGGGGAGTCATGGACACCGGCTCGAGGCCAACCCACCGGCGCATCAGCGGTCTCATCGCGTTGTGGGTCGCCTGCCTCGTGGTCTCCGCTGCGGCCCAGGCACCCGCCACTCCGCCGCCGGGCCAGCCGATCTTCAGATTTCCGGCGCAGCAGCGTCCGCCTGACGATCCCGAACAGATTGCCCGCGGCAAGCGCGTCTACGACATCTCGTGCCGCGGTTGCCACGGCGCCGACCTGCGCGGCGGCGATATGGGCGGGCCGAACCTCCTGCGATCGGACGCGATGCTGAACGATCAGAAGGGCGAGGCCCTGCTGCCGATTCTGCAGGGCGCCCGCGCCGGGATGCCGGCGGTCGATCTGCCGCCGGACGATGGCGTCGCCGTGGCGATCTATATCCACAGCGTGCTCGCGCAGGGACGGGCTCAAGGGGCGCCGCCGGCCGGGCCGCCGGTTGCGCTGAACATCCTGGTCGGCGATGCGGCCGCGGGCGAAACATTCTTCTCGGAGCTCTGCGGAACGTGCCATTCGGCGACCGGTGACCTCGCCGGAATCGCGAGCCGGGTTGCCGATCCGGCGCAGCTTCAGAATCTCTGGGTCGGCGGCGGCCGGCAGGAGCCGCGCGACTTCAACGCCGCACCAGGCAAGCGTGATGTCATGGCCGTCGTCTCGACGGGACGGCGCCGCGTCGAGGGCCGCCTGGATCGCATCGATGATTTCAGCGTCACCCTGGTTCTTGCGGACGGCCAGCGCCAGACCTTCCGTCGTGTGGGAGAGACGCCCGCGATTGAGATTCGCGATCCGCTCGCCCGGCACAAGGAACTCCTGCAGATTTACACCGATCGCGATATCCACAACGTGACCGCCTATCTGGTGACCCTGAAATGAGCGCGCGGCGGTACATCGGTTCGGTGGCGATGCTGTTGGCCGGCGCGCTGGGCAGTGTGCTGATCGGCGCGCAAGGCCAGGGCGCTCCCGATCTTTCGGCCGGCGTCGAGCCGGCGTCACTGCTCGCGCCGCTGTCGGATTCCTGGCCGACCTACTCGGGAGACTACACGGGGCGACGCTACAGCGCGTTGTCGCAGGTCAATCGCTCGACGGTGAAACAGCTGTCGCTGGCCTGGGTGACGCGTCTGGCCACGACGCGTGTCGGACGCATCGGCGCGCCGCCGGTCCATACCGGTGGACACGGACCAGCCGACGGCGGTGTGCCGGCGGCTGCGAACGTCAAGGGCACGATTCTCCAGGTCAACGGCATTCTCTACGTGACGGCGCCCGACTACGTGTGGGCGATCGATGCGCGCGACGGCCGCGAACTGTGGCGCTACGTGTGGAAGACCCGCGGCGGCACGCACATCGCAAATCGCGGCGCCGCGCTCTGGAAGAACTATCTCTATTTCGAGACGCCGGACAACTATCTCGTCTCGCTCGACGCGCGCACCGGCAAGGAACGCTGGAATGTCGAGATCGCCGACTTCGACGAACAGTACTTCTCGACGCCCGCGCCGATCGTCGTGGACAACCATCTTCTGGTCGGGACCGGCAACGATCTCGACATGCCCGGGTTTCTCCAGTCGTTCGATCCGGAAACCGGCGCGCTGCAGTGGAAGCTCTACACGGTGCCGATGAAGCCGGGCGATCCCGGTCTCGAGACGTGGCCGAGCCTCGAGGCGGCACGGCACGGCGGCGGCCAGGTGTGGCTGCCCGGCGCCTACGATCCCGAAACGCGTCTCTACATCGTCGGCACCGGCAATCCGACGCCGGCCTACACCGGTGTGGCCCGCGCCGGCGACAACCTGTTCACCTGCTCGCTGATCGCCGTCAACGTCGACACCGGAAAGATGGCGTGGTACTTCCAGACATCCACGCACGACACGCACGATTGGGATTCCGCGCAGACGCCGATTCTCATCGACGGCACGATCAACGGACGGCCACGGAAACTGGTGTCGACCGCGTCGAGGAACGGCTATTTCTATACGCTCGACCGGGTCACCGGCGAACATCTCGTCACGACCAAGTACGGGACCGCGACCAACTGGGCGCAAGGGCAGCGTCCCACCGGCGTGGTCGAACCCGATCCGAGCAAGGCGGCGACGATTCCGGGTTCGCTCGTCTCGCCTGTCGAGGGCGGCGTGACGAACTGGCCGCCGGCGGCGTTTTCGCCGAAGACGGGTCTCTTCTACGTGCACGAGCGGAATGGTTTCAATCTGCTCTATTTGAGCGATCCGGATCCGCGCGGTTCGATGGGGCTCGGTGGCAAGACGGTGGCTCCCGTCGGTGCGGCACCGAGCGCGCTCACGGCGATCGACTATCGAACTGGCAAGGTGACCTGGCGGCATCGATTTCCCGGGGTGACCGGCGCGGGTGGCGCCGGCGGCATTCTCGCCACGGCCGGTGATCTGGTCTTCACGGGTGATGCTGGCGGCAACTTCGTCGCCTTTGATGCCAGCAAGGGCACGCCGATCTGGCATTCGCGAATCGGCACGATCTCGAACGCGCCGCAGACCTACTCGCTCGACGGACGCCAGCACGTCCTGGTTGCGGTGGGTGATGCCGTGTACTCCTTCGCGATCTACGAATAGTGACCGCGACCACACGCCTCGGCATGGGCCTCGTCGGCGCGGGCTTCATCGGTCCGCACCACGTCGATGCGGTACGCCGGCTCGGTTACGTCGATGTCGTCGCGGTGGCCGGGTCGAACGACGCGTCCGCGCGAACCGCGGCTGCCCGCCTCGGCATTCCTCGCAGCTACGGCGACTATCAGCGGCTGCTTGCCGACGCGCAGGTGGCCGTTGTGCACATCGCGACGCCCAACCATCTGCACGTGCCGATTGCCGAAGCGGCGCTGGCGCATGGCAAGCACGTGATCTGCGAAAAGCCGCTGGCGATGAGCGCGGCAGAAGCCCGGCGGCTGGCCGATGCCGCGGCGGCGGCGAAGGTCGTTCACGCCGTGATGTTCAACTACCGCGGCAATCCGCTCGTGCAGCACGCCCGGGAGGCGATCGCCCGTGGCGAGATCGGTCCCGTGCATCTGCTGCACGGGCGCTATCTGCAGGACTGGCTGCTGACCGAAGACGATTTTTCGTGGCGGCTCGAGCCCGAGCATGGCGGGGCCTCGTCGGCGCTCGGTGACATCGGCTCGCACTGGTGCGATCTTGCCGAGCATGTGAGCGGGTTGCGCATCGTAGAGGTCCTGGGTGAACTGGCGACGGTGGTGCGCCGGCGCCGGAAACCGGTCGCGCATCGCGAGGCGTTTGCGAGCGGCGGCCACGACGACCGGTTCGAGTGGGTCGACGTGCAGGTCGAAGACCTCGCGTCGATTCTGATGCGCTTCGACAACGGCGCGAAGGGCAGCCTGTCCATCGGTCAGGTGTGCGCGGGCCACAAGAACGATCTGGCGCTGGAGATTTGCGGCGCCACCGGCTCGATGGCGTGGCGGCAGGAAGCGCAGAACGAACTCTGGATTGGCCACCGCGATCGCGCGAACGAAATCCTCCAGAAGGATCCCTCCTTGATCGACGCGGCGAGCCGCCGCTACGCCAACCTTCCGGGCGGCCATCAGGAAGGCTGGGCCGACGCGTTCTACAACGTGGTGCGCGATATCTACGAGGGGATCGCCGCGAGTCCGCGTCCGCCCGAGCCGCGTCCGACAGTGGCGACGTTCGAAGCCGGCTATCGCTCGGCGCGCATCGTCGAGGCGATTCTGCAGAGCGCCCGTGCCGGCGGGGTCTGGACGAGGGTATGAGCACAGCGGCGTTTGTTCCACGCTTCATGCCGGTGGGCATTCTGACGGCCGCGTTCCAGGAGCTGACGCCGCGTCCGGTTCGCGATCGCGATCCCGACCAGGCGATCGAAGACTGGCTGGCGTTCGCGCGGGATCTGGGAGCCGACACCATTCAGCTTTCTGCGGCGCTTCATCCGAGCGAAGCCGATGTCCCGCCGGAGGCGATGCTCGATCCGGTGGCGAACACCCTGGACCTGCGGCGTCCGTTCGACGCGGAACGGGCGCGGCGAGTGGACGCTGCCGTTCGCGCGTCGGGTGTGACGATTGCCGATCTCGGCTACTTCGACAACATGCTGCACCACGATCCGACGGTGCGCCGGAAGAAGCGCGACTTCATGCTGCGCGTCTTCGATGCGGCCGTCGCCCTCGGCGCGCCGGCGGTGTGCGGCTTCGTCGGCAGGAATTTCGAGCGCAGCATGGACGCGAACCTCGTCGACTTCGAGGACGCGTTCGTGCCGCTTCTGAAGGAGGCCCAGGCTCGCGGGCTGACGTATCGCGTCGAGCAGTGTCCGATGCCCGGATGGACGACGGCAGACAGCTTTCACAACAATCTCGCCTATACGCCAGGCGCGTGGATTGCGCTCCATCGCATCTGCGAGCGCCACCGCGTTGGCGACGTCTTCCGGATTCACTACGACCCATCGCACGCGATTCTGATCGGGCAGGATTCGCGCTCGATTTTTCAGTACCTGCGCGACGAGGGCTATGCGTTTCTGATCGCCGGATTTCACGTCAAGGGCCAGGTCATCGACGCCAAAGGCGTTGCTGCGTGGGGCTATGGCGGACAAACGCTGGAGCGCGGCGATTGGAGCGGCGGCCACCCGTCGGCGGATCCGGCGGCGCAACTGCAGGCGTGGAAGAAGCAGACGGTGCTGGCCGAACATGAACTGCCCGGCACGGCGCGTCACGATCCGCTCGCCTATCTCCAGAACCGGACCGTGGACTGGATCGACCATCAGCTCGCAGCCCGCGAACTCCTGGCTCTCGACATCACGCGCACTCCGCTCATCGTCGAGCACGAGTATCCGAAGGCGCGCGTCCAGGACCGCGAACGGCTGCAGCCAATCCTGCAGGGGTCGCTCGCGTTCGTCCGCTACATCGACCGCGCCGCCGCCTGTATGCACGCGCTGCAGCACGAAGTCCTTCCGGCGCAGGGAATCCCCGCGCAGGGCGTCGGACGCCAGGCGTATCGTTCCTGAGCAGGAGCTGTTGGAGCACGCGACGTGAGCACGACGATGGTGTGTAGACGCGTTGAATCGGGGCGGCCCGGGTCACCAGTCCGATCGACCGGTGGTGAGCCGTGGTTGACTGCGACGCGTCGCAGTCAACCAACTCATTGGCAGGCAACCACTCGTGGCACGCGTCTGCCCGCAGCCTGCTAACATCCGCCCCTTCTTGGAGATCGCGATCGGTCCGTCACGATCAATAGTGGTGGTTGACTGCGACGTGAGGGAAGCTGTCTACTCCAAGAGTAGTTAGACCGCTCGACCAATACTCGGAGAGTCCAACCAGGGCTTGCACGGAAAATCAGCATGGTGCCCAGTCGCTCGGAGTGAGACGCAAGGCGACGACGTTATGCTGCGACGTGCCGATCATTTCCGTGTTCTTCGGGATCGTCATTCGGATGTTCTACAAAGAGCACGAGCCACCCCATTTCCATGCGGAGCATCAAGGGCAGGAGGGGAAATTCGATTTCGCGGGTCAGCTGATTGTGGGCGAGATACGGTCAGCGACGGCGCGTCGGCTGCTTGAGGAATGGGCAACGGCACACGCCACTGAACTCGCAGCCAACTGGGCCAAGATGAAGGCCGGCGAACCGCTCGACCGGATTCCGCCATTGGAGTAGTGTGGGCGTATGAAGCTGCCCTCGGTCGTGCGGGCGGAACACGCGGGTGAGTTCCGCATCCGGCTGTGGTTCAACGACGGGAGCGAAGGCACGGTCGATTTCTGGCCGTGGTTGACGACCGGTCCGATCTTCGAGCCCCTGAAGAGTCCCGCGTACTTCGGCCAGTTCTTTCTCGACGGGGGCACGGTGGTCTGGCCCAATGGCGCCGACATCGCGCCGGAAACACTGTACGCCGCGGTTCGCGGTACGCGGTCTGACAAGGCGCTGCGGCCGACGGCGCCGACGAACACGAAGCGTCGCGGCTGAGCGCCGAGCGTTAGCCTGACATAAGGCTGTGACTCTACCAGCGGAACTACCAAAGAAGATCAGACAACTGGCTCTCTCTCCAGCAGGGTTACCCGAGGGGCACTCGGCGTGGTCGCGAGATGATGCGTTGACCGCTCTGGCAGCTCTTGGTGGGTCGATCGTTGCTGTTTTTGAAGTCGATGTGTATGTAGTGCCTTTTGGCCGTCGAGAGGTAATTGCCACGGGGCGACGGGCTGTCTACACCTACAACAAAGGCGAACTCGCCCTGCAATTCGCAAAACGGTCCAGACAATTGGCAGCGGAGTTCCTTAGGGCAGGGACAGTCGACGAACTGTTTGTGCTGCACTTTTCAGGACAAGACAACGCCGAGGCTGGGCACGGTACCTACAAGGTGCGAGCAGGCTAACATCGGCTTGGAGCCGTCGCGGCTTTCGTCCGTGCCATGCTGGTCACCGGGCCGCGCGGCTCAAGCCGAACGTTAGCCGGACGAACGTAAATATTGCAGGACCGTTGCATTGGAGTTCTGAGTGGCGCTTAGTCGAGAGGAACTACGCAATCGCCTCCGGTGTGCCATGACGTACGTGGGGTCGCTCGCAACAACCGAGCCTGACTCGGCCCATATTCGCACGTGCTTTCGCAGCGACTTCCTGGGTCGTGACGCCATCGGGGTCTTTCCGGACGGGCTTTCAACACAAGGCGGGGAGGCCCAGCGGGTCGCGCTCGACCGCCTCGCCCAGGCTCGGAGCGCGCTTGAGCAACTGCGCGAGAATGCAATCGACTTCTCTTGGGAGGATGCCGAAGCCGAGCTGACGACATCGCGCTCCTACTGCTGTTCAACCCACAGACCTCGCTGTTTGATGGTGCTGCCGTCCCTCCCACGCATGGGTTTCTCAACACGAACTATTTCCCACCCTGGGATACTTGGCTTGATCTGCTAGACCACGTACGGGACGCGCACGGGCCCACACTTGTGAGCTGGGTGCCACGCTGGTGTCGCGACTACGTAGACATGGGTATCGCGGTTGATCCTGCTGGTTGTCTCGCGTGGGGCGTCGTCCTTCCGGCAGACGCGATCGGTTGTCGCGGATGGGGCAAGACCTGGGCGGAAGGTACTTCAATCATCTAAGGCCAGTGTCTTGATGCAGGGCCGGCTAACATCGGCTTGGAGCCCTCGCAGCTGCTGTTCCTTGCGATGATGTAACCGAGCCGCGCGGCTCAAGCCGCGCGTTAGCCAGAGCCCGATCAAACCCCGACGATGGTAGGCTAGGGGCATGGACTCGAAGCAGTTGCTCATTGAGGCGCTCGGATTGTCTGAAGAGGAGCGGGCGGCTCTGGCCGGCGAACTCATTGACAGCCTGGATTCTGAGGTCGACGCGGACGCCGAGGCTGCTTGGGCAGCCGAGATTCGCACGCGCGTGAGCGAGATCGAATCGGGGCGAGCCAAGTTGGTCCCGTGGACCGAGGCCCGTCGACGCATCCACGCAGCGGCCGGTCGTGGACCGCGAGCTTGAGTACCTCGAGCAGGCGGTAGCCGAGGCTGAAGGGGCCGCTCGGTGGTATGCAGACCGTAGCCCGACGGCGGCCGCTCGATTCAGCGCCGAACTTGACATCGCCGAATCGGCCATCGTCGAAAGGCCGGAAGCGTGGCCACCAGCCGCGGATGGAACGCGGCGCTATCTCCTACGACGATTTCCATTCAGCATCATTTGTCGGGTTGAGGAAACCCGTATTCTCATCGTGGCCGTCGCCCACGGTCGCCGCCGTCCCTATTACTGGAAACATCGCACGCGGAAGCCTGCCTAACACCGCTTGCAGCCGACGGCGGCGTATCATGAAGCGCCGCGGCTGAAGCGGCGTCGTTGGTTTGGGACGATGTTGAACTCCAGGCCGAGCATGGTCGGTTGGTCGTCCGCGCCGCACAGGGACCACGGGCGGGTTGGGCCGCCGCGGCGAAGGCCATGCACGCCCGAGGCGAGGATCAGCTCCTCGACGCCTCGACACGGACGTACTTTGACGAGAAGGACTGGCAGTGGCGGTAGCGCGGGCGGCATTCGCCCGCGGCGATGTCCACCTGGTCGGACTCGATCCGGCCTTGGGGAGCGTGATCAAGAAGACTCGTCCCTGTTGCGCACGGTCGACAGTGCGCGTCTCGTGAAGCGGCTCGGACGCCTCTCCGCTGCCACGACCACAGAAGTCCTCGACACGTTGCAGGAAATGTTCGCCGAATAAGGTACGCAGGCTAGCCAGCGAATGGAGCCGACCTGCTGTTTGCCCTGTGGCGGACGCGGGTGTGGCCAGCAGCGGTGGTGGTGTGGCCATTGGGGCGACCCGGCGGGGCTCCGCTACCCAAGGGCTGTCTTTCAGATTTCAAACTGACCCACTCCACCGCTATGATCAACAACTGCCCATGAAATCGGACGGGATTGCTTTCGGAATCGCTGGAGTGGCGTTTGGTCTCGTGGCGGGATGGATCATTGCGAGCCAGACCGCGACGGTGACACCAGGCGGCGCCAGCGCGCCGCCGGCCGCGGCCGCCGCACCTGCGGGCTCGGCGCCACCAGCCGCGGTGCTCGACGAAGCCAAGGTGAGCGCCTACAAGTCGATGGCCGAGCGCGAGCCGGCCAACGCCACGCCGCGCACCCAGCTGGCCAACCTGTACTTCGACGCCGAGCGCTACGAGGACGCCATCACCTGGTACAACGAGGCGCTGAAGCTGGCGCCGAACGATCCCGATGTCAGCACCGATCTGGGCGTCAGCTACTACTACACGAACCAGCCCGATCGCGCGCTCGAGCAGTTCGCCCGCTCGCTGAAGATGAACCCGAAGCACGCGAAGACGCTGCTCAACATCGGCGTCGTCCGCGCGTTCGGGAAGCAGGATCTCCCCGGCGCCAAGGAGGCCTGGCAGCAGGTCGTGGAGCTTGCGCCGGAGAGTCCGGAAGCGCAGGCCGCCAAGCGTGCGCTCGACAGCCTCAACTCCGCGCACCAGGGTGGCGCGCCGGCGCCGAAGCCAGGGTCCTGATGTTCAAGTTCGTTCTCTACTCCCTGCTGCTGACGCTCTTCGTGAGAGCGATCATGCGGCTATGGGGCGGCGTCATCGAAGGTCTGGGTGCCGCTCCCGCTCCGCGCGGGCGTGGGCCGCAGGTGCCGCAGCGCGGCGTGACCATGGCGCGCGATCCGATCTGCGGGACGTTCGTCGTGCCCGAGCGCGCCGTCACGCTCACGCGCGGCCGCGATGTTCTCCACTTCTGCTCGGACGCGTGCCGCGATCAATACCGCGCGCAGGAGTCCGGCGGCGGCAGCCGCGTCTCGGCGGGCCGCGCATGAGCACCGCCGAATCCGCGCTCCGCGCCGACATCGTCGAAGTCGGCCGGCGCATGTACGCCCGCGGTTACACGGCGTCCAACGACGGCAACATCAGCGTCAAGCTGACTGCCGATCGGCTGCTCATGACGCCCAAGAGCGTCTGCAAGGGCTTCATGACGCCGGACATGATGTGCATCACGGATCTCGAGGGGAAGAAGATCCAGGGCGATCGCGATCCGTCGTCCGAGATGCTGATGCACCTCGAGGTCTATCGTCAGCGGCCGGACGTGAAAGCGGTCGTCCACGCGCATCCGCCCATTGCAACCGGGTTTGCGGTCGCCGGCATCCCGCTCAACCGCGCCGTGTTGGCCGAGGTGCTGACGACGCTCGGCAGCATTCCGATTGCCGAATATGCGACGCCATCCACCGCGGAACTGCCGGCAGCGGTCCGGAAGTACATCAAGGCGCACGACGGGATGCTGCTCGCCAATCACGGCGCGCTGACCGTCGGCACGGATGTGCTCGCGGCGTACTACAAGATGGAGACCATCGAGCACTTTGCGAAGATCAGCCTGGTTGCCCGTCTCCTGGGCAACGAGAACCTGCTGGCTCGCGAAGAAGTGGCGCGGCTCCAGGAACTCCGCGGGACCTACGGCATCAAGGCGCCGGCGCCGATCTGCCCGGATCCGGTGGGGCTGGCGGATCTGCTGACCGGCACCGATCCGGCGACGTGTCAGATCGTCGAGGCCCCCGAAGGCGGCGGCCAGCGCCTCGTGCCCGACTCCGGCGACGGCCGTCCGCCGCGCGCGGCAGGCGGCGATGACGAGGGAGAAATTCGGTTAACATACCGCGAACTCTCGACGCTGATTGAGGACGCGATCCGCAGTCTCAAGTAGCAGTGGTAGCAACGGTGGCGTCCGGCTTTAGCCGGATTAGCGGATCGCGGATCGGCCGGGAGACCGCAAGGAGACAGGAATGGGTGAGGCGCTTGGAATGGTCGAAACGAAAGGCCTGGTCGCGATGATCGAGGCCGCCGACGCAATGGTGAAGGCTGCCAAGGTGTCGCTCGTCGGCTGGGAAAAGATTGGCGCCGGCTACGTGACGGCGATCGTGCGCGGCGATGTCGCGGCGGTCAAGGCGGCCACCGATGCGGGTGCTGCCGCAGCGCGGCGGGTCGGCGAACTCGTGTCGGTCCACGTCATTCCGCGGCCTCACGCGAATCTCGAAGACGTACTGCCGATCGGCAAGGCCTCAACCGCGAAAGCCTAGCGAGTGCTCCTCGCAAAGATCGTTGGCACCGTCGTCGCGACGCGGAAAGACCCGCGACTGGTGAGCAACAAACTCCTCATCGTGCGGCCGGTCGATCCGCGCGGCAAGGCCGAAGGCAGTTATCTCGTCGCGGTTGATACCGTGGACGCCGGCGTGGGTGAAACCGTGCTCGTCGTCAGCGGCAGTTCCGCGCGGCTGGCGTCGGGAATGAAGGACTGCCCGGTGGACGCGGCGATCGTCGGGATCGTCGACACCGTCACCGTGTCGGAGGGCTGACGTGCAGCTCGCCCGCGTCATCGGCACGGTCGTCATTACCAGGAAAGACGAGAACTTCGTCAATCAGACGTTGCTCCTGCTGCAACCAATGACGCCGGAACGGGAGCCGGCGGGCCGTGCGATTGTGGCGATTGACGCCGTCGGCGCCGGCGTCGGCGAAGATGTCTTCTTCGTGCGCGGCAAGGAAGCGTCGTTTCCGTTCTACCCGGGCGAACCGCCCGTCGATGCCGGTGTGGTTGGGATCGTCGATCACTGGAGCGTCGAACGCTGATGCAGATCGCGCGAGTCGTCGGCACGGTTGTGTCGACGCAGAAACATCGCAAATTCGAAGGGGCGAAACTGCTGCTCGTCCAGCCGCTCAATCTCGACGACACGCCGAAGGGTGCGGCGCTCCTCGCGATCGACGGCGTCGGCGCCGGCGTGCACGAAAAGGTGCTGGTCGTGCAGGAAGGGCGCGCGGCCGGAGAGCTGCTCGGCAAGAAGGCGGCGCCGGTGGACGCCGCGATCGTCGGCATCATCGATACGGTGGACGTCGATGGACATCTCTGAACCGGAACTGCGCGCGATGGTGCGCGACGCGATCGCGCGGCAGCGGCTCGGCGACGCGCCGCCGGCCGCGCAGCCGCCCGTGCCGTTCAGCGCCCATGCCAGCCACGCCCGGCTCCCGCTGGCGAGCGGCGGCGATGCCGACGGGCAGTGCATCATCGAACCGTCGGTGCGCTGCAATCACTGCGGGTACTGTCTCTCGCTCGGCCACTGACGTGGCTCGCTTCGCTCGCCACGAAATTTTCAATGGTCAATTCTCAATGATCAATGCGTGTTCGGGTGCCTGACTTCCATGTGTCGCCCTTGTACGCATCGATATGTGTCGCCCTTGTACGCATTGATATGTGTCGCCCTTGTACGCATTGATAATTGACCATTGAAAATTGATAATTTCACGTGTCCGTGTCACCGCCCAAGATCCTCGTCACCCGCCGTCTTCCCTCCAGCGTCCTCCACCTGCTCGAACCCGTCGGTGAAGCCGAGGTCTACGCCGGCGACGGCGCAATGCCGCACGACGAGTTGATCCAGCGCGTGGCCGGCAAGCAGGCGGTCGTCAGCATGCTGACCGAGCAGATCAACAAGGCCGTGCTCGACGCCGGAACCGACCTGAAGATCGTCGCCAATGTCGCTGTCGGCTACAACAACATCGACGTCGCGTACGCGCGATCGAAGGGCATCACGGTGACGAACACGCCCGATGTGCTCACCGAGTCGGTGGCCGATTTCACCTGGGCGCTGATTCTCGCGATCACCCGACGGCTTTCGGAGGGCGAGCGTGTCGTGCGCAAAGGCGCGTGGAAGGGCTGGGCGTTCGACTTCATGCTCGGCGCGGAACTGCGTGGCAAGCAGCTTGGTCTCGTTGGCCTCGGGCGGATCGGCCGCGCGGTCGCCGCCAGGGCCGCGGCGTTCGGCGTCCGCGTCGCCTGCACCAGCCGGCGCGACCTCAACGAGCCCGGCATCGAGGCGATGTCGCTGGATCGCCTGCTGAACACGTCGGACATCATCTCGCTGCACGTCCCGCTGACGCCGGAAACGCGGCATCTGATCGACCAGAAGGCGTTCACGCGGATGAAGCGTTCGGCGTTTCTCATCAACACGTCGCGCGGACCGGTCATCGACGAGGCGGCGCTGGCGTGGGCGCTACAGCATCATCTGCTGGCCGGCGCGGCCCTGGACGTCTACGAGCAAGAGCCGATCGTCCATCCCGACCTTCTGAGCCTCGAGAACGTGCTGCTCGTGCCCCATCTGGGCAGCGGAACCACCGAAACCCGGACGGCGATGGCGGAACTGGCGGTCCGAAACGTGGTCGAAGTGCTGAGCGGCCGGCCGCCTCTGACGCCGCTCACGGCATGAAACGATCGCGCGCCAGCACCGCGAGCGTCGAGCCCGTGATGCGGGCCCTCGCGAAGGCCATCGACGGTCTGGAACTGCCCGCCATCGAGAAGATCTCAGAGAGCCAGCAGGACGATCCGTTTCAGATTCTCATCGGCACGCTGCTCTCCGCGCGCACGCAGGACGCCACGACGCTGGCCGCGTCGACGCGGCTCTTTCGCAAGGCCGGGTCGCCCAAAGCCATGACGGCGCTGACGGTGAAGCAGATCGAGCGCCTGATCTATCCGGTCAGCTTCTATCGGCACAAAGCCCGCCACGTCAAAGCCACGAGCCGGATGCTGATCGAGCGTTTCGACGGCCGCGTGCCGTCGACGATGGAGGAGTTGCTGACGCTGCCGGGGGTCGGGCGCAAGACCGCCAACCTGGTGCTGATTCTGGCGTTCAAGAGCGAGCGCAATATCTGCGTCGACACGCACGTCCACCGGATCGCGAATCGACTGGGATGGGTCAGGACGCGAACGCCCGAGGAGACCGAAACCGCCTTGTACGAATCGACCGACGGCCGCTGGTGGCAGTACTTCAACCTGTATCTGGTGACGTGGGGACAGAACACCTGCCGTCCGGTCTACCCACGCTGCGGCGAGTGCGCGATCGCCGCGTGGTGTCCGCGCATCGGCGTCACGAGAGTGTCGAACGCGAAAGCGGTCGAGGTGGTCGCATGAAACGCCGCGTGTTGCTCGCGCTTGCCCTGCTCTGCGGATTGCTGGTGGCTGGCGACCGCGACGACTCGCTCTCAGCGCAGGCCGAGCGGCCGCTCGTCCTCGTCGTCGAGACGTCGAGGGGGCCGTTCGCGATCGAGACGTTCGGGAGGGAAGCGCCGCTGACCGTCGCGCACATCGCGGGGCTGGCGACTGCCGGTTTCTACAACGGCCAGCGCGTGCACCGCGCGCTGCCCGGCTTCCTCGTCCAGTTCGGCGATCCGCAGACGCGCGAGCTGGCGAAGCGGAGCGTGTGGGGCCGCGGACCGGCGGCGTCGAGCGGAACGCCGATTGGCTTTGCGGAGATCAACAAACGCCGGCTCCACCTGGCCGGCGCCGTCGGCGTCGCCCACATGGGCAATCCGGCCGAGGCCGACAGTCAGATCTACATCACGCTCGCGCGCCGTCCCGATCTCGATGGGCAATACACGGTCTTTGGCCGCATCATCGAAGGGCAGGACATTCCGGCACTGCTCGAAGTCGGCGACGAAATCCGCCGCGTCTCAGTGAGGCCCTAAAGGCTCTGTTCGCGTTGTTCTACTTCAGCCCGAGGAGCCGTGCTGGATTCCGGCGCGCCATCTGATCGATCTCGGCGTCGCTGAATCCTCGTCCACGCATCGCCGCGAGGAATGCGCCGAAGCCGTCCGGTGCCACCGGATTGTTCTGCTGACCCAAGTCTGACGAAAGGATCACCGAGGCCGGTCCGACCTGACGGATCGCCTGCGCGAAGCGTTCGACGCGGGCGGGCGCGTCCGCGGACGCCATCGTGCTGCCGCAGAACTCGATGAAGGCGCCCAGGCGCGCGGCCTCCTGCATCTGCGGCACGGTCATGAGAATCGGCGCATTGATAGCGTGCGTGACGACGATGTGCTGGACGCCCTGCTGGCGGGCTTCGCGAATCAGGAGCAGGCCTTCGTCGGCCGAGACGTGTCCGGTGGCCATCACCAGGTTGTGTTTCGCGATGACGCCGATGACGGCCTTCGTTTCCGGCAAGAGGGCACCGTTTCTGGACACGCTGACGAAAGGACGGCTCTCCTTCGAATAGCGGACTTGATTTTCGGCATCGAACGTCGACATCCAGACGACTTTGCCCCAGCCGCCGGTCACCGCGGTCATGTGTTCGACGGCGGTCGGATTCATGCCGCCGACGGTGAGGTTGAGGTCGATCCCGCCGAAGACTTCAAGCCGCGGCGCCGCCTTGCGCGCGAGATAGACCAGGCCGGCGGTCGACTCGTAGTGATTCTTGAGGACCAGGCCGCGCATGCTCCGGGACTGCGCGAGCGCCACGACTTCGAGTGCGTCGAGCGAGCGAGGCACGTTGTCGGGTGAGGCGTGCACGTGGATGTCGATCGATCCGGCGAGGAGCCGCGCGGCGTCAGCGCGGGCGTCCGGCTGCTGCGCCGTGAGCGCGGCCACGGCCGTCAGCAGCGCGGCCGTCACGGCGATCGTTCTACCGGTTGATGTTACGGACGCGAAGCGGCGTGAGCGTCGCGATCGTGTCGAAGTCGCGGTCAGCATGCAGCACCTCGAAGTCGTGCAGCAGGGCACAGGTGGCGATCAGGCAATCGACGCTCGAGCGCAGCGCCGCCCCGGCGCGCCGTCCGCGCCGGTAGAGCTCCGCGGCCTGTTCGAAGACATGCAGGGTCATGGGGTTTTCGACAATCGGGAAGCTGACCATCGCGTCTCGCGCGACGCGGTAGGCGCGCTCATCCGCGAACCCCTGGAGCACTTCCTGAATCACCGGGCCGCAGGTGACGACTTCGTCGAGATCGACGACCGTTTCGAGCGACAGCCGGGAGCCGCGCCGGAACGTCTCAATCCACACCGACGTGTCAACGAGCGTCACGACGCTTCTTTCGCACGCGGTCGACCGCCCGATCCTCGCGCGCGACCGAGAGGTTGCCCTGCCACAGGCCGCTGCCCGCCAGGCTCAGAATCGTCCGCGCCCTGGCCCGTTTCACAAACTCCTGGAGCGCCCGCTCGACGGCTGCCGAGTACGTGCGCTCGCCGCTCAGCCGAACGGCTTCCGCCAGGAGCTGTTCGTCAAGCACAAGATTTGTGCGTTTCATACACACAATGTGTCACGGGAGAACTCGGGAGGTCAAGCCCAACCCGGCGGTCGGCGGACAGGATATTTCGGCGGCGCCCTGAAGCGCGGGCCCGGGATGGCCGAGTACCAGAAGAGAGGACCGGATCGGTTCTCGCATACGAGGACGTCATGGTGAGCCTGGACTTTGTCGTGCTGGTCGGGACGATACTCTTCTTCGCAGCCTTGCATCAGTGGCCGCCGGACGGCCGCCGCTGGGAACGCGAGAAGGTCGAGCCCGCAGCCGCGCCCGAGGCGGAAACGGTCAGCGAGCAGTCACTTCAGTAGGCTGCGCGGGCTCGGCGCTGGGTCCGGCTGAAGCCGGACCCCACCTGCAAGGATCATCTCCGGATAGCGGGCGATGAACTCCGGTGAATAGGTGCCGCCGAGCGGTTCGTCGAGCTGCTGCTTGATCATGGCCGCATTGGCCACCGACTTGGCCGAGTAGTGGTTGTTCGTATACAGATACGTCTTTTTGACGAGCGCCTGCGCCGCCCGCGCGGTCTCGCTGAACTCGCGCAGTTCCTCCCCTGAATACAGATAGTTGTAACGATCCTCGGAGGCCGCCGGCCGCCACCAGTTGGCGGCGTTCCGGCCGTGCAGCCGCAGGTAGTAGAACCCCTTCACGTTGGGCAGGAAGTTCTGGCGGATCGAAAAACGGAACTTCGGTTCATCAATCTGCACCCACGCCGCCTGATGGCTGTTGAGCAGCGCGAGCGTGCCGCCGAAATCATCGCTCCAGCTGCGATGCCGTAACTCCACCGCGACCTGATAGTCCGCGAGCGTCCGCAACAGCATGGCGACGCCGTCGCGGCTCGCATCCGTGGCCTTGAAGCTCGGCGGGAATTGCGCCAGCAGCGCGCCGAGCTTGCCGGCCTCGGCCAGTGGATCGATGCCGCGGCGGAACTCGTCGAGGTCGGCTGCGTTCGGCTGTGCCAGCATCTGGAGCGCGGCGTCATCCGCGGTCGCGTCCCCGAGCGCACGTCCCAGCCGCTCCTTGAACATGCCCGGGTGGGTGAACTTCTGATACAGCTTCACCGAGAACTCGAAGCCTGCGGGCGTGCGGGCCGCCCACTGGCGGGAGACCTCCGGTTTGGGTTGCCCGTAGAACGTCGTGTTGATTTCAACGGTATTGAAGTGCTCGGCGTAGTACGCGAGCTCGTCGAACGACTTCGATCGGCCGCGCGCCGGCGGATAGAAGATCCCGTTCCAGGTGCCTTTGCCGCGCGGATAGTTCCAGCCCGACGTGCCGATGCGGATCGGTTCCACTCCCGTAGATAATAGAGCCTCACGCCTTCCGCGTTTTCATGGTTTCCGACCTCTCCGACAGCCGGTGGGAAGCGTTTGCCGCCCGCGAACCGTATTTCGCGGTGCTGACGGCGCCGGAGTTTCTCCGCGCGAACCTCACGGCCGAGCACGAGCGGCAGTTCTTCGCGAGCGGCGAGGCCCTGGTCGCCCACATCTTTCGTCTGACGGAAGAGCGCCTCGCTCCGGATTTTGCGCCGACGAGTCTCCTCGAATACGGCTGCGGCGCCGGCCGCCTGATCGGGCCGCTGGCGCAGCGCGCGGCCCGGCGCGGCGGATTGCTGGTGGCGGTCGACCGATCGCCGGCGATGCGCGCCGTCGCGGCCGAAACGATTGAGCGCCACAGCCTGACCAACGTGCTGCTGCAGTCGGCGGCGGAGTTTGCCGCGAGCGCGCGGACGTTCGATTTCATCAGCTGCTACCTCGTGCTCCAGCGGCTCTCCGAGGCCGACGGCCTCGAACTCGTGCGGACGCTCATTCGCCGCCTCGCGCCGGGCGGCATCGGTGTCTTCTACGTCCCCTATCGGACGAGCGGCACCTGGCCGATTCGCTTCCTCCGCTGGGGGCGCGAACGGTTCCCGCCGCTCAACCGTGTCGTGAATCTTGCGCGCGGCAAGCCGGGCGACGAGCCGTTCTTTCCCACCGAAAGCTACGAGCTGTCGCGGCTCATGGGCGTCGTCCACGAACAGCTTCCGTCGACCGTGAACGTCGTGCTCGAGCCGCACGACGGCGTCGACACGGCGCTCCTGTTCGTCGAAGCGCCGCTCCCGACGCAGAAGGACGCGGCGAAGGCGCTCGCCGCTGGTGCGGCGAATCGCGCGACCGCCGCGCCGCCAATCGACGTCCGAACGGTGATCGCCGGGACGTCCATCGACGAGTTGAACGCCGCCGCCGAGGAGTACTTCGCGACGCTGACCGACTACGATCACCAGCTCACCAAGCCGTTCAGTCAGCCCCACGAAATGGCGACGCTGCTCGAAGGGATGGCGGCCGTGCTCCATGGCCTGAATCTCTCGCCTGGGCAGACCGTGCTCGAGTTCGGCGCCGGCACCGGGTGGCTGTCGCGCTTTCTCACCCAGCTGGGGTGCCGCGTCATCCTCCTCGACGTGTCGCCGACCGCGCTTCGCATCGCCCGCGAACTCTACGATCGGCTCCCGATCATCGGTACCCGGCCGGCGCCGCAGTTCTTGACCTTCGACGGCCGCCGCATCGATCTTCCCGACGCCGCCGTCGATCGCATTCTGTGCTTCCATGCGTTTCATCACACGCCCAACCCGGACGACGTGCTGCGCGAATTCGCGCGGGTGCTCGCGCCGGGCGGCGTCGCCGGCTTTGCCGAGCCGGGTCCGGGCCACTCGCGCTCGCCGTTCTCGCAATTCGAAATGCGGACCTACAAGGTCGTCGAGAACGACATCGACGTTCATGCGCTGTGGCGCACGGCCCAGGCGGCCGGATTCAGTGACCTGAAGCTCGCCGTCTTCAATTCCCCGCCGCTCCTGGCCTCGCTCGCCGAGTTCGAAGACTTTCTCGCCGGCGGCGTGGCCACCGGGCCGTGGACGGCGTCGACACGGGTCTTCCTCAGAAATGCGCGAACGTTCTTTCTGACCAAGGCCGGCGCCGCCCGCTTCGACAGCCGCCGCGCCGATGGCCTCGGGTCCACCATCAGCGCCGCTCTGGTCGCCGGCACGGTACGGGCGGGTGACGCGATCGAGATCGACGCGACGGTCGCCAACGCCGGCACGGCCGTCTGGCTGCCGTCGGACCAGCCGTACGGCGGCGTCCGGCTTGGCACACACTTATATGACGGACAGGGGCAGTTGCTGAATTTCGATTTCCAGACCATGGCGATCACCGAGCCGCCGCGCGAGCTCGCGCCGGGCGACACCGCGTCGTGCCGGATGCGGCTCCCGCTCCTGCCGCCGGGGCGCTACATCATCGAGCTCGATTGCGTCGCCGCGCAGGTCGCGTGGTTCTCGCCGCTCGGATCGAAGCCGGTCCGGCTCCCCTTCGAGGTGGTGGACTGAACGGCACCATGCTGACGATCAACGAGATCTTCTATTCGATTCAAGGGGAGGGCACGCGCGCCGGCGAGCCGTGCGTCTTCGTCCGCCTGACCGCCTGCGATTTGCGCTGCTCCTGGTGCGACACGCCGTATGCGTTTTACGAAGGACGCAAACGCTCGCTCGAGGACGTCGTCGCCGAAGTCGAGCAGTATCGCTGCGGCCTGGTCGAAGTGACCGGCGGCGAACCGCTGCTGCAGGACGAGGTCTATCCGCTGATGGAGACGCTGCTCGCGCGCGGGTACACGGTCATGCTGGAGACCGGCGGCCATCGTCCGATCGACCGTGTGCCGGCGCCGGTCGTGAAGATCGTCGACGTCAAGTGTCCAGGCAGCGACGAGTCCGAGCGGAATCATTGGCCGAATCTCGCGCTGGTCGGAGCGTCGGACGAAGTGAAATTCGTCGTGAAGGATCGCGCTGACTACGACTACGCGAAAGAGGTCATTGCACGGCACGCGCTGGCCGGCCGCGTCGGCGCCATCCTGCTCTCGCCCGTTCATGGCGTCCTCGATCCACGCACGCTGTCCGAGTGGATGCTGGCGGATCACCTTCCAGCGCGTCTCCAGTTTCAGCTGCACAAACTGATCTGGCCGCCGACGATGCGCGGAGTGTGATCGATGCGTGAGGCGATCGTTCTGCTCAGCGGCGGCCTCGATTCGTATACCGCGGCGGCCATGGCCCGAGCGGAAGGGTTCGCGCTGTCGGCGCTGACCATCGCCTACGGCCAGCGTCACGCGCGGGAAGTTGACGCCGCGCGGCAGGTGGCGCGGGCGCTCGGCGTCCTACGGCATCTCGAACTGCCGCTCGACCTGCGGCCGATCGGCGGGTCGTCGCTCACCTCCGATGAGCCCGTGCCGCGCGACCGCGATCTTGCCGCGACCGACATTCCGTCGACGTATGTGCCGGCGCGGAACACGATCTTCCTGTCGCTGGCGCTCGGCTGGGCCGAAGTGCTGAACATCGCCGACATCTTCATCGGCGTGAACGCGCTGGATTATTCAGGGTATCCGGATTGCCGGCCGGAGTTCATTCGCGCCTTCGAGCAGTTGGCCTCGCTCGCGACTCGCGCCGGCGTCGAAGGCACCCGCTTTCGCGTGCATACGCCGCTGATCGCACTGTCAAAGTCAGACATCATCCGACACGGACAAACGTTGGGTCTCGACTACGGTCTCACGCACAGCTGTTACGCTCCAGCTGCTGACGGACACCCGTGCGAACACTGCGACAGCTGCCTGCTGCGCGCGAAAGGCTTCGCGGAAGCCGGGCTCCACGACCCGCTGCTACGCTAAAATCGCGGGACGCGCGTGCGTCCTTTCACTCGACAGCCGATTCGCCGCCAGGTCATCGCCGCAGCCTGCGTGTTCGTGCTCCCGATCGCTGCCGGCATCGCGTGGTCGGCGAATCGCACCCGCGTCGAGCGCCTCGCCGAAGCGCAGGAGCAGGCCGGCTCGCTGGCGGTCAGCGCCGCCGCGTCGCTGGATCAATATCTGAGCGGTCTCGACGCGCTCGCCTCGGCGCTCGTGCTCAATCAGTTCGTCATCGAACCGGAAGCCGACGAAACGCCGCGGGTGCTGCAGGCCGCGCTCCGCAGTCAGCCGCTGCTGCTGAACGTGCTGCGCGCCGACCCGTTCGGGGCACAGGTGCTCTCGGCGTTGCCCGGCGCCTCGGCGCTCAACCCGCAGATGCCGCTGGTGCGCCAGGTGCTGACCGAAGGCCGTGCGGTCGTCGGCGAACTGACAATCGGTCGCATCAGCGGCAAGCCGACCATCGTGATCGGTTATCCGATTCGCAACCGTCAGGACGCCATCGTCGGCGTGCTCGGTCTGGCGATGGATCTGCTCAAGCTGCAGCAGCAGTTCAGCCGCATTCCGCTGCCGATGGACGCCGTGGTGACCGTGCTCGATTCGTCGAACCGGATTCTGACGCGCAGCCGCGAAGCTGAGAAATATGTCGGCGCGAAGGGCGTCGCGTTCGATCGCGCGCAGCTGCCGCGGACGGAGGTCGCCGTCGACACCGACGGTCTCGAACGGTTCTACGGCGAGGCGGAGGTCACCGGCGCGCCGTGGGTGCTCACCGTCGGTGTCCCGCGTACCGTCATCGTCAATCGGCTGTGGCCGCTGTGGCGGAGAAACATCCTGATCGCCGCTGGAACGATCGGCGCCTCGCTGTTCCTTGGCGTGTGGCTGGCGGGCGTCATGTCGCGGCACTTGAATCAACTGCGCGTGGCGACGCAGCGGCTCGCGGCCGGCGACCTGTCGCCCGTGGCCACGACGCCGTCGCCGAATCTCGAGCTCGAAGAGTTCCGGCAGTCGTTCGCGACGATGGCGGCGAATCTGAAGAGCGCGCAGGAGGCGCTGAGCCGCCAGGTGCAGCAGGAACGCGCGCTGAACGACGAGCTGCAGCTGCTGCAGGGGCAGGTCGTGCGCCAGGAGCGGCTCGCCGCCGTCGGTCTGCTGGCGTCGGGCGTCGCGCACGAGTTGAGCAATCCGCTGCAGGCGCTGCTCGGCGCCGCCGAACTGCTCGAGCGGAGGGAGGCGTTGTCAGCGGACAGCCAGACGCTGGTGCGCTTTCTGAAGGAACAGGGCGGCCGCGCGCGGGAGATCATCCGCGGGCTGTCGCGCTTTACCGCCCAGCATCCGTCTCGCGTCAGCGAGATCGATCTGCGCGACGTGGTCGCGGACGTGCTGAAGTTCGTCTCGACCGGCGACGACTCGAGCGCGTTGCAGATCGAGGTCTGTATCCGCGCGACGCGGCTGGTTGCGGCCAATCTCACCGAACTCGAGCAGGTGATGCTGAACCTGGTCGTGAACGCCCAGCAGGCGGTCAAAGGCTTCCGCGTTGGCGACGGCCGGATCGAAATCCGCACGCTCGACGCCGGCGAGTCGGTCAGGTTTGAGGTGTCAGACAATGGACCTGGCGTGCGGCCGGAAGACGAGCCGAAACTCTTTCAGCCGTTCTTCACGACAAAGCCGGTCGGCCACGGAACCGGCCTCGGCCTGTCGGTGAGCTACGGAATCATCCGTGCCTTGGGTGGGACGATCGGTTATCAACGGAACCAGTACGGCGGTTCGACGTTCTACTTCGAACTTCCGGCCGCAGTCCCCAGCCCCCAGCCCCTGGTCCCCAGCCCCTAGCCCCAGCCCCTAGTCCCTAGTCCCCAGCCCCCAATGACTGAGCGTCTCTACTACAACGACAGCACCTCGCTCGACTTCGAGGCGCAGATTCTCCGCGCCGAAACGCGCGGCGATCGGCAGGCGATCTGGCTGGATCGCAGCGCCTTTTATCCGACGACCGGCGGCCAGCCGTTCGACACCGGCACGCTCGACGACCGCCGCGTTGTCGACGTCTTCGAGGAGGACGACGATGTCGTCCATCTGGCCGAAGGTGTGCCGTTCGAAATCGGTTCAACGGTGCGCGGCGTCGTCGATTGGCAACGCCGGTTCGATCACATGCAGCAGCACACCGGCCAGCACGTGCTGTCCGCCGCGTTCGTGCGGGTACGCGGCGTCAAAACCGTCAGCTTCCACCTCGGATCGGATGTGTCGACGATCGATCTCGACCGCGAGGTCACGCCGGCCGACATCGGTGCCGCAGAGGTCGCGGCCAACGGTGTCGTCTGGGAAGACCGCCTGGTCACCGTACGCTATACGAGCGCGGGCGATGCGGCGGCGTTGCCGCTGCGCAAAACCCCGAGCCGGACCGGCACGCTGCGGCTCGTCGACATCACGGACTGGGATCTGTCCGCGTGCGGCGGAACGCATGTTGCCCGCACCGGCGAAGTGGGCCTCATCGCCGTATCGGGCTGGGAGCGGTTCAAGGGTGGACTGCGCGTCAGTTTCGTCTGCGGCGGCCGGGCGCTCAAGCACTTTGGCCGGTTGCGCGATCTCACGACGGCCAGCGTCCGACTGCTGTCGGTGTTGCCGGACGACATTCCATCCGGTATCGAACGTCTGCTTGCCGACGCCCGCGAACAGAAGCGAACGGCCGGCGCCCTGCAGACGGAACTCGCTCGCTACAAAGCGGAAGAACTCGCCGCGACTGCGGACGCACTTGGCCTCGTCGTCGCCACGGTCGAGGGCGATGCGAACACGCTGAAGGCGTTGGCAACAGCCACCGCTGGTCGTGCTCCGGTGTCGGTCGTGCTCGTGTCTACGAGTACGCCGGCGCTGATCGTTGCCGCTCGCGCCAAGGACGGAACACTGGCCTGTGACGCGCTGGTCAAAACCATCGCCGGGCAGTTCGGGGGCCGCGGCGGCGGCAAGCCGGATCTCGCGCAGGCCGGCGGCCTGAACGGATCGGGCGACGCCATTCTCGACGCGGTGCGCGCTTATCTGCGGAACTGAGCGAGCGCCACGACGATGTCGTCTACCGCGCGATCGATCCGATCGATGGGGATGCCGTAGTTGTTCGCGATGATCGCGAACGCCAACGGCTCTCGGCTCGCCGTTTGCACGTACCCGGCCAGGGCGCGCATGTTCGACATCGATCCGGTTTTGGCCCGGGCATTGTTTTCGGCCGCGGTTCCCTTCATCCGATTGGCCAGCGTGCCATTGACGCCGGCGACGGCAAGAGTCTGTCCGAAGCTGTCGCGTAGGTTCGCGTCGGCTTCGACGTGCTTCAAGACGCCGACCAGGATGGCCGGGGTGGCGAGGTTGTAGCGCGAGAGCCCCGACCCGTCCGCCATCACGAATTCCGTCGACACCGCCCAGTTGGTCAGCGTGGCGCGGATGGCCTGCAGCCCCTCGGCCGCCGAGCCGTAATGGCTCTCGCCAGTCGCCGCCACCGCCCGGACCAGCGTTTCCGCATAGAGATTCTGACTGAGCTGCATCATCGTCGCGGCCAGCTCCGCGAGCGGAGGTGATGCGGCGTCGGCGATCTCGGTCGCTGCCAACTTGTCCGGCGGATGATCGAGATCGTCGACGTCGACGGCCGGTCCGTCGATCACGATCCCATTGCCGATCAAACCGCTTCGCACTGCCATCGCGAGATAGAGCGTTGGATTCTCGACGGACACGTTCTGGACGAACGGCGCCGCGCCGAGCCGGATGCCGCCTTGGACCTCGAGCGTCGACGAGAACGCCGGGCGGCGGAGCGTCAGCGCCGCGGGCGCCTCGGCGGCGACGGTCGACGCCCGGTTGCGGAACGTCAGCGGCGTCGCTGCCGGCGTCGTCGAGATCGTCGCGGCATCGCCGGCCGCCGCGCCAGGACTGACGAACACGCGGACTGTGTTCTGGTTGAACTGCAGGGCGCCCACGCCGGTCGCATAACTCGCACCGAGGTCGTCCCACGCCCACCCGGTGCCGAGTCCGTCGTCGTCGAACGCGTCGTCGTCGCCGACGATCCGGCCGCGGACCGTGCTGATGCCGGCGGCTTTTAGCTGCGCCGCCCAGGACTCGAAGAGGCGCGTGGCCGCACCGTCCCAGTCGTCCATCGACGGATCGCCCGATCCGACGACGATGAGGTCGCCGTTCAGGACGCCGTCCTGAATCGTCCCGGAAGCCAGAAGCCGCGTGTGAAATCGGAAGTCCCAGCCCAGACGGTCGGCAGCAGCCGCCAGCGTCAGCAGCTTGAGCGTCGACCCTGGCATCAGGAGCTTGTCGGCGTTACGAGCGTAGAGCGTGTCACCGCGCGTGAGCGACGTGACCTGGAGGCCCCAGGTGCCGCGCGAGAGCTCAGGGACGTCGAGAACCGCGTCGACCGTACGGGCCAGTTCGGCGACTCGTACCGCCGTGGACGGCGGCGGCGTGACCCGCGGCGGACCCTGAGGCTTGGGCGCGCACGCAGAGACGACGAGCGCTAACGCGTGTAATCCGGCTAAAGCCGGACGCCACCGAATCGCCGGACGCCAGCGAATCGCCGGACGCCAGCGAATCGCGCCGCGGCTACTTTGGTGCAGGCGCGGCGGCCGGCGCTGCCGCTGGAGCGGGCGGCGGTGCATCCTTCAGGACTTCATCGAGGTTCTTGTTGGCCTCGTCGAATTTTTCGCTGTCGACTTTCGATGCGCCCGGGTCGTCCTTGCGCGAGGCGAACACGTCGCTTCCGTTCTTTCCGAACACGACGCGTTCTTCCTTCTTGCCCTCGTCGAACTTGGCGACGACGGTGAGCGCCGGCTTGTCGAGTCCGGTCTTGGCGGTCGTGTCCACGAACGATGTGGCGCGGATGTCGGCCAGACCGGCGAGGAGCGTTTCGACCTTCGAGCGATCCGGATCGCCGACCGTCGGGCTGGTGCGGTGCCACGTGTCGGCTTCGCCTTCCTTCGCGGCTTTGACGCGATCGAGCACGATGGTCTGGCCGTTCCGGGTGATCTCGACGTGGGTCGCGTTGAAGGCGCGGAGATCGAAAAGCTCCTTCTTGCGGTAGTCGTCAGCGGCCTTCTTGAAGTCCGCCGCCGCCGCACCGTCGACGGTGTAGACATCCGGCTTGGACGAGTCGCGTACGTACACCGTGGCTTCGTCCATCTTGCCGCCGACGAGGAGCGTCGCCCGCGCGCTGCCCAGATGCAGGTTGACGGTCGCGTCCGGTTTGTCGAAGCCGTATTTCTTCAGGTCGGCGGGCGTCGGGTTCGTCGAGACGATCGACTTCATCTGCAACGACTCGACGTGGCCGAGCAGCCCCTCGAGCGCCGAGAAGTCGGCTCGCGCCTGCTTTGGCTTGGTCATCGTCCATTCGCCGTTGGCCTTGGCGAATTCGGCGACTTTGCCGCCGACGTTCAGATCGGCGCCGTCGACCTTGGCGCGATCGATCTTGATGATCGCTTTGTCGCGGAGATCGAACGTCGACTTGTTGAAGGTGCTCTCGTTGTACTGGCCGATGAGCACGACCCGCTTCTGATCTTCGCGCTTGGCGAAGAGGTTGGTGCCGGTCGGCGACTTCGCGCCCACGAGCAGCTTGCCGGCCGCCTTGCCGCCGTCGCCCTTGAACTCGACCTCGAGCCGCGGTGCGTCGAGTCCGTACTCCTTGAGGTCCGCGGGATTCTCGTCAACGACCCGGTCCACGTCGAGCGCGGCAATGGCGTTGGCGATCGCCGAGGCATCGCTCTCCGAGGCGCCGACGGCAATCGGGGCCGTCAGCTTCCAGGCGCCGTTGTCCTTGGTGAGCGAGGTCACCTCGCCGGACTCCGACTTGACCTTCAGCTCCTCGAGCTTCGTCGAGTCGACGGTGAAGAGTTTTTCCTGCTTGCTGGCCGTGTCGGTCGACGGTCCGGGCTGGCCCCAATAGATGTAGGCGCCCAGTCCGAGGAGAACGACGAGCAGCGCGATAGTCGAGAGCAGTCTGCTCATCGCCTACCGCCTTTTCCACCAGCTGAAGATGCCGGTGCCGAAGATCACGGCTGGAATGACCAGGAGCGACATCCAGGTGATGTTGTTCTGCTGCGTCGCGGTGAGCGTAAGCCGGCGGTCCTCCGCGTCTTTCGGCCGCAGCGAGATCAGGTTCTCCTGCTGCGACAGCCAGCCGACGGTGTTCATGAACAGATCGCGGTTACCCTGAATCCCGAGAACGCCGTTCGAGGCGAAGTCCGAATCGCCAACGATCACGACGCGGGCTTCGGGCTTCGGCGCATCGGCGGGCGCGTCTTTGGGGGCCTCACCGGGCGCGGAGACGGCGGCGGCGATTGCGACCGGACCGGTCTTGTCGCCCTTGTCCTCGTTCAGCTCGACTTTGCCTTCGGTCAACAGCGCCTTGAGATCGGTTTCGGCCCAGCTGCGCGGGCTCGATTCGACGAAGGTCTGCGCGGTGTGGCCGTTGACGCCGCCCGTCACGGGCGTGAGGGCGCGGGCGAGCGGATACGCGGTGATCACGTTGAACCGATCGGTGATCGGATGCTGCGGATAGTTCGCCGCGACCGGGACCGACGCGTCGGTGCCGATCAGCCGTCCCATCCCGCTCGCGTCGACGACGATGCTGTTGCCGACGTCGACGCCCCAGTCGTGAGCCAGCGCCACGAGGCTGGTCAGCGGCGCGCTGTCCACCTTGTCCGGCGGATCGAGCATCAGCAGCACCTTGCCGTTCTTCGCGAGATAGGCCTTGAGCGCCTCGATCTCAGGCGGGAAGAAATCGGTCTTCGGTCCGGCGACGACGACCGCCGCGGCTCCGTCCGGGACGGAGCCTGCCTGCGCGAGCACGATCTTCTCGACGCCGTAGTTCTCCTGGCCCAGCGCCTGGACGATCGTGCTGTAGCCTTCGCGTTCGGAAGACGCGGTGTCTTTTTCGCCGTGCCCCTGCGTGAAGTAGACCTTCTTCTGGGCGCCGGTCACCACCTTGATGATCGTGTTGGTGATGTCCTGCTCGGTATTGGCCGTGGTCCGCTCGGTTCGGCCCTGGTAGTTGAAGACGATCGTGTTGTACTGCTCGACCTTGTTCTGCTGGGCAGCGGACGGCTTCTTGTCCGGATCGATGTACTCGGTCGTCAGCTGCTTCGAGGTGTACTCGTATTCCTTCAGACGATCGCGAAAGCCTTGGAAGTCCGGTTCCTTCGCGAAGACCATGACCTTCAGCGGTTCCTTCAGGTCGGTCAGCACCTTGCGGCTCTGATCCGAGAGGCTGAACTGCTTGGCGGCCGTGAGATCCCAGCGCTTGTTCTGGCGCTTGCCGATGTAGTTGATCGCGATGAGGATGCCGAGCCCAATCAGGACGCTGGTCGCGGCGAGCGTGCCGTAACGGGCCTGGCGGCGCGTGAAGAAAGTGCCGATTTCACGCCACTGGCTGACGATGTACAGGACCATGCAGGCGAGGCCCGCCTCGGCGAGCCACGTCGCGTAGCGCTGGTCCATGGAGGTGCGAAGACGAACGGCGACGGCACCGAGCACGAGCACGGTGCCGACCCAGCCGATGATGTTGAAGATTCGTTTGACCATTATCCGCGCCACCGTTCTGTGTCGACCGACCTGGCGGTCAGAAACAGACCAAAGGAGATCAGACTCAGGTAGTAGATGACATGCGTCGTGTCGATGATGCCCTTCGAGAAGTCGTCGAAGTGCTCGGTGATCGACAGGTACGCCGTGACGTCCGTGAGCAGGCCGGTCGTGAAGCTACCGATCCAGCTCACTACCCAAAGCAGCAGAAAGACCGAGAACGTGGAAATGTACGCGACGATCTGGTTGGTCGTAAGCGTCGAGATGAAGAGGCCGACCGACAGGAAGCTGCCGCCGAGGAGGAGCAGTCCGAGATACGACGTGACGATGGGTTTCCACTCGGGGCTGCCGTAGATGAATAGCACCAGGATGTGGATCAGCGTGACGCCGATCATCACCGAGTAGAGTCCCAGCGCGCCGAGGAACTTGCCCATGATGATCTGGAAGTCGCTGAGCGGCGAGGTGAGCAGCAGTTCGATGGTGCCGGAACGGCGTTCCTCGGAGTAGGTCCGCATCGTCATCGCCGGCAGCACGAAGAGCAGCAGCACGGTGACGTTCTGAAGCACCGGCCGGAGCATGTCCTGGTTGATGTTCAGGACCTGCGGGCCACCCATCTGGCCGGCGTTCAACCCGGCGCGGACGAAGTAGCTGAGCATCACGGCGAAGAAATAGCCGTAGAGCAGCGAGAAGAAGCCAATCACCAGATAGGCGATCGGCGAGGCGAAGTACGAACGCAGTTCCTTCTGCGCGATCGCCAGGATGTTACGCATGAGCGGTCTCCTCTCCGGCCGCGATGTGCGCCGCGTCCTCGGTGGTCAGCGAGAGGAAGATTTCCTCGAGGCTCATCCGCATCGGACGCAGTTCGAGGAGCCCCCAGCCGTTCTGCACGACGGCGCGGGCCAGCTCGCGGCGGACGTCGTGCCCCTGCTCGCTTTCGACTTCATACCCAATCAGCTGATTACGCCGGTCCGATTCGGAGACGCGGGTGACGCCGGCGATGCGCGAGAGCGCTGCCGCGGCGTCGGTGCCGTTGGCGTCGACCTGCACGTAGAGCGTTTCCGAGCCGCGCAGCCGCGCCGTGAGGTTGTCGGGCGTGTCGACGGCCACGACGTGACCCTTGTTGATGATCACGACGCGCTGACACGTCTGCGAGACTTCCGGCAGGATGTGCGTGCTGAGGATGATCGTGTGATCCCCGGCCAGTTCCTTGATCAGCTGGCGGGTTTCGATGATCTGCTTCGGGTCGAGGCCGGCGGTCGGCTCGTCCAGAATCAGCACGTCGGGGTTATGGATGAGTGCCTGGGCCAGACCGACGCGCTGCTTGTAGCCTTTCGAGAGGCGCGCGCAGAGCCGCTTGGCCATGTCGTCAATCCGCGTCCGCTCCATGATCGTCTTGATGCGCTGCTTCCGCTCGGCGGGCGGCACACCTTTGATCTTGGCGACGAACGTCAGGTATTCGACGACGCTCATGTCGGGATAGAGCGGCGGCGTTTCCGGCAGGTAGCCGGTGCGGCGTTTCGCCTCGATCGGCTGATCGAAGACGTCGAAGCCGGCGACCACCGCCTTGCCGTCCGTAGCCGGCATGTAGCCGGTCAGGATCCGCATGGTCGTGGTCTTGCCGGCGCCGTTGGGTCCGAGAAATCCGAGAATTTCACCGCGCTCGACGCGAAAGCTGACGTCGTCGACTGCGGTGAAGGGGCCGTAGCGTTTGGTGAGGTGCTGTACCTCGATCACAGGAACAACTCCCTAAGTAATTGATATAGAAGGGCGAGCACTGACTCCCGCCAAACCCAAAACTCTAGCCGAAGCCCGGGGAAATGTGTAGCTCGGTCCGGTCCTTTAGACTGACAGGTCTGGAGGCAGCATGTCTGTAGACGTTGGAACGCCCGCGCCGGACTTCACGCTCATGAATCACGATCGGCAACCCGTGACGCTCAGCGCGCACCGCGGGCATCCGGTCGTCCTGGCGTTCTTTCCGGCGGCGTTCAGTTCCGTGTGTCAGAAGGAGCTCTGCCACTTCCGCGACCAGCTCGCGAAGCTCAACGCCGCGCACGCGCAGGTGTTCGGCATCAGTGTCGATACGTTTTTCGCGCTGAAGGCATTTCACGATCAACAGCACCTCAACTTCCCGCTGCTGAGCGACTTCAACAAACACACGATTCAAGCATATGGGGTCGTGAATCCCGACATGATCGGGCTCCACGGCATCGCCAAACGCGCCGTCTTCGTCATCGACGGCCACGGCGTCATCCGCCACCGCGAGGTCCTCGACGACGCGCGGAACGAGCCCGACTACGACAGAGTGCTCGCTTCGCTCGCTCATCTGTAGAAAGAGGGCGGGGTCAGACACGTGTCTGACCCCGTCTTGTGGTGTCGAGGCCGACGACCCCCAAGTTATTGTGCGTAGCATCCAACCCGCGGCCGTAACTCACTGAAAATCTGTCGCCGGTGTCAGACGGGGTGTCAGACACGTGTCTGACACCTGTATACTGGATACATGAGCACTTGTTCAGATATTCAGTCTGTGAGGCCGACACTGCTTGATCAGGAGTCAGTGGCGGACCTCGCGGACACCTTCAAGGTTCTGGGTGACGCGACCCGGGTCCGGATTCTGGACGCCTTGTCCCGCGCCGAGCTGTGCGTCGGCGACATCGCCACGCTCCTCGATCTCAGCGACTCGGCGGTCTCTCACCAGCTGCGGCTCCTGCGCAACGCCCGCCTGGTCCGGCAGCGCCGCGCCGGCCAGATGATCTTCTACGCGCTCGACGATCACCACATCGTCGGGCTCTTCGCGCAGGGTCTCGAGCACGTGCAGGAGCGCGCGCACCGGGGAGGCCGCTGATGGCCGCCGTCACCTGCACCGTGTGCGAACTGCACGCCGAGTCCACCTTCAAGATCGAGGGCATGGACTGCCGCGAAGAAGTTGCGCTGATCGAGCGCCGCTTCAAGCACCTCAGTGGACTCGAGACCTTCGAGGCCGACCTGATGGGGCAGCGGCTCCACGTCAAGTACGACGCCGCGAAACTGACGACGTCGGCGATTTCTGCGGCCGTTGCCGATGCCGGGATGCGGGCGTGGCTCGAGCACGAACAGCCGATTGCCGCCGACCGCGGGAGCCGGACGCGCGAAACCGCGCTGCTTGCCGTTTCCGGCGTGGGCGCCATGGTGGGGTTTGCGCTTGGATTCACCGCGCTCCCTCCGGCGCTGGCCGTGGCGTTCTTTGCCATCGGCATCGCGGCCGGCGCGCCGCCCACCATCCGCAAGGCCGCGAATGCGCTGCGAGTCCGCGCGCTCGACATCAACGTACTGATGCTCATCGCCGCCGCCGGTGCGATCGCGTTGGGTGAATGGTCGGAAGCCGCGGCCGTCGTATTTCTCTTTGCGATCGCGCAGGCGCTCGAGGTCCGCACGCTCGAACGCGCGCGTCTGGCGGTCCGGGCGCTCATGGATCTGTCGCCCGCTGAAGCGCTCGTGCGCCACGACCACGGCGAACACCTGGTCGCGGTGGACTCGCTGACGCCCGGCGCCGTGATCATCGTCAAGCCGGGCGAAAAGATCCCGCTCGACGGGGAAGTGCTCGCCGGCCGGAGCGCGGTGAATCAGGCGCCGATCACCGGCGAGTCGCTGCCCGTGGACAAGGCGCCCGGTGACGAGGTCTTTGCCGGCAGCATCAACGGCCGCGGCGCGATGGATGTCCGCGTCACGAAGCTGCGCCGGGATACGACGCTCGCGCGGATCACGCACATGGTGGAGCAGGCGCAGGCGCAGCGCGCGCCGGCGCAAGCGCTCGTCGAACGGTTCGCCCGCGTCTATACGCCGGCGGTCATCGTCCTGGCGCTCATTCTGGCGCTCGTGCCGCCGCTGGCCTTCGGCGCCGAGTGGCAGGTCTGGATTTACCGCGCGCTGGTGCTGCTCGTCGTCTCCTGCCCGTGCGCGCTGGTGATCTCCACGCCGGTCTCGGTGGTCGCGGCGCTCGCCGCCGCCGCGCGCCACGGCGTGCTGATCAAGGGCGGTGCGCACCTTGAAAAGGCCGGGCGGGTTCGCTGCGTCGCGTTCGACAAGACCGGCACGCTGACGCACGGGTCGCCACATGTCATCGAGGTCGTGACACTGACCGATCTGCCCGGCGCGCAAGTCGTCGCCGTCGCGGCAGCCGTCGAACGGCGATCAGAGCACCCGATCGCGCGCGCGATCATCCGTCACGCCGATGGCCTGAACCTCGTACCTATGGCCGGTCTCGACGTGACCGCGCTCGATGGCCGCGGCGCCGAGGGACAAGTCGACGGCGCGCACGTCACGCTCGGTAACCATCGTCTCTTCGAAGAGAGACGGCTCTGCTCCGACGCCGTCCACCAGCACCTCGAGTCGCTGAGTGCGCGGGGGTTGACCGCAGTCCTCGTCGCCATCGGTTCGCGTCCGGTCGGCATCATCGCCGTCGCCGACCTGGTCCGCGCGTCGAGCCGCGACGCGCTCGATATGCTCAGGCGACAGGGGGTGGAATCGCTGGTGATGCTGACCGGCGATTCGGCCGCGACCGCTCAGGCCGTTGCCGCTGGACTGGGTCTCGACGAAGTGCGCGCGGAGCTGATGCCCGAAGACAAAGTGACCGTGGTCAACGATCTCAAGCGGCGGTTCGGGACGGTCGCCATGGTCGGCGACGGCATCAACGACGCGCCGGCGCTGGTTTCCGCTGACATCGGGATTGCCATGGGCGCCGCCGGCAGCGACGTCGCGCTCGAGACCGCGGACGTGGCGCTGATGGCCGACGAGCTGATCAAGATTCCCTACGCGTTGCGTCTGAGCCGCGCGGCAGTGGCCAACATCCGCGCCAACCTGGCGATCTCCCTCGTGATGAAGGCTGCGTTCGTGATCGCCGCCGTTGCCGGCGTGGCGACACTCTGGATGGCGATCCTGGCCGATACCGGCGCCTCGGTCATCGTCGTCGCCAACGCGATCCGGCTGCTGCGGCAGGACTAGAGGTTAGAGGCTGGGGGCTGGGGACTGGGGACTGGGCCCTCCAACGTCCGCTTCATCGCCGCGATGCCGAGATCCATCATCCCGCTGATCGCCGGCGCCATCTCGTGCGGCAGCAGATCCGACGTCCAGACGACGCGGCAGCGGCCCTGCCCCTCGTCGAAGACCTGCGCCGATGAGTTGTAATGCGTAAGGTTCCCGCCAACCGCCGCCCACACCAGGCGGCGATCGTCGTCGTTGACGTCCACGATCGGCTCACGCGCCACGGCGCCGTTGACGAAGGTCACGACGCGCACGTCGCCTTCCATGTGACACGCCGTGACGAAGCCGGCGACGACGCGGCGATGGACGTTGCTCACGTCCCGCATCGCGTCCCAGACGTCGGCGGCCGATTTGTTGATTGCGACCTCTTTTCGAATTGATGCCATGGCGACACTGTAGACCGCGCCGCGTGCCGCGGCTGGCGGTTTTCGGACATCACCGGCGTGACGGTTTGTCAGATGCGCGGACTCTCAGGGCGTGCGTCAGACTGCGGGGCCGTGATTAGCACGCGTGAGACGCGCAGACCATCGAGCGCGACGACGCGCATCCGGCGGCCCTCGGTCTCGATCGAGTCGCCGACGCGGGCGCGTCGGCCGATGACGCCCATCACATAGCCGCCGAGTGTGGTGTAGGTGTCTTCGTCGATGTGCAGACCGAATTGCTCGTTGATGTCGGTGACCAGCGTGAGGCCGTCGATCTCCACCGATCCGTCCGCGGACGTTGCCGGTTGACCAGTGCTGCCGGCGCGCAGGTCGCCGACGATCCGTTCCATCAGCCACTCGAAGGTGACCAGGCCGGCCGTGCCGCCGTACTCGTCGATGACGACCGCTTCGCGGACGCCGCGCTGACGGAGCGCGTTCAGGAGATCGTCGGCGGCCATCGTTTCAGGCACGGTCAGCGCTTCCCGCGCCATCGTTCCCGCGCTCACGTCGCGCTGTCCGGCGGCCAGCGCCTTCACGACGTCGATCGTATAGAGCATGCCGACCACGTTGTCGAGATTGTCGCGGTAGACCGGCAGCGTCGCGTAGCCGGCGCGGCTGACGTGTTTCAGCAGGACGTCGCCCGAGGCGTCGGCAGGAACCGCGACGAGTTCGGTGCGGGGCACCATCACCTGGCCGGCGGTGAGATCGGCAAACTCGAAGACGCGGTGGAGCATCTGTTCCTCGCGTTCTTCGAGGACGCCGGCTTCCTGGCTGGCGGTGACGAGCATCTTCAGCTCTTCCTCGGAGTGGACCAGCGCGTGGCCGCCCTTCGACCGCAGCCCCATCATGTTCACGATCGCCTTGCCGATGCCGTTCAGCAGCCGGATGAACGGCCAGAACGCTTTCATGAAGAGTTCGGTCGGCTTGACGACGAGCAGCGCGGTCGCTTCCGCACGTTCGAGCGCGATGGTCTTCGGCGCCAACTCGCCCAGCGTGATGTGCAGCGCGGTGATCAGCGCAAACGCAATGGCGACGGCGATGCTGTGCGCGGTCGCTTCCTTGATGCCTCCGGGCAGCGCGACGAGCGCGGGCTGAACCAGCGCGGCAAGCGCCGGTTCGCCGATCCAGCCGAGGCCGATGCTGGCCATGGTGATGCCGAGCTGCGTGGCGGCGATGTAGCTGTCTGGATCGCTGACCGCGCGGCGCACGGCGCGCGCGCCGCGGTGCCCTTCGGCGATCAGCTGATCGATCCGCGTCTTTCGCACCGTGACGATCGCGAATTCCGCGGCGACGAAGAAGCCATTGGCGAAGACCAGCAGCAGAACGCCGGCCACGCGCCAGAGGATCCCCGCGAGCGAATGCTCCATGTTCGGAATCCTACGCCTTGCGGTTCGTGAAGAAGTGGGCGTCGACGAAGTCGTCGATGAGCGTCTGGTGCGCCGGCGGCATGCTCTCGAACTGAATGCCCATGCCGACCCGCCGATCGGTCCAGACGACGCGGCCGTCGGCTTCGATCTCGGTCTTGCCGCCCGGCATCCGGAAGCGGACGTGGATCCGGGCCCCGGCATCGAGCGGACTGGTCGTGCGGATCGCGACACCGCCGTGACTGAGGTTCAACGTCAGCGCCGCGGCAATCGTGCTGCCGAACCGGTATTGAATCGGCATGCCGAGAATCACCCGCGGGCTGCTGCGCCGATTGAAGTTGTCCGGAAAGAGATGCGGCGCGAGCGACGGCATGATGTGCTGCACCGAGCTGTACTCGTTGATGTAACCGGCGATCCCCAGTCCGGCCAGCGCGCGGACTTCGTCGGCGCTGGCGATCGTGCCGCTGAAGACCAGCACCGGCAGACGCCCCTTGTCGAGCGCCCGCAGGCTGCGCATCAGATCGATGCCGCCGCCGTGCGGCAGCCGCAGGTCGACGACCAGCAAGTCGATCGTCGCGAGGTCCGCTTCGACGCGTGCCAGCAACTCCGCGCCGCTCGCCACCGCGATGACATGATGTCCGGCGTGTTCGAGCGCGGTGCGGAAGCGGTCGCGGACGAACGCGGTATCGTCGGCGACGACAACGGTTTTCGCGGTACTGCCTGCGCCGGGCATGTGATCTATAATTTGGGACTTATCGCGAACGCGGCCCGGCCGGATTCTGGCACGTCATCCATCCTAATGCCAAACCGCACGCGGGCTTCGCGGCGCCGAGGAGCGTATGGCCACCTGTCCTGAGTGCGATGCTGAAATCGAAGTCGATGAATTCGACGTCGACAAAGGCGATGTACTGAGTTGCCCCGAGTGCGGGTCGAACCTCGAAGTCACCAGCCTCTCTCCGCTCGAGCTCGATCTGGCGCCGGACGACGACGAAGACGACGACGATGACGACGACGAGGAAGTCGACGGGGACGACGACGAACTCGACGACGACGACGACGAAGAAGACGACGAGGATGACGACGACGGCACGAACTGGGACGAGGAATAGGTTCATGCGCGTGCCGCGGCGCCGGTGACCGCTTCGTCCAGACTGGCCGCGGCGCTGGTGGCCGGATGCTTCGTCGCGTTCCACCTGCTCGCGCTGCCGCCTTCGCTCGAAGATCTCGATTCGGTCAACTTCGCGCTCGGCATTCGCGATTACGACGTTTCGAAGCACCAGCCGCATCCGCCCGGCTATCCGCTGTTCATCGGGACCGCCAAGCTCCTCCATAGCGCCGGATTCTCCGAGGTCCACACGCTCAGCCTGATGAGCGTCGTTGCTGGCGGTCTGGCGGTCTTCGCGCTCTTGATTCTCTTTCGTGAGCTCGATCGCGATCGCTCGCCTGGACCGCTGACATGGGCGGGCGTCCTCCTGGTGATCGCGTCGCCCCTCTACTGGATCACCGCCGCGCGGCCGCTGAGCGACCTCGCCGGGCTCTGCGCGTCGCTGTTCGTGCAGGGGCTGGTGCTTGCGGCGACCGGCGTGATGCCGATCGCCGTGGCCGCATTTGCCGCGGCGTTCGCCGCCGGCATCCGCTCGCAGGTGGTCTGGCTCACCGTGCCGCTCCTCGCCCTCAGTCTGCTGCGGCTGCCTCGCGTCGTCCGCCTTCGCGGCATCGCGGTCGCGGCGGGCGCCTACACCGTCGGCGTGCTGCTCTGGCTGATCCCGCTGATCGTCGTGTCCGGCGGCCCGCGCCGGTACTGGCAGGCCTTCTTCAATCAGGGCGCCGAGGATCTGACCGGCGTCGTGATGCTCGCCACGACGCCGACGCTGCGGCAGTTCGTGCGGACGCTGCAGTACGCGTTCGTCTGGCCGTGGGGCTACCGGCAGCTCGCCGCCGTGGTGTTGGTGCTGGCGGCCGTCGGTGCCGTGCAGTTGCTGATCCGCTCGCGCTGGACCGTCGTCACGCTGCTCTTTGCGTTCGGTCCGTATCTGGCGTTCGACCTGTTGTTCCAGGAAACGATTACGACGCGCTATGCACTGCCGCTGGTGATTCCGGTGTGTTATCTCGCGATGCGCGGTGCGTCAGTGTTGCCGCCGCTGCCGGCGCTCGCCACGGTCGGCGCGCTGGCGGTGGTGTCCGGGTACCTCGACGACCGGACCGGGTACGGGTTCGGACAGATGCCGGCGCCGGCCTTTCGGATGCTCTCCGACATGCATGCGAGGGCGGCCGAAGGCGCCGCCGCGCCGCCGGTGCTCGCCATGCATCGCCGCGGTGAGTTCGACATGCGGCGCCCGATTCAGTGGGTCGGCAGCGAGATGCCGGCCCTCAAGGGCCGGTTGCCTTCGCCACCCAAGCACGAGTGGCTCGAGCTCGTGAAGTACTGGAACGGCGGCGGCCGCGATCCGGTGTGGTTCATCGCCGATCCACTCCGCAGCGATCTCGCGCTGGCCAAGTACGAGCGACGTCCGGCCTTGTACCGCTGGCCGTTCGATCTTAAGATTCTGCTCGGCGGCGCCCGGCCGGACGAGGTCGACTGGCACGTCATCGACCCGCCGCTGTGGTACGCCGGCGAAGGCTGGTCGCTGACGCCGGAGACCGCGGGGATCGCCCGGGAAGATCGCCGCGGCCCCGGTCAGGGTGGCATCACCGCGTGGGTCCGTCGCCATCCGGTCGCGACATCGTTCGTGGTTGGCGGCCGGAACCTGGCGCTCGAAGGCGCACCGGCGCGCGTGCGCATCCGATTCGACGGCGCCGTCGTAGACGAAGTGAGCGTGCCGCCGGGCTTCTTTCTGCGGCTGTTCACCGTGCCGGCCTCGGCCGGCGGCGACTACGCCGCGGTCACGATCGATGCCGACAGCCCGCAGCTGGCGATCGAGCAGTTCGATGCGGAACCCGCCGGACGCGTGGTGTACGGGTTCAGCGAGGGGTGGCACGAGCAGGAATACGACCCGGCGACCGGGGTGCTGTGGCGGTGGTCGAGCGACAAGGCCACCATGCGCGTCCGCGCCGAGGGCCACGGTCTGTTTCTCACCATGCGCGGGGAAGTGGAAGCCGCGGCCACGTCGCACGTCACGGTTCGAGCCGGCGAGACGGTCCTGGATCAGTTCGAGGTCGGGCGGTCGTTTTCGCGAACGCTCCGGATTCCCGACACTCTTGTTGCTGGTCCGGAGAGCACGATCACGATCGAGAGCGGCGCGTGGTATGTGCCGGCGGAGACTCGCTGGCGGTCCGGGGATCGGCGGCGGCTGGGGCTGAAAATGCTCGAGTGCCGGCTTACGCCGGCTTCCTAGCGAGGCAAAGCAGCGAACTGCCGAACGGGCTGGTGCCGATCGTAAGCCACCAGCTTTCGATCTTGAGGGCCGCGGTCAGGGCCAGGTTGACCGGGGTCGCGGGCACGCGGATTTCCTGATCGGCCTCCGCCTCGGCCGAGAGACCGCGCCGGCGCTGCAGGGCGCGGGCAAGCGCCATCGGCGGGAAGAGGATCGCGTTGGTGTAGGTGAGCCGCTCGACGCGGAAACCGGCGCCCGTCAGGAGCGCCGACAGGGTCGTTCGGCTGTAGCGCCGGAGTTCCCGGCTGAGGACCGAGTGATCGCCGCGGAGCAGTTCCATCGCGGCCACGTTGACGATCAGCCAGCCCCCGGGGCGGGCGACCCGAAACATTTCGGCGACGGCGGCCCGTTCGTCACGTTCTGGCAACGAGTAGAGGACGTCGAAGGACGTGACGATATCAAAAGCATTGCTGGGGAACGGGACTGCGGTTACAGTCGCACGTGCAAGCCGCGTCCGGCCGGACTCGCGGCCGATGGCGAGGCCCACGGCGGTCAGATCGAAGCCGTACGCGTGCCCGTAGCGCCCGAGTAGTTCGAGGTTGTTGCCGGTGCCGCATCCGCAGTCGAGAATCCGCAGACCGGTTCGGCCGCCCGAGGCCCGTTGAAGGAGCGGCGTGACGAAGTACCGAAACCCCCGGAACCAGAAATGCCGCGCCTCGGCCCGCGCCGTGGCGCGCAGCAGATGTTCCATGTGCGGCATTGTAGCGTTTCGAGAATTGACACCTGAGCCATCGCTTTGTAAGCTGCCACTCTCTCCAATAGGAGTGTGACGATGACACGCGTCCGAAAATTTATCTCGCTAACAGCGGTGATGCTGATCGTGGTGTTCACCATCAGTGCGTGCGGGAAGAAGGTTCCACCACCGGCGCCCGCGCCGCCACCACCGCCGCCGCCGGCCGCTCCGCCGCCGCCACCTCCACCACCGCCGCCACCGCCACCGCCGCCACCGGCGCCGCGGCCGCCGGCGCCGCTCACCGAGGACCAGATCTTCGCGCAGAAGTCGCTGGCGCAGTTGAACGCCGAACGTCCGCTGACCGATGCGTACTTCGATCTCGACAAGTCCGAGATCCGCGAGGACGCCAAGGCGGCGCTCTCACGCGACGCCGACTGGATGAAGCGCTGGACCAGCACGCAGGTGACTGTCGAAGGTCACTGCGACGAGACCGGCAGCTCCGAGTACAACCTCGCGCTCGGCACGCGCCGGGCCATGGCGGTGAAGGATTATCTGGTGAGCCTCGGCGTCGCGGCGAACCGGATCACCAGCATCACCAAGGGGAAGGAAGAGCCGGTCTGCACCGAGAAGAGCGAGTCCTGCTGGCAGCAGAACCGCCGCGGCCACTTCATCATCACCGCCAAGTAAGATCGGGATGGGATGAAAGAGCGGGCGAACCACGGTTCGCCCGCTCTTTTCTTGTACCCGTGGTTCAAGGTGCCGGGTTCCGGGTGCCGGGTTCTGGGGCACGCTACCTGGCGCGCAATTCCTTCAGCGCATTCAGATTCATCACATCCAACGGATCCAGGGCAATCGTGCCTGGCCGCTGCAGGCTTTCGGTCTTCTCGGTCTCGATCAGGATCGGCAGGCCGTCGAAGCGCGGGTCGTGCATCAGGCGCTTGAACGGCTCGAGGCCGAGGCATCCCTTGCCGATGTGTTCGTGCCGATCGACGCGGCTGGCGCACGGCTTCTTCGAGTCGTTGCCGTGCAAGGTCTTCAGCCGTGTGAATCCCACCAGACGCTCGAAGTCGGCAAACGTCGACACGTAGCCGGCGTCCGAGCCGATGTCATAGCCGGACGCGACGAGATGGCACGTGTCGAGGCAGACGCCGACGCGGCTGCTGCCGTTGACGCCGTCGATGATGGCGGCGAGATGCTCGAAGCGCCAGCCGAGCGTTCGCCCCTGTCCCGCCGTGTGTTCGAGCAGGATCATCGTCTGGCCGCGCGGCCGCCGCAGGAAGATCGTGCGCAGTGCCTGTGCGATGGCGGCGAGCCCCTCGGCCTCGGTGCCCGACGTGCAGGTGCCCGGATGGAGCACGACGCCGAGGAGGCCGAGTTGCTCGGCGCGGTCGTACTCATCGAGGAGGGCATTGACGGATTGATCGCGAAGAACCGGCGCGCGGGTGGCGAGATTGATCAGATAGCTGCCGTGCGAGACCGCCGGCGTGATGCCGGCCGCGTCGAGCCGCTCGCGAAACCGCCGCACGTCGGCGGGCTCGAGCGGCGGCGACTGCCAGCGGTTGGCGTTCTTCGTGAAGATCTGCAGCGCCTCGCAGCCGTGCAGCTCGGCGCGATCGACGGCGTTCGAAACGCCGCCCGCGACCGACATGTGCGCGCCGATTCGAAGCATGGCTACAGATTACAGGGCAGGCGGGGTGGAGTCAGTCGTGGGCTCCGGCTTCAGCCGGAGCCGCATGAATCCGGCTAAAGCCGGATTCCACGAAAGCTCGATCAGCGACAGACAGCGGCACTACAGACTGCAGCCGCTCTGCCGGCTCGAAAGTGCGCGCCGCAGCTGTTCTTCGCTGATGCGGTATTTCGCGATTTTCCAGCCGTCGATCAGCAGGACCGGGATCTCTTCTCCGTAGAGCGTCTCGAGCTCGGCATCGCCCGAGATGTCGACTTCGGTGAGCGAAAACGGGATGCTCCGGCCGACGTGCGACACGATGGCCTTCATCTCGTCGCACAGATGGCACCCGGGCCGCGAGTAGATGGTGAGGTCGGTCATCGCTCGAGAGTTACTGCTTGGCCGGACGGCACTCGTCGGCAATGCGCTGCGCGGCGGCTCGCGGATCGGGTGCCGCGATGATCGGCCGGCCGATGACGATGTAGTTGGCGCCGGCGGCGAGCGCGCCCTCGGCGGTTGTCGTTCGCGACTGGTCGCCCTTGGCGTCGCCAGCGCCGCGGATGCCCGGCGTCACAATCAGAAAGCGATCGCCGCAGCGTTCGCGAATGGCGCTGATTTCGTGCGGGGACGCGACGACGCCGTCGAGCGCCGCTTCCTGGGCCAGGGTGGCCAGCCGGACGACCTGGTCGACGACCGAACAGTCGACGCCGGTGCGGGCCAGCATCGGTTGATCCATGCTGGTCAGGACGGTGACGCCGATGACGAACGGCGGTGCCATGTCGACGTTCGCGGCCTCTTCGTCCGCGGCCGCGCGGGCCGCCATCATCATCTCCAGCCCGCCGGAGGCGTGGACGTTGACCATCCACACGCCGGCCCGGGCGGCGGCGCCGATCGCGCCCGCCACGGTGTTCGGGATGTCGTGAAACTTGAGATCCAGAAAGACCTTGTCGCCCTTCTTGACGAGTTCCTCGACGAGCGCGGGTCCGTGGGCCGTGAAGAGGCGCGTGCCAATCTTGAAACCGCCGACCCGGCCGCGCAGTTTGTCCGCGAGCGCGCGCGCCTCGGCAACCGTGTTGACGTCGAGCGCGACCAGCAGTTGTTCCACCGTGACGTTCCTTTCAGCAGACCATCCGGCTAGAGCCGTCCTTCGGCAGGCTCAGGACGGCCCTGAGCTTCGTCGAAGGGACGGACGCCACCGGCACTAGGCGCCGGCTTCATCTGCACCGACCCGACGAGATCAGTGATGCGCGCGATGTCGTGGCGCTCCATATAGGCCGTCATGCCCGAGAGCAGTTTCGGCCAGATCAGTGGATCGACGAAATTCGCCGTGCCGACCTGCACGGCCGTGGCCCCCGCGATCATGAACTCGAGCGCGTCCCGAGCGTCGGCGATCCCGCCCATGCCGATGACGGGAATCTTCACGGCCTCGTAACACTCGTGGACCATGCGAACGGCAATCGGACGGATGGCCGGGCCGCTCAGGCCGCCGACGCCGTTCGAAATCTTCGGCCGCCGGGTTTCCACGTCGATCACCATCGCCAGGAACGTGTTGACGAGCGACACGGCGTCCGCTCCCGCTTCTTCGGCCGCCTTGGCGAACGAGGCGGGATCGGTCACGTTCGGTGTCAGTTTGGGAATGAGCGGGAGCCGGGTGACTTTGCGGACGGCGCTGACGACATCGTGCGTGCCGATCAGACTGCAGCCGAACTGAATGCCGCCCTCCTTGATGTTCGGGCACGAGATGTTCAGTTCGATCGCCGCCACGCCTTCATGGTCCGAGAGGATCCGCGACACCTCGGCGTACTCGTCGATCGACGTGCCGCAGACGTTGACGATCACCGTCGCCCGCCGCTCGCGCAGCTCCGGCAGTTTTTCGGCGACGAACCGGTGGACGCCAATGCCCTGGAGGCCGATCGCATTGAGCATGCCGGCCGGCGTTTCGACGATCCGCGGCGCCGGATGCCCTTCGCGCTCGGCGAGAAACAGCCCTTTCACCGCGACGCCGCCGAGCGTAGACAGGTCGAAGAGGTCGGCGTACTCGACGCCATAGCCGAAGCAGCCGCTGGCCGCGATGAGCGGATTCTTGAGCGTCAGCGATCCGATGCGAACTGAAAGATCCATGTCGATTCTCGGACAGGCTACAGCCTGTCCCTACCGCCACCCGTCATGAATGCTCCCACGCAATCTGATCGGCCGCGAGGACCGGGCCCGAGAGACAGGAACGGACATGATGAAAGCCGCCGCCGCTGGTGCGCATCGGCACGACGCAGCTGTAGCAGCCGCCCATGCCGCAGCCCATGATCCGTTCGACCGACACTTCGCAGCGCCGCGCAAAGCGGGCCGCGGTTTTGGCGGTGGCGGCCAGCATGCCTTCTGGTCCGCAGGCGTAAAGCATCACGTCCTGGTTCGCGGGACGGGCCGCGAGTTCACGTTCGAGCGGGGCGATGACCCGTCCGCGTTCGCCGGCGCTGCCGTCTTCGGTCGTCAGCACGAGCGTGACGCCCATGTCGCGAAACCAGTCGAGATAGAAGAGTTCGGCGACGCGGCGCGCCCCGTAGAACAGCGTCGAATTCACGCCGCGCGCGTTGAGCGCGGTCACCAGCGAGAGAAACGGCGCGAGCCCGACGCCGCCGGCGACCATCCAGGCTTCAGCCGGCGGATCGATGAGCGAGAACGGCTGGCCGAGCGGGCCGAGGCAGGCCACGGCCTGGCCGGGCCTGGCTGCATAGATCAATTCCGTCGACGGTCCGATCCGCTTGTTGAGGAGCGAGAATCCGATCGGCATGCCGGCGGCGTTGTTGAGAATCTCGAAGACGGAAAACGGCCGCCGCAGCATCGGGTCGTGATTGGCCGCGATTTTCACCATCACGAACTGCCCCGGCGTCGCCGCCGCCGCGATCTCAGGCGCGCGGAGCGACAGCACGTTGTAGTCGTTCGACAGCGGCGCGTTCGCGATCACCTCCGCTGTCAGATCAGAGGGCATCAGCCGAGTATACTCGGACAGGTTCGAGGGGTTCGACAGGTTCGAGTGGTTCGAAGGGTTCGATGCGCTACCTGCGGCTACTGACGAACGCACTCGCGGCCGGCATCCTCGCCGCCGCGTACGTGATCGTCCTGATCCTTGAACTGAATCCGCAACTCCCGCTCCATCCGATCCACTTGCTGCCGCTGGTGTGGCCGATAGGTATCTACTACGCGGGCTCGGCGGCGGTCATCGTCTACGCCGTGATGCTGATCCGGCAGCTGTTCGGCCGCGTGGCGTTGTCGCCGGCCTGGATCAGCGTCAATGTCATCGTCTGGACGGCGGCGAGCGTGGCGGCCGCGGGCGCGCTGCTGATGGCGGCCAATCTCCGCACGTTCTCGCTCGTGCTCGAAGCGAAGACGGGCGAGATTGTGTTCGTGAGCACGATCGTCGTCGCCGCCGCGGCGGTGCTGCTCTTCGTGATGGCGTTTGTCCAGCGCTATGGCGGGCGGCGCGGGGTCTGGGCGGCCGGCGTGATCGCGATCGTGCTGGCATCGGTTGCGGTTCCGTTGGGGCTGCGCGGCGGGGCGACCTCGCCGGCGTTCGAAACACGGCCGCTTGGCGACTGGCCCCCGGTCCCGTTGGCAGAGCACCCCGGACGCGTCACGGTGATTGCACTCGATGCCGGATCGCTCGAAGTGATTGCCAACGCCGCGGCCGAAGGGCGGCTGCCGAATTTCGGCCGGGTGCTGGACGCCGGCGCCGTGTCGCACCTGGCCACGCTCCATCCCACGTCGGCGGAAGCGGTGTGGGCGGCGGTCGCGACCGGCAAACTGCCGCAGAAAAACGGCGTCCGGTCGAGCGCCGTCTATCACCGCCCCGGCCGCGACGACGCGGCGCTGCAGCTGCTGCCGGATTTCTGCTTCGCGACGGGATTGATTCGCTTCGGCATTCTGCAGGAAGAGCCGCGGACCGCAGCCTCGATTCGGACGCGGCCGATCTGGACGATCCTCGGTGCCGCGGGGCTGCGCGTCGGCGTCGTGAATTTTCCGCTGACCCAGCCGGCGCCGATCGTGAACGGTTTTCTCGTCAGCGACGCGTTCGCGCGCGGACCGCAGCCGCCGGCCGGGTCTGCGCCGAGCATTTTTCCCGCCGATCTGGTGCACGACGCGGTGTCGATTGCCGAAACCATGGCGGGTGAGCCGATCGCGCCGGCGATCCTGGGTGTCGTGTCGGATCGGTATCGAGCCGGGGCGCGGGCCGATCGTCTCTACGACCGGTTGTATCGCGCGCTGATGGAAATGCAGCCGGCGCAGGTCTCGTTCATCCGCTACCAGAGCCCGGACGCCATCGCGCACTACTTTCTTCGTTACACGATGCCGTCGCAGTTCGGCGACGTGAGCGATGAAGACCGCCGCCGTTACGGCGGCGTGCTGGAAGCGCACTACGCCCTGGTCGACGAAGCCATCGGACGGGAAATCGAAACCCTCGGCCCCGACGATCTGCTGCTGGTGGTGTCCGGCTTCGGCATCGAGCCGCTCAGTATTTCCAAGCGCGTGCTGGAACGGCTGATCGGCGATCCCGACATCAGCGGCACGCACGAGGCGGCGCCCGACGGGTTTCTGATGGCCTACGGCGCGTCGGTGGCACGGGCCCGTCAGCCGCGCCGCGCGTCGGTCGTCGATGTGGTGCCGACGCTCTTGTATTTCCTCGGGCTTCCGGTCGGCCGCGACATGGACGGCTACGCGCGCACGGATCTCTTCCAGCGCAGCTTCACCGACGAACGGCCCATTACGTTCATTCCGTCGTACGATCGGTAACAGAGCGGTGCGGGGTGCGCAGTGCACGGTGCACGGTGCAGGTGCCGGGTGCGCGGTGCTTGGTGCATGGTGCGGCGCGCAGCCCCACTCCCTCATTTCGCGCTGCGCGCCACGCGCGGCGCAGTGGCGCAAGTCAAGCCGCGCGTGCACCACGCACTTCGCACCGCTGTGCGACAGTGTTGTATACTCCCGCAGCTCTTTAAGAGCGGCCCAGAGAGGCTGCAAAGAGGTGTGCATGGCGGTCTGTCTTCGTGTTCGTCCCCCAATCCTGAATTCCTTAAATCCTGAATTCCTGAAATCCGCGGAGGCGTCCCCATGCCTGTCGTAATGGACGCCGACCGGATGGGCCGTACGCTCACGCGTATTGCCCATGAAATTCTCGAACGCAATCGCGGCGTCGACGAGCTGGGGCTGGTCGGCATCCGCCGCCGCGGCGTGCCGCTGGCGCGGCGGCTGGCCGCGATCATCAAGAGCATCAACCATCACGACGTACCGACCGGCGCGCTCGATATCACGTTGTACCGCGACGACCTGATGCGGCATGCGGTTGGTGCCCAGCCCGTGGTCGGGCGGACCGACATCCCGTTCTCGATCGACGACAAGAAGATCCTGCTCGTCGACGACGTGCTGTATACCGGTCGGACGATTCGCGCCGCGCTGGACGCGCTGATTGAATTCGGCCGGCCCAAGGCCATTCAGCTGGTCGTGCTCGTCGATCGCGGGCACCGCGAGCTGCCCATCAAGGCTGATTACGTCGGCAAGAACCTGCCCACGGCGGTGTCGCAGAGCGTGCAGGTGCACCTCATGGAGACCGACGGCCGAGACGAAGTGGAGATCCAGGAATGAAGAAGGATCTGCTCGGCATCGACGATCTCTCCGCCCTCGAAATCTACCGGATCCTCGAGACGGCCGAAGCGATGCGCGAAATCGGCGAACGTCCGATCAAGAAGGTGCCGACGCTGCGCGGCAAGACGGTCGTGAATCTCTTTTACGAGCCCAGCACGCGGACGCGGACATCGTTTGAAATCGCCGAGAAGCGGTTGAGCGCCGACACCCTCAACATCGCCGTGGCGTCTTCGAGCGTGCAGAAGGGCGAGACGCTGGCCGACACGGCGATGAACATCGAGGCGATGTCGCCCGACATGATCGTCCTGCGCCATTCCTCGTCCGGCGCCTGCCACTTGCTGTCGCGCATCTGCAAGTCGCGCATCATCAACGCCGGCGACGGCATGCACGAACACCCGACGCAGGCGCTGCTCGATGCGTTCACGATCAAGCAGCACAAGCCGACCATCGAAGGGCTGAAGGTGGCGATTGTCGGCGACCTGTCGCACAGCCGCGTGCTCCGGTCGAACGTGCTGCTGCTCACGAAGCTGGGCGCGCAGGTGTGGGTCTGCGGGCCACCGACGCTGGTCCCGAAAGGGATGGAGCGAACCGGCGTGACGGTGTCGACATCGGTCGATGAAGCCGTGTCGGACGCGGACGTGATCATGATGCTCCGCATCCAGCAGGAGCGGATGCAGGGCGCCTACTTCCCGTCGCTGCGTGAGTACTTTCACCTCTTCGGCATGACCGTCGAGCGTGTACGCAAGGCGAAGCCGAACGTCATCATCATGCACCCCGGGCCGATGAACCGTGGGGTCGAAATTGCGTCGGAGGTCGCCGACGGTCCGTACTCGGTGATTCTCGAGCAGGTCGCCAACGGCGTCGCCGTCCGGATGGCCGTGCTGTATCTTCTGGCGGGCGGAGTCGAAAATGAAGCGGCTGCTTAAGGGCGGACGGGTCGTCGATCCGGCGAACGGCCGCGACGGTCAGTTCGATGTCCTGATCGAACACGGACGGATTGTGCGCGTCGGACATGGTCTCACGCCCGATGCCGGGACGACGGTCATCGAGATTCCGGCGGGTCTTGTCGTGACGCCGGGGTTGATCGACATGCACGTGCATCTGCGCGAGCCGGGCCAGGAGCACAAGGAAACGGTGGCGACCGGCACCGCGGCCGCGGTCGCAGGCGGCTTCACCGCCGTCGCGTGCATGCCGAATACGTCGCCGGTCAACGACAACGCCGGCGTCACGGAGTACATCCTCAAGAAGGCGGCCGAAGCCAACCTCGCGCGCGTGTACCCGATCGGCGCGGTCTCGCGCGGGCAGAACGGCGAGGAACTGGCTGACATTGCCGATTTGCGCGCCTCAGGCTGCGTCGCCGTGACCGACGACGGCCGGCCGGTGTCGACGGCAATCCTCATGCGGCGCGCGCTCGAGTACACCCAGATGTTCGGCATGCCGGTCATCGAGCATTGCGAGGAACCCTCGCTCAAAGGCGACGGCGTCGCGCACGAAGGATTTCATGCGTCGACGCTCGGCCTGCGCGGCATCCCCGGCGAAGCCGAGTCGATCATGGCGCTCCGCGATATCTCGCTGGCGGAACTCACCGGCGGCCGCGTGCACATCGCCCATATGAGCGCGAGCCAGACGCTGGACGCCGTCCGCTACGGGAAGGCGCGAGGAATCCACGTCACCTGTGAGGTGACGCCGCATCACTTCGTCCTGACCGACGAGCGGCTGGGTGCACCGGTGCCGTACGACACCAACACCAAGATGAACCCGCCGCTGCGCGAAGCGAAAGACCGCGACGCGATGCTGCAGGGCATCGTCGACGGCAGCATCGACGTGATCGCCACCGACCACGCGCCGCACCATTACGACGAGAAGCACGTCGAGTTCGATCGCGCGCCGTTCGGCATTACCGGTCTCGAGACCGCGGTCTCGCTCTGCTTCGACCGTCTCGTGCACCCGGGCCTGATCACGCTCTCACGTCTGATCGAGCTGCTCTCCGTCAATCCGGCGAAGATCCTCAAAGTGCCCGGTGGATCGCTGGCGGAAGGCGCGCCGGCAGACATGACGATCCTGGCGCCAGATCTCGAGGTCACCGTCAACGTGAAGACGATGCGGTCGAAGTCGAAGAACACGCCGTTTGACGGCTGGCACTTGCGGGGAGGAGTGGCCGCAACTCTCGTCGGAGGACGGACGGTCTATCTGAATCCTGAATTTAGGGATTTCAGGATTTGAGGATTTCAGGACTTTGCACACGGTGGCGTCCGGCCCTTCGACGAAGCTCAGGGCCGTCCCGAGCAGGTCGAGGGACGGCTTTAGCCGGATTTCATGCGCTCGCGTTTCTCGCGCTGCTCACGCCGCGCCCGGCGCTTGCGCAGACCACGTCGGGGACGTTCACCGTTAAAGGGCAATCAACTCCGTTTACGCACGTCTACGCCTTCTGGAAGGATCAGGCGCCCTTCTCAAAGGATGTGCATCTGTACATCCTTCTCTCGGATGTGCCGCTGACTGACGACCTGCTGCCGCGAAACGACCGCGCGAATGGGCGCGTGTCCGAGATGGTTCGCGAGAACCGGATTCACGCCTTCGAACTGCACTTCAGCGATCTCGGCAAGACGCTGTATCCGCCGGAGAACGGCGCGATCTATCACAACGGCGTCCAGCCGGCGCGTTTCGGCCACAACGGGTTCGTCGTGTACCGCCAGACCGCGTTCGACGGCCAGTGGCTTGAGGGGCAGGTGCGGATGGACGCCGACAATGCGCGGCTTGCGGGTTTCGCCGTCGAGGGGACGTTCCGGGTCAGGGTGCCGCCGAAACCCTGAGGTGTGCCCTGGAACCGCCTTCCGCCTTTGCCAAGGCTTCGGCGGACCGCCGTAGATTTAACGGAGGCTGGTCAGCTGGTCCGCAGTACTTGCTGATCTCCGCCTTCGGATGCATTAAGCTCCGCCACCATGGATCTGTACTCTCGCTCCAGCGTCTGGATTCGCTGCGGCTTGGGGTTGGGAATCGCCACGGCCGTGGCCGCGTCGCTCACCGCTCAAACCGCCGGGCCGTCGCCGACGCGATCAGCGGTCGCATCCTGTGAATCGCTGACCGCTCTTTCGCTTCCGAATGCCACGATTACGCTGGCCGAACGGATCGCGAACGGCGCGCCGTTGCCGTCGCCACCGGCGACCGGTGACGACGATGCGCCGCCGGCGCGGGCGGCGACCGCGCCGCGGGCGTTCTGTCGGGTCGCGGCGACGCTGAAGCCGTCCGCTGACTCCGACATCAAGATGGAGCTCTGGCTGCCGGCGGAGTGGAACGGCAAGTTCAACGCAGTGGGGAACGGCGCCTTCAACGGCAACATCGCCTATCCGGCGCTGCGCACGTCGCTCGTACGCGGCTACGCCGCGGCGTCGACCGATACCGGCCACACCGGCAACAGCGCGAGCTTCGCGCTCGGCCATCCCGAGAAGCTCGTCGACTTCGGCTGGCGCGCGGTGCACGAAACGGCGGAAACATCGAAGCGGATCATCAAGGCCTACTACGACGCCCCGCCGCGGCTCTCGTACTGGACCGGTTGTTCCGCCGGCGGGCGTCAGGGAATGAAGGCCGCGCAGCAGTTTCCCGCCGACTTCGACGGCATTGTCGCCGGCGCACCGGGCCTCGACTGGACCGGCCGCGCCGCGCAGGCACTGCACGGACAGCAGCAGTACTTGAAGGATCCAGCGGTCAAACTGACGCCCGACGATCTGCGGTTGCTACACACCGCCGCGATGAACGCCTGCGACACGAAGGACGGACTGAAGGACGGCTTGATTGCCGATCCGATGAAGTGCTCGTTCGATCCGGCCGTCCTTCAATGCAAGGGGGCGGCAGGCGCGTCGTGTTTGTCCGCGTCGCAAGTGGCGATCGCGAAAGAAATCTACGCCGCGCGCAGCAATCCGAGCAGCCGTCGCGTCATCGGCGGCCTGCAGCCAGGCAGCGAACTTGGATGGACTGAACTCGGTTGGACCGGCTCTGCCCGCGCGACCGGACTCTCGCAGTTCCGGTTCATCGTCCACGCCAATCCGGCGTGGGAGATCAGTCAATTCAACTTCGACCGCGACATCGTGCGGGCCGACGAAGTCGGTGGCGAGACGGTGAACGCGCTCAACTACGACCTGCGGCCGTTTCTGTCGCGCGGCGGGAAGCTCATTCAGTATCACGGGTGGGCGGATCCGCAGATTTCGCCGCAGAACAGCGTGGACTACTACACGCAGGCGCTCAAAGTGATGGGCGGTGAGAAAGCGGTGAGCGACGGCTACCGGCTGTTCATGGCACCGGGCATGGGCCACTGCGCCGGCGGCGACGGGCCGAACACGTTCGACACGTTGACCGCGCTCGAGCAGTGGGTGGAGCAGAAGAAGGCGCCTGATGCCATGCTGGCGTCGCACGCAGTACGCGGCGTGGTGGATCGGACGCGTCCGCTCTGCCCGTATCCTCAGATTGCCGTCTACAACGGATCGGGAAGCGTCGATGAAGCGGCCAACTTCTCGTGCCGGCGGCAGTAGCCGCGTGACGATCACCCGCCGGCGGCTCCTGACGAGCACGGCCGGTCTCCTGGCTTCTGCGCCGTTTCTGAACGCTCGGCGCGCAACGGCTGCGCCGTCACTGCAGGAAGCGGCGGCAGTCCGGTCCGACATCACCGGGCGTCTCGCGCGCTACATGGCCGCGGCGCGGACTCAGGAACTGCCCGCGGCGGTCACGCTCGCCACCAAGCACCGGATCCTCGACACGCTCGGCGCGATCGTGTCGGGCGCGCGTCTCAGTCCCGGCGAAAAAGCCATCCAGTTCGCACGTTCGCAGGGCGGCACGGCCGAGGCGACGATTGCGACCACGCCGATTCGCACGACCGCCATCAACGCGGCGCTGGTCAACGCGATGTTCGCGCATTCGGACGAGACCGACGATTTCGAACCGATCACGAAGGCTCACCCAGGCTGCTCGGTCGTACCCGCGGCGCTCGCCATTGCAGAAAAAGACGGCCGATCGGGCCTCGAACTGCTGCGCGGCGTCGCGCTCGGCTACGACGCCTGCTGTCGCTTCCTGCTGGCGCTCGGACCCGACCACGTGCGTGGCACGCATCGCAGCGCCGAAGGCACGAGCGCGACGTTCGGCAGCGCCGCCGCCGCGGCGTCGCTGGCGCGGCTCGACGAGCCGGGCATGCGCTATGCGCTCTCATACGCGGCGCAGCAGGTCTCAGGCCTCTGGAGCTGGGTGGGCGATAACGATCACATCGAGAAAGCGTTTGATTTCGCCGGCATGGGCGCGAGAAACGGCGCCACTGCGGCGGTGATGGTCCAGATGGGATTCACCGGTGTCGGCGACGTGCTCGACGGGCAGCACAACATGCTGCAGGCGATGTCGACGGCGCCCAAGCCGGAAGAAATGGTTGCCGGACTGGGGTCGCGCTTCTTCGTCACCGAGACCGCCATCAAGGTGTTCTCGGTCGGTTATCCGATTCAGTCGGCGCTCGACGCGTTTCTCACGCTGCGGAAGACGCACGGCCTCACCGTCGCCAACGTGAAGCAGATCCGTGTCCACCTGCCGCCGGACGGCGCCAGCATTGTCAACGACAGCGCCATGCCGGACGTCAACTGCCAGTATGTGATCTCCGTTGCGCTCGTCGACGGCACGATTTCGTTCGACGACAGCCACTCGCACGAACGGATGGCGGATCCGCAGATCCGGCAGATCAAGCCGCGCGTGCAGCTGATTGCTGACCGCGCGCTGATCCTGCCGGACGCGCCGCGCAGCAGCCGCGTCGAGGTCGATCTCGCGGACGGCCGCACCGTGTCGCACTTCACGCGTCACGCGCCGGGGACGAAGGAGAATCCGCTCGATACCGAAGGCGTGAACACCAAGGCGCGCGGTCTGATGACGCCGGTCCTCGGCCAGGCGCGGACGGAAGACGTCATCCGCACGGTGAACTCGCTCGAGTCGCTGCAAAACGTCCGTCAACTCGCGTCGCGGCTCGCTATCGGGTGACCTTCGGTGACCTTCGGTGTCAGACACGTGTCTGACACCACGTCTGACACCTTGCCAAAATTTTCCGCGGGTTCAGACAGCTGAATGGCGTTTAAGCTCATGATTTAGCCCTCGGACCACCAGGAATAGATCGTCGATCGACGTCGACCACAAGTCGGTGCCAGACCCGGTGTCAGACACGTGTCTGACACCGAAGGGGCCGAAGGGGCCGAAGGGGGAGGAATGATGCGGAAGCTCGTCATTGGAATCGGACTGCTCGTCGTCGCGGTCGCCTGGCCGAGGGCCGAGGCGCCGTACTACCCGCCCGCGGGACAGTGGGCGCACAAGGCGCCAGCGGACGTCGGCATGAACGCCGCGAAGCTCGAGGCGGCGATCGCGTTCATGAAGGCCAACGAGACGCGGACGCCGACGCGTGACTTCGCCGATCAGGAGGTCGTCAACGGCAAGCTGCTCGGCTCGATCCCCACCGAGCGAGCCGGCACGAATGCCCTCATCATTCGCCACGGCTACATCGTCGGCGAGTTCGGCGAGACGACGCGGCCGGATCCGACCTACAGCGTCGCGAAGAGCATGTTGTCGACGGTCACCGGCATCGCGCTCGATCGCGGCCTGATTGCCAACGTCGACGATCCGGTCGCGAACCTGATCAAGGACGGCGGCTACGACTCACCGCACAACCGGGCGATCACCTGGCGCCATCACCTGCAGCAGGAATCCGAGTGGGAAGGCGAGATGTGGGGCAAGAACGCCAACTTCATTGGCCCGGAAGCGTTTGGCCGCGCCGAGATGAAGCCGCGCGCGATCGAGGCGCCCGGATCGCACTACGAGTACAACGACGTCCGCATCAACCGCTTCGCGCTGTCGCTTCTGAAGATCTACAAGAAGCCGATCCCAGACGTGTTCCGCGACGAAGTGATGAACCCGATTGGCGCATCACCGACCTGGAAGTGGGTGCCGTACACCAACGCGTACGTGAACATCGACGGCAAGCGCATGGCTTCCGTGAGCGGTGGCACGCGCTGGGGCGGCGGCATGTGGATCAGCACCTACGACATGGCGCGCTTCGGTCTCCTGTGGCTGCGCAACGGCAAGTGGGGTGATCGGCAGATTGTTTCACCCGGCTACGTGAAGATGGCGACGACGCCAAGCGGGCACGGACCCAACTACGGGTTCCTGTGGTGGTTGAACACCGACGGCAAGCGCCGTCCCGGCGTCGCCACGACCGTGTTCGAAGCCCAGGGCCAGGGCGGCAACACGATCCACATCAACCCCGCGCTCGACCTCGTCGTCGTGTGGCGCTGGAGCGCGCGAGCGTCTGAAGGATTCAAGATGATCGCGGATGCGATTACGGAATAGGAAACCAGAAGCCTCTCCTTACTGGGGCGTCAGCGTCAGACGGCCAAGCGCACCGCTCTCGTAGTCGGCGGGAGCGGTGCGCATCTTCTTGTGCGTCACCGCCTGCCAGTCGGGCAGGAAGTCCGTGTAGTGCGGTGAGAGAAAGTGTCCGGACTCGCCGACGTCCACGAGGAAGCGGCTGTCGTTGGCCGGCGAGAGGTCGACGATCTGGCGATAACCCGGAACGGATTTCTGCTCGAACGGCGAATCCGCCGCCACCGGTCCGACGTTGACCGTGCTCCAGTCGCCGCCGTGCGGCAGCCAGCGGCTGAGGAGCGGGCGAAGCACGGCGACCGAGTCGAGACCCTGGTGAGGAAAGACCGCGCGATGGACCGTGTCCCAGCGCCAGTTCGCCACACTGCCGTTCCCCATCCGCGTCGTGAGATCGGCCAGTGCATCGACCAAGGCCTTCTGGATTGTCTGGTCGCAGGACTCCCGCGCCGGAGTGGTGACGTCGTCACACCACGGACTTTCGGGCGTCTCGATCACCTTCTTCACAAACCGCGTGATATAGGAAAACCTGCCGGCATAGCTCGCCAGCACGTCGGGTCCCAGTTCGTCGCCGACCAGCGCAGGCGCCAGCCGCAGGAACCACGCTTGGAAAATCGCTTCGGCGCTGCTGGCGGCCATGGCGTCGAAGTCCCAACGCTTGAGGATCGCCAGCGCTTTCTTGAGCGTTGCGTCTTCGCCCTGATTCACGCGCGGCACCAGCAGCGGCAGCAGGTCCCTGGCATGAAGGGAGACCGTGTCGGCCTGGATGTTCCGGAACAGATCCGCGGTCAGTTTGCGCGATCCGCTCAGCAAATCCGTAATCCTCTGCGCGCGGTACGGTTCAGGAAACTCGAGCGCGATGAAACGCGGATCGCCGGGAGAGACCGGACTGTGATTGGCCGTCACGATGAAGTGATTCGGCGGGTCGAACGACTGCGGGAGCTCGTCGAACGGAATCCAGCCGGTCCATTCGGTATCGCCGGTCCAGCCAGGCGTGGGGCGCGAACCGTCTCCGGCCGCCCGCACCGGAATCCGTCCGGGTGCGAAGTAGCCGATGTGGCCGTCGACGTCGGCGTACACGAAGTTCTGCGACGGCACCACGAACAGACGCATCGCGTTCGTGAAATCCGTCCAGTTTCTCGCTTCGTTCAGCTGAAGGAATGCGGCAATCGTGGTGTCGTCGGCATCGAGCGCGGTCCAGCGGAACGCGAGCGCTTCGAGCACCGCCGGCTTCGGAACGGTCGCTGACGCGGCGTTGTTGGCGTTAATCGCGTCCGAGACCAGCGGTCCGTGTCGCGTCACTCGAACGTTCAGTTCGACCGCCGGACCGCCCTTGACGACGATGGTCTCGGGAACGATCGTGATCGGTTCCTGGGTGCCGCGGAACTCCGCCGCAGTGCCGTCGGCATTCAGCTTCTCCAGATAGAGATCTTCGACGTCGGCGGCGACGTTGGTTTCCCCCCACGCGATGAACTTGTTGCGGCCGATCGCCACCGCGGGAGCGCCGGGAATGGTCGCGCCGATCATGTCGAACTCGCCCGCGGACACGTGAGCGAGATACCAGAGTGACGGGATGTGTGTGCCGAGATGCGGGTCGTTGGCGAGGAGCGGCTTGCCGCTTGCGGTCATGGTGCCGTCGACGACCCAGTTATTCGAGCCGAGCGATTCGGTTCCACCACCGCCGCCGAGCAGCACGTTCGTCAACTCGGGCATGCCGCCGGCGAAGCTGGCGGCGAACGTCGAGAAGAGGTTCGCAGGCGAAGTCGTGGAGTCCCGCCCGCCGACGCCGACGGCTCCGGCGAGGCTCGCCGACGCGCCCTGCGGGCGCGAAGGCGGCAGCCGGACCTCGACATCATGCGGCCCGCCCGGGCGTGACGGCACGATGCTGAGGCCGTCGATCGGATAGGGCGGCGTGAGCTCGTTCATCCGCTCGACGCCGACCTTCGCCACGATGTCGTGGCGCATCAGTTCGGCGGAGTAATTCGCGCTCAGGTCCCAGGCCATCATCTTGACCCAGACGACGACGTCGGGACCGGTGAACGGTGCCGGCTCGAATCGCAGCAGTGAGAACTCCGGCGGCAGCCGCCGGCCGCGATGCGAGTCGATGAAGGCGTTGACGCCGGCGACATACCAATCCACCTGCTGCTTGACGTTCGCCGGCAGGCGATTCCAGGCCGAGACCGCGGCGCGTCCGAACCCGACGGTGCGCAGAAACCGATCCTGCGGAATCGTGGCGTTGCCGAACACTTCCGACAGGCGGCCATGACCGATGCGGCGCTGAAATTCCATCTGCCACAGCCGGTCCTGGGCATGGACGTAGCCGAGGCCGAAGAAAGCGTCGGCCTTGCTCGACGCGACAATGTGCGGGATGGCGTCGGCGTCGCGCACGATGTCGATGCGCGCGGTCGGACCGGCGAGCGCGATCGTGCCGCTCATCTCGGGCAGCGACTGCCGCAAGTACCAGTAGCCGAATCCGCCCGCGGCCACGAGCAGGAGGACGATCGCGGCGAGGATCCGGACGATGATGCCTAGTCCGCCGTAGCCTCGGCGAAGGTGGAGGCGCATGGCAAAATCATAGGAAGGGGAAAGGGTAAATTGCAAAGGGCAAAAGTGAAGAGGACGACGGCGCTGCGCGATGGGTTGAACCGGCTCTACGACACGTTCAACCACCCGGAGTCGGCGACCGATCCGATTCATCTCGTCCGCCGCTTCACCCGCGCCGACGATCGGGAAGTCGTGGCGTTCTGCGCCGCGGCGCTGGCCTTCGGCCGCGTGACCAGCGTCATTCAGTCCATCGAGCGGCTGCTGGCGCTGATGGGCGATGCGCCGGCGGCGTACGTCCGGCGCTTCGATCCGGCGCACGAAGCGCCGCGTTTTCGCGGACTCGTGCACCGCTGGATCCGCGAAACCGACATCGTGGCGCTGCTCTGGCTGCTGCGGCAGATGCTGGAGCGTTCGGGCTCGCTCGAAGGCTTCTTCCTGGAAGGCTACGATCCGGCCGCCGCGGATCTTGGCCCGGCGCTGGACAGCTTCTCGCGGCGGGCGATGGCGCTCGACCTCAAGGCTGCGTATGGGCGGGTCCCGAAGCGGCCCGGCGTCGCCTACTTCTTTCCGCGGCCGTCGATCGGCAGCGCCTGCAAGCGGCTCAATCTGTTCCTGCGCTGGATGATTCGGACCGATGCCCTCGATCTGGGCGTGTGGACCCGCGTGCCGGCGTCAGCGCTGGTCGTGCCGCTCGATACGCACATCATTCGCGTGGGTCGGTGTCTGGGCTTGACGCGCTACACCAGTCCGGGCTGGCGGATGGCGGCCGACATCACGGCGTCGCTGCGAACCTTCGACGCCGGCGATCCGGTGAAGTACGACTTCTCGATGTGCCACCTCGGCATGATGAACGCCTGCGGCTTCAACCGCGATCAGCGTGACGCGCAATGTCCGCTGCGTGGGGTCTGCGCACCACGCGCTCGTACACGGCCGCGGTCGCGGCGACCATCGCTTCGGCGGTAAAACGGCCGCGGACGCGTGCGAGTCCGGCCGCTTCCATCCGCTCGCGCAGCGCGCGATCCTTGAGCAAACGGACGATGGCGCTGGCCATGGCGCGATGGTCGCGTGGTTCGACCAGCAATCCAGTCACCTGATCGTCGACGACTTCGGGAATACCGCCGGCCGTGGTGGCGACGATCGCCTTCGAGCAGGCCATCGCATCGATGAGCGTGCTGCCAAGACCTTCGGTCACCGAACTCATCGCAAAGAGATCGAAGCCCTTGAGGCAGCCGAGCGCGTCGACGCGGAATCCCGGCAGCAGCACGTGCTTCTCGAGATGGAACTCGCGGACGTGGCGCTCGAGCGGTTCCCGGAGCTCACCTTCGCCCAGAATCACGAACCGGACGTCGGGCATCTCCTGAACCACGAGATGCGCCGCGTCGATCAGGTGGCGCTGGCCCTTGTGCGGGACCAGCGCCGCGATGTTGCCGACCACCGGCGCGCCGTGCGGCAGCCAGAACGCCTCATGGACGTTGACCGGCTTTGCCGCGAGGACGTGGTCCAGGTCGATACCGTCGTGAACCGTCACCGTGCGGCCGGCGGGGACGCCGTCGGTGATCAACATCTGACGAATCGCCTCGGACGCGGCGATGAAGCAGTCGATCTGGCGGTGCTTCCAGCGCGAAAATGAATTGGCCTTGAGATGGAAGTCGACGCGCCGCGAGGCGACGAGTGCCGGACTGACGCCGTTCCCGGCGCCGCTGCCGAATGAGAGCGCCAGCGACGCCATCGCGATCGCGTGCGGATCGTGGGCATGGACGATGTCGGGCCGCAGCGCCTTGATGGCCCGCGACAGCCGCCACGCCGCTCGAAGATCGACTTCCGATCGCGACGCAATCGGAATCAGCTCGAGCCCTTCGTGCGCCCGCCGCCGCAGTTCGCCGTCCGGATGCGCCACGAGCGCCGCGCGATGACCGATCGCGCGCAGCCCGTTCACGGTCAGCAGCACCTGATTCTGTCCGCCGCGCCACGTCCGCGCCGAATCGATGTGAAGAGAAAACATCAGAGCGGTGCGGGGTGCGCGGTGCACGGTGCACGGTGCACGGGCACGGTGCCCAGTGAGCGGTGCTCGGTGCGGCGGTCAGCCGCTATTGTTGAACTGCGGGAGCTGCCCGCCAGCGCGCGGTGCGTTGAGAAGCAGCAGAGACCGCGCGCTGCACCCTGCACCAAGCACCCGGCACTTTGCACCTGCACCCTGCACCGTGCCCCGTGCACTACGCACCATCCTTGTGCTGCATTTCCCAAAGCTTGGCGTATTTCAGAAACACGTAATACGCATTGAGCGACGAGATGATGAAGCCGGGCAGGCCGTCACGGAAACCGCCGCGGGCGATGTAGTTGCGGAGGAAGGCCAGCGGCGGATGGCCGGCGAGCTGGATGACGCCGGCGCGCCGCCCGTTGGCGCGCATGTCCTCGGCCGCAAGCGTCGTGTAGCGGTCGATGGTTTCGAGGTGGTCGGAGATGTTCCGGTAGGCGAGATGCTGAATTTCGTGATCGAGCCGGCCAATCGTGCCGTTCACGGTGACGGCCTCATGGACGCGCGCCGTGGTCCACTGCGCGTGGCGGCGATCATAGAGCCGAAGCTGGTCGTCCGGATACCAGTCGGTGCTGCGAATCCAGCGTCCGAGGTGCCTGGTGACCCGCGGCATCCGATACGCCGCGTGGCCGGGGCTGGCGAGCGCCGTGCGAATCGCGTCCGCGAGCGCCGGCGTGACGCGTTCGTCGGCGTCGAGCGAGAGAATCCAATCGTGGCTGGCGAGCGCGGCCGCCACGTTCTTCTGCGCCCCGTAGCCTTCCCACGGATGGACGACGACGCGCTCGGTGAAGGTTCGGGCGATCGCCACGGTGTCGTCGCTGCTGTTCGAGTCGACGACGACGATCTCGTCGGCCCAGGCGACTGAGGCCAGCGCATCGGCCAGGTCGCGGGCTTCGTTCTTGGTAATGACCGTGACGGTCAGCTTCGCCACGCGAGGGAGTGTAACAGGGCGGGCGGGGCGAGCAGGCCACGCGATGGTGGAATCCGGCTTCAGCCGGATTCATGCGGCTCCGGCTGAAGTGGGAGCCCACGTCCTGGCTAGCGCGGAGTTTCCTGGATGGCTTCGAAGTCGACGAGCGACTTGTTGTAGTCCGAGATCGCGCGCACTTCGTTGGTGCGGGACTGGGACAGGTCGCGCTGTGCCTGGAAGACGAAGAAGCTGGTCTGGATGCCGGCAGCGAACTTCTTTTCTTCCGCATCGAGCCGCCGCTCGGCGAGCTCGCGCGCGGCGCGGGCGCTGTCGACGCGCTTCTGGTTCGTCTGCACCTGACGGCCGGCATCGCGCACCTGCGTGGCGATCTGCAATTCGAGGTTCTTCAACTGTGTTTGCGCCTGGGAGTACTGCAGCCGGGCGCGGGCCAGACTGGTTTCCTGCTGGCTCTTCCCGAGCGGATAGGTGATGGTGACGCCGAAGGTCCAGGTCGGATAGGTGCTGGTGAGCACGTCGCCGAGCACGGTGGCGTAGCCGCGATCGACGACCACAATCGGCTGTCCGGTAATCGGCGAGACGCCGCCGACCGGCTGGCCGCCCGTGCCGTTGGACGAGTACGACGCCTGAGCGTCGATCTCGGGCAGCACCTGATTGCGGTAGTAGGTGAGGCCGATCTCGCTCTTCGTCAGGTTGTTCTTGGCCAGCTGCACGTCGGTGCGGTTGGCGATCGCCCGCTGAACCGCGGCGTTCACGTCGATCTGCTGCGCCGTAAACGGTGCCGACTCCGTCGGCTCGATACGGACCGACCAGAAGTCGGGCATGGACGGGTTGAAGACCAGCGCGCGCAGGCGGTCCTCTGCCGACTGGATTCCCGCTTCGGCGACGATCACCGACTCCTCGTTGCGCGCCACTTCCGACTGCGCTTCCACGATGTCGATCGGCGCCATGGTGCCGATCTGCACGCGCTTCTCGTTGTCGGCGAGCAGCCGCTTCGCCAGGTCGAGCGATTGCTGCTGGGCCTTGAGGTTGTCGATCTGGAAGACCAGATCCCAGTACGCGTTCTTCACGTTGCGGGTCGTCGAGAGAATCGTTGACCGGAGCTGAACATCCGCCGCTTCGCGGTCCTTCTGAACCGTCATCACCTGCTGCCGCTGACTGTCGATCTTGTAGTTGCGGAAAAGCGGCTGGGTGATCGAGAACTGGATGTTCGAGCCGACGCCGGGGTTGTAGGTCGAGAACGTATTCGTCGTCGTGTTCCGGTTGCTGTTCCAGGCGAAGGAGTAGTTCGCGCCGGTCGGCAGAATCTGGCTCAGTCCGACCTGCGTCGTGAACCGGGTATCGGTGACCTTGTCCTGGCCGCCGGACAGCAGGTTCGACGAGGGTGTGTTCTGGGAGACATTGGCCAGGCTGGAGGTAAAGGTCGGCATCCGGTAAGACAGGGCCTGGGCCACCGCCACGTCCTGGATCTGCGGGTTCAGTCGCTCGACCTGGATGCCCAGGTTCTGCTCCAGCGAGACGCTGACCGCATCGTCGACGGACAAGCGCCGGACGGTGGGGGTAGGCGTCTGGGCCAGGGCAGTGGTGCTGAACACGAGCAGGACGGCGCTGCCGAGCATGGCGGCGCGGGGCATCGAAGAACGCATGAACGAAGGCTCCATGAACAAATCCGAAGAATGTGCTGAACAGTAGACGTGCGGGAGGACGCTTCGGTTCGGGCCCGATTCAGGGAGGAATTGTATACTACGGCCCCCCATGACCAGACGCGAAGAACTGCTGGATCTCTTCAGGAAATCGGGCGCGCTGCTCGAAGGTCACTTCCGGTTGAGCTCAGGTTTGCACAGCGGCGGCTACCTCCAGTGCGCCCTCGTGCTGCAGTACCCGGAGCACGCCGAACGTCTGGGCCGGGCCCTTGCCGACGTGACGCGAGCCCTCCGGCCGACCGCGGTCCTGTCGCCGGCGCTGGGCGGCGTCGTGATCGGGCATGAAGTGGCCCGGGCGCTGGGCGTGCGGGCGCTGTTTACCGAGCGCCAGGACGGTACGATGGTGCTGCGCCGCGGGTTCGTCATCGGCGACGCCGATCGCGTGCTGGTCGTCGAAGACGTCGTCACGACCGGCGGCTCGACGCGCGAGACGATGCAGGTGGCGCGGGCGGCGGGTGGACAGGTCGTCGGTGCGGCGTCGATCGTCGATCGGAGCGGCGGGACGGTGTCGGTCGACGTACCGTTTGAAACGTTGCTGCGCGTCGACCTCGCCACGCATGCACCGGACGTCTGCCCGCTCTGCGCGCAGGGTCTGCCGGTCGTGAAGCCGGGATCGCGGCCGGTGGTCGCGTGAGGTGCCGCGCTTCAAGCTGACGATCGCGTACGACGGCACTGGCTTCGTCGGCTGGCAGCGGCAGACGAACGGCCCCTCTATTCAAGCTCTCCTCGAAGACGCGCTCGCGGTGCTCGAAGGTGCGCCGGTGACGGTGATCGGTGCGGGCCGCACCGATGCCGGCGTCCACGCGCTGGGTCAGGTCGCCGGCGTCACGCTCGGGCGCGAGATCGACGCCGCGACGCTGCTGCGCGCCGTCAACGCGCATTTGCCCGAAACGATTCGTGTCATCGCGGCTGAGGCCGCGCCCGACGAGTTTCACGCGCAGTTTCGCGCCCGCGCGAAAACATACCGGTATCAGCTGTGGAATGACGGCGTGCTTCACCCCTTCGCGCACGGCTACGTCTGGCATCTGCCGCCGCCCCGGCTGGATCTCGACGCGATGCGCGAGGCCGCCGCGTTCCTCCTGGGACGCCAGGACTTCGCATCGTTCGAGGCGCTCCCCGCGGTGGCGAGCACGACCGAGCGCGACATCTCCGTGTCACGGCTCACGACCGGCGCGGAGGAGATCCGGCCCGGTGTACCGGCCGGCCACGGCTTGATCACCTACGAGATTCGCGGCGACGGATTCCTCCGCCACATGGTCCGCAGCATCGCCGGCACGCTGGTCGAAGTCGGGCGCGGCCGCCGACGCCCCGAATGGATCGCCGAGGTGCTCGCGGCAAAATCACGCGCGGCGGCCGGGCCCACGGCTCCGGCCGCCGGGCTGTTTCTGGTCAGGGTGGAGTACTAACCTGACGTGCGCGGTGCACGGTGCGCGGTGCACGGTGCGGAGTGCAGGTGCCAGGTGCGTGGTGATCGGTGCGCCGTGCGATGCGCGGGCGTGATTCGGGCTTGCCGCCGCGCATCGAACGCACCGGGCACCCTGCACCGCGCACCCAGCACCAGCACCGTGCACTGTGCACCGTGCGCTCCGCACCGGCTCTATATAATGTCTGACCATGTCCCTTGAACAGCTTCTGGCGTGGATTCCGCCGGAATCCCCGGACGAGATGCTGGCCCGCGAGGTGAATTTCGAGCAGTTGCCGTCGCACGTGGCCATCATCATGGACGGCAACGGGCGGTGGGCGGCGCAGCGCCACCTGCCGCGCGTCGAAGGGCACCGCGCCGGCATCACGTCGGTCAGGGACGTGGTCGAAACCTCGGCGCGCCTCGGGATCGACGTCCTGACGCTCTACGCGTTTTCGATCGAGAACTGGAAGCGGCCGCGCGCCGAAATCGCGACGCTGATGATGCTCTTGAAGCGATTCATCCGTCTCGAAATCGGCACGCTGCAGAAGCACAATATCCGCTTCGGCACCATCGGGCGCACCGACGAGCTCGCCGCCGACGTTCAGCACGAGCTGCAGCTGGCGATACAGAAGACGGCCGGCAATGCCGGGATGCGCTTCAACATCGCCCTGAACTACGGCGGCCGGGCCGAGATTGTCGATGCGGCCAAGCGCGCGCTGGCGGCGGGTGTGGTGCCGGACGCGCTCGACGAGCAGCGCTTCGCGGAATTCCTCTATACCGCCGGGCAGCCCGATCCCGATCTGCTGATCCGGACGAGCGGCGAAATGCGCGTCAGCAACTTTCTCCTCTGGCAGATTGCCTACGCCGAAATCTGGGTCACCGACACGTTCTGGCCCGACTTCCGTCGTCGCGATCTCCTTCAGGCCATCGTCGACTATCAGAAGCGCGATCGCCGCTACGGCGGCATCAAGCCGTCGCCGGTTGCCCTTACCGCCAAGTGACTCGCGTCCTGAGCGGCGCCGTTCTCCTCGTCTTCGCCGTTGTCGTCGTCTGGCTGGCGCCGAACGTGGTGTTCTTCCTCGTCGCCGAGGCGCTGCTCCTCCTCGCCGTCCACGAATACGACGGCCTCGTGAAGGCGTCCGGGCTGCAGATACCAGTCGTGCTGTCCGGCGTGGCGGCGGCGCTCACGTGCGCATCGCTGGCACGGCTCGACGTCGGCGCCTTCCCGGGTGTGCCGCTCGAGGTCGCCATGCTCTCGGGACTCGTGGCGATCGGCGCGACCGCGCTGACGACGTGGGGCGGCGGGCGCGACGCGATCGCGAGCGTTTCGGCGGCGCTCTTCCCGATGCTGTACCTCGGCCTGCCAATCGGCGCGATGATCGCGATTCGCGACGCGCGCGGCGGCCGCGGCCTGTTTCTGTTGATGCTGACGATCATCGCCAGCGATTCCGCGCAGTACTATTCCGGCCGCGCGTTCGGGCGCCTTCATCTCGCGCCGCGCATCAGCCCGAAGAAGACGATTGAAGGCGCGATCGGCGGGTTCGTGTTCGGGTCGTTCGTCATGACGGCCGTCGGATCGTGGTGGCTCCCCGAAGTACCGTTGGCCCTGCGCGTCCTGCTCGGCCTGACGATCGTGGCCCTGGGGATCGCCGGCGATCTCTTCGAGTCGATGCTCAAGCGCAGCGCCGGCGTCAAGGACAGCTCGACGTTGATTCCAGGCCACGGCGGCATCCTCGACCGCATCGACGCGTTGCTCTTTGCCGCGCCGATCTACTACATCGTCCTCAAGTATGTGTAAGGCCCCACGGTTCAAGGTGCTAGGTTCAAGGTGCAAGGTCCGGGTGCCGGGTGCCGGGTGCTGAGTTGAAGCGGATCGCGATTCTCGGGTCGACCGGGTCGATCGGTCAGAGCGCGCTGGCGGTGATCGACGCGCACGCGGATCGTCTGCGCGTCGTCGGCCTGGCGGCGGGCGACAACGACGCGCGGCTCGCGGAACAGATCGCGAAGCACCGCCCGCTGGTGGTCGCGATGGCGACCGGAGCGGCGGTCGATAGGCTGAAGCAGCGGCTGCGGCCGGGCCTGCCATCCCCCACGAGTGTTGTTGGTACGGGCCGCGACGGACTCGTCGCCGTGGCGTCACACCCGGACGTGGATCTCGTGCTCTGCGCGACGTCTGGTACGGAAGGGCTGGAGGCCGTCCTCGCGGCGATCGAAGCCGGCAAGACGATCGCGCTGGCCAACAAGGAAGTGCTGGTGATGGCCGGCGGCATCGTGATGGCGGCCGCGCGCCGCCACGGCGTCGCCATCCTGCCGGTCGACAGCGAACACAACGCCATCCATCAGTGCCTGCACGGCCGGCCGCCCGCCGATCTCGAACGCATCATCCTCACCGCGTCCGGCGGACCGTTTCGCGGCCGCACGGCGTCCCAATTGGAACAGGTGACGGCCGAGGATGCGCTGAAGCACCCGACGTGGCGGATGGGCCGGAAGATCACGATCGACTCAGCCACGCTGATGAACAAAGGGCTCGAGGTGATCGAGGCGCGCTGGCTGTTCGGCGTCCGCGCGGATCAGATCAGGGTCGTCGTGCACCCGCAGTCGGTCGTGCACTCGCTGGTCGAGTTCGTCGACGGCTCGATGATCGCGCAGCTCGGCGTCACCGACATGCGGCTGCCGATTCAATACGCGTTCACGTATCCCGAACGCTGGCGGGCGCCGCTGCCGTCGCTCGATCTGGCCGCGGCCGGACGCCTCGAATTTCACGCGCCCGACATGGACGTGTTTCCGTGCCTCGCGCTGGCGTTCCGTGCGCTCGACGCCGACGCCAGTCTGGCAGTGGTGCTGAATGCGGCGAACGAAGTCGCCGTGCCGCTGTTTCTCGAGGGCCGGATTCCGTTTCCCGGCATTGCACACGTCATTGCCAGAACCATGGATTTGCACAGTCCGGCGCCGGTGACGACGCTGCGCGAGGTGCGGCAGGTCGATTCCGACGCGCGCGAGCATGCACGCGCCATCGCCAGCGGGGTAGAATTCCGGTGAGGCCCTGACTGTGGGCCGGTCAAGACTCCGAGTCTGAGGGATCACGCGTGTTTGGCACATTGACCACCGTTCTCGCGTTCGCGTTCGTGCTCGGCGTCCTGGTGTTCGTGCACGAGCTCGGGCATTTTCTGGCCGCGAAACGGGTCGGCATCAAAGTGCTGAAGTTTCAGCTCGGCTTCAACCCCACGGTTCTGGCCATCAAGCGCGGCGACACCGAGTACAGCATCGGCGCGCTGCCGCTCGGCGGCTACGTGAAGATGGCCGGCGACAACCCCGACGAGGCGCGGACGGGATCGTCCGACGAATTCCTCTCGAAAACGAAATGGGAGCGCTTCCAGGTCCTGATCATGGGACCGGTGATGAACCTGGCGCTCGCGGTCATCCTGACGGCGGTCGTGCTGTATCAAGGCGCGGAGCGGCTGGCGTTCGAGGACCAGCCGGTGGTCGTCGGCGCGGTGGCGGCAGGGTCGCCGGCGGCGAAGGCCGACGTGCAGCCCGGCGATCGCATCGTGTCGGTAGCCGACCGCACGGTCAACACCTGGGAATCCTTCTACATCGCGATCGGCACGCGGATGAATCGCGAGACGGAGATTCAGCTCGATCGCAACGGTACGACGCTGACCAAGACGGTGACGCCGTCGCAGCCGCCCGGGCAGCAGAGCCGTTTCGAGCTGGCCGAAATTGGCGTGCTCCCGACCTCGCACCCCCACATCGGCGCGATCGTTCCGGGCGAAGCCGCCGAGAAGGCCGGACTCCTCCTGAACGACGTCATCGTCGCCATCGACGGGGAAACGATCACGTTCGGATCGCAGCTCCGGGATGCGATTTCAAAGAAGCCGGAGCAGCAGATCGCGATTGCGATCCTCCGCAACGGTCAAGCGCAGACCGTCATGGCCACGCCGGCGCGCCGCAACGGCACCGGCCTCCTCGGCATTTCGATCGCGGAGGACACGGTCAGCGTCAAGCCCGGACTGGCCGGCGCGATGCGGATGGCGGTCGAGAAGAACATCGAGTACTCGGGACTGATCTTTCAGACCGTCTGGGGCTTGATCACGCGCGAGACCTCGCCCAAGCAGTTGATGGGGCCGGTGGCGATTGCGCAGCTCTCCGGCGAATCGGCGGCGCTCGGCTGGATCGCCCTCTTCGCGCTGATGGCACAGATCAGCCTGAACCTCGGACTCCTCAATCTGCTCCCGATTCCGATTCTCGACGGCGGCCACATCTTCATCATGGGGCTCGAAGGGCTGGCCCGCCGCGACTTCAGCGTCAAGCTGAAGGAGAAGATGCTCCTCGCCGGCTTCGTCGTCCTGATGCTGCTGATGGTCACCGTCATCTACAACGACCTGACCCGAATCACGTGGATCGAACGGCTGATGCCCTGGCGCTAAGGTGAATACGTCACGTTGACCCGTGGCGGGAAGCCGCGAGTCGCTTCAAACGTCACGCCCGGGGACGCATCAATCGCCAGTTTCGTCAGACGTGGCAACCGTTTCAGAAGCGCCACACCCGGGTCGGTAATCCCCTTCACGTCGTAGAGTTCAATCGTTTCGAGCGACGGCATCCGTCCGAGGATCTCGAGGCTGCGATCGGTGATCTGCGTCAGGCCGGCGTAGTAGTGCTTCAGCGCCAGCTTCGCGATGTGTGCCGTGGCGGCGTCGCCGGTCTCGCGGCAGTACATGCAGGTGAGCCGCTCGAGTTGTTCACAGCGGCCGATGTGCGCGAACCCGGGGTCGCGCATGGCGATCGGCGTGATCGCGCGGAGCGCGGGAAAGCGGGGAAGGACGGCCGCCGCCGCGTCGTCGACGTGACGAAACGTGACGCCGAGACTGCGGAGCGCGGGCATGGTCGAGAGCGCGAGGAAGCCGCGGTTGCCGAGTGACGGGCAATCGCGCGTCCAGATCTCTTCGATGGTCGTCGACCGACTCAGCGCCTCGAACCCGTCATCGTCGGCGACGGTGTCCTGAATCTGCAGCCGGCGGAGCGCGGGCATTCGCGCGATATGCGGCATCGCGCCGTTGGTGCTGAGCGCATTGCCGACGGCCAGCGCCGCGACGCTGGGAAGCTTGACCAGATGTGTGAAACCGTCGGCGGTCAGGTTTGTCGTGTGCCAGAAGAGACTGAGATCGGTGATGCCGTTCAGCCCTTCGAGTCCACCGAGACCGTCATCGGTGAATGGTCCGTCAATCAGCAGCTCTGTTGACTGATCGTCCTGACGCGATCGCAGGCGCGGAATATTGCGAAGGAGCCGCAGCCCGGCGTCAGTGACGAGCCGGCCGGTATTGAGCACGCGCAGCGATGCCTTGCCCTGCAGCGCCTCGATCGCGCCGTCGCCGGTCGGCGATCCCATCAGGTTGATACGTTCGAGCCGGTCGCAGGACTTCAGGTGAGCGATGCCCGAGTCGCTGATGCCGCCGAGCCAGGTCATCTCGAGGGTTCGGAGGTTCGGCAGACGCTGCAGGACCTCGAGTCCACGATCGGTGATCCCCGTTCCGGTGAGTTCAAGTCCCTCGAGTTGCGGCATGTCGGCGAGGAACTTCAGGCCCTCGTCGGTGAGCAAGCGTGATCCACCAAGTCCGAGCATGGTCACATGTTTCAACTTCGACAGGCGCCGCATCAGGCCATCGGTCATCTGTCCGGCTGAGACGAGCCACGGAATGTGCCGTTCTGTCATCACGTCGAACAGCCGATCCCAGTCCGCCTCGGTGAGCTGCCGAAGCGGTCCGATTCGCTTGTTGTCGTCGATGCGGAGAGCGGGTGCTGGTTGGCCGGTGCCGGTGAGCGCGGAGAGCAGCGCATCCCAACTGCCGAAGCCGGCATCCTGCGCGATAACCACTTGCGCCTCAGGAACAGTGAGAAAATTCTTGTCGACCTTCGACGAGCGCTGTCGAAACGCGTAGACCCGCCGCCAGATTTCCGCGCTGAGATCGTCGTAGGAAAACGACCGAGCGTAGTGTGCGTTGAGCCGGCTCAGTGCGGCTTCGTCGCGGGCGTCGTGGGCGTTCGAGAAATCCTGCGCCAGCTGCTCGTACTCCCGCGCGGTGACCTGGTGCCACGGGCGCATGGCCGGCGCTGAGGCGCGCGCCCTGACGGCGGCGGTCAGGTCCTTCCAGCTGTCGAACCCGTATTCGCGCGCCAGCGCGTGCTGAACGTCACGAAGCGTGGGGTGCGCGGGCGGCCGTTGATGCGCCCGTGCAAACCGGGCCTGAGCGTCGGGCTGTTGGGCCTGGAGCGCCTTCAGCCAGCGCTTGGCTTCTTTCCTCAGGAGATCGAGCGAGGTCGCGGACGAGATCTGACGGGGCATGGGACCTTCTTTCCGTAGTGCCCGGAGTCCGCTCAATCAGGGCCGGAAGAAGGTTCGTGCGGTCGGTCGAACCTTGAATGGGTGGGAGCAGGCTCCCTTGCCGCGGACAGGTGGCGCCCCAGCGCGCGCTCGGGGTAAGTGTCGTCGCGGCCAGGGGGGCTGTCAACTGCGGCCGGTCAGGCGGGAATTTGGTCCCCACGTCCGTCTAACCCGACGAACGCGCCGCAGTGGCCGCGTCTTTCCCAGAGAGTCTGCCGTGCCTGAAGCCATGAACCGTCTGACGAAACGCGAATGGGAAGTCTCGAAGTGTGTGGCCAACGGCCGATCGAACCGCGAGATCGCGGCCACCCTTCAGGTCTCGGAGAAGACCGTCAAGAACCATCTGACGGCGATCTACGTGAAGTTCGGAGTCTCGAGCCGCCTGCAGCTGGCGCTGGCGATGGTGAAGAACGATTCGCCGTCGCAGCCCGGACTCTCGTAGGCGCTCAGCCAGCGTGAACGGCGCGCATCGCTTCGCGCGCGGCGGCGATCGTGCGATCGATGTCCCTGGCAGTGTGCGCTGCCGAGAGGAACCATCCCTCGAACTGTGACGGCGGCGGGTACACGCCTCGGGCCACCATCGCGCGGAAGAAGGCGGCGTACTGCGCCGTGTTCGACGTCGTCGCCGAGCGGTAATCGCGGACCGGCTGACTGGTGAAGAACGGCGTCAGGATCGATCCGAACGCGTTGACCTGAAGCGGCACGCCGGCTTCGCGCGCGGCGTCGGCCAGTCCACCGGCCAGCCGCGTCGTCAGCGCCGCGAGATCCTTGTACAGCCGCGGCGTGAGGTGCTCGAGGCACCACAGCCCGGCGGTCATCGCGAGCGGATTCCCGGACAGCGTGCCGGCCTGATAGACCGGGCCCGCGGGTGATACCAGGTCCATCAGATCGGCGCGTCCGCCATAGGCCCCGACCGGCAATCCGCCGCCGATGATCTTGCCGAGACACGTCAGGTCGGGCCGAACCCCAAACAATCCCTGCGCGCCGTTCGCGCCGGCGCGGAATCCGGAGATCACTTCGTCGAATACCAGCAACGACTGATGGGCGTCGCAGAGCCGCCGCAGCGCCTGGAGAAAACCGTCGGCGGGCAGCACCAGCCCCATGTTGCCGGCGATCGGCTCGACGATGAGCGCGGCGATCGCGCCGCGGTTGGCGGCGAACACCCGTTCGACCGAGGCCAGGTCGTTGTAGCTGGCGATCAGCGTGTCGCCCGCCGCGGCCGCGGTGACGCCGGGACTGGTCGGCGTGCCGAGCGTCAACGCGCCCGAGCCGGCTTGCACCAGGAACGGATCGGCGTGCCCGTGATAGCAGCCTTCGAACTTGATGATCTTGGCGCGTTTGGTCGCGGCGCGCGCGACGCGGATCGCGCTCATCGCCGCTTCGGTGCCGGAGCTGACGAAGCGGACCCGTTCGAGCGCGGGCATCAGCGCGCGGACGCGTTCGCCGAGCTCGACTTCGAGCGGGCTCGGCGCGCCGTAGCTCGTGCCGAGTTTGGCCGCCGCCGCGACCGCCTTCACGAGTCCGGCCGGAGCATGCCCGTGGATGAGCGGCCCCCACGACATCACGTAGTCGATGAACGTGTTGCCGTCGATGTCGGTGAGGCGCGCGCCCTTGGCTTTCTTGATGAAGAGCGGCGTGCTGCCGACCGACTTGAACGCGCGGACCGGACTGTCGACGCCGCCGGGAAGAATCTTGACGGCGCGGGCGAAGAGCTTTGCTGATCGGGACGTTTTCATTGGATAGGATGAATCGGGTGTCAGACCCTGTCTTCGGAACTTCGCGCGCAGCGGAAGCTCGTTCCGAAGACGGGGTCTGACACCCTAGTCGAGAGCTCGAGCCGCTTCTCTAGCGTAGTACGTGATGATGATTTCGGCGCCGGCGCGGCGGATCGCGGTCAGCGTTTCGAGCATGACGCGATGTTCGTCGATCCAGCCGTTCCTGGCCGCGGCCTTGATCATCGCGTATTCACCGCTGACCTGATAAGCCGCCGTCGGGTAGCCGAACGTATCCTTCACGCGCGTGATGACGTCGAGATAGGGCAGCGCCGGCTTGACCATGACGATGTCCGCACCTTCGGCGATGTCCTGCTCGACTTCACGCAGCGCTTCCTGCGCATTGCCGGGATCCATCTGGTGCGACCGCCGATCGCCGAACTTCGGCGCCGAGGCCGCGGCCTCGCGAAACGGGCCATAGAACGCCGAGCAGTACTTGGCCGAGTACGACATGATCGCGGTGTTTTCGAACGACCGCTCGTCGAGCGCCTGACGGATCGCCCCGACGCGCCCGTCCATCATGTCGGACGGCGCGATGATGTCGGCGCCGGCGACCGCATGCGAGACCGCCGTGCGGACCAGCTGATCGACCGTTTCGTCGTTCAGGATCTCGTGGCCCGACAGAATCCCGCAGTGGCCATGATCGGTGTACTCGCACAGGCAGACGTCGGTGATCACCAGGGAGCCAGGGAGCGCACGTTTGATCGCGCGCGTCGCGGCCTGGACCGGTGCATTCGGATCGTAGGCGGCGGAGCCGACCGAATCCTTGTGATCCGGCAGACCGAAGAGCAGCACGCTCTTCACGCCTTCGGCATGAGCCGCTTCGGCTTCCCTGACCGCCTCGTCGACCGAGAGGTTGAACACGCCCGGCATCGACGACACTTCGCGCCGCACGCCTTCGCCCTCGCAGACAAACAGCGGCAGCACGAACATCTCCGCCGAGAGCCGCGTCTCGCGGACCATCGCCCGCAACGTTTCGCTGGCGCGGAGCCGCCGCAGCCGCCGGGTCAGATGCAGGTTGGTCGTGGTCCTGGTGTGCGTGGGATTCATGCGGACCTCTGCGCTTTCTCGAAGTGCTTGACGATGGCGTCGGTCAGCGCCGCGATCGTGTACTGGGCCGGAACAATCGCCGAATGGATGTCGTACTGCGCCGCGGCCTCGGCGGTGACGGGTCCGATCGACGCGACCAGGGTGGACTTCAAGAGATCCGCCGCCGGCTCGGCGCCGATCAGTTCGACGAAGTTCCTGACGGCTGACGGGCTCGTAAACGTCACCACGTCGATGCGCTTGTCGAGCAGCATGCGGTAGACGTCCGGTCCGCCTTCGCGTTCCAGATCGACGGCGATGTTGCGATAGGCGACGACTTCGGTCACCTCGGCACCGCGCTTGCGCAATTCCTCGCCGATGACTTCACGGCCGATGTCCGCGCGCGGCAGCAGGACGCGTTTGCCGCGAACCGGTCCGGCCTCGAGCAGCGCGTTGACGACACCCTCGGCGCGCGATTCATGCGGGACCAGATCGACCTTGAGACCGAGCCGGGTGAGTTTTTCGGCCGTCGCCGGGCCGACCGTGCAGAACCGGGCGTTGATCGCGCGGAAGTCGAGCGGTGACACGAGCAGGCGCTCGATGAACGCCTCCACGCCGTGGCCGCTCGAGAAGACGATCCAGTCGAAGTCGCCGATCCGGCGGCACGCCTCGTCGAGTTGCTCCCAGTCGGCCGGCGGCGCAATCGAAATCATCGGCGCCTCGATCGGCTGTGCGCCGAGCCCTTCGAGCAGGTTGACGAACTCGGCGGCCTGCTCGCGCGGCCGCGTGACCAGGATCCGCTTGCCGAAGAGCGGCCGCGAGTCGAACCAGCGCAGGTGTTCGCGCAGGGCGGTGACGCGGCCAACGACCAGAATCGCCGCGCGGCGATCGTTGGCCTGCTTGACGTGCTGCGCGATTTCCGCGAGCGAGCCCTGCACGGTTTCCTGCGTCGGCAGCGTGCCGTTGTAGATCAACGCGGCCGAATCCTCGATTGGCCGCCCGTGCGACAGGAGCGCGTTCAGCATGTGCGGCAGCTGATTGGGGCCCGCGTAGCAGACGATGGTGCCGTCAAGCTTCGAGAGGCTGGTCCAGTCAACCGACGCCCGTGTCTTGCCCTCGTCTTCGTTGCCGCGGACGAACGTCAGCGTGTCGCCGCCGCCCGGGTAGGTCAGCGGAATCCCGGCGTACGACGCCGCGCCGATGCCGGCGGGAATGCCCGGGACGACCTCGAACCGCACGCCTTGCTCGTGAAGGAAGAGCGCTTCGGCGCCGCCGTGATCGAAGACGAACGGGTCGCCCCACTTGAGCCGCGCCACCGTCTTGCCTTCGCGCGCCTTCTCGGCCAGGAGATAGCAGATCGCTTCCTGTTCGAGCGGTTGCGGAGCCGCCACGCCGACGTCAATCCGTTCGGCGCCCGGCCGCGCGTGCTGCAGCAGGCGCGGATGCACCAGCCGGTCGTAGATCACGACGTCGGCGGCAGACAGGCAGCGCAGGCCGCGGACGGTGATCAAGTCCGCGCTGCCCGGGCCGGCGCCAATCAAGTAGACAGTGCTCATAGCTTGTCGCTCATAAGTCGTCAGTCTGAGGCGCGACGGACCTCGTCGAGAATGTCCATGGCGCCGTCGGCCATGAGTTGTTCGGCGACGCGGCGACCGAGCCCGGCCGCGTCAGTCGCCGGACCGCGCGCCGACGCGCGAAGCGCCCGGCTCCCGTCCAGCGTCACCACCAGGCCGGTCAGCGCGAGCTCGCTCCCGTGCGGTATCGCCAGCGCGCCGATCGGCGTCTGGCAGCCGCCGCCCAGCGCTTCAACGAGCGCGCGTTCCGCGGCCAGCGCGTCAGCCGCCCGGGCATCCGTAATCGCCGCGACCGCCGCGCCGACCTGATTGTCGCCTTCTCGAATCTCGATCGCAATGATGCCCTGTCCCGGCGCCGGCACGCAGGCGTCGGCCGGGAGCGTCAGCGAGATCCGGTTGGTGAACCCGAGGCGGCGCAATCCGGCAGCGGCGAGCACGATCAGGTCGTGGTCGCCGTTATCGACCTTGCGCAGACGCGTGTCGAGATTGCCGCGAATCGGGGCGAACCGGGCGTGCGGGAAGAGCCGCGCGAGCTGCGCGACCCGTCGCACGCTGCTCGTGCCGATCGCCGGCCGGTCGCCGACCGCGGCCAGCAAGGCGTCGAAGTCCTGCGCGAAGGCCTTCGGGTCGTGCGCCGGCCGGTGAAATGCGGCGATGCGCGGCAGCACGATGGCGTCGTGCGGATCCTCGCGCGGCAGTACGCCCGCGATGGTCAGACCGTCCGGCAGCACCGCCGGCATGTCCTTGCTGCTGTGGACGGCGAGGTCCACCTCGTTCGCCAGCAGCGCGTCCTCGATTTCCTTGACGAACAGCCGCTTGCCACCGATCTCCGAGAGCGGCGCGTCCTGTAAGCGATCGCCGGACGTCTTGATGATCCTGATCTCGCACTCCGGGCCGCCGGCCGCAGCGATCCGCCGCTGGACTTCGTGCGCCTGATACAGCGCGAGCTGGCTGCCGCGCGTGCCGAGCCGAATCACGCCTTGTTCCGCCGGACGAACGGCTCGACCTTGCGGGCGTCGGGAGTGGCCGTGCCCGCGCCGGTCGATCCCTCGGCCGCAGGTGCGGGCGCATTCAGGCCGAAGACGCGGGTCAGGACTTCGGCGTGCTGCGTAATGGCGTCGCTGTCGCCCAGCGCCTTCAGTTGTTCGGTCGGCGTCAGGAGGAGACGCTCGACAATCAAGCGCGTCGCGTCGTCAATCTGATCGCGGACCTCGGGCGGCAGGGCGGCGGTGCGGCGCGCGACTTCGGCTTTGCGGACGGCGTCGAAGTTCTGGCGAAGCGCGACGATGATCGGGACCGCGTTCCGCGCCTTCAGCCAGCCGACGAATTTCTCGACCTCTTCGCCGACGATCGTCTCGGCGCGCTGCACTTCGGCGGCGCGGCGGGCCAGATTCTCGCGCACCGTCGCCTGCAGATCGTCGATGTTGTAGAGGAAGACCTGTTCGACCTCGCCGGCGGCGGCCTCGACGTCGCGCGGCATCGCGATGTCGATCAGGAAGAGCGGACGGTTGCGGCGCCCGCGCATCACCGTTTCAATCTGCGCCTTGGTGAGAATCGGCGACGCCGCGCCGGTGGCGGTGATCACGATGTCGGCGTTGCCGAGGAGCGTCGGCAACTCCTCCCACGGCGCGGCAGAGGCGCCGCCGATCACCTCGGCGGTGCGCGCGGCGTGCGCCAGCGTGCGGCTGACGATCGTGACTTGCTGCACACCCTGCGTTTTCATGTGCAGGGCGGTCAGCTTGCCCATCTCGCCGGCGCCGATGACCACCACATTCCGGCCGGCGAGATTCTGGAAAATCTTCTTCGCGACGGCCACGGCCGCGAAGCTGACGGAAACGGCGCCGGACCCCAGACTGGTTTCGGTCCGGACGCGCTTGCCGACCGCGAACGACGAATGGAACAGGCGGTTGAGGAGCGTGCCGGACGTGCGAGCCGCACCGGCGGCGCTGTGCGCGTCCTTCACCTGCCCCAGGATCTGCGGTTCGCCGACGACCAGGCTGTCGAGGCCGGCGGCGACGCGGAACAGATGCCGCGCGGCTTCCGCATCGGCGACGTCGTAGATGTGCCGCTGCAGCGCCGCGCGATCGACGCCGTGAAACTCGCTGATGAAGTCGACGATGTCGCGCTTGGCTGCGGCGAGGTCGTCGCAGACGCCGTACAGCTCGGCGCGATTACAGGTCGAGAGGACGACGGCCTCCTGCGCGATCCCGCGCGCCGTCAGCGCCCGCAGCGCCGCCTCGACGCCGCGGGTCTGGAAATCCAGCCGTTCGCGCAGCTCGACCGGCGCGGTGTGGTGGCTGATTCCGACCAGGAGGAGATGCATGCGCGTGAGACCGAAATCCCTAAACCCTGAATTCCTGAATTCCTGAATTCCTGAAATCCGCGTCCGTCAGAAGTCGTGACTTCGCGTCAGGAAATAGCTGATTGGGACGAAGTTGAGCAGCACGATGGCGAAGCCGAGCGTCGAGAGAATCGCGGTCCAGCGGCCGCCGAGCCGGCGCGCGGCCACGACCTCGAACGAATAGACCAGCCAGCAGACCAGCGCGACGAAGATCTTCGGATCGCGCAGCGACATCGCCTGGACGCGCGCGTCGTGCGCCGGCGCCTGACCGGCCCAGATCGCCCCGGCGACGAGTCCGACGGTCAGGAAGATCCAGCCGACCAGCGTCGCCCGCTGATTCATCGAATGGAGAACCTGCAGCGGCGGCAGCCGCGCATAGAAGAAGCCAAGGTGCTTTGCTTTGAGCTCCTTGAAGAGGAGCACGTAGGTGATGCCGATGATGCAGGCGAGCGCGAAACTGGCGTAGGCGAAAAGCAGCGAGCCGACATGCATCTCGAACAGCGGACCCTGCAGCATCGACGACTGGTCCTCGATGCCGGGCTTGATCGTCGGGATCGATTGAATCGCCACCACCAGCGCCGTCACGAACAGTCCCATCGACCGCTCGTCGGTGGTCATCTCGGTATAGAGGTAGGCGAGCACCAGCAGCCAGACGAACGTCGAAATCGCCGACGAAGCGTCGCTCACCGGGAGATGCCCCACCTCCATCGTCAGCATGCCGACCAGGAAGGTGTGCGCGAGCGCGCCGGCGACGAGCAGCGTCGTGGCGACGCGGCCGGCCAGCAGCTGGCGCTTGGCAAAGTGCCACGCATACGCGGCAAGGGCGGCGACGTACAGCACCAGGACAGCGACGTGCATGACCGTCAGCGCGTTGGCGCGAAGTAGCCCTGTTTGGTACGGGCGGTGGTGTTCTGGCGGTTGACGCGGACCACGATCCGGCGCCAGGCGCCGTCGCGGCGGGCGTTCTTCGACGTGTAGCCGACCGTGTACTGGCTGGCGAGCTCGTCGGAAATCTGCGTGTAGATGGCCGGCAGCTCGGTGACCTGGTTCGGGAAGAACACGCGGCCGCCGGTTTCCTGGGACAGTTGGCGGAGCACGAACTCTGCTTCCTTGAACCCTTTGGGCGCCGTGCCGTCGCCGCTGCGGAGGCCGATCGCGTAGATCGAGGTTTCCGAACGCTTGGCCAGATCGAGGACTTCCTCGAAGGGGAGCAGGCTGGACGTATCTTCGCCGTCCGAGAGCACCACGATCGCCTGACGGCGGATTTCGTCGGCCGTCTGTGTCGTGACAACTTTCTTCAAATCCTTGAGCGCGATGTAGATGGCGTTGTACATCGAGGTCGAGCCGCCCGCCGAGGTCTTCCGGATCGCCTGCTCGAGCTCGCTGGCCTTGTTCGTAAACGGCGCCAGCACGACGACGCGGCTGTCGAAGTCGACGATTTCTGCGAGGTCCTGCGGCCGAAGGCGGCGCGCGAAACCGACCGCGGCTTCCTGCGCGATCGGCAGCCGCATCTCCATGCTGGCGCTGGTGTCGACCAGCATCGCCAGGGCAATCGGCAGGTTGGTGCGGCTGAAGACGGTGACATCCTGGCGCACGCCGTCCTCGTAGACCTGAAAGGCATCCTGATCGAGATCGGTGATGAACCGCTGACCGGGATCGGTCACCGTGACGTTCAACGAGACGAGCTCGACGCCGGACCGAAACGAGGGTTGCTGCGGTGCGGCCGGCGGGGCGGGTTGCTGCGCGCCGAGCGGCAGGATCAACGCGACCGCCGCAATGATGGCGGCAGACGCGGTGGCGCGAAGACCCGTGGACGCCATTTACCGCTCGCGGGGAGTGAGCACGGCGGTGCCGCGCACGGTCAGCCCGGGCTTCTTGGCGGCCACGGCCATCTTGCTGGGCGCCAGCAAGCTCTGCGGCCGGGCGTAGACCACGCGGTACTGATGGGTGAGTTCGCGCGCGACTTCGGCCAGTCGGACTTTGAGCCCGTTGCTGGTGAAGGTCGTGAGGCGCTTGCCGCCACTGTCCTTGGTGCCGATCTCGATGGTCATCGCGCGGTCCTCGTCGTCGCCATCGGGACGTCCGATCGTGATGACGTAGAACATCGCGCCGGAGGCCCGCAACGGTTCGAGCGCCTGCAGGTAGTGGCGGCCGCTCAGCTCGGGCCCTTCGGTGGAAATGGCGACAATCACCGGCCTGAGCGGCTGGCGTTTCGCCAGCCCCTTGCTGATCTCCATGATGCCGTCGAGGAGATAGGCGCCGCTCCCTGGTGTGGAGAAGATCCGTCCCGCGCCGGCGATCGGCTGGCTCAGGATGATCGAATAGTCGGTGTTGATCGTCGGCCGTTCGCCGATGGTGACGACGGCGACCTGATGGCGCGCGCCGCTTTCGTCTTCCCCGAGCGCTCTGATGAAGGCGGGGACGGCCTCGCGGTAGTCGCGGATGTACGGTTCGGCGGCCTGGCTGTTGTCGATCAGGATCGCGAGCTCCATCGGGTCGGTCGCGGGGACCACCCGGATGACTTCGCGCTCGGCCTTGTCCTCGGTGACGCGCACGTCTTCGGGGTTGAGACTGAGGACTGGTGCGCCGGTCTTGTCGACGGCGTTGACGTAGAAGGAGAATTCACGCTGCGCCTGAAGGTGCAGTTCGGGCGCGATCGCCACTGCCGCCAGCGCCGTCACGCACGCCAAAAGCCATGCTCGCCGCATGGGGACAGTATAGGTCTGCGGTTTGCTGAGCGTCAAGCATTGACGGCAGAGAAGTTGTTTAGATTCTTTCACTTGCGGCGCAAAGAGCGCGCCGGCTCAGTTTCTTGACACCCCTCGGACCGCGTGTTATAAACCGACCGCGTTTCGCAGATCCGCGCAGCCCATTTCCCCAAATGCCGTCAGCGTATATCCCGATTGCCATCTTCGTGGTCGTTGCGACCGGCTTTGCCGTGCTTACGCTGCTGATTGCAGGGCTGGTTCATCCCAAGAAGTACAACAAAGTAAAGCTCGAACCGTATGAATGCGGGATCGAGCCCGAAACCGACGCGCGCGATCGCTACAGCATCCGCTACTACCTGGTGGCCATGCTGTTCGTGATCTTCGACGTGGAAACGGTCTTCATGTTTCCCTGGGCCGTCATCTTCGACAAGCTGCTGCTCTTCGGCTTGATCGAGATGTTCGTGTTCATCTTCATCCTCGTGGTCGGGTACTACTACGCGTGGCAAAAGGGCGCGCTGGAATGGGTCTAGATGTCTGACGAACCCCAGAAACCTGCTGCGCCACCGCCCGCCGCCGCCCCGAAACCTGCCGCCGCCGCGAAGCCTCCGGCCGCCGCTGCTGCGAAGCCCGCGGCGGCCGCGCCCGAACACGCGGCCAAAGCGGCGCCGCCGTCTGGCCCGACCGATCCGCCGCCGCCGGCCGACAAGCCGGCCCCGGCGTTCGTGGCCGTCCTCGAGGCGGCCGTGCCGGGCGCCGTCGTCGCGACGAGTTTCTACGTCGGCGACTGGACGCTCATCATCGCGCCCGAGAAGCTGATTGAGACGGCCCGCCACCTGCGGTACTCGCCGGACGCGGCCTTCGATCTCTGCACCGACCTGACGGCCACCGACTGGCCGCCCCGGAAAGAACGCTTCGACGTGGTCTATTGCCTGTATTCGACGCGGCTGCGGCACCGGGTGCGTCTCAAGGTCCGGTTGCCCGAGGGCCAGCCGATTGCGTCGGCGACTGTCGTGTGGCCGGCCGCCAACTGGCTCGAGCGCGAAGTCATCGACATGTTCGGCATCGAGTTCACCGGCCACCCCGATCCGCGCCGCATTCTCATGCCGCAGGACTGGCAGGGTTACCCGCAGCGCAAGGACTATCCGCTCGAAGGCCCTGGCGAACTGCTGATGGAAAACCCCATCGATTGGCTGAAGCTGCGCCAGGCCAAAGAAGAGGCGGATATCGAGTGAGTACGCCCACCGTGCACCACGGCGCGATGTTCGACACCGACGAACTGGTGATCAACATGGGGCCGCAGCATCCGAGCACGCACGGCGTGCTGCGGGTGGTGTTGCGGCTCGACGGCGAGAAGGTCGTCGACGCCGATGTCGTCATCGGCTATCTGCATCGCGGCATCGAAAAACTGAGCGAGAACCGCAACTGGACGCAGATCATCCTGCTCACCGACCGGATGGACTACGTCGCGGCCGCGACCAACAACGTCGGCTACTGCGAGACGGTCGAAAAGCTGCTGCAGCTCGAAGTGCCGCGCCGCGCCCGCTACGTCCGCACGGTGCTCTGCGAACTGCAGCGGATCGCCAGCCACTGCCTGTGGCTCGGCACGCACGCGATGGACATCGGCGCGATGACGGTGTTCCTCTACGCGTTCCGGGAACGCGAGCTGATTCTCGACCTCTTCGAGGAGTTCTGCGGCGCGCGCCTCACCTACAACTCGATGCGCATCGGCGGCCTGCCGCAGGACATCCCGCCCGGCTGGGACAAGAAAGTCCTCGAGTTCTGCCGGATCATGGACACCAAGCTGGTCGAGTACGAAACGCTGCTCACCAACAACCGGATTTGGCTCGAACGGACCAAGGGGATTGGCGTCCTGACCGCGGAGGAAGCGATCGATCAGGGCCTCAGCGGTCCGCCGCTGCGCGGCTCGGGCGTGAACCGCGATGTTCGCAAGGACGAACCGTACGCGGCGTACGACGAAATGCAGTTCGACGTGCCGCTCGGCAAGGCCGGCGACACGTACGATCGATATCTCGTCCGGCTCGAGGAATTCCGCCAGTCGCTGCGCATCATCCGTCAGGCGACCGAAGGCATCCCGGAAGGCCCCATCGTCGGCAAGGTGCCGCGTCTCATCAAGCCCGCGGCGGGGGAGACCTATCACGCCATCGAGTCGCCGAAGGGCGAGCTCGCCTATTTCATCGTGAGTGACGGCAAGAGCACCAATCCCTACCGGTTCCGGGTGCGGCCGCCGTCGTTCTGCAATCTGCAGGCACTGCGCAAGATGTGCCGCGGACATCTGGTCGCCGACGTCGTCGCGCTCATCGGATCGCTGGACGTGGTGCTCGGCGAGGTGGACCGATGATCGTCGACGTTCTGGTCATTCCGCTCCTCAAGATCGCGATTGTGCTGTTCGCCGGTGTGCTCCCGGCGGTCACCTACATGGTGCTCCTCGAGCGCAAGGTGATCGCGTGGACCCAGGCGCGGCTCGGTCCGATGCGCGTCGGCCCCTACGGCGTGCTCCAGCCGATCGCCGATGCCATCAAGCTGATTCTGAAGGAAGACATCACCCCGGCCCGGGCCGACAAGTGGGTGTTCACGGTCGCCCCGATCCTTTCGATGGTGCCGGCGCTCATCGTCTACGCGGTGATTCCGTTCGGTCCGGAAGTGAACCTGTTCGGCCGCCCCGTCGCACTCTGGATCACCGACGTCAACGTCGGCCTGCTCTACATCGTGTCGGTGGCGTCGGTCGGCGTCTACGGCATCATCCTCGCGGGCTACGCCTCGAACAGCAAGTTCCCGCTGCTCGCCAGCCTGCGCGCGTCGGCGCAGCTGATTAGCTACGAAGTCGCGGTGACGCTGACGCTGGTGAGCGTGATCCTGATGTCGGGAACGCTCAGCATGGTGGGCATTGTCCACGCGCAAGAGAGCGGCCACATGTGGTACGCCTTCGTGCAGCCGTTGGCGTTCGGCATCTTCTTCATCGGCGGCCTGGCCGAAACCAACCGCGCGCCGTTCGACCTGCCGGAAGCGGAGCAGGAACTGACCGGCGGCTTCCACACCGAATACAGCGGCATGCGCTTCGCGCTGTTCTTCCTGGCCGAGTACGCGAACATGATCGTCGTGTCGTCGGTCGCGACGACGCTGTTTCTCGGCGGCTGGCTGCCGCCGTTCCCGAACGTCGCGCTGTTCAATTTTCTCGATGTGATCCCTGGCTGGATCTGGTTCCTGGCCAAGTCGTTCTTCTTCCTCTACGTCTTCATCTGGGTTCGGGCGACGCTGCCGCGTTATCGCTACGATCAGCTGATGCGGCTGGGCTGGAAAGTGCTCATCCCGCTGGCAATCGCGAACCTGCTCGTGACCGGCATCATCCGGGTGGCGTTGCTCTAATGGGTGAATCCATCGCGTTCTACACGCTCGCCGCGTTCATTCTCGGCTTCGCGGTCCTGGTCGTCACCACCAAGGACACGGTGCACAGCATCCTGTTCCTGGTGCTCGACTTCCTCTTCATCGCGGCGCTCTATGTGCTTCTGAGCGCGGAGTTCCTGGCGGCGATTCAAGTCCTCGTCTATGCCGGCGGCATCGTCGTCTTGTATCTGTTCGTCGTCATGCTCGTGAACCTGAAACGGCCGGCCGAGTCGTACCAGGATCCGCGGCGGCGGTCGACGATCGGGTTCGGGCTGGCGATCGCGATCCTCGTCGAGTTGAGCGCAATTGCGGCGTGGAGCTACGCCAAGCCGGTCACCGTCGTGGCCACCAATCCGGTCCTGCCAGTGAGCGGCAACACCGAGCAGGTCGGTTGGTTGCTCTATACGAGCTATCTGATTCCGTTCGAAATCGCCTCGATGCTGCTGCTGGTCGCGATGATCGGCGCCATCGTCCTCGCCAAGCGAGAGCTCTGAAGATGATTACTTCGACCCATTACATGATTCTGTCGGCGGCGCTCTTCACGATCGGCGTGATCGGCGTGCTCGTGCGCCGCAACATCATCATCATCTTCATGTCGATCGAGCTGATTCTGAACGCCGTCAACATCAATCTGGTCGCGCTGTCGCACGCGCAGGGCAATCCGATCGGGCAAGTGTTCGCGATTTTCGTCATCGCCGTCGCCGCGGCCGAAGCGGCCGTGGGGCTGGGGATCATTTTGGCCTTCTACCGCAACAAAGAGACGGTCAACATCGACGAAATGAACTTGATGCGATGGTAGGCCGGACGATCGTGTGGCTTCCGGGTTCGGCCGGACGGATTTCGTGGGGTCCGGCTTCAGCCGGACCTTGGCAGGCACGGCGGGCGCCCTTCGACTTCGCTCAGGGTGCCGTGAGCGGCAGTCGAACGGCGGGGCAGGCGTAATTTCATGGAATACATCTGGCTGATTCCTCTACTCCCGGGCATCGGGGCCGCGATCAACGGCCTGGTCGGGATTCGTTCGTTTTCGAAGCAGACGGCCGGCTGGCTGGCGTGCACGATGATGGCCGGCGCCCTCGGGGTGTCGCTCTTCGCGTTCTTCCAGATGCTCGGGCTCCCGCCCGAGGAACGCGCGCACGACGTCATCCTCGGCGACTGGATTCCGAAGATCGCGCTGGCGATCGGCGACGGCTCGATCGGGCAGTTCTCGGTGCCGTGGGGATTCCGTCTCGATCCCCTGGCCGGGATGATGATCCTGGTGGTCACCGGCATCGGCACGCTGATCCACGTCTACTCGACCGCCTACATGCACGACGAACCGCGCGGCGGGTTCGTCCGCTTCTTCTGCTACCTGAACCTGTTCTGCTTCTTCATGCTCATGCTCGTCCTGGGAAACAACTTCCTGGTGATGTTCGTGGGCTGGGAAGGCGTGGGCCTCTGTTCGTACCTGCTGATCGGCTTCTGGTACGAAAAGAAGAGCGCGGGCGACGCCGGCAAGAAGGCGTTCATCACCAACCGTGTCGGTGACTGGGGCTTCGTGCTCGGCGTCTTCCTGATCTACTCGGTCTTCGGGACGTTCGACTTCCGCGCCGTCCAGAACGCCGCGGCGACGATGCCGGTCGAGACCGCGCACTTCGGCGTGCTCTCGGCGATCACGCTGCTGCTGTTCGTGGGCGCGACCGGCAAGAGCGCGCAGATCCCTCTCTACGTCTGGCTGCCGGACGCGATGGAAGGGCCGACGCCGGTGTCCGCGCTGATTCACGCCGCGACGATGGTGACCGCGGGCGTCTACATGCTGGGCCGGAACGCGGTGGTGTTCTCGCACGCGCCGATGACGCTGCAGATCGTGGCCATCGTCGGCGTGCTCACCGCGCTGATGGCCGCTTCGATCGGCCTGGTGCAGTACGACATCAAGCGCGTGCTGGCGTATTCGACGGTGTCGCAGCTCGGCTACATGTTCACTGCGATCGGTGTCGGCGCATTTTCGGCCGGCGCCTTCCACCTGATGACCCATGCGTTCTTCAAGGCGCTGCTCTTCCTCGGGAGCGGTTCCGTGATTCACGCGATGGGCGGCGAGCAGGACATGCGGCGCATGGGCGGGCTGAAAAAATACCTGCCGGTGACGTTCGCGACCATGTTCATCGGCACGGTGGCGATCGCCGGTATTCCGCCGTTCGCCGGTTTCTTCAGCAAGGACGAGATCCTGCTGAAGGCGTTCATGGCGAACAAGGTGATCTGGGTGCTCGCGGTGATTACCGCGATGATGACCGCGTTCTACATGTTCCGGCTGGTGGCGATGACCTTCTTCGGCACCTACCGCGGTCCCGCCTGGGAGCCGGCCGGTCATGGCGCGCACGGCGCGGCGCATGGAACCGGTCACGCGGCCGCGGCGGTCGCGCCCGCGCCGGCCAAGGCCGCGCCCGCGCACGGCCACGACGCACACGGTCATGATGCCCACGGGCACGACGCGCACGGCCACGACACGCACGGCCATGACGCGCACGGGCACGCGGCGCATGACGATCACGGCGGTGGCGGACACGGTCACGGTCCATGGCACGGTCCGCACGAATCCCCGAAGCCGATGACCGTGCCGCTGATGGCGCTCGCGGTCGGTTCGATCGTGGCGGGCCTCTTCGGCATCCCCGCGATCGTCGGGCCGAATCTCATCGAACCGTTCCTCGAACCGAGCTTCACCGCATCGGCGGCGCACGGCGAGGCGGTTGCCGGCGAGCCGGCGCACGCGGAGCCCGCGGCGGCCGAACACGCCGCCGAAGGCCACGAAGGCGCCGGCCATGTCTCGGCCGGGGTCGAGTTCGGGCTGATGGGTTTCTCGGTGGTCGTGGCGTTGATCGGCATTGCTGCGGCCTGGAAGTTCTACGTGACCAGTCCGGAGATCTCCGAAGGTCTCGCGAGCCGCTTCTCGGGCGCGCATCGCACGCTCTCGAACAAGTACTACGTCGACGAGCTCTATAACGGCACGGTCATCTCGGGCACGATGGCGTCGGGCCGCGGGCTGTGGACGTTCGATCGCAAGGTCGTCGACGGCGCGGTCAACGGCACCAGCTGGACGACGCTCTTCGGCTCGTGGCTCTCCGGCCTCACCGACCGCACCATCGTCGACGGCGCGGTGAATTTCGTCGGCGGATTCATCCAGGAATCGAGCTACTGGTTCCGCCGCGTTCAGACCGGGTTGGTCCAGAACTACGCATTGCTCATGCTCTTTGGCGTGTTTGCTTTCGTCAGTCTTTATCTGTTCGTTCGTTGACAGGACCTATGAGTAACTACCTTTCGCTCCTGTTGTTCCTGCCGCTCGCCGGCGCCCTCCTGCTGCTGTTCGTCCCGAAGCAGAGCGAGGACACGATCCGCTGGATCGCCAATGCCGTCGCGCTCGCGGGTTTTGCGCTGTCCGTGCCGCTCTGGTTCCAGTACAACGTTCAGAATCCGGAATTCCAATTCGTCGAACGGCACCCCTGGATTCCCTCGGTCGGAGCTGAGTACTTCATCGGCGTCGACGGCTTCAGCACGCTGCTGATCCTGCTGACCACGCTGATGGGATTCATCGCGATTCTCTCGTCGTGGACCGCGATCACCGAACGCGTGAAGGAGTACTACATCTTCCTGCTGGTGCTGCAGACCGGCATGCTCGGCGCGTTCATGTCGCTCGACTTCCTGCTCTTCTTCCTGTTCTGGGAAGTGATGCTGGTGCCGATGTATTTCCTCATCGGCATCTGGGGGAGCGCCAACCGCCTTTACTCGGCGATCAAGTTCTTCCTCTACACCCTGGTCGGCAGTGTCGTGATGCTGCTCGGCATCCTGGCGCTCTACTTCTACAACCACAGCATCACCGGCGTGTACACGTTCGACGTGACCGCCTTCCACAAGCTGAACATTCCGTACGACCTGCAGTGGTGGGTGTTCATCGCGTTCTTCCTCGGCTTCGCGATCAAAGTGCCGATGTTCCCGTTCCACACCTGGCTGCCCGACGCGCACACCGATGCGCCGACGGCCGGGTCGGTGATTCTGGCGGCCGTGCTCCTCAAGATGGGCACGTACGGGTTCATCCGGTTCAGCCTGCCGATCCTTCCGGAAGCGACACGGCACTTCACGCCGTACGTCGCTTTCCTTTGTATCGTCGGCATCGTCTACGGCGCCCTGGTGGCGCTGGCGCAGAAGGATTGGAAGCGACTGGTCGCCTATTCGTCAGTCAGCCACATGGCGATGGTGATGCTGGGCATGTTCGCGCTCAACCCGGTCGGCATCACCGGCAGCATCATCCAGCAGCTCAATCACGGCATTTCGACCGGCGGACTGTTCCTCTTAGTCGGCGTCGTCTACGAGCGGCGGCACACGAGGGAGATTTCCGAGTACGGCGGCCTCTCGAAGGTGATGCCCGCGTATGCCGCGGTGTTCCTGGTGATGACGATGTCGTCGATCGGCCTGCCGGCGTTGAACGGGTTCATCGGCGAGTTCCTGATCCTCCAGGGCGTGTTCATGCACGACATGATGTGGGCGGCCTTCGCGGCCAGCGGCGTCGTGCTCGGCGCGGCCTACATGCTGTATCTCTATCAGCGCACGATGTTCGGCAAGATCGAGAATCCGAAGAACGAGAAGCTGATGGACCTGAGCGTCCGCGAATTCGCGACCTTTGCGCCGCTGATCGTCCTGGCGGTGTGGATCGGGCTCTATCCGAAGCCGTTCCTCGATCGGCTGGCGACCTCGGTCGCGCACGTCGTGACGCGGGTGAGCCCCGAGTACGAAGGCAAGATGGCCAACTGCGACACGACGCCGAAGCCGGAGCTGATGGCCTCAAACGCGGCGGCTTCGTTCCTGTCCGCCGCGCCCTGCGGGCCTGACGGCCAGCCGCTCGAAGCGGGCGCCGGAGCCGCGCGGTAATGCCCGCCGGACTCTCAGTCAGCGATTTCTATTACATCCTCCCGGAGCTGGTGCTCACGGGTGGCGCGCTGCTCTTGCTGGTTGCCGACGTGCTGCTGCCGCGCGGGAGCACCAAGGCGCTGACCGGCATTGCGGCGGCGGTCATCATCGCGACGACGCTCGCGCTGCTGCCGTTCCGGACGACAGAAGTCGAGGTCTCGAACGGACTGCTCGCCGTCGACGGGTTTGCGCTGTTCTTCAAGGTCGTGTTCCTGCTGACGGCGCTGCTCACCGTCCTGATGTCGTCCAGCTACCTGGAAGTCGAAGGGGCCAGCCCGGGTGAGTACTACTTCCTGATCCTCTGCTCGACGCTCGGCATGATGATCATGGCGAGCGGCATCGATCTCATCACCGCCTTCATCGGTCTCGAAACGATGGCGGTGTCGTTCTACATCCTGGTCGGATTCATCAAGCCGAACCAGCGATCGAACGAAGCGTCGGTGAAGTACTTCCTGCTCGGCGCCTTCTCGCTTGGCATCCTGCTCTACGGCATGTCGCTGCTCTACGGGTTGTCGGGTACGACGAACCTGCGGGTGATGGCGACGACGTTCTCCACCGGCGATCAGGACCCGCGACTCATTCTCGCGGTCGTGCTGGTCGTCGCCGGCATGGGTTTCAAGATCGCCGCCGTGCCGTTCCACATGTGGGCGCCGGACGTGTACGAAGGGGCGCCGACGCCGATTACGGCGTTCCTCTCGGTCGGTTCCAAGGCTGCGTCGTTCGCCATGCTGCTGCGGATTTTCGTCGAGGGGCTCCCGTCGCTCGACGCGCAGTGGCGGCTGCTCTTCGAAGTGCTGGCCATCCTGACGATGACCGCGGGCAACATCGCCGCGCTGACCCAGTCGAACCTGAAGCGCATGCTCGCGTATTCGTCGATCGCGCACGCCGGGTATCTCCTGATCGGCGTCGTCGCCGGCACGTCGCGTGGCATTACCGCGATGCTGGTCTACCTGTTCGTCTACGCCTTCATGCAGATGGGCGCGTTTGCCGTCATCGTCATGATGCGGCGCAAGGATGCGATCGGCGATGAGTTGAAGGACTTGAGCGGTCTGGCGTTTCGGCAGCCGTTCGCGGCGTTCGCGATGCTGCTCTTCATGCTGTCGCTCGGCGGCATTCCGCCGACGGCGGGTTTCATGGGCAAGTTCTGGCTCTTCAGCGCCGCCATCGATCAGCACTACTACTGGCTGGCGGTCATCGGCGTGCTGAACAGCGCGATTTCGCTCTACTACTACGTGCGGGTCGTGGTCTTCATGTATCTCAAGAAGGAAACGACCGGTTCGGAACCGGTCGTCACACCGGCGCTGATGTTCACGCTGGCCGTCGCGGTGGTGGCCACGATCTACATCGGGGTGTATCCGCGTCAGGTCTTCGACTTCGCCGAGGCGTCGGCGCGCACCATTGGCGCGGGCGCCGCGACCGCGTTCCTGCGCTAGTCAGACTCGCCGTAAGTTGTTGTCCGGTGGTCAGCTAGGCCGCTGTGAACAATTTCACAAGGTACGCTATACTCGCAAATCGTTCGAGGCGCTGCCGGGCGCGGGGTCGTGATCTGCGGAGGCACCCATGGCTGAACGCTCTCCGAGCTGGTTCCGGCACGCCGGGGTTGGTCTGGAGCTGGCTGGAGCGGTGGCGGGTTTGGCGCTGCTCGGCTACTGGATCGACAACCATTTCGGCACGGCGCCCTGGGGAATTGTGGGCGGGACGGTGATTGGCCTCGTCGGCGGGATGTACAACCTGGTGCGAGAGTCGCTGCTGGCGGTTCGCGAAGCGAAGACCGAAGATGCGGCGGCGCGGCAGGCTGGACCGGACGATGAGGAGAGCAGAGGCTGACGCGTGAGCGGAGCGTCACGGAGCGCGCAATACGGCCGCTTCCTGGGGCTCGGCGCCGCGATGGTCCTGGTGCTCGGACTCGTCGGATGGCTGCCGACGCGGAACCTGGCCGGCGCCGAGGCGGTTCCGGCGATGGCGGCTGGTTGCGTCATCGGACTGATCGCGGCGGCGATGGCTGGCGTGCTGCTGGTGGTGATGGGCGGCGCAACGCCCGAAGCACGGATGCAGCGGGCCTTTGCCGCGATGGTCGCGCGGCTCGCGGTAGTACTGGTGCTCGGACTCGGAGCGGCGCTGAGCGGACTGTTCGCCCGGATGCCGTTGATGTTCTGGATCGCGACGACGTACGTAGTGCTGCTGCCGCTCGAAGTGAGACTGGCGGTCGCCGAATAGGCGACGCCTGACGGGATTCCTGATGACCGCACAAGAGCACGGAACGGAACACGCTGCCGAACCACACGCCACCGAGCACGGCGCGGCGCCAGCCGGTGAGCACGAAAGCCCGCTTTCGCACGTCGTCCAGCATCCGCTGATCGAAGTGCCGGGCAATCTCGGTCCGTTGACGCCGTACGGCAAGATCACCGTCTTTTCGGATCAGATCGCGATGATCGCGCTCGCGGGCGTGCTCCTGATCGCGCTCGTCCCGATGTTTGTGAAGCGGCGCCGCGGTACTTCCGGGGTCGACGCGCTCGTCCCGACCGGTGCCGCGAACGGGCTCGAGGCCCTCTGCCAGTACATCCGCAAGGAAGTGGCTGAACCGTCGCTGCACGAGCACACCGATCGATTCATCAAGTTCATCTGGACCGTTTTCTTCTTCGTGCTGACGGTCAACCTCCTCGGGCTCCTGCCGATTCCGGTGGTCTCGCAGCTCTTCGGCACCCACATCGGCGGCACCGCGACCGGCAACATCTGGATGACCGCGACGCTGGCGATCATCACGATGTTCATGATGGTGATCAACGGGCTGCGGCTCGGCGGCAAGGCCTACCTGGCCCACTTCTGTCCGGGCCCGATTCTGATGGCGCCGCTGCTCGTCCCGGTCGAAATCATGGGGTTGGTCGCGAAGGTCTTCGCGCTGGCCGTTCGTCTCTTCGCCAACATGATTGCCGGCCACATCCTGCTCGCGGTGCTGCTCTCGTTCATCATGTCAGCCGGCGCCGTCAGTACGGGGCTCGGTCTTGGCGTCGGCGCGATCGTGGTCGCCGGCAGCGTCGCAATCAACCTGCTGGAACTGTTCGTCGCCTTCCTGCAGGCGTTCATTTTCACGTTCCTGACAACGCTCTTCATCGGCATGTCGGTGGTCCTGCACCACGACGAGCACCACGAAGGGCATAAGGAGGGCGGCCATGGACATCACGCGGCCGCGCACTGATTAGCAATTGAGAATTGTCAATTGACAATTCGAGAGTCGCCATGCCCGCGGCATCGGGGCGGATGCGGGCCATGAGGCGTGACAGCGATGGCGATCGGAGACCGCCGTTCCCCGTACGGCAGCAGCACAACGAAAGGGACGTAACGATGGATCGTAAGAGCTTGATCAGACTGGCGATCGGTGCGGGAGTCGCTGGCGTCGCGATGTTCGCGATGCCGTCGGTGGCGTTTGCGCAGGAAGCGGCGGAGAAGGGCACCTTCCTGACCAGCAACGGCGCGGCCTGGCTTGGTGGTTCGATTGGCGCCGGTCTGGCGCTGATGGGCGGCGCGGCCGGCATCGGCCGGATTGGCGGCTCGGCGGTCGAGTCGATGGCGCGGCAGCCCGGAGCGGCCGGCCAGATCTCGACGGCGATGATCATCACCGCCGCGATGATCGAAGGCGCGACGCTGTTCGCCGTCGTCGTCGGCCTCATGGCGGTTCTCAAGGCTTAAGCGCCGAGGCGCCATGAAACACCGACTACTGACCTTCGGGTTGCTGATCCTCACGGCGGTGCCTGCCGCCGCGCAGGAACACGCAGCTGCGGAAGGCGGCATCAGTCCGTTCGCCGGCAACGTCGGCAACGCGATCTGGACGCTGGGCATCTTCCTGCTGGTGCTGGTCGTCCTGGGCAAGTTTGCCTGGGGTCCGATCCTGGCGCTGCTGCAGGAGCGTGAGCAGTTCATCCACAAATCGCTCGCCGACGCCAAGCACGATCGCGACGAGGCCCAGGCGCAGTTGAAGGCGTACACCGCGCAGCTGCAGGCGGCACGCATGGAAGCGGGAAAGATCGTCGAAGAGGCGAGGCGCGATTCCGAAAAGCTGCGCGAGGAACTCCGCCAGCGCGCGAAGAGCGAGGCCGACACGATCATCCAGAACGCGGAGCGGCAGATCGGCCTGCAAACCGAACGGGCGATTCAGCAGATCAAGCGCGAAGCCGTGGATCTTTCAGTGGAAATTGCGTCGAAGATCATTCAGCGCAATCTCTCGAGGGAAGACAACGAGCGGTTGATCGATGAAGCGCTCAAGCAGGTGGAAGGCCGCAGCCACTGAGTCGTCCGGCTGACGGGTCCGCCGCAGCCACAGGCGAAGGCGGAAGCCGGGCTACAGCAAGCAGAGAAGGGCAGGGCGAGTGAATCGCTCTGCCCTTTTTTATTGCTTCGACACACCCATTCCGAGGGCGATGGCGCCCGGCCGTCGGACGCCGATCTTCACGTCGGTTCCTTCCGAGTCCGGCGGACACAAATACTGGATCATCAGCTCCGCGGCCATGCGATCCGCGAGGCGATCGATCGCGGTCGGAAACGATGCGCTCGAGAAGATCGCCGTGTACTGACCGTGCGTCTGGCTGGCGAGAACCTGCAGCAAATCGGGAGGCCCGGGTCCGCCGGACCGGTTCGCGATCACGTGGATCGTCGCCCCGGTCTCGAGGATGGCGGGCATCAACGTTCCGTCCGGTGACCCCGTCGCCTCGATGGTCCGAGCCGTGACGACGACGATGGCGGCAAACGGCGACAGCGTGTCCTTGAGGCGCCGGGCGGCGCTGGCGACAGCAGGTAGTGTGCGCCCGGTCGCGCCCGAGTCCTGCGGCATGGCCGCCAGCCGGGACAGCACCACCGCACGCTCGTCGTCGAGACTGGCGGCGAGGGTACCGCCGTCAGCCAACGACCCGACCGCAAGCGAGCGTTCGCCGATGCGAGTGATGAATCGCGCCGCGGCGGCCTTGATGAGCGGCCAGACCGACGCCTCGACGCCGGCGTCGAGCAGAAGCACTACGGGGTAGTCGGCAATGTGCACGTCGACGACCTCGCGCTCTTGCCCCGCCTCGGTGATCAGAAAGTCATCGAGCTCGAGATCGACCATCGCGTTGCCGCGGCTGTCGCGAACGGTGGCAAGCAGCGTACGGCCGGACTGGGCGGGCTGGCCGGAGGCTGCGTGCGCAGTGGCGAGCGCGATCAGCAGGAGCGCGACCGGCCGGAGGAACCGCCCCATCGTGCAGGCGTCAATGACGGCTGAGCGCCGTCGCGTCGTCGCGCCGGTTGGTGGCGCGGTACAGGCTCATCAGGCCGCTGCGCGCCCGCGTACTCTGCGGCGCGTCGCGCAACTCCTGTTCGAAGAGCGGCTCGGCGTCGGCATACTTGCCGAGCGCCAGCAACGACTCCGCGGTGAAGAGCCGCAGATCGGCCAATGACTCGCCAGACTTCTGCGCCGCCTTGAGCGCCGTATCGAACGAGGTCAACGCGTCGTCGAACCGCTTCTGATCGAAGGCGACGCGGCCTTCGACATAGGCGACGATCGGCCGGGCCGGATTGGCGGTTTCCGCAAGCCGCGCTTCGGCGCGGGCGAGCTCGACGTCGCGCCGGCCGAGCGCCGCACGGGCCAGGAGTTCGTGGGCCAGCGCCGTCGTTCCCGGCGTGACGGCCAGCGAATCGAGCACCCGCTGCGCGTGCCGGCGGGCGTCGTCGAATTTGCGGAGCCGGAGCGAAGCCGCGGCCAGACCCAGGTAGCCGTCGGGTTCTCCCGGCGTCAGCTCCACGATCCGCTGATAGGCGTCGACGGCGATGTCGAGACGCTCGAGGTGCGACGCGCTCGTCGCAAGATGCATCCAGAGGTCGGTGTTCTCGGGCGCATCGTGGGTCAGCGCTCGGAAACGATCGATCGCGCCGCTCCAGTCGCGGATCGCGACGCGCCGGGCCGCCGCACGGTAACCCTCCACGAGCGCACTATGGTCGGCGGGATTCACCCCTTCCATCGCGGTGTCGGTCAGCGTCGCGGCACGCGTGCCGACGTAGCCGAGCGCTTCGAAACGATCGCGATCCGCGCTCGGTACAGGCAGGGCGACGGCAAGGGGAATGGCCAGGGCCGCGGAATCGCGGAAGCCTTGCAGCGTGACGCGCAGCCGGTCGGCGGCTTCGGTGTGCGTGTCGATCACGTTCTCTTGTTCCCGCGGATCCGTCTCGTGATCGTAAAGCGCTTCGCGCGGCGCGCTGATGTAGCGGAACCGACCGTCGGTCACGGTGGCCAGCTCGCCCCAACCGAAGTGCTGACTGGCAAACAGCGACTCGGAATAGACCGCGGTCTTGGGGATCGATCCATCAGTGTCGAACAGCGGCACAAGCGTGCGGCCGCGCAGATTACCGGGAATTGGCGCCTTCGCAAGATCGAGGACGGTGGGCACGATGTCGACGTGCTGAACCAGTTCCTTGATGTGCCGGCCGCCGCCCACGCCGCTGGGCGGCTTGATGATCAGCGGCACGCGCAGGGTGTCGTCGTTGACCAGCAGTCCATGGCCCTCTTCACCATGGCCGCCGAGTCCCTGTCCATGATCAGCGGTGAGGATGACGGTTGCCTGTTCGTAGAGCTGATGGCCCTTCAGAAACGTCACCATCTGGCCCACGATGCCGTCGACGCGTTTCACTCGTTCGTCGTAGCCCGCCGACTCGCCCGCCGCCTCGAGCAGCCCGCGGGGCTCGTCGATCTGGAGGAACAGGAACAGCCGGTTTGTTCCGGCGGATTCGATCCATCGTTCGGCCGTGCGTCCGGTCTCGCGTCCATCGCGGGCGAGCGGTTCCGGCAACGACGAAGGCGCCGCCGCGCGATCGTCGTCGAAGAACGTGAAGCCTTGGTGGATGCCGGTCTCCTGCCGCAGGAGAAACGACGAAACCGCGGCGCCAGTCGCGAAGCCGCGGTCGCGGAGCATTTCCGCGAGCGTCCGCTCCTCCTGACCGAGCGCAGATCCGACGCTGTTGTGCACGCCGGTTTCGAACGGCAGTCGGCCGGTCAGCAGCGCGGCATGAGCCGGCAGCGTCTGCGGGACGTGCGAGTACGCGCGATCGAACACGAGACCGTCTTTGGCGAGCGCGGCGATGGCGGGTGTCGCTGGGGCGGAAGCGTCGTAGGGTGAAAGACGATCGGGGCGCAACGCGTCGATCGACACGAGGACGATCGGACCGGTCACGGGCGCCGACACCCTCGCATAGCGCCAGCCGCTCAGCGCCGCGAGGCACGTCCCGACTGCGACGAGGGCGAGGATGAAGGTATAGCGGAAGGGTCGCGCCAACTATTTCTTCAGCGACTCGAGCGATGATTTGGCGAGCGCCGCCTCAGGGGAAGCCGGGTCGATGGCCGCGACCTTGTTCATCAGTTGCGCCGCTTCGTCGGCGTTGCCGTTCTTCATCGCGATGAGCCCGAGCTGGTAGACCGGCTTGCCCCAGAACGGATCGGCCTCCGCCGCTTTCTTGAACCAGCGGGCGGCTTCGGCGCCCTGGTTGTCCTGCAGTTTCACGTCGGCGAGGCTGTAGAAGACTTCGCGGCCGACGTTCTGTCCTTCAGCGGCTTTCAGCAGCTGACGTTCAGCCGCGGCGCGATCGCCCCGATCCAGGTTGGTCATCGCAATGCCGACGTGCGCCTTGGCATTGTCGGGGTCCGACTTGAGCAGGGTTTCGTAGGCCTCGATTGCCGCCGGAAAGTCTTTCTTGCCGCGATAGGCGGCGGCGACCTGGAGGTTGACGATCGCCAGCGCCGGCGACTTGCTCACGACGTTGCGGTACGCGCTCGCGGCGTCGTCCCACTTCGACTCCGCGAACAGCGCGTCGGCGGCCGCGAGGTCGGATTGCAGTTCCTTGTTGGTGATGCCGCCGAGCAGTCCGAACGCGGCGACGCCGTTGCGCTTCAGGATGAAGGTCACCGGAGGATTGGGTCCGCCCATCCGCACCGGCATGCTGCCCGCGTCGGGCGCGAACCCCGGCGCCTGTGCGACGAAACGCCACGTGCCGGCGCGGAGCCCGATGACCTGAAACCGGCCCTTCTCATCGGTCGTCGACGTGAACGTCATGCCGATGTTGGGATTCTCGACGGTGATCGTCGCGCCTTTGAGCGGCTGACCGTCCTCGCCTTTGACGACGCCGCTCACGCGGCCGACTTGTGCGGTGGCCTGGCTGGCTGCGGCGAGTGCGACGATCGCCGCGATGAAGACGTGGAAGACCCGGCGATGACCCATGCGCGAGAGCTCCTGGAAAGCAGCGTCTGACGGGCCAGTATATACCTGCGAGGCCCTGCCCCAGACCGTCGGGACGCGTCCGATTTTAGAGCAGCCAGGTCGGTTGATAGAGCAGGACGTAGACCAGAACGCCGGTGACGGAGACGTACAGCCAGATGGGAAACGTCCAGCGGGCAATGGCGCGGTGGCGCACGAATTTCCGCTGCAGGCCGCGCGAGAGCGTGACGATGGCCAGCGGCAGGACGGCGGCCGCGAGCGTGACGTGCGTAATCAAAATGGCGAAGTACAGGGTCCGCACCGAGCCCGCGCGCGTGAAGGGCACCGAGCCGACCTGCGCGTGATAGACGAGATAGCTGATCAGGAAAAGCGAGGAGGTCGCGAACGCGGCCAGCATCACCATGCGGTGCTGCTCGATGCGCCGCGCGCGAATCAGCGCATAGGCGATCAGCAGGAGCACGCCGGAGAGCGCGTTGAGCGAGGCGTTGACGGCCGGGAGATCGTGAACCGTCATGACGTCAATGGTTCAGCACCATCGCCGTCCAGATGAGCGGGAGGTACGTAATCGATCCGAAGAACAGCCATCGCGCCGACGTATCCGAGCGGGTCAGCGCGAACTGCGCGGCCAGGCCAAGCAGCGCAAGGCTGAGTACGAGGGCGATCCAGAAGTACAGCATGCCGCTGACGCCGAGGTATGACGGGAACACGCTGAACGGCACCAGCGCCGCGGCATAGAGCAGCGCCTGCCGTCCGGCGCGGCGCCCATCAGGTTCGACGACGGGCAGCATCGGGAACCCGGCACTCCGATAGTCGTCGCGGTACATCCACGCAATCGCCATGAAGTGCGGAATCTGCCACAGGAAGACGATGGCGAAGAGCGACCAGCCGCCAGCGGAGATGACGCCGCGGGCCGCGGTCCAGCCGATGAGCGGCGGCAGCGCGCCCGGCACCGCGCCAACCAGCGTCGCCAGCGGCGAGTGGCGCTTCATCGGCGTGTAGATCGCGAGGTACACGACCAGCGTCATCAACGCGAGCAGCGCGGCCATGCTGTTGGTGGCCAGCGCGAGCAGCAGGAGTCCGGCCGCGGCAAGGATGGCTCCGAAGATCGTCGCGTCGCCGGACGACACGCGTCCATCGGGCAGCGGCCGGTGCCTGGTGCGGCGCATCAGCGCGTCGGTGCGCCGTTCGTAGACCTGGTTGAGGGCCGCCGCGCCGCAGGCGACCAGCGCCGTGCCCGCGACCGCCGCGAGCATCGGCCGTGCCGCCGGCGCGATCGGGCTTCCGAGGTAGTAACCCGCGGCGCTCGTCAGGACGACGAGCAGATTGAGGCGCGGCTTGGTGAGCGCGACATAGTCGCGCGCCGCGGACGTGCGCCGGCTCTCGCCGACGCGTACGGTCGCCACGTCCGCGGGGGCTGGCTTCATGCGCGCGCCCCGCGCCCGTCGCCGAGTCCCACGAGCGGTTCGTTCGCACGCGTCCGCGGCGCCGAACCGGCCGCGTCAGACGCGGCGGCGAGCGCGAACCGCACGCGCCAGCTGCGCAGCGTGATCACGATCGACGTGGCGAGTACCAGCGCGCCGCACACCAGGTGCACGCTGTTGATCCACACGTCGCGCCGGCTGAGGACCGTCAGCGCGCCGAGCGTCACCTGGACCGCAACCAGCAGCACGAGCGCCGTCGCCGGACGGGTGAGCGCGCCGCGCCGGCGGTGGTGGTACCAGACGTGGCCGGCGGTCGCCAGGATCGCCAGCGTCGCGATCAGCGCGCCAACGCGGTGCGCGAAATGAATCGCAATCTTCGGATCCCAGTGATCGGGGATGACGTGTCCGAACATCCAGGGAAAGTCCGGTATCGCCAGACCCGCATCCGAGTGCCGCATCGTCGCGCCGACGAGAATCTGCACATAGATGATTGCCGTCGTCACCGCGGCGACGCGCCGCAGCGTCGCGTCGTCGACCGTGTCCTCGCCGCGCTCCCAGCCCGGCGAGGTGAAGAGTGCGATCGCGACCGTCATGCAGAAGAAGATTTCAGCGAGGCCGGCGTGAGCCGTGGAAATCGCCGTCGGGAGAAAAAACAGCACGGTCAGTCCGCCGAGCGCGCCCTGGAGGATGACCGAGAAGAGCGCCGTTGCGCCGAGCCGTTTCATCCATCGCCGCGGGTCGGCGAGCCACAGCCAGACCGCGAGGATGATCGTCAGAAAGCCGACGCCCGAGGCGATCAGCCGATGGCCATGCTCGTAGAAGATCCCGCCCACCCACTTCGAGGGGGGAAACGTGAACATGTTCCAGCCGTACGTGGTGGGCCAGTCGGGTACCGAGAGGCCGGAACCCGTGCTGGTCACAAGACTACCTGCAAGAAGCAGAAGGACGGTGCAGCCGGCGACGAATTTCGCGAAACGGTGAAGCATGGACGTGAACCGACCCGGCAGGCGCGGCTGGCGGGGCAGGCGCGGCTGGCAAGAGCAGCCAGGAGGTCGATTCGCCTCCCCGCCTTGCCAGCCCGCCCGTCCTGATTAGTTGGTCGCCGCCGCCGGCGCCTTGAACGTGAACGTGATTTCCTTCGTCTCCTTGTCGCCGATCGTCACCGACTGCGTCGACGCGCCGAGCTTCTCGTGCCACGCTTCAACCGTGTACGTGCCGGGCGGGAGCGACTTCAGATCGAACTTGCCGTCCGGCCCGGTGACCTGGAAGTACGGGTGATCGAGCACGGCCACGTAGGCGTTCATCCAGCCGTGCACGTCGCACTTGAACGGCACCATCACTTCACGCGCGGTGAAGGTGCGCTCCATCTTCATGCCCTGGATCGGCTGGCCGTTGTTGAACTCGGCGTTGAGCTTGGGAATCGCGTGAATGTTGTGCAGCGTCGGATCGCTGTTCATGATTTCGAGCTTCTGGCCGACGCGCATGCCGAAGACGTGCGGATGATAGCGGCACTCCTTCTGATCGATCTTGGCCAGCTCGGTGGGAATGTCGAACGAGTACTTGTCGAGGCCGTCCTTGACGTAGACGAGGACGTTGCCGAGCGACTTGCCGTCCGAGCCGACGACGTAGGTTTCCTGCAGCTGTTCGCCCTTGGCTTCGCGGGCGCAGACCGGATCAGCCGCCATCTTGATCGGCTCGTTCTTCGGGGCGGTCCCGTCGATGACGACCGAGCCCTTCAACCCGCCGGCCGTCGCCGGGTCGACCTTGGCGCCACCACCGGACGAACCGCCGCCCGCCGGCGCCGCTTCGTCGCCGAATTCATCGGTCTTGCTGCCGCCGCCGCACGCCGCGACGCTCATTACAAGGGCCAGACTCAGACCTGCCACCCAGACGTTTCGTAGACGCATGGAACCTCTCTCCTGCCGAAAAAAGACCGCGAGAAAACAGACCAAACCGACCTTTCATCATACCTTAGGCGTTACTGGCGAGTGGCCGCACCGCCGCCGGCTTCCTGCAGCTTCCGCACGACGCGGTCCTCGATCCAGTGGGCATCCCACCATTCGACCGGGTTGACCGCCCGTCCGCCGACGAGCAGCGTGAAATGCAGGTGGTCGCCGCCGGCCAGGCCGGTCATGCCGCTTCGCCCGAGTGTCTGTCCCTTGACGACGCGATCGCCTTCCTTCACGTCGAAGGACGAGAGATGACCATAGAGCGACGCGATGCCCATGCCGTGGTCGAGGATCACGCAGTTGCCGTAGATCCCCAACCATTTGGCGTTGAGGACGATGCCGTCGTTGGCGGCGACGACCGGGACCCGAGAGGTCACCGCGAGATCGAACCCGAGGTGGACCTGCTGATCGACCTCTTTGCCCTTGTAGACGTAGGTCCGGTGGTCGGCAAAGCTCGCCTCGACCTTCGAGTTGCCCAACTGCACGAACGGCCCTTTCGCGAGCAGGGTCGGGGAGGTGCCGGCCGTCAGGGTGGCAATCGCCTCCGCGTTCAGCCGGCGTAATTCGCCGTTCACCGCCAGAAAACCCTGCAGCAGATCGTTGGCCGGCGGCGGCGACTTCAGCTCGGGCGAGTGCGCCACGATCTCCGGCACGACGCGCTCGAAGAAGCGATCGTCGACCTCGATGCGGCTGCGGCGCATCGGCTTCTCGAAGATTTTGTCGATGAATTCGGCGGTCGCTTCGTTGCCGGCGTCGTCGCGCGCGAAGACTTTCATCGGCGCCCTGAGATCCTGGTCGTAGAGCAGCGCGAAGAACGCGACGCGCAGTCCCGGATCGCCGGTGACGCCGGCGCCCGCCGCCGGAAAGCCCGCGTACTCCACGTCCGCGACGCGGACGCCCGACTTCACATCCGCGGGCGCGACCCGGTAGACGACCATCTCCGCGCCGCCGTGATTCACGTAGTGATGCGTCGAGACGACCGAGACGCGCGGCGGTTCGAGCCGGATCGTGAAAGCCTTGCTCGTGCTCGACGACAGCTCCCGAAGACCGAGGAGCGACTTGCGCGTCGCGTTGACGACGATCTGCGCCGATCCTTGTTTCAGTTCCGGAATGTCGGCGCGGCCGAACGGCCGCGTGATTTCCATCCGATCGGGGGCTGGCTGCGCCAGCGTGGCGGTGCCCGGCGTGCCGAGGCTGAAGAGCGGAAAGGTGCGGCCGTTCTGTTCGAGCGCCACCGTCAAGGCGATCAGCGTGCCTGGCGGCGCGACGGCGCTGACTTTGACTTCGCCCTTCTGGCCCACGACCGCTTCGGGTTTGTCGATGGCGAGCACCGGCGGAACCCCGCGTCCTGCATACCAGTAGAGCCCACCGAACGTAAGCCCAACGAGAACAACGAGTACAAGGAGCCAGCGGAACATGGACTCCATCATACAAGTTTGCTAATATCCGAGGTTCCTATTCGACCTGTTGCCGGTATCGTCTAGGGGTCAGGACACGTGGTTCTCAGCCACGGAACCGGGGTTCGATTCCCCGTACCGGTACCATTCACTCATAGATCTCCTCTCGACAACCGGCCCCGCGCGCTCGCGGGGCTTTTTTTTGGTACAGTTCCGGCCCACATGATCGCGGGCCTGGCGCTCTTCTTCGCGATGCTGGTGTTGCGGGCAGCGTCGCTCAACCGCCACGTTCGCGCCCGGCTGATGACCTCGGCGGCGATCGCCGGCGTCTATGCGGTTTTGTCGGGTCTTCTTCAGTACGCCCGGCTCTCCGCGGATCTCACCGCGCAGATCGCGCTGGTCCTCCCGCTGCTGCTCGCCTTCGGCGCCATCAACGCCATCGTTGCCCTCCTGATCAATCCGTGGCGGATCGATCGGTTGCCGGATCGCTTTCCGACCATCGTTCAGGACGCAATTGTCATCATCCTCTTCGGGCTGGCGGCCACGTTCCTCCTGCAGGAACGGATTTTCGCGGCGACCGCGGCCGGCGCGGTCGTGCTGGGCCTCGCGCTCCAGGACACGCTCGGCAATCTGTTCGCGGGCCTGGCGATTCAGATGGAGAAGCCGTTCAGCGTCGGCCATTGGGTACGGATTGCCGACACCGACGGTCAAGTGGCGCACGTCACGTGGCGGGCCACCAAGATCCGGACGAAGTCCGGAAATTATGTCGTTGTGCCCAACAGCAAGCTCGCCGGCGACATCATCGTCAACTACTCGGAGCCGACACCAGAGAGCCGGATCGAGGTCGAAGTCGGGGTCTCGTACGACGCCGCCCCCAACGCCGTGAAGGCGGTGATACTGGACGCGATCCGAGACGAGCCACTGATCAGCAAAAGCCGCGCGCCCGAGGTATTGATCGTCGACTTTGGCGCGTCCGCCGTGATCTACCGGGTCCGCGTCTGGACCACGGATTTTGCCGCCGACGAGCGGTTGCGCGACAGCATCCGGACGGCCCTGTACTATGCGTTCCGGCGCAACAGCATCGAGATTCCGTTTCCCATTCAGGTCGAATACCAGCGTGAGGAGAAACCAAAGGCGACCGGAATCGGTGCGCTGGCTGAGTCGGTGTTGCGCGGTGTGCCGATCTTCGCGGCGCTGAGCGCAGCGGAGCAGCATCAGCTTGCTGAGGTGGCCGGCATCGGTATGTACGGTGCCGGCGATGTCGTCGTCTACGAAGGCGAGGCCGGCCGCTCGATGTTCATCGTGGTGAGCGGCGAAGCTGTCGTGGTGACGGCCGACGGGACGCAGGAAATCGCGCGGATCGGCCCGGGCGGCTATTTTGGCGAAATGTCGCTCCTGACGGGGGCGCCGAGGAACGCCAACGTGCGGGTCGCGGTCGATTCCGAGCTGATCGAGATCACGGTCGATGCCTTCCGCCAGTTCATTCTGGCCAATCCGGCCGTCGTCGAACAGGTCGGCACCGCGGTCGCGAAGCGGCGCGCCGAGCTCGAGGAACGGCGGGCGGCGGGGGCGGCGGTGACCGCGCCCGAACCGCCGCAGAAACTCATCGATCGGATTCGGCGGTTCCTGCAACGGACTTAAGGGGTGGACGTGAAGGTCCGGCTAAAGCCGGACCCCACCTTCCCTTGCGCCGGCTTGTGCCTTCTCTATACAATCCCCCCCACAATTCGTCGTTCGTTCGGTCCTTGGAAGGAGTCAGCGTTGGATACCGCGACCCCGGGTGCGGCGCATGGGCATGCCCCTCATGCTCACGAGCACGCGCATGATCATGCGCACGAAGAACTTGGATTCTGGCGCAGTTACGTCTTTTCGCTCGATCACAAGGTAATCGGCATCCAGTACGCCGTCACTGGGCTGCTGTTCCTCCTCTTCGGCTTCACGTTGATGATGCTGATGCGGTGGCAGCTCGCCTATCCGGGCGCGCCGATTCCGGTGATCGGCAACTGGCTCGGTGCCGCCAACGCCCCCGGCGGGATCATGCTCCCGGAGTACTACAACCAGCTTGGTGCCATGCACGGCACGATCATGGTGTTCCTGGGTGTCGTGCCGCTTGCCGTCGGCGGGTTCGGCAACTTCGTGATGCCGCTCCAGATCGGCGCGCCCGACATGGCGTTCCCCAAGCTCAATATGATGAGCTACTGGGTGTACTTCTGCGGCGGCGTCACGATGCTCGCCAGCTTTTTCCAGACCGGCGGCGCCGCTCAGTCCGGTTGGACTTCCTATCCGCCGCTCGCGGACATCGCGCCCGGTCAGACGATGTGGCTGATCGGCATGGTCTTCCTGATCACGTCGTCGCTCCTCGGCTCGGTGAACTTCATCGTGACGATCGTGCAGCTTCGCGCCAAAGGGCTGACCTGGATGCGGCTGCCGTTCTTCGTCTGGGCGCAGCTCGTCACCTCGTTCCTGCTGCTCCTCGCGTTTCCGCCGCTTGAAGCGGCCGGCGTGCTGCAGCTGATGGATCGTGTCGCCGGCACCAGCTTCTTCCTGCCGAGCGGTCTCTACGTGGGCGGCCGGCCACTCGAAGTCACGGGCGGCGGCAATCCGCTCCTCTGGCAGCACCTGTTCTGGTTCCTGGCGCACCCCGAGGTCTACGTGCTCATCCTTCCGGCGATGGGCATTGTCTCGGAGATCATCGCGAACAACTCGCGGAAGCCGCTCTGGGGCTATCGCGCGCTGGTTTAC
>CAZOAZ010000004.1:0-183489 GCA_964577955.1 uncultured Bifidobacterium sp. | reverse complement strand
GGAAGTCATCCTCGACAACCCGGTGATCCTGATCCACGAGAAGAAGATCAGCTCGATGAAGGATCTGCTGCCGGTGCTCGAGCAGGTCGCGCGGCTCGGCCGCCCGCTGCTCATCATCGCGGAAGACATCGAGGGCGAAGCGCTCGCGACCCTTGTCGTGAACAAGCTGCGCGGCACGCTGCAAGCCGCCGCGGTCAAGGCGCCGGGCTTCGGCGATCGCCGCAAGGCGATGCTCGAGGATATCGCGATCCTCACGCATGGCCGCGCCATCACCGAGGACCTCGGCATCAAGCTCGAGTCGATCAAGCTCGAGGATCTCGGCAAGGCCAAGAAGGTCACCATCGACAAGGACAACACCACGATCGTCGAGGGCGCCGGCGCGTCGGCCGCCATCGAAGGCCGCGTGAAGCAGATTCGCGCGCAGATCGAGGACACGACCTCGGACTACGACCGCGAGAAGCTCCAGGAACGGCTGGCCAAGCTGGTCGGCGGCGTCGCCGTCATCAAGGTCGGCGCGGCCACTGAGAGCGAGATGAAGGAGAAGAAGGCGCGCGTCGAAGACGCGATGCACGCGACCAAGGCGGCCGTGGAAGAGGGCATCGTGCCGGGCGGCGGCGTGGCGCTGATTCGCGCGTCGAAGGTGCTCAAGGACCTGAAGCTCCACGGCGATCAGCAGATCGGCGTGAACATCGTGGCGCGCGCGATCGAAGAGCCGATGCGCCACATCGCGACCAACGCCGGCCACGAAGGTTCGATCGTGGTCCAGAAGGTTCGCGAGATGAAGGACGCCGAAGGGTTCAACGCGCTGACCGACACCTACGAGGATCTGGTGAAGGCGGGCGTCATCGACCCGGCCAAGGTCGTCCGCTCGGCGCTGCAGAACTCGTCGTCGATCGCGTCGCTCCTGCTCACCACGGAAGCCTTGATCTCCGAGATTCCCGAGGAGAAGAAGGAAGCGCCGGCGATGCCGGGCGGTGGTGGCATGGGCGGGATGTACTAGCTAACGCGTGAAATGATCAATGCTCAATGAAGAATGGTCAATGCGTACGAATTGATCATTAACAATTGAGCATTGAAAATTGAAAAGGCCCGGTGAGGTTTCCGCCTCCCGGGCCTTTTTCTTTTTGGATTTCTTTTGGAACGACTGCCGGCCGCTCAGCGCAGGCCGAAGTCCATTTCGATCGTGATGTCGACCCTGACCGGCATGCCCTTGTAGGTGCTCGGCGAGAATCGCCACTGCAGGGCCGCATCAATCGCCATCTGATCGAGACCCCACTGGCGATCCAGAGACTTGCTGATCCGGCAGTTGGTGGGCACGCCGCTGGGCTCGACGATGCAGGCGACGAGCGCCTTGCCCTGGATTCGGGCCCGCATGGCGTCCGAGGTGTACTTCGGCGGAACCTGCCGAATGATCCGCGGCGGGCGATCGAGCGAGCCGGGCTGATAGACGCCGCCGCCGGTCCCGCCGCCACTGCCGTCACCCAACCCCGAGCCGGTGCCGCTGCCAATGCCGGTTCCGGTGCCGGTGCCCGAGCCGCCACCACTACCGCTGCCAGTCGACGTCGTCGCCGGTCCCGCTGGCGCATCGATGAGACCGGGCAGCGACACCGTCGAGGCGCCCAGGTCCACTGCGGGAATGTTCACCTGCGCCATCTGCGGTGGTTCTTCCTGCTTTGGCTTCGGTTCGACCACGACCGGCTTCTGGACCGGCACGCTGATCTTGTCCTTGCCAACCGCCTCGACAGGCCGCGGCGGTTCCTTCTGGCGATTGCCCCCGCCGCCGCCACCCCCACCAGGACCTTCCTGGTAGATCCACACGATGTCCTTCCCGAGGTCGTCTGGCGGTAATTCCGGCGTCGTGGTAATCAACGTCGGCCCGTAACGGCTCAGGAGAACGAACGTCATGAAGATGGCGACTTGCAGCACGCCGGCCGAAAAGAACGACGGCAGCATGCGGCTGCTGCGCTGCTCGAAGGAAAAGATGACCGACGAGGGATGCATCCCCGCGACGTGAACCGACAGGTGGCCGGCCGACTCGTTCACGCGCGATTCCAGCTGGGTGTTCTCTGCCATGGGAAGCGGAAACCGGTTCCGAGCGCTGTCCTCATTCTGGCGCACGGCTGTGACAGCCGCAACTGCAAAAGAGGTGCCTCAAACGGCGCCGCGTGATATTAGGACGAGATCGGCTGGACGATAGTTGGCGGCTGTCCTCTTCCGAAAGGCTTTCCGTTAGACGCGTCCCGTCCACGCACCGATGGCAGCGTTTCCCGCGCCATAGGAGTGCAGAATGGCCAACGAGTCGGCGGCTCGCGGCTCGCTGTGGATGGCGACCATTACACCGCCACGCGTGGCCAGCGCCTCGAAAATCCGACCATCGTGCGGCTGAAAACCGACACGCCGCATGGTGCCCGAGAGCCCGAGCTTCGGCAGGTCGTGGCTCGCGCCCTGGAGGGCGGCCACAATCGGCCCGCGGGCGAGGGCGGCTCCGGTGCCACTCAGTTCGAGACGCGTGCCGGCGCCGCCCAGCGTTTTCTCGATCAGCGCGGCGACATCGGGACTGTCCTTCGCGATGATCGACAATGCTTCGGCAGGCAAGCCAATGCGCCGCAACGCCTCAATCCCTTTTTCGGCCCACGCCACGTTCTGAAACACACCGACCGTGAATCGCCCCGCGTCTACGTCAACCATGACGCTTAATCTAACGCAGAAGGGTGCGAAGTGCGAAGTGCGGCGTGCACCGTGCAGGGTGCAGGTGCTGGGTGCTAGGTGCTGGGTGCTAGGTGCTGATGAAATTTGACGTGGCGATTGTCGGCGCGGGACCGAGCGGATCCTGGACGGCGGCGCGGCTGGCGGCGCGCGGCGCGCGCGTGGCGCTCATCGATCCGTCGCATCCGCGCGAGAAGCCGTGCGGCGGCGGCGTCACCGGACGCGCCCTGGCTCTCGTCTCCGGAGCGGTCGCCGTAGACAGCTTCGCCGCGGTCCGCATTGTCCGCGCGCGCTTCACGGACACGGCGCGTCACCGCTCCGCGGACGTTCCGCTGGCGGCGCCCCATGGGGCCCTCGTCGTGGCCAGTCGCCGCGCCTTCGACGGCGCGCTGCTCGACGCGGCGCGCCGGGCGGGCGCGACGATCGTGTCAACCCGCGTCCTGGACCTCGAACGCAACGGGCCGGGATACCGACTGACGACGGCACAAGGCTCGCCGATCGCCGCCGACGTCGTGGTCGGCGCCGACGGCGCCAACAGCCTGGTCCGCCGTCGCCTGGCCGCGCCGTTCACACGACAGCAGCTCTCGGTGGCAACGGGATTCTTTGCCCACGGCATCAGCAGCGACGAGATCGTCATCGAACTCACGCAGGATCCGCCCGGCTACATCTGGTCCTTTCCCCGTCCCGACCATCTCGCCATCGGCATCTGCGCGCAGGCAGACAGCGGCGTGCCGGTGGAGCAATTGCGCTCAACGCTCTCTGCGTGGATACGGCGCACCGGCATTGCCGAAGGGGCCCGGCTCGAACCCTATTCGTGGCCAATCCCGTCCCTGCCGGCCGCGGACTTCTCCCGGACCGCGATTGCCGGTCCTGGCTGGCTCACCGTCGGCGACGCCGCGGGCCTTGTCGATCCGATCACCCGCGAAGGGATCTTCTTCGCCTTGCAGTCAGCCCAATTCGCCGTGGCCGCGTTGAACGGCGTGGGCGATCCGTTTACCCAGTACCAACAGGCCGTGCGCGATGAAATTGGCGCCGAGTTGGCCCGCGCCGCACGTTTCAAGGCCGGATTCTTCCGGCCGCGGTTCACACGCCTGCTGATGGATGCGTTGGGAGCGAGCCCGCGCGTACGGGCCGTGATGGCAGACCTGGTTGCGGGAACTCAGGGCTACAAAGACCTCAAATGGCGGCTGGCGCGGACGTTCGAACTCGGGCTGGCCTGGCGGTGGCTCCGAAACCACTGATAAAGAAGACAATAACGACGGCCGGCCCTCGCCCGGTGGTACAATCGGGCCTCTAGAGGAGTACCCCCATGGGAAAGATCGGACTGCCGGAACTCATTATCATCCTGCTCATCATCGTCGTGGTCTTCGGGGCGAACCGGTTGCCCGGACTGGGACGTGGGATTGGCAGCGCGATCAAGAACTTCAAGGACGGCATGAAGGAGTCCAAGGAATAGCCGCGCGCTAGCGCCGCTTTCCTTTTCGATTCTCCCGCTCGCGCCGGCCAGGCCGCTGCTTGTGGCGCGGGCGTTCGTGCTTCGGCCGCGCCTTCGATCGCCGCGCGCCTCGTTCCCCTTCGCGAACTCGCTCCAGAATTTCCACCAGCCCAAGATCGATCTGGCGGACATCCATGTTCACGCGGATCACCTGCACGGTGACCTTGTCACCAAGCCGGTAGGTCTTCTGCGTGTTCTCGCCGCGCAGCATGTGCGCGGCTTCCACGAACCGGTAATAGTCGTCCGCCATCGTCGAGACGTGGACCAGCCCTTCGACGTAGTGCTCGATCAGCTCCGTGAACAGCCCGAACGCGGCGACACCGACGATGTAGGCCTCGAACTCGTCGCCGACCTTGTCGGCCATGAACTTCACTTTCTTCCATTGCAGGAGCTCGCGTTCGGCGTCGTCGGCGCGGCGCTCCATCTCCGAGGCGTGTCGTGCGGTCTCCGGCAAATCCTCGGTCCAGGCTTCGCGCTGTTCGTCAGTCAACGCGCCGTGACGCGCCGCCCGGAGCGCGCGGTGCACGACCAGGTCCGGATAACGGCGAATCGGTGACGTGAAGTGCGTGTAGCTCGCTGAGGCTAGACCGAAGTGTCCGAGGTTGTCCGGCGCGTAGCGCGCCTTCTGCATCGTACGAAGCATCAGCAGCGCGATCGGCTTTTCTTCGGGCTTGCCCTGAATGCGCTCGATCACCTTCTGAAAGTGCCGCGGCCTGAGCGCCGTCAGCGGCGCGCCCAGGCTGTAGCCGAAACCGACGATGAAATCCTCGAACTTCGAGACCTTCAGGACGTCGGGCTCTTCGTGGACGCGGTACAGGGCGGGGGCGGCCTGGGCATCGAGATACGACGCCACCGTTTCGTTCGCCAGCAGCATGAACTCTTCGATCAGGCGGTGGGCGACGTTTCTTTGAAGCGCAATGATCGCTTCGACCACGCCGCCCGCGTCGACGATGACTTCGGCCTCGTTCAAGTCGAAGTCGATGGAACCCCGCCGGCGGCGGGCATCGTTGAGGATGCGAAAAAGTTCCTGCATCGACTCGAAGAACGGCACGAGCGGCGCGTAGCGCTGCAGCAGTTCCGGGTCACGGTTGGTGAGGATGCCGTTCACGTCGGTGTAGGTCATCCGTTCGTTGCTGTTGATCACTCCGTCATGGAATTCCGAACGCACGACCGTCCCGTGGCGATCGACTTCCATGAAGCACGACTGGACGAGCCGATCGACGCGCGGGTTCAGGCTGCACAAGCCGGTCGAGAGCTCCGACGGGAACATGTGGACGGCGCGTTCCGGAAAATAGACCGACGTGCCGCGCTCGTAGGCCTCGCGATCGAGCGCGCTCCCCTCTTCGACGTAGTGCGACACGTCGGCGATGTGCACGCCCAGCCAGAAATGGCCGTTCGGCAGCTTCTCGAGGGTAATCGCGTCGTCGAAGTCGCGGGCATGCTCGCCGTCGATGGTGACCGTCAGGAGACTCCTGAAGTCACTGCGACCGCGAATGTCGCGCTCGGCGACGGCGCCGCCAAGGCGCAGCGCTTCGGCGATTGACTCCGGACTGTGGGCGTCCGGGATGCCGTATTTGCGAATGATGATCTCGGTGTCGACGCCTGGAGCATCGATGTCGCCGAGGACTTCGGCGATCCGGCCGGACGCGCCGCGCGACGCGGTTGGAAATCGCGTCAGCTCGACGGTGACCATCTCGCCCGGAGACGCTCCGCCCTCGTGACCGGCGGGGATGAAGATGTCCATCAGCACGCGCCGATCGAACGGCACCACGAAGGCCATGCCCGATTCGTCGCGGTCGTAGCGGCCGACCAGCCAGGTCTGGCGGCGCTCGAGGATCCGGATCACGCGTCCCTCGACGCGCCCGCCGTCTTTCACGCGTTCGATCCGCGCCAGGACCCGGTCGCCGTGCATCGCTTCGCCGAGTTGCGGTCCCGGAACGTAGATGTCGCCGCCGTTGTCGAGCGGGCGTTCGGGAATGACGAAGCCGTATCCGGCGGGATGGGTTTCCAGCCGTCCGACATGCAGATCCATCTTCTCCGGCAGGCCAAAACGCTCGCCGCGGATCTGAATCAAGTCACCGGACGCCACGAGCGCCTTGAGATGGCGCCGGAACGTCGCCCGCTCTTCGCGGGGAATTTTCAGCAGTTGAAGGAGCTCACGGGTGCCAGCGGGGTGATGGACCCGCTCGCGCATCTGCGCCAGCACATGATCACGGGACAACATTCAGTGGTTACGCTAGCAGAATTACCTGCACATCGCCGACGTTGGTGCCGGTCGGTCCGGTGACCAGGAGATCGTCGAGCGCCGAAAAGAATCGGTTGGAGTTGTTGGCCTGGAGGAAGCTGCCGGGGTCAAGACCAGCCCGGGCGGCGCGGCTCATCGTCTGGGTATCCACGATCGCCCCGGCGGCGTTGGTCGGTCCGTCGATGCCGTCGGTCCCGAAACTCGCCAGAGCGGCCGAACGGCCGGCGCGGCCGAGAATCTCGACCGCGGCCAGCGCGAACTCCTGATTGCGTCCGCCGCGCCCCGATCCGCGAACCGTCACGGTCGTCTCGCCGCTCGAGACCACACAGAGCGGACCGGCAATCCCGGACGTGTCCTCGAGCACGCGCGCGGCGTGGGCCGCGCCCGCAGTGCGCGCTTCTCCGACAATCGCATCCTCCATGACGATGACCCGGTAGCCGCGCGCTTCCGCGCCGCGGGCCGCGCCATGCATCGCCTCGCGACGACCGCCGATCACCCGGGCGACATGTCGTCGCAGCCGTAGGTCGCCAGGTTTCGGAGTCTCCGGGCACTCCCCGCGAATCCCGGCCCTCAAGCGCCCGATAACGCGCTCCGGGTAAGCGTCCGGGCCGCCGAACCGTTCGCAGATCGCGAGCGCCTGAGCGAACGTCGATGGATCCGCGACGCCAGGACCGGATCCAATGACGCTCAGGTCGTCGCCGACCACATCTGAAATCGCCAGCGTCGACATGTGCCCGGCGCACGATGCCGCCAGCCCGCCGCCCTTCACCCGCGACAGATGTTTTCTCACCGTGTTCAGCGCATGAATGTCGGCCCCCGCCCTGAGCAGGACGCGTGTCGTTTCGCGCTTCTCGTCGAGCGAAATGCCCTCGGCCGGCGCCGCCATGAGCGCCGACGCACCGCCTGACACCAACAGGAGGAGTTGCCCGCCGGCGGTCACGCGCTGAGCGATCTCCAGCGCCGCCCGGCCGGCCGCCTCGCTTCCGGGTCCGGGCTCGGGATGTTCGCCGGCGATCTGGACCGTCGGTACGTCGGTGTGCGGCCCTTCAGGCGCAATCGTCACGCCGTCGCGCAGGGCGCCCGCGAACACGCGCGCGCCGGCGCGGGCCATGCCGGGAGCCGCTTTGCCGACCGCAATGAGCCATGTCGGCCGATCGCGCTCGAGTGCGGATGTCTGCAGCGCGGTCGTCACCAACGCGTTCGCATCGCATGCCGCGAGCGCGGAGTCGACGATGTGTTGGAGGTGCTGTCTGAGAACTGTGAAGGGGGTGTTCAGTGCGTGTGTCTTGTGTCCGACCAGGAGGAGAGCCCGGTCACTACATCGATTTGTCTGAGGAGGGAACTGACGACTTCGGGGGCATTGTCTTTCGAACAGAGCTGCTCGAGTTCGCTCATGATTCTCGCGAGGGCCGACTCGACATCGGTGATGGCGCCCTCGGAGAAATATGGGCGGTGCTGTTGTAGACAGCGATGATGTCTGGCGAACTCTTGTCGGTAGAACTCGGTAATCGGGTGCTGCGCGCTGATCGGCCTCGAACTGGTCACGAAGCGTGGCATGCAGGTCCTCTGAAGTGAATTGCCCGACGCGATGATCCCAGTGTATGGCCGCTTGAAAACGTGTGTCAAGATTCTGTAACGGCGATTACGCTCGGCGGCTCGCCAGCCATCCGCCGAGGCACCCCACCACCATCCCGCCGACCACCAGACCCACCGACAGCAGGGGCGAGAGAAACCTGATCTGGGCCAGATCGACCGCTCCAGACAAGGCGCCGAGATAGCGGGCGCGGAGTCCGACGTAGGCGATCCCCAGGAGGATCAGCGCGGCTCCGGCACCGATGCCGCCCTGAAAGAGGCCTTCCACCACAAACGGGCCGCGCACAAACGCGGACGGCGCGCCGATCAGCTGCATGATCTCGATTTCGTCGCGCCGTGCGTGGAGCGCCAGGCGAACGACGTTCGCGACGGTAAGCGCTGCCGTAATAACGAGAAAACCGCTGAGGATGAAACCGAGCGTTCGGACGGCTCCGATCGCCCCGAGCAGCCGATCGAGCCATTGATGGTCGTAGCGCACGTCGGCCACACCGGCAGCGCTCCGGAGCGAGCTGACGAGATTGTCCACGCCTGAACCAGTGCGAGCGTCCGGGTGGAGACGCACTTCGAAGGACGCCGGCAGCGGGTTGTTCTCGAGCGTCGACACGGTCGACGCGAGGTCCGAAAACGTCGCCTTGAACCGTTCGAGCGCCTGCGCCTTCGAAACGAATTCATGGCTCGCGACGACGGGGCCGGGCGCGAGCAGGCGCTCAACGGCGGCGCGGTCCTCGGCGGTGGCTTCGTCGTGGAGGTACACCGACACTTCCGCGGTCCGGCTCCAATCGTCGGCCACCTGTCGCAGGTTGGTCGTGACCATCAGCACGCCGCCGAGAATGAAGAGCGCGACCGTGCTCGTGAGCACCGACAGCAGCCCGGCCTGCCGGCCCCGCCAGAGGCTGGCCGCGGCTTCGTCGACCGCGTAACGCAGAGCCCGGAACGTGATCTCAGGCAATGTCGACGACCCGGCCCCGATCGAGCATCACGGCCCGGCGGCCCACGCGGCGAATCATCTCGCGGTCGTGCGTCGCCACGATGACGGTGGTCCCGCGGGCGTTGATGTCACGGAACAGATTCATGATTTCGAGCGACAGGTCCGGATCGAGATTGCCGGTCGGCTCGTCCGCGAGCACGAGATGCGGTTCGGTGACCAGCGCGCGGGCGATCGCCACGCGCTGCTGCTCACCGCCCGACAATTCCTCCGGCTGCGCGTTCATCCGATGCTGAAGGCCGACCCACTTCAACACCTGAAACGTGCGGCGCTGCTGTTCGGCGGCACCGACGCCCAGTACACGCATGACGAACGAGACGTTCTGAAACACGGTGAACCGCGGGATCAGGCGGAAGTCCTGGAACACGAAGCCGACGGTGCGTCGGTAGGCTTGAATCTCCGCGGTGCTCAGCTTCGTCAGATCGCGGCCGCCGACCTTCAACTGCCCTTCGGTCGGCGTTTCTTCGAGGAGCAGGAGCCGGAGGAGGGTCGACTTTCCCGCGCCGCTCGGACCGGTCAGGAACAGGAACTCACCCTTCGGGATGCTCAAGGAGAAATCGCGCAGCGCATAGACGCCGCGGCGATACATCTTGGACAACCGAAGCGCTTCGATCATGTCAGATTCAGCAGCCGCGCCAGCAGTTCGTTGACCCTCTTGGGATTGGCCTTCCCACCTGCCGCCTTCATCACCTGTCCGACCAGAAATCCAACCGTCGCGGTCTTTCCAGCGCGAATCTGAGCGACCGCATCCGGATTGGCGGCGATCGCTTTCGCCGCCAGCTGTTCAAGATGGCCGTCGTCGCTGATCTGGGTCAGTCCTTCAGCGGCGACGATCTCGTCGGGGCGCGCCGGCGAGCTTAACATCTTCTCGAAGACGCTTTTGGCGATCGAGCCGCTGATCGTCCCGCGCTCGATGAGCGCCAGCAGCCCGGCGAGACGCTCCGGCTGAATCGGCGAGTCCGCAAGGTCGAGGTTGCCGGCCTTGAGGACGCGGGCCAGCTCCCCCATCATCCAGTTGCTCGCCGCCTTCGGAGCCGCGCCGGCTTTGACGACGGCTTCGAAGTAGTCCGACCAGGCGCGCGTCTCCGTCAACTGTTTCGCGTCGTATTCAGGAAGCCCGTAGACCTCGACGAACCGGCCGCGCCGCGCGTCCGGCAGCTCGGGCATCGTCGCCTGAATGGCCTGGAGACGCGCCGGGGTGACTTCCACGCGCGGCAAATCGGGATCCGGAAAGTACCGGTAGTCATGCGCTTCTTCCTTGCTGCGCATCGACACGGTCACGCCGGCCGCCGAATCCCAGAGCCGCGTCTCCTGGCGCACGCGGCCGCCTTCCTCGAGCACCGCGATCTGCCGGGCGATTTCGTACTCGAGCGCCTTCTGGAGGAAGCGGAACGAATTCAGGTTCTTGACTTCGGCCTTCGTACCAAGCGGCGTGGTGCCCGCCGGACGCACCGAGACGTTCGCGTCGCAGCGCAGGCTCCCCTCTTCCATGTTGCCGTCGTTGACACCGAGCCAGACCAGAATCGCGCGCAGGCGGCTGAAGAATTCGGCCGCGTCGGCGGCTGAGCGCAGATCCGGTTCGGTGACGATCTCGATGAGCGGCACGCCGCTGCGGTTGTAGTCGACGTAGGTCTTCCGGTGTGAATCCGGAAAGCCCTCGTGCAGCGACTTCCCTGCGTCCTCTTCGAGATGCACACGGGTGATGCCGACCCGCCGCGCCCCCCCGGCGCCCACGTACTCGAGCACGCCGCGACTGGCCAGCGGCTGCTCGTACTGCGAGATCTGATAGCCCTTCGGGAGATCGGGATAGAAGTAGTTCTTGCGCGCGAAGATCGACTGCTCGTTGATGTGGCAGCCGAGCGCCAGACCCGCCTTGACGCCGAAGTCCACGGCGCTCCGATTGAGCACCGGCAGCGCGCCGGGGAATCCGAGGCAGACCGGACAGACGTGCCGGTTGGGCGCCGCGCCAAACGCGGTGCTGCAGCCGCAGAAGATCTTCGAGGCGGTCTGCAGTTGCGCGTGAATTTCGAGGCCGATGACGGGCTCGAAACTCATACGGCGGGGCCCGCCGCCCGGACCTCCGCCGACACCTGCGCGCTGAACGCCGCGAAGTTCGTCACGAACATCTGCGCCAGCTGGTGGGCCTGGCGGTCGTACGCGTCCCGGTCGGTCCACGTGCTGCGGGCGTCGAGGACCTCGCTGGGAACGCCCGGACAGCTGACCGGGACGTCGAGCGCGAAGACCGGATCGCGCCGGTACGAGACGTGATCGAGCGCACCCGACAGCGCGGCGTGAATCATCGCGCGCGTGAGACCGATCTTCATGCGCGAGCCGGTGCCATACGGGCCGCCGGTCCAGCCGGTGTTGACGAGCCACACGCGCGAGTGGTGCCGCGCAATCCGCGCGCCGAGCATCTCGGCGTAACGCGTCGGCGCGAGCGGCAGAAACGGCGCGCCGAAACACGTGCTGAACGTCGCCTTCGGCTCCGTCACGCCTTTCTCGGTGCCGGCAACCTTGGCGGTGTAGCCCGAAAGGAAGTGATACATCGCGCCCGCCGGCGTCAGCCGCGCGATCGGCGGCAGGACGCCGAACGCGTCCGCCGTGAGCATCACGATGTTGTGCGGGTGACCGCCTTGTCCCGACGGCACCGCGTTCGAGATGAACGAGATCGGATAGGCCGCCCGCGTGTTCTCCGTGAACCGGTCGCTGTCGAGATCGAGGACGCGCGTGGCGGAATCCATCACGACGTTTTCCAAAACGGTCCCGAAGCGCCGCGTCGTCGAGTAGATCTGCGGCTCGGCCTCGGCCGACAGCCGAATCGTCTTCGCGTAGCAGCCGCCCTCGAAGTTGAAGACGCCGCGGTCGCTCCAGCCGTGCTCGTCGTCGCCGATCAACCCGCGCTCGGGATCGCTCGAGAGCGTGGTCTTCCCCGTGCCCGAGAGACCGAAGAAGAGCGCGGTGTCGCCGCTGGCGCCGATGTTCGCCGAGCAGTGCATCGGCAGGACGTCTTTGAGCGGCAGCAGGTAGTTCAGCGTGCTGAACACTGATTTCTTGATTTCACCGGCATAGCTGGTCCCGCCGATCAGGACCAGGCGCTTCGCGAAGTGGATCGCGATCACCACGTCGGAGTTGGTCCCATGGCGCGCCGGGGTCGCCCGGAAATTCGGGGCGCCGATGATCGTCAGCCCCGGGACGTGCCCGGTCTTGCCGTCGTCGACGATCAGGAGATTGCGGGAGAACAGGCTGTGCCACGCCTTCTCGGTGATGATCCGGATGGGCAGCCGATAGAGCGGGTCGGCCCCGCCGTAACAGTCCTGGACGTAGAGATCGGCGCCCTGGAGCGACTGGACCATGTCGGCATGCAGCAGGTCGAACTGCCCCGGCTCGATCGGGCGATTCGGACCACCCCAGGCGATCAGATGCTCGCTCGACGGCTCGCGCACGATGAACTTGTCATTCGGCGACCGGCCGGTGTGCTGGCCGGTCCGGCAGACCAACGGCCCGCCCTCGGCGACCATGCCTTCGCCGCGGCGAATGGCCTCTTCGTACAACTCGGCTGCGGTCAGATTCCACTGCACGCGGCCGGCCGCAATCCCTTCGAGATCGAGGCTCCGTTGCCGCACAGTACTCGATGTCATGCGGGCTCCTAACACGCCGGAAATTCAGTCACATACGCGGATTTTGGAATCGTACTCGGCGCTTTCCTTCGAAGTCAACAAACCGGCGGCATTGAGTTAGACTGTAAACACCCCAAGTACGGGAACGTAATCCTTCATGAGTGAGCACAAGTCCGTGCCGCACACCGACCCCCTCGTCGTGGCACCGGCCGCTGGAGCGTCGAACCGCCAGCGCCGCCAGGCGATCGCGCCGTCGACCGACGATACGCGTCTGGCGGTCGAAGTGCGCGAACTCGTGCAGCGCGGTGCACTCGACGAAGCTCGCGATCGGTTCGCTGGACTCGTCACCGCCCACCAGCGGCGTGGCTTGCGGATCGCGTACCAGTACCTCCGCGATGCCGCCGAAGCCGATGAGGCCGTGCAAGACGCCTTCGTCAAGGTGTTCAGCCACATTGACTCTTATCGGGAAGCGTGGCCGTTTGAAGTCTGGTTCACACGAATTCTCATCAACGGCTGCCTGGATCGGAGAAAATCGCGCGCACGGCGCGACCGCTGGTTCGCTCCGGCCGATGACACGGACACGGTCGATGAAACACGGAAGCCGTTTGGCGGTGCCGCGGAGCCGGATCCAGAGAGCCGGCTGCTCGCCCGCGAGCGTCGCGCCCGGCTCGCCTCAGCGGTTGATCGCCTCGACGGGCGCCAGCGGACGGTATTCATGCTCTGCCACTACGGCGATTGTACGCCTCGCGAAGTCAGCGCCATGACCGGCCTCAACGAGTCCACGGTCCGGGTTCATTTGTTCCGCGCGGCACGCAAGCTGCGCACTCTTCTTGGAGGCAAGCCGTGATCGGACGCGCGCGTCATCTGCGCGAAGACCGGTTGTACGAGTGCTATCTGTCCGCTCAGGCGGGTGAAACGCTCGATCCCCGGACCGCGGAACATCTCGCCGATTGCTCGGCCTGCCAGGCCAGGTACGCCGAGCTCGAGGGGTTTCTCGAAGTGTTGCGCGGCGAGGCCGAAGCGGAAACCGACGAGCTGTTCACCGTCGAGCAGCTGGTGCACCAGAAGGACCAGATTCTGCGGAAGGTCGAGCACCTGCATCGCGCAGCGCGGGTCATCAGCTTCCCGGGGGGGCCGGTGCCGCAAACGCCGGACGCCGTCGGCCGCGTTGCCCCGCGATGGCTGGCCGCAGCGGCCGCCGCCGGTCTGCTCGTCGGCGTCGCGGTCGGCAGCATGTTCGACCGGGATGCCCAAACGGTGTCGGTCCGTACCGAACGGCCTGCGGCGACGGTGCCGGCGCCGACGGCACCGCGCGTGACGCCGCAGCCGGCGGTTCTCGTCACCAGCCCGGCCGCCGTCGATCCGATCGACGACGACCTGTTCCTCTCGCAGCTGGAAATGGCCCTTGCCCGGCCGCGCGCCCGCGAACTGCAGCCGTTCGACGCGCTGACGCCGCGCGTCCGCGGTGAACGGCGGACGCGCTAGATTTGCCGTCGCTGATTTTTCGAAAAGGACTCGATCTCGGCCAGGCCGTCGCCGGCATGCTGGCCGAGAACTACCACAGCGACGTCATTGCCCGCATCAAGGAATCCGATTTCACCTATGAGGCCGGGCGCCTCACCGTATATCTCGCGAAGGAGTTCGGGTTCTGTTACGGCGTCGACCGTGCCGTCGACTATGCCTATCAGACGCGGACGCGCTTTCCCGCCCAGCGCGTGTTCCTGACCGGCGAAATCATTCACAACCCGCATGTGAACGAGAAGCTGCGCTCGATGGGCATCGGGTTCCTGAGCGACCCGCCGCCGGCGCCGCAACTCGCCGAAATCGGATCGGGCGATGTCGTCATTTTGCCCGCATTTGGCGTCACCGTCGCGATGCTGCAGCAGTTGGATCGGCAGGGCTGCACGCTCGTCGACACGACCTGCGGTTCCGTGCTGAACGTCTGGAAGAACGTCAAGCGCTACGCCGAAAACGGCTACACCTCCGTGATCCACGGCAAGGTCTGGCATGAAGAGACCCAGGCCACGGCGTCTCAGGCGGTGGCGTACGGCGGACGTTACCTGGTCGTCTTCGACGACGCCGAAGCCGACGCGGTATGCGGGTTCATCCGGGACGGCGGCGACGCCGAGGCCTTCCTGTCGAGATTTCAGAACGCCGTCTCAGCGGGGTTCGACCCGGCTCGCGACCTGAACCGGATCGGGTTGGCCAATCAGACGACGATGCTGATGTCGGAGTCGCTGGCGATCGGCGAAGCGTTCAAGCGGGCGATGGCCGACCGCTGGGGCGCGGCGACGTTGGATCAGCACTATCAGGCCTTCGACACGATTTGCAGCGCGACCCAGGATCGGCAGGACGCGGTCGAGGTGCTCCTGCGCGAGCACGCCATCGACCTGATGCTGGTGATCGGCGGCTACAACAGCAGCAATACGGCGAACCTGGCGCGCATCTGCGCCGGGACCCGACCCACGTATCACGTCGCCGATCCCGACTGCCTCGTGTCGGCGACGGAAATCCGGCACCGGCCCGTCGGCACGAAGCACGAAGTCACGACCCGAAACTGGCTCCCCGCGGACGGCCCGGTGCGGGTCGGCCTGACCTCGGGCGCCTCCACCCCGGACAACCTGGTTGGGGCGGCCATCGCACGGCTCGAGGCGTTCTGCGCCTGATCTTGTCAACTCTTTACAAAACAGGGAGTTAGATTCGCCATCTCGGCGGCGGCGTACGTTAAAATCCCTCGTCGTTTCGCGCGTGAAATCCACCGGTGCTCAGGACTAAACGTAACCGCACCGGGCATCGTATTCCCGTCAAGAGCCATCTTTTCAGAGGTTTCCCGATGATGAAGACGTTGCGGCCGTTCCTGGTCGCCGCGGCGATTGCGCTGGCGGCCCAGGCGGCCGTATTTGCACAACTGCCGCCGCTTCCGGCGACGCATTCTCCGTTCGATCCGCAGCACCTCCCGTTTGCCTGGTGGAAGTCGGACCAGTTCAAGAAGGAGCTCGGGATGTCCCCCGAGCAGTGCACTCGGGTTGATCAGATCTGGCAGACCGCACGGCCTGAGTTGCGGCTGGAGCTCGACGAGCTGCAGCGGCTGGAAGACAAGTTTTCCCGCCTCATTCAGCTGGACGCTGAGGAGGCCGCGCTGGCCCGTCAGATCGACCGCGTCGAAACGGCGCGCGGCAACGCCAACAAGACGCGGTCGCTGATGTTGGTGCAGATGTTGAAGGTGCTGACGCCGGATCAGCGGACCCGCTTCAACGTCCTGTGGACCCGCTGGCAGCAGGACCTGGCCAAACAGCCGGCGCCATCGGTTGCTCCGCCAAGCAATCGGCAGCCGCCGCGCGACTCCGGCAAGCGTCCGGAAGAGTGAGAACCACGAAACACATGAGGACGTTCGGCATGACACGCACTTCGTATGTGCGGCTGGTGAGCACGGCAGCGGTGACGCTGGTCGCCTCGGCCGCAGCCGCCCAGCAACCCACGATCACCGACGAACACGTTCAGGAGCTGATTCGCGCGGCTGCGTTGCGCGCCGGGGTCTCGAATCTCACCGTCAGCGCGCAGCAGGCGCTCGCCGGCACGCCGGGAGACGGGCGTCAGGTACTTCCCCTGACGCTCGACGACGCGATCAAGCTGGCGCTCGATCGGAACCTGGACATTGCCGTTCAGCGGCTGAATCCGCAAACCTTCGACTTCAGCGTGGCGGCCTTGCGCTCAGGCTATCGCCCCTCGCTGATCTCCACGCTCGCCAGTCAGTCGAACCTGACGCCCCCCAACAACACACTGCAGGGCGTACCCTCAGGTGAGCCGGGCATCACGACAGCGGCGCAGACGTTCAATGGCGGCCTGAGCCAGAACTTCCTGTGGGGCGGCGGTTCGCTGTCCGCGACGATGAACAACTCGCGCAATACGACCAACAGCACCACCAGCACGATCAATCCAGCCTTCAACACCACGTATTCGGCGCAGTATACGCAACCGCTGCTGCGGAACTTCAAGATCGACAACACGCGGCAGCAGCTGGTCGTGACCCGTCTCAATCAGGACATCTCGGAGATTCAGCTGCAGGCGCTGATCATCAACACGGTGTCGAACGTCCGGAACGCGTACTGGGACTACGTCTTCGCGACGCAGTCGGTCGAAGTGGCGAAGCGCTCGGTTGAATTGGCGGAACAGCTGGTCCGGGACAACCAGACGCGCGTGGAAATCGGCACGATGGCGCCGATCGATGTCGTGCAGGCGCAGTCGCAGGCGGCGACACAGCGCCAGAACCTGGCGACCGCGGAAGGGACGCGCCGCACGAACGAACTGACCCTGAAGCGGCTCATCGTCGGCGGCACGCAGGATCCGAACTGGAGCATGGCGATCAACCCAACCGATCGTCCCGACTTCACGCCCATGACCGTGGATGTGCCGGCGGCGGTCCGGCGAGCGCTCGAGAACCGGACCGACCTCCAGCAGGCCAAGAAGAACCTGCAAGTCAACGACGTCACCTTGAAGTACCTCCACAACCAGACCCTGCCGCAAGCGGATTTGGTCGCCCGCTACGGCGTCGTCGGACGTGGCGGCGACGTGCTGACGCGCTCGGGAAGCGGCATTGGCGGCTCCAACCCGGTTGTGTCGACGGTTCCCGGCGGGCTGGGTGACGCCTTCAACAACATGTTCACCAACGAGTTCCCGACGTGGAACGTCCAGGTGAACATCACGTATCCGATCGGGACGAGCGCGCAGGAGGCCAACTTGTCCCGCGCCCGGCTGCAGCAAAGCCAGGTGGAGGCGCAGTTGAAGCAGATCGAGCTGCAGATCGCGACCGACGTCACCAACGCGGCGGTCTCGGTCCAGAACAACGCCGAACGCGTTCAAGCCTCGCAGGCGGCGCGCGAGTTCGCGCAGCGGCAGCTCGAAGCCGAACAGAGCAAGTTCGAAGTCGGCATGTCGACGAACTACTTCGTCGTCCAGGCGCAGCGCGATCTGGCCACGGCGCAGAACAACGAATTGCAGGCCGTGCTGGCGTATCGCCGCTCGCAAGTCGAGCTCGAGCGGCTGCAGCAGACGTCGCTCAGCACGTCGAACATCACCATTCTCGGTCGGTAATCGCGGGCACGAACGAAAGCGAAGACACGGAGTTTATGAAGCGTCTGATTCTCGTCATCGGCATCCTCGCCGTCGTCGGCGGTGGGGCCGCGGCGTACTACATGAAGCGCGGCAGCGCCACGGCGGCTCCCGTCGATGCGGCGAGCCGGGCGTCGCGCCCGGGCGGCGGTGGTTTCGGCGGTCCCGGGATGGGGCCCGGCTTCGGCACTCGCCCGCCGATGACCGTCGAGCTCGCGGCCGTCAAACGCTCGGACATGAGCGAGCGGATGACCGTCGTCGGCAATCTGATCGGCGCGGCGACCGTTGAAGCCACGCCGAAGGTCAACGGCCGCCTCGACGAAGTCCGCGTGAGGCTCGGCGACCGGGTGAGCCGAGGCCAGACGCTGGCCAAGGTCGAAGACCGCGAGATCCTCGAGCAGGTGAAGCAGGCGCAGGCGTCATTCGACGTCGGCGCGGCCACGATCCGCCAGCGCGAAGCCGATTTGAAGCTGGCGCAGACCAATCTCGATCGCTCCCGCAATCTGTTCGAGCGGCAGCTGATTCCGAAGCAGACCTACGACGACACCGACGCGCGCTTTCAGGCCGCGTCGGCGCAGGTCGATCTCGCCCGCGCTCAGTACGCGCAGGCCCAGGCGCGGCTGGACGAGCTGAAGATCAACCTGTCGAACACCGTCATCACCTCGCCGGTCAGCGGCTTTGTCGGCAAGCGGGTCCTCGATCCGGGCGCCTGGGTGACACCGAACTCCTCGTTCATCTCGGTCGTCGACATCAGCACCGTCCGGCTCGTCGCCAACATCATCGAGAAGGATCTGCGGCGGATTGCCGCGGGCATGAAGGCGGACGTTGGCGTCGACGCCTTCCCCGGCGAACACTTCTCGGGCCGCATCGCGCATGTCGCGCCAGTGCTCGATCCGGCGACGCGCACGGCGCAAATCGAAGTCGAAATCGAAAACCCGCAGTTCCGCCTGAAGCCGGGCATGTACGCAACCGTCAGTTTCCTTGTGGAACACAAGGAGAACGTCCTCGTCGTGCCGGCCAACGCGGTCGTCGAAGTGAGCGGCGCCAAGGGCGTCTTCCTGGCGGCGGAGAACAACACCGCGAAGTTCCACCCGGTATCGCTCGGGATGACCGAAACCGCGCAGGTCGAAATTACCAAGGGCCTCGAGGAGGGCACCCGCGTGATCACCACCGGCGCGGCCGCGCTGCGCGAAGGCGATCGCATCGTGCCGCTCGGCCAGGGCGGCGCGGGACGCGGCGCCGGACGGGGCGGCAACGCCGAAGACGGCGCGACCGGCGCCCCCAATGGCGGCGGACGCGGACGCGGACGCCGCGGCGGCGGCCCGTCGGGCAGCCTCTAGGCGCGGACGGCAGTCAGGATTCGCACGGACCTTTTCAGGAGCCCCATGAGCATTCCCCGCTTTGCGATTCAGCGTCCGGTCATGATGATGATGCTCTGCTCGATCGTCATCCTGATCGGCGGCATCTCGCTCACGCGCCTCCCCGTCGACCTGCTGCCCGATATCTCACAGCCGACCGTCAGCGTCCGCGTGAACTACGTCGGCGTTGGTCCGCTCGAGATGGAGGAACTGGTCACGCGCCCGCTCGAACAGCAGTTGAGCGCGGTCCAGGGGCTCGAGATGATGAACTCGAGCTCGAATGAAGGCAACAGCAACATCAACATGAACTTCGTCTGGGGCACCGACCTCAACGAAGCGATGAATGACATCCGGACGCGCATCGACCGCGTCCGCGGCCGCCTGCCCGAGGATGCCGATCCGCCGGTCGTGCAGAAGTTCGATTCGAACGCGGCGCCGATCATGGGCCTCGGCATCGAGAGCACCGACGGCCAGCTCGATCGCGTCGCGCTGCGCGAACTCGCCGAGAACACGCTGTCGCCGCGCCTCGAGCGCGTGCCCGGCGTCGCCGCGGTCACCGTCGGCGGCGGCCTGCGCCGTCAGATTCACATCGATCTCTCGCGCGAGAAGATCACCGCGCTCGACCTCTCGGTCGACCGGGTCGTCAACGTCATCCGCAACGAGAACCAGAACATCCCGATCGGCGAGGTCTACCGCGGCGATCGCTCGCTGCTGCTGCGCAGCCAGGGCCAGTTCGAGAATCTCGATCAGATCCGGAATCTGGTCGTCCTGACCAAGAACGGCGTCCCGGTCTACGTCAAGGACATCGCCGATGTCGTCGACTCGACCGAGGATATCCGTTCCGTCCTGCGCATCAACGGCAAGCCGGGTGTCCGCATGCAGGTCACCAAGCAGTCCGGGACCAACACCGTCGCCATCGCGGAAGGCATCCGCGCGGAGATCAAACGGATCAACGCCGAAGTGCCCGGCGTCCAGCTGTCGCTGCTCGACGACAGCGCCAAGTTCATCGAACGTTCGATTGGCGCCGTTCAGGAACACGTGATGATCGGCTCCGTCCTGGTCATCCTCATCATCTTCCTCTTCCTGCGCAATTTCCGGTCGACGCTGATCGTCTGCACGGCGATTCCGATTTCCGTCATCGGCACCTTCGCGCTGCTCTACTTCGGCGGCCTGACGCTCAACACGATGACCTTCGGCGGCCTGGCGCTCGGCGTCGGCATGATCGTCGACGCCGCGATCGTCGTGCTGGAGAACTCGTTCCGGCACATGGAGCACCACGGCAAGGACCGGATGACCGCCTCGATCGAAGGCAGCGAGGAAGTCTGGTCGGCGATTCTGGCGTCGATCCTCACCCACATCGCCGTCTTCGTGCCGCTGCTCTTCCTCGAAGGCGTGTCGAGCATCATGTTCCGGCAGCTCTCGATCGTCGTCGTCTTCTCGCTGCTGATGTCGCTCTTCGTCGCCGTCACGCTCGTGCCGGTGCTGTGCTCGCGGCTCCTCGTGTTGCCGCCGCCGCCCGAGCAGCGCAGCCGGATCGGCGCCGCGCTCTACGGCTTCAGCGAGCGCTTCCTCGAAGGCATGGACGACGGCTACAAGAAGCTGCTGCATCTCGCCTTGAACCATCGGCTGTGGGTCGTCGCGGCGGCGGTCGCCTCAGTCGTCGTGGCGATGATCATCCTCCCGACGCTGCCCACCGAGCTCTCCACCCAGGCCGACGAGGGCCAGGTGCAGGTCAGCGTCGAACTCGCGCAAGGCACGCGCATCGAGGTCACCGACCCGGTGCTGCTGCGAATCGAAAACTCGATCTCGGAGCTGGTCCCTGAAGCGCTCGACGTGATCACCAACGCCGGTGGCGGCGGCGGTGGCGGCGGCGGCGGTTTCGGCGGCCCCGGCGGCGGCGGCTCGGTGAGCCGCGGCAACATTCAGATCATGCTCAAGCCGAAGGACGAGCGGACCCGCTCGAGCGATCAGATCGCGCAGGACCTGCGGCGGCAGCTCTCGACCATTCCTGGCGTGATCGTCCGGGCCAACGCCTCGGGCGGCAACAACCAGTTGAACCGCTTCCTCTCGGGCGGCAATCAGGGCGGCGGCCGTCTCTCGCTCGAGATCCGTGGCGAATCGCTCGAGGACGCCCGGAAGGTGGCGCTCGCGGCCAAGGACCTGCTCGATCAGACGCCCGGCGTCGCCGACGCGCGTCTGGGCCGTGACGAAGGCCGTCCCGAGCTGTCGGTGCGCGTCGATCGGGCCAAGGCGGCGCTCCTCGGCGTCAGCGCGACCACGCTGGCGAACACCATCCGAACGAACGTGGCCGGAACGCAGGCCGCGTTGTACCGGCAGACCGGCAACGAATATCCGATCATCGTCCGCCTCAAGGAAAGCCAGCGGCAGGACATCGGCGACGTCGACGACGTGCTGGTGAGCACGCCGCAGGGTCTGGTGCTGCCGGCCAAGAACCTGATTCGCGTCGAAGACGCGATCGGACCGTCGAACATCCAGCGCAAGAACCAGCAGCGCATCGCCTACGTCAGCGCCGAACCGGAAGGCGCGTTGAGCGATTCACTGAAGCAGATCCAGGATCGCCTGCCGCAGCTCCACGCGATGATGCCGAAGGATTTCTCGGTCGGCTTCGGCGCCGAAGTCGAACAGCAGGCCAAGGCGTTCGACCAGCTGCGCATGGTGCTCATCCTCGCGCTCGTCCTGGTCTATGCCGTCATGGCCTCGCAGTACGAGTCGCTCAAGGATCCGTTCATCATCATGTTCTCGGTGCCGACGGCGGCGATTGGCGTCGTGCTCTCGCTCAAGTTGACCGGCACGTCGTTCAACATGCAGGCCTACATCGGCATCATCATGCTGGCCGGCATCGTCGTCAGCAACGGCATCCTGCTCGTGGACTACACGAACGTCCTCCGTCGCCGCGACAATCTGCCGCTGCGCGAAGCGGTCGAGCTGGCCGGACGGACCCGCTTGCGTCCGATTCTGATGACATCGATCGCCACCGCGCTCGGGCTGGTGCCGATGTCGCTCGGCATCGGCGAGGGCAGCGAGTTGCAGGTCCCGCTCGCTCGAGTGGTCATCGGCGGTCTGACGACCTCACTTCTCATCACCCTGGTGCTGGTACCGACTGTGTATACGCTCTTCGAGGAAGGTATCAGCGGGCTGTGGCGGCGGTCTAAGACTGCAGAGGCCGCCGGGGCCTGACGCGCTTATATGAAGAAACTCGTTGTCACGCTCCTGGTCCTCGCGGCGGCCGGAGGGGGAGCGTTCTGGTACTACCGCTACGGAAAAGCCGCTCCCAAGCCCACCGTGTCCACCGCGGCGGTCAGCCGCGGCGACATCGTCGACACGGTCGGCGCAACCGGCACGCTCCAGGCGGTGAAGACCGTCCAGGTCGGTACGCAGGTCTCCGGCACGATCCAGGCGCTGTACGCGGATTTCAACTCGCTCGTGAAAAAGGGTCAGGTCCTTGCCCGCCTCGATCCGTCGCTCTTTCAAACGCAGATTGAACAGGCGCGCGCGAACCTGATTCGTTCGCAGGCCGACCTCGAGCGGCTCAAGGTCTCGCTCGAGGATGCCAAGACTAAGGCGACGCGAGCGCGCGAACTCTCCGCCCGCAGTCTCCTGCCGAGAAGCGACCTCGACACCGCCGAAGTGAATGTGCGCGTCGCCGAGGCGCAGCTCAAATCGTCCGAGGCGCAGGTCATTCAGGCGCAGGCGTCGCTCAATCAGAACGACGTCAACCTGCAGCATACGGTCATCGAAGCACCGATTGACGGTCTCGTCATTTCGCGCAGCGTCGACGTCGGGCAGACGGTGGCGGCCAGCATGCAGGCGCCCACGCTGTTCGTCCTCGCCGCCGACCTCACCAAGATGCAGGTCGTCGCGAATCTCGACGAGTCGGATGTCGGACGCATCCGCCCGGGCCAGCGCGTCACGTTTCGCGTCGACGCCTACCCGAACGATCAGTTCGTCGGCACGGTCTCTCAGGTGCGGCTCGAACCCAAGGTCGCCCAGAACGTCGTCACCTACGCGACCGTGATTGACGTGCCGAACAACGAACTGAAGTTGAAGCCGGGGATGACGGCGAACGTGAATGTCGAGATCGCGCGCAGCGCGAACGTCTTGCGGGTGCCGAACGCGGCGCTGCGTTTCCGGCCGACCAATGAGATGTATACCGCGCTCGGTCTTGCCGTCCCGGAACCGACCCGCGCCGACGGCGGCGCGCGGCGCGGCGGCCCGGCCCCGGACGCCGCCCCGGCTCCACACGCCGAAGGCGAGGGCACCTCGGTGGCCGGGCGCAGCGCGGCGCCGCGAGGTTCCGAATCAGCGGGCAACCGCGGTGGTGGGACCGGTGGCGGACGCGGTGCCTGGACTGGCGAGCGCGGGGCCGGGCGCGGAGAAGGCCTGTCCGCTGACCAGCGCGAGCGGATGCTGCAACAGATGCAAGGCCGCGGGCTTGACCCGTCGGCGCCTTCGTTCGGCGGCGGCCGGCGCGGCCGTGGCGGCAGCGCACCCGCGGCGCCCCGCCCAACGGCCCAGTCCAATGCCGGAGCCACGACGATCGACGCACTCTTCGGGCCGCTCCCCCGCGTCGAGACGACGGGCCGTGTCTGGCAGCACACCGCCACTGAACTCCGGCCCATCCGATTGCGGCTCGGTATTTCCGACGGCCAGAACACAGAGCTGCTCGAAGGCGAGCTCGAACAGGGCACGGAACTCGTCACCAATATCGCGATCGGCACTGCGACGCGTCCCGCGGCGAACCAGAACTTCCCGTTCATGGGACCGGGTGGTGGTGGCGGGCGAGGCGGCCCCGGAGGATTCGGACCGCCGGGCGGCGGCGGTGGCGGCAACAACGGCGGACGCCGCTAACGGAGCGACTCACCATGTCTCCGGTCATGACCTTTCGGATTGCCTTCAAGGCGCTCGGCCGCAACAAGATGCGGACCGGGTTGACCATGCTCGGCATGATCATCGGCGTCTCGGCGGTGATCACGCTCGTGGCGATGGGCAACGGCGCCCAGTCGGTCATCGAAGACCAGATTAAAGGCGCCGGTACGAACATGATCACCGTCAACGCCGGCAACGCCTCGCAAGGCGGAGTCCGCGGCGGTTCCGGCAGCTCGAGTTCGCTGACCGTCGAAGACGCCGAGGCGATCCGCAAGGAACTGAGCGGCGTCCAATTCCTCGCCGCCGGCGTTCAGATGCAGACGCAGGTGGTCGCCGGCAATCAGAACTGGTTTACGCGCATCCAGGGAACCGATGTCGACCTGCCGCTGATCCGCGCCTGGAATCCGCAGTTCGGCGGATTCTTCAGCACGCAGGACGTCTCGAGCGCCGCGAAGGTCGCGGTGCTCGGCAAGACCGTCAGCGACACGTTGTTTGGCCCGGACGTCGACCCGGTCGGCCAGGTCATTCGGGTTCGCAATCAGCCGTTCAAGGTGATCGGCGTGATGTCGGCCAAAGGCCAGTCCGGCATGGGCCCGGACATGGACGATCAGATCCTCGCACCGTACACGACGGTCATGAAGAAGCTTTTGGGCGCGACGTCGATTCGCGACATCACCGTCTCCGCAGCGAGCGCGGGTGAAACATCGGCCGTGGCCGACCAGATCGCGATCCTGTTGCGCACCCGCCACAAGATCGCGCCCGGACAGGAAGACGACTTCTTCGTCCGCACCGCCGAAGAAATCGCCGACATCCGCACCGCGGCCATGGGCACCATGACCACGCTCCTCGCCGGGATCGCCGGCGTCTCGCTCATCGTCGGCGGCATCGGCATCATGAACATCATGCTGGTGTCAGTCACCGAGCGGACGCGCGAGATCGGGCTGCGGATGGCGATCGGCGCCAAGGGCCACGACGTGCTGCTGCAGTTCCTCGTCGAGGCAATCGCCCTGAGTCTCGTCGGCGGCGGCGTCGGCATCGCGCTCGGCTTCAGCCTCGCCGAAGGCATGTCGCGGTGGATGTCGTGGCCGGCCAAAGTGCCGCCGAATGCCGTCGCGATGGCGTTTGGCTTCGCCGCCGCGACCGGCGTCTTCTTCGGCTTCTATCCTGCCCAGAAAGCGGCGCGGCTGGATCCGATCGACGCGCTCAGGTTCGAGTAATGGACCGTCCGGTCACCATCGCGATCCGCAATCTCGTCAAGACCTACATCGTCGGCGAAGTCCAGGTGCGCGCGCTGCGCGGCGTCTCGCTGGACGTCGCCGCCGGCGAATTCGTCGCGATCACCGGTCCCTCCGGCTCGGGCAAGTCGACGCTGATGCACATCCTCGGCTGTCTCGACCGTCCGACCTCCGGCCAGTACATTCTGGACGGCAAAGACGTCTCGAAGATGTCCAAGGACCAGCTCGCCGAAGTCCGAAACGAAAAGATCGGCTTCGTCTTCCAGGGGTTCAACCTCCTGTCACGGACGTCGGCGATCGACAACGTCGAGCTGCCGCTGCTTTACGGCCGCGGCAAGACGCGCTCCTCGGAACGGCACAAGATGGCGATGGACGCGTTGACCTCGGTCGGCCTGGGCCAGCGCCACGATCACCACCCGAATCAGTTGTCCGGCGGCCAGCAGCAGCGCGTAGCGATCGCGCGGGCGCTCATCACACGGCCGTCGATCCTGCTCGCCGACGAGCCAACCGGCAACCTGGACACGCGAACCAGCATCGAGGTCATGGGCATCTTCCAGCGCCTGAACATCGAGCGCGGGATCACGGTGCTGCTCATCACCCACGAGATGGACATCGCCGAGTACGGCACCCGGATCATCAAGTGCCGCGACGGCCAGATCGTCTCCGACCACCAAGTAGAAAAACGACGCGTCGCTGAAGACGAATTGCGGGCACTGCCCGTCGAGGAAACGGTCGCGTAACCATGACAGGGGGCGGCGTGCGGTTGACACAGCAAGCGTTGGCACTTGCGCTGGTTGTGGCAGCAGGCGCCACTGCGGCCTGCTCTTCCGGCACCAGCGTGCAAGGTTCCACAACCGCTCCTCCGGGCGGGCGCGGCGGCAACGCGACGGTTCCGGTCGCGGTCGGGACCGTGGTGAAAAAGTCGATGCCGCTCGAACTGAGCCTGATTGGCACGGTCGAACCCTCATCGACGGTCTCAATTCACGCGCAGATGACCGGCCAGCTGACCTCGGTCGGCTTCAAAGAAGGCGACGATGTCGCCGCCGGCGCGACACTCTTCACCCTGGATCGACGTCCCCTCGAAGCCGCGCTGCTCCAGGCCGAGGCCAACCTGCAGCGCGATACGGCCCAGGCGTCGAACGCCGAAGCGCAGGCCCAACGCGCCGTCGATCTGGCCAGTCGAGGCATCGCCACGCGCGAGCAGGTCGACACGTCCCGCGCCGCCGCGGATGCGTTGAAAGGGACCATCGCGGCCGATCGTGCCGCCGTCGAAAACGCACGCATCCAGTTGCAGTACGCGACGGTTGCCGCGCCGCTGTCAGGGCGGACCGGCGCGCTGATGGTGCACGAAGGCAGCCTGGTTCGAGCCAACGACTCGACGCCGCTGGTCGTCATCAACCAACTCTCGCCGGTGAACGTCGCCTTCGCCGTGCCTGAGGCGCAGCTCCCGGCCCTCAAGCGGTACTTGGCCAACGGTCCTGTGCCGATCGCCGTGCGAGCGCCAAACGAGACGGCGACGGCACCGGCAACCGGACGAATCACGTTCATCGACAACGCCGTCGATCAGACGACCGGCACGATTCGGGTCAAGGGATCGTTCCCGAATATCGATCGCCGCCTCTGGCCGGGGCAGTTCGTCAACGTCGTCGTCACTCTGGCGACGGATGCCGACGCCATCGTCGCCCCGACGATGGCCATTCAGAACGGCCAGAACGGAACCTACGTCTTCGTCGTGAAACCGGACCAGACCGTCGAGATGCGCAACGTCCAGGTCGGGCGAACCAGCGGGGAGGAAACCATCGTGTCGAGTGGCCTCAGCCCTGACGACGTGGTGGTCACCGACGGCCATCTACGGCTCGTGCCCGGCAGCCGCGTCTCCGTTCGCCCGGCGCCGCAGAAGGCGGGCTCATGAATCCGTCTGAAGTCTTCATCAAGCGTCCGGTCACGACCATCCTGCTGATGGTCGGCATCCTGATGTTCGGCACGCTCGCCTACCGCGAGCTGCCGGTCAGCGATCTTCCGACCATCGACTTCCCCACCATTCAGGTCAGCGGCTCATTGCCTGGCGCGAGCCCCGACACCGTGGCGACGTCGCTGGCGCTGCCGCTCGAAAAACAGTTCGCGACCATCGCCGGACTGCAGTCGATCAATTCAACCAGTTCGCAGGGCAGCACGAGTATCACGCTGCAGTTCGATCTGAGCCGGAACATCGACGCCGCCGCTCAGGATGTCCAGGCGATGATCGCGAAGGCCGCCCGGCAACTGCCGCCGCAGATGCCCGCGCCGCCTTCTTACCAGAAGGTCAACCCCGGCGATCAGCCGGTGATGTTTCTCGCGCTTCGCTCGACCACCCTCCCGATGTCCACGCTCAACGAGTACGCGGAGACGACCATCGCGCAGCGGATTTCGATGGTGAGCGGCGTGGCGCAGGTCCAGATCATGGGCACCGCGCGTTACGCCGTGCGGGTGGATCTCGACCCCCGGCAACTGGCCTCCTATGGCATCGGCATGGACGAAGTCGCCAACGCCATCGCCAACGCCAACGTCAACCTCCCGACCGGCACGATCTACGGTGAGGACAAGACGTTTACGGTGCTCGCCAGCGGCAAGCTGTTGCGGGCCGCCGCCTACGGCCCGACGATCATCGCGTATCGCAACGGCAACCCGGTCCGGCTCGATTCGGTCGCCCACGTCTACGACGGCGTCGAAAACGATCGCAGCGCCGCTTGGTACAACGGCGACCGCGCCATCTTTCTCTCCATCCAGAAGCAGCCAGGAACCAACGTCGTGGCGGTCGTCGACGCCGTGCGCGAACTGTTGCCGACATTCCGCCAGCAACTCCCCGCCTCGGTGTCGCTCGACGTCCGCACCGATCGCTCGGGTCCGATTCGCGAGTCCGTTCGCGACGTGAAGCTGACACTCCTTACAACTGTCGCCCTGGTCGTACTCGTCATCTTCCTGTTTCTCCGAAACGTCTCGGCGACCATCATCCCCAGCCTGGCGCTCCCCGGCTCGATTGTCGGGACGTTCACGGTGATGTACCTGCTCGGCTACAGCCTGGACAACCTGTCGCTGATGGCCCTCACCCTGTCGGTCGGCTTTGTCGTCGACGACGCGATCGTGATGCTCGAGAACATCGTGCGTCACATGGAGATGGGCAAGCCGCCGATGCAGGCCGCGCTCGACGGGTCGAAGGAGATTTCCTTCACCATCGTCGCGATGACGGCCTCGCTGACGGCCGTGTTCATCCCGGTGCTCTTCATGGGCGGCGTGGTCGGCCGGCTGCTGCACGAGTTCGCGGTCACCATCGGCGTGGCGATTCTCGTCTCAGGATTCGTGTCGATCAGCCTCACGCCGATGCTTTGCAGCCGGTTCTTGAAACCGCCGCACGCGCAGCGCCATGGCTGGATCTACAACGCCATCGAGAGGATGTTCGAGCTGTGGCTGAAGATCTACGACAAGACGCTTCAGGTGTCGCTGCGCTACCGTGCCGTCACGATGGCCGTCTCCATCGCGCTCCTCGTTGGCACGGTGTACCTCTTCATGCGCGTGCCCAAAGGCTTCCTCCCCAGCGAGGACCTGGGACGCTTCAACATCAGCACCGAAGCCATTCAAGGCGTCACCTTCGAGGACATGAGACGGCACCAGCAGGAAGTCGCCGACATCGTGGCCAGGGATCCGAACGTCGCGAGCTACACCAGCATGCTCGGCCAGAGTGGCGGCCCGGGCGGCGGGGCCGGCGGCGCGCTGAACTCGGGCCGAATGGGCATCGATCTCAAACCACGGTCCGAGCGCCGCCAGTCGGTCGATCAAGTGATTGCGTCACTCAGGCCGAAGCTGGCACAGATTCCTGGCGTGCGGGTATTCATGGTCAACCAGCCGCCGATCAATCTTGGCGGAAACGGCGGCGCCCGCAGCCTCTATCAGCTCACACTCCAGGATACCGACACGAGCGAACTCTACGAGTGGGCACCGAAGCTTGAAGCGGCGCTCAAGGAGCTACCCGGCCTCGAGGACGTCAGCAGCGATCTGCAGATCAAGAATCCCCAGATCCAGGTCCAGATCGACCGCGACAAGCTGGGCACCCTCGGACTCAACGTCAATCAGGTGGAAACGGCGCTGTACAACGCTTACGGCGCCCGGCAAGTCACGCAGATCTACGCGCCGAACAACCAGTACCAGGTGGTGCTTCAGGTCGCGCCGGAATTTCAACGCGATCCTGCCGCGCTGTCGCTCCTCCATGTGCGCTCGAACAGCGGTCAGTTGATTCCGCTCAACACGGTCGCGCGAGTGCGAACCGACGCCGGGACGTTTTCGGTGAGCCACCTCGGACAGCTGCCTGCGGTGACGTTGTCGTTCAACCTCAAACCCGGGGTCGCGCTGGGCGACGCGGTCTCCGCGATCGAGAACACGGCCGCGAACCTGCTGCCGTCAACCATCAGCACGCGCTTCCAGGGCACCGCGCAGGCGTTCCAGGACTCGCTCCAGGGCCTGGGCTTGATTCTCCTGATGGCCATCGTGGTGATCTACATCGTCCTCGGCGTGCTGTACGAAAGCTTCACGCACCCGCTGACGATTCTGTCGGGCCTTCCGGCCGCGGGCTTCGGCGCGCTGTTGACGCTCCTGATCTTCAAGACCGACTTGAGCCTGTACGCGTTCGTCGGCGTGATCATGCTGGTGGGCCTCGTCAAGAAGAACGGCATCATGATGGTCGACTTCGCGATTGAAGCGCAGCGCGAGCACGGCAAGTCGCCGCGCGAGGCGATTCACGAAGCCTGTCTGGTCCGCTTTCGGCCCATCATGATGACGACGATGGCGGCCCTGGTCGGAACGCTGCCGATTGCGCTAGGCCTGGGAGCCGGGGCCGAATCGCGTCAGCCGCTCGGTCTCGCCGTCGTTGGCGGGCTACTGGTGTCGCAGCTTCTGACGCTCTATATCACTCCCGTCTATTACGTCTACATCGAGGGGGCCCGGCTGCGCCTGTCACGCCGCCAGCCGCAAGTCGCTGTAGGCCTGCCACTTCCAAGCTCGGCCCGGGGCCACTGAGACTTCTCCCCGCTCTTCAACCTTCCGGGTGGCCCGCCCGTCCAACTGCCTGTAACGTGGCTACTGCCGTTGTGACCTTCGACGCCCAGAGCTTGACAGCCGCCGCCGGACGGACCGATGTGGCCCTTGCCGCCGCCGGCGACTCCCCTGCCTTCGAGCGCCTCTACCGAGCTCATGTCGCCCGCGTGCACAGCCTGGCGCGGCGGATGCTCGGGGGGCGTGACGCCGACGAAGTGACCCAGGACGTGTTCGTCCGGACTTGGCACAAGCTGCACACCTTCCGCGGCGACGCCGCCTTCGGAACCTGGCTGCACCGTCTGGCCATCAATGTCATCATCGAGCGGCGCCGCACGTGGGCCGTGCAGCGGGAACGCATGACCGACGACCCCTTTGCCCTGGACCAGATCACGACGCCGCCTGCCCGCGCGGATTTGACGGTGGACTTCGAACACGCCGTCGAACAGCTGCCGTCCGGGGCCCGTGAAATCTTCGTGCTCCACGACGTGGAAGGCTACAAGCACCGCGAGATCGCCGACCTCCTGGACATTACGACCGGTACGTCGAAGCGCCAGCTGCACCGCGCGCGGATGCTGCTGCGGCGCCACCTCGGTGAATCATGAGCGCGCACGAGCACTGGACCGATCAGCTCTCGGACTACCTGGACGGCGAACTGGGCGCCGCCGAGCAGTCGGCGCTCGAAACGCATCTGGCCGGCTGCGCCGAGTGCTCGCAGACGCTCAACGAATTGCGGACCGTGGCGCTGACCGCGCGATCGCTCTCCCCTCGTGCGCCAGCCGACGACCTCTGGAAGGGCATCGCCGGACGCCTTGATCCGCCGGTGCTTGGGCCGACGCGAACACGGCGAGTCTCCTTCAGCGTGACTCAACTGGCCGCGGCCGCGGTGCTGCTCATCGCGGTTTCTGGCCTGGTGACGTGGCAAACGATGGTGCTGCGGACCGCGCCGACGCCGCAGCCAGCGGCGGACCCGGCGGACGCCGTCGACCGCAACGATCACGCGCCGCTCGCGGAACTGGCGGCGGCCCGGCTGGACGATCCCGAGTACGACCGGACGGTCGCCGACATGAAGCAGACGCTCGAGGCCGGCCGCGCGCAGTTGGATCCGGCCACGGTCAAGATCGTCGAGGAGGATCTCGCGATCATCGACCAGGCCGTCAAGGAAGCGCGCCGGGCGCTGGCGAGCGACCCGGCGAACGACTATTTGACCGAGCATCTGATCGAAACCCGCAAGCGCCAGCTCGATGTGCTGCGCTACGCGGCGGTGCTCTCGGAACGGTTTGACACGGTCAGGTGAGCATCATGCTGGGACACGTATTGGTGGCGTTGGCACTGTTGGCCGGAACCGATCAGAGCGTTCAGGTCCGCAAAGGCATGCGCCTCGAAGTGCACAACTTCATGGGCGACATCTCGATCAAGACGTGGGACCGCGACTCGGTTCGTGTCGAAACCGGCCGGGAAGACGACGTGGTCGAGCTGCGGCCGACCGGGAATTCGCTGCTGATTCGCCCGCGCGGCTCGTCGCTGAGCCGCTCGATTGGCCGCTCGTTCGATCTGGCGATCACCGTGCCGAACTGGATGGCGATCGAAGTCAACGGCGTCAACTCCGACGTCACGATTGACGGCGCGGGCGCCGATGTCTCGGTCGAGACGATGCGCGGCGACATCAAGCTCCTCGGCGGCACGGGCTTCGTCTCGATGAAGTCGTTCCAGGGCAACATCGTGGTCGAAAAAGCCAAGGGGCGGATCGAAATCGAGGGGATCAATCAAGGCGTCCGCCTCATCGACGTCAACGGCGACATCTCGGTCGGCACGATGAACGGCTCGATTACGATGGACCGCATCGAGACTTCCAACCTCGATGTCAGCAGCGTCAACGGCTCGATCGCTTACGGCGGACCGATCAACGACCGCGGCACGTATCGCCTGACGACACACAACGGGACGCTGGGGATCGCGATTCAGGAAAAGGTCAACGCCACGGTTCGCGTGCGGACCTACAGCGGCAACTTCCGCTCGTCGTTTCCGGTGCGCATCGAGGATCAGAATCGGCAGAACCGCTTCACGCTGACGCTCGGCACCGGCAGCGCGCGGGTCGAACTCGAGTCGTTCAACGGCTCGATCTCGCTGGTGCGGCCGGGCGAGCCGCTCACGCCGCCAGGACGGAACCGCAACGACCGGAACCGGGACAACGGCAACAATCCGCGGCGTGGCCCGGCGCCGCCGCCGGCGCCGAACCCCGTGCCGGCGCCCGCGCCGCCGCCACCGCCGAATCCGCGCTAGTTTTTTCCAGTCCACGAAAAGCTTCACACCGAGCCCACAGAACCCGCAGAGCTGAAACCGTACGGCCTAACAAGACTCTGCGGGTTCTGCGCGCTCGGTGTGGTGTTTTTCGTGACACGCGCTACGATCGGCGGCATGTCGAACGCCGCCCTGTCCATCGACCGCGCCACGCCCGAAGACATTCCGCTCCTGCTCGAACTGATTGGCGATCTCGCTGAGTACGAAAAGCTGAGGCACGAAGCGGTCGCCACCGCCGCAGGACTCCACGCCGCCCTCTTCGGACCCGAGCGTGTCGCCTACGCCGTCATCGCGCGCATGGACGGTGACGCGGCCGGATTCGCGCTCTACTTCTACAACTTCTCCACGTTCCTTGGCCGGCCCGGTCTCTATCTCGAGGACCTGTTCGTGCGTCCGAACTGGCGCCGCCATGGAATCGGGCGGGCGCTGCTGGTGGAACTCGCGCGGATCGCGGTCGCGCGCGGCTGCGGGCGCATGGAGTGGGCCGTGCTCGATTGGAACGAGATGGCCCGGCGCGTCTACCGCGCCGCCGGCGCCGTGCCGCTCGAAGAGTGGACGATCTTCCGTCTGACCGGCGCGCCGCTCACAGCCCTGGCTGGAGAGCCGCGAGCAATTCGCTGATCGTCTTGTGCGTGACCGGATCGCGCCAGTCTGGCGCGATCGCGGCCAGCGGCTCGAGGACGAAACGGCGCTCGCGAAACCGCGGATGCGGCAGTGTCAGCTCTGCGCCGTGAACGATCCGGTCGCCAACCAGAATCAGATCCAGATCCAGCGTGCGGGCGGCGTTGGGAAACGGACGTGTCCGGCCGGCTTCCTGCTCGATCGCCTGCAGCTGATGAAGCAGCGCCCGTGGATCCGCGATCGTGGTCTCCCCGACGACCGCCGCATTCAGGAAGTTCGGCTGGGCGTCGGGCACACCGACCGGCGCGGTGTCGAAGAATGGGGAGACGCGTAGATGTTGAAGAATCGAGGAGAGCCGCGAAACCGCGAAGTTCAGATGGGCGGCGCGATCGCCGAGATTCGAACCGATCGCGACGGCGACGCTATTCAATCCAGCGCGTACCGAGCACCGAACCGACGCGCGCGCCGGCGTGATCGGCGCGCTTGCCCAGGAGATCCTTCTCGCCGGCCAGCGCCTGCTCGAAGAACCGCTTCTGCTCGAGCGTTTCGCCGAGAATCACCGACAGCATGCCGCGATGCCTGGCATTCGTCATCGCATCGACACGAGGGCGCCAGCGATCGACAAACCCCTGCGCCTGCAAGGCATCGTCCTTGAAGATCTCCTCGGCATGCCGGCGCACGTTCGAGAGGGAACTGTCGACTTTTGGCAGTTCCCCGCCAAGATCCTGAATCGCGTGGCCGAGCCAGGAGAGCTGGGTTTCTTCACGACCGATGATGAACTGGTAGGTGTTGTTCGCGTCGTACTGACCGACCAGGCGAGCGCCCATTTCGTGCCGCGCGAGCTCGGTGAGCTTCGCGGCGTAAAACTCCTGCAGAAGCGGCAGCAGATCGGTCACGAGCCTTGCTTTTCCTTGCACTTGATGCAGACGCGCGTCCAGGGTATGGCGCGCAACCGGGCTTCCGCGATCATCTCGCCGCAATCGCGGCACACGCCGTAGGTGCCCTTGTCCATCCGCCACAGCGCTTCTTCGATCGCCTGGAGGATCTTCGCGTCGGTCTGCTTGAGCTTCAGCTGAATGTGGACCTCGTTGTTACCGCTGGCCTGATCCGCCATGTCGCCCTGGCGGGTATTGTTTTCCATCGAAGCCTGGAGCGGCTTGATGCCACCGGTGCCGAGGATTTCGGTTCGCTTCCTGATCAGTGCGTCCTTGAATTCTTGCACGTCCATTGCCATGGAACTCCTGGCCCCCCGTCATGCTCGCTGGCGTTCGCGCAACACCCGATCATAGCACCCTCGCACGTCACCGCAGGAACGCGTACCGCAAGACGAACAGCACGGCGAAGACGTAAAGGAGGCCGTGCACCTCGGCGCGCCGACCGGTGGCCACCTTCAACACGACGTAGGCGATCACGCCGAACGCCACCCCCTCGGTGATGCTCACCGAGAGCGGCATCATGATCAACGTCAGGAACACGGGAATGGCTTCGGTCGGGTCGTCCCAGGGCACGTGACGGAGTCCGCCCAACATCAGCGTCCCGACCAGAATCAGCGGCGTCGCAATCAGCGGATAGAACGTCGTCTGACCGACCGCGTAACCGCCGCCGACCATCCGGACCAGCGGGTAGATGAAGAGCGACACCAGAAAGAGCGCCGCCGTCACCAGACTGGCCAACCCGGTGCGGCCACCCGCGGCCACCCCAGCGCCGCTCTCGATGTACGCCGTGACCGTCGACGTCCCAAGCGCCGCGCCGGCCACGGTGCCGAGGGCATCGGCCAGAAGCGCCTGGCGTGCGCGCGGTAGCGTCCCGCCGCGCATCAGGCCGGCCTGCTGGCCGACGCCAACCAGCGTGCCGACCGAGTCGAAGAGCGCCAGCAGAAAGAAGACCAGAATGACCGTGAACATCGCCGGCGCGAAGGCTCCGACAATGTCGAGTTGCAGCAGCGTCGGACGAAGCGACGGCGGCGCGCCAAACACTCCCTGATACTTCACGATCCCCAGCGGCAAGCCGGCCAGCGCGCTGGCGAGAATGCCCCACAGGAACGCACCGGGCACGCGTCGCGCCAGCAGGATTGACGTGAAGCCGAGCGATCCGAGCGCCAGCAGCACGACCGGACTATGCAGGTCGCCGAGCGTCACCAGCGTCCCCGGCGCTCCGACAATCAGCCCGGCCCACTGCAGACCAACGGTCGCAATCAGCAGCCCGATCCCGGCGCCGATCGCATGTTTGAGCGATTCGGGAATCGCCAGGATCAAGTGTTCGCGCAGCCCGATACCGGCAGTAAGGACGAAGATCGTGCCGGCAATGGCGACGGCGCCGAGCGCCACCTGCCACGGGACTTTCATCGCGAGGACCACGGAATACGCGAAGAAAAAATTGTGGCCCATCGCCGGCGCGACCGCGATCGGATAGTTGGCAAGGAGCGCCATCAACGTCGTCGCGAACGCGGTGGCCAGGCAGGTGGCGACGAGGACGGCGCCGAAGTCCATACCGGCGGCGCTCAACACGGCGGGTTGCACGAAGACGATGTAGGCCATCGTCAGGAAGGTGGTCAGGCCTGCCAGTACTTCGGTCCGCACCGTCGTGCCGTTGGCGGCGAGCGCGAAGCGTTGTTCGAACCAGTGCATGACCGGTGACGCTATTCGGCGCGGAGCGTGGCCAGCGGCTTGTTCTTGAGGACGTCGAGGCTGGAGAGCACGCCGATGGCGGCGACGAGGATCGCGGTCGCGCCGATCCCGACGGCGTGTTCGACGGCAAAGAGCCGCCAGGGTATTTCGAGCGCGTACTTGCTGACGCTCCAGGTGAGCGCGATCGCGCCAAGCGACCCGACGGTTCCGGACAAGAGTCCCAGTACGCCATATTCGAAGAACAGCATGCGCGCAATCGTCCGCGTGTTGGCGCCCAGCGTCTTGAAGACCGCCGCCTCATACACGCGCTGAAACTTCGTCATCGCGACGGCCCCGACGAGAATCAGCCCGCCGCTGAACAGGACCAGCGCGCCGACGACGCTGATCGCCAGCGTCACCTTGGACATGACGTCACGCACCGTGACCAGGATCTCGTAGAAGTCGATGACCGAGACATTGGGAAACTGCGCCACCAGATCGTGCTGGAACTTCGCGCGGGCGGCGGCACCTTCCGGTCCTTTGACCGGCGCGATGAACGTCTGCGGCGCATCTTCCAGCACTCCCGGGCGGAACACGAACATGAAGCCGCCGGCCCGGGCATCCTTGAAGTCCACGCGGCGGATGCTGGTCACCGTCGCCGTGACCACCCGGCCGAGGATGTCGAACCGCATGCGATCCCCGACGCCGATGTTGAAGCGCTCGTGAATCCCCTGCTCCACCGACACCTCGGCTTCTGGCGACGGACCGCTCCAGAACGCGCCGGCGCTGACGACCTCGTTGTCCTCGAGCCGATCGCGATAGGTGATCGTGTACTCGCGCGACAACCCGCCCTTGGCGCGCACGTCTTCGAAGCTGTCGAGCGAGGTCTCACGTCCGGCCACGCCGGTCACGCGGGCACGGAGCACCGGGATCAATTGGAACGTCCCGGCCCCGTTGGCGGGGTCGCTGAGGAACGCCGTCACACCGGCGGCCTGCGTGCGCTGCACGTCCATCATGAACATGTCAGGCGCGCCGGCCGTGACCTCAAACGAGAATTCCTCGAGCAGGCTCGACTGCAGCGTTCTGACACCGACGATGAAGAAGGCGCCGAGGCCGACGGCCAGGAGAATCACCCGCGTCTGGCTCCCCGGCCGGGAGAGGTGCAGCACCGCGTGCCGCAATGGGAACGAGCGTGCGTAGGCCAGCGGCGCGACCGCCTTGACGAGCAGCACGCCCGTCGCCTGCAGCACGACCGCCAGCGCGCAGAAACCGGCGCACACGATCAGCCCGACGTTGAGCGACGCCGCCTGCCAGGCCGTGACGCCAACCAGCGCCGCGGACACAAGCACGATCGCCACAAGACGCATCGGGTCGCGGCGGTTGCCGCTGCCCTCGTCTCTCAGCAGGAGCGACGGTTTGACCGCTCGGACCTGGAGGAGCGGCACAATCGAAAACAGCAGCGAGACGAGGACGCCCACGCCGATGCCCTGCGTCGCGGCGCTCGCCGTGACGCCGTAATGGACGTCCGAGAGCAGCGAGGTCGCGGCACTGGTGTCCACGAAATACGGAATCGAGGCGACGGCGAACCGCGCCAGCACGACGCCCAGCAGGCTGCCCGCGAGCCCCAGCGTCATCACCTGCAGCATGTACACAGCGATGATCTGGCCGCTTTTGGCCCCCAGGCACTTGAGCACGGCGATGCTGCGGATCTTCTGCAGCACGAAGACGCGCGTCACGCTGGACACGGCAATGCCGCCCAGAATGACGATGACCAGGCCGACGAGGCTCAGATAGTTCTCCGCCCGGTCGAAATTCCGACCCATCTGATCGTCGGTCGCCCGGAACGAGCGGGCGCTGACGAACCCGTCCCTGAACTCACGGCGCAGCGAGCGCGCCAGACGATCCGCCTCCGATTCCGGCGTCCGCACGAGGAGGACGTGACGGGCGCGGCTGCCGAACGACAGCAGGCCCGTCGCCGGCATGTCGTCGAAGTCGATGATGATGCGCGGCCCCATGCTGAAGTTGCCGACGCTCCGTCCGGGTTCATTCCGGATCACACCGCGAATCGTGAACGTGGCCTGGCCAATCAGAATCTGATCGCCGACCTTGATGCCGAGCGCGGTGAGCAACTCGGGCCGGACCAGCACGCCCCGGTCTTTCAGCATCGCGTGCGTGTAGCGCGCGCCTTCCAGCTCCAGCGTGCCGTAGAGAGGAAACGCGGCTTGCACCGCCCGCAGTTCCACCATGCGCGCGACCGGCTTCGCCCCGTCCGCCGGGCGCACCATGGTCGGCGTCTCGACGGTTTCTGTCCGCTCGGTCGCGCCCGCTTCCGTGAGCCGCCGGTCGATGATGGCGAGCACGTCCGGCGTCCAGTCGCGGTTGGTCGAAATCAGCACGTCGGCGGCAATCAGCGCCTTCGCCTCGGTGCTGAAGACGGCGCGGACATCTTGAATCACCGAACGGAGCGCGACGATCGCGGCAACGCCGACGGCGATGCAGACGAAAAAGAACAGCAGGCGCCGCCACGAGGCGCGCGTCTCACGGAGCGCCATGCGAAGCACGAACATCACACCACTCTCCCGTCGCGCATGACGATTCGCCGGTCCGCCAGCGCGGCGAGCTCGGCATCGTGGGTCACGAGAATCAGCGTCGTCCCGCGGCGTTGATGCACGTCTTTCAGCAGGTCCATGATGTGCCGCCCGTTGGTGCTGTCCAGATTCCCGGTCGGCTCGTCGGCGAGGACGATCGGCGGATCGTTGGCCAGCGCCCGCGCCAGCGCGACCCGCTGCTGTTCGCCGCCGGAGAGCTGCGACGGGTAATGATGCGCCCGGCCGGTGAGACCGACCTCGTCGAGCAGCGCCCGCGCCCGAGTGCCCGGGTCCTTGTCGCCGCGGATTTCCATCGGCACCGCGACGTTCTCGAACGCGGTCAGCGACGGAATCAGGTGAAAGAACTGAAAGACGAAGCCGATCTTCTCGCCGCGCAGTTTGGCCAGCGCGTCTTCGTCCAGACGTGTGATGTTGACGCCGTCAATCACGACCGAGCCCGTGCTCGGCGCATCCAGCCCGGCGATGAGGCCGAGCAGCGTCGACTTCCCGCTGCCCGACGGGCCGACGATGGCCACGAACTGGCCGCGCTCGATCCGGGTCGTGAGGGGGTGAAGAATGGTGAGCGGTTCGGAGCCGCTGGTGACAGTCTTGGAGACCTCGTTCAACTCGATCATGAGTGCTTAAGCATCGGCCGCAGGACCGTCCAAACGTTGTCCGCGACCAGCCGGGCCCCTTCGGCGGTGGGGTGGATGCCGTCGCGCTGATTCAGGTTCTCGATTCCGGCGACCCGATCGAGGAGGAACGGGACGAGCGGAATCTGGTACTTCTTCGCGAGCTCGGGATAGACGCGATGGAACGAGACGATGTAGCTCTGGCCGAAGTTCGGCGGCGCTTCCATGCCGGCCAGGACGACTTGAATCCTGCGGCTTTGTGCGCGCTCGATGATCGTCGACAGATTGCGGCTCAATTCCTCCGCAGGCAGCCCCCGCAAACCGTCGTTGCCGCCAAGCGCGACGATCAGAATCCGGACGTCTCCATCGAGCGACCAGTCGAGACGGCTCAGACCGCCCGCCGACGTATCACCAGACACTCCGGCGTTGACGACTTCGTAACCGAGCTGGTCCTGATCGATGCGCCGCTGCAGCAGTGCCGGGTAGGCCTCGTCCGGAGAGAGACCCAATCCCGCGGTCAGGCTGTCACCGAGAATCACGACACGCGGGCGCTGGGCGGTCGCAGCACGAGGCGAAGCGGCGGCAGCCGGCGGCGCGGACGGCGGCGCCGCGGGCTTGTCGGCGGAGTGCGCGCGCGTCTCCTCCCCATCGCCGCACCCGATGAGCACGAGCAGGGCGAACGCGCACGCCGACACAGCGGTCGCACGTGCGAAGCGCATCACCGTTCACCGCGAGGCATACAGTATTCTACCGTGATGCATCGCACCGCTCTCCGGCGTGGCTTTCACCTCGCACCAGGTCCCCTTGCCCATCAGCTGACCACCGACGCGGCGCGCGCCGTCGAGGGCGCCGCTGGTCTCTTTAGACGCGACCCGTCGACGTGGCGTCTCGGCGCGAAGGCCGAACGGGTGATTGCCAACCGGCTTGGGTGGCTGACGGCCCCGGCGCTGATGGTCGACGCCGTCGAGCGGTTGAAGAAGACGGCGGCGGATGTCCGCCACGCGGGATTCGAGGACGTCGTGCTGCTCGGGATGGGCGGTTCCAGCCTGGCCCCGGAGGTTCTCCGATCGGTCATCGGCGTGGAGCGCGGCGCACCGCGATTCCACATGCTCGACTCGACGGACCCGGCCGCCGTCCGCGCCGCGGCCACGACGCCGGCGCGAACGCTTTACATCCTCGCCAGCAAGTCGGGCTCGACCATCGAGCCCAACGCACTGGCGGCGCATTTCAAACAGACCCTGCAGGACGCTCACGTCCCGCAGTGGAGTCAGCACTTCATCGCGATCACCGACGAGGGCACCGATCTCGACCAGCGCGCTCGAACCGAACGCTTCCGCGAGGTCTACGTCAATCCGTCCGACATCGGCGGCCGCTACTCGGTGTTGTCGTACTTCGGCCTGCTGCCCGCTGCGCTCATGGGTCAGGACGTTGGCGCGATTCTCCGCTGGGCGCTGGCCCTCTTCGATGAAGCGCAGGCCGAGCATGCCGAGGTCACGAGCAATCCCGCGGTCGCCCTGGGACTGCTGATGGCCGCCGGGTATCACGCCGGGCGCGACAAGCTGACGCTCGTCGTGCCGCCCGCGCTCGAGCCGTTCGGGCTGTGGGTTGAGCAGCTCGTCGCCGAAAGCACCGGCAAGAACGACAAGGGCATCGTGCCAATCGCCGGCGAGACGTTCGGCGAACCGTCGACCTACGGCAACGACCGCGTCTTCGTGCGCCTGCGTGCGGTCGACGATCCGGACGAAGAACGCCGCGACGCGGCCATGCGCGCGCTGCCGCACGCACCGGTGGCGACCATCGATTTCACCGAGCCGAACGCACTCGGCGCCGAATTCGCCCGCTGGGAGGTGGCGACGGCCATCGCCGGCGTGCTGATGGGGATCAATCCCTTCGACGAACCCAACGTCAAGGAAGCCAAGGAAGCGACGATCGCGCTGCTCTCGAGCTACCAGGCCGACGGGCGTCTGCCGATCGCCTCGCCGGATCTCACCACGGCGCACGGCGCGACGCTGCGCCTCAGCGCGGCCGCGAAGGACGGCCTGCACGGCAAGGCGGCGGACGCGTTTCTTGACCTGCTGGCACCAAAGGACTACCTGGCGATCCTGGCCTACCTCGGCCCGGATCCGGCGCTGCACGACGCGCTGCACCATTTCCGGATGGCGGTCCGCGATCGTACGAACGTCGCGACGATGCTTGGCTTTGGGCCGCGCTATCTCCACTCGACGGGTCAGCTGCACAAAGGCGGCGACAAGAACGGCGTCTTCGTCATGGTCACCGCCACGCCGGCCGCGGATGTCCCGATTCCCGGCGAGGCCTACTCGTTTGGCACCCTGGAATTCGCGCAGGCGCTGGGCGACTTCAAATCACTCGCCGGCAAACACCGGCGCGCGCTTCATGTCCACCTGCCGTCGCCAGATGCGCGCGAACTGGAACGGGTGCTGATGCCGCTCGTCGAAAAGCTGGCGCATCACCCGCGCTGACCCAGCGGTTCGCGCTCCCGGATCGGAGATTTCGCTCATGCAAATCGGCTTCGTCGGCCTCGGGAAGATGGGCCTCAACATGGTGACGCGACTGACCCGCGGCAACATCAAGGTCGTCGCCTTTGATCGCAACCCCGAGGCGGTCGCTCAGGCGCAGGCGGCGGGCGCCACCGGCGTCACGTCGCTCGAAGGGCTGGTGGCCGCGCTGTCGCCGCCGCGCGCGGTGTGGATCATGGTGCCTGCCGGAGCACCGACCGAGTCGACGGTCGCGGCGCTGGCCGGACTCCTCGAAAGCGGCGACACCATCGTCGACGGCGGCAACACCAACTTTCACGATGACGTGCGCCGCGCCGAGTCCTTGGCCCCGCGCGGGATTCAGTACGTCGACGTCGGAACCAGCGGCGGCATCTGGGGGCTGCAGGAAGGCTATTGCCTGATGATCGGCGGCGCGCCGGACGTCTGCGCGCGGCTGCGGCCGGTCTTTCGCACCCTCGCTCCGCCCGACGGTTTTCGCCGCGTCGGCGGCCACGGCGCCGGGCACTACGTGAAGATGGTCCACAACGGCATCGAGTACGGGCTGATGCAGGCGTATGCCGAAGGGTTCGAACTGCTGCAGAAGAGCGAGTACCAGCTGGACCTCGCCAAGATCGCCGCGCTCTGGATGCGCGGCAGCGTCGTCCGCTCGTGGCTGCTCGAACTCACCGCCAGGGCGCTGACCGAACACGAAGGACTCGCCGACCTGACCGGCTACGTCGAGGATTCCGGCGAGGGCCGCTGGACCCTCGACGAAGCGGTACGGCAGAACGTACCGGTCCCGGTGCTCACGGCCGCGCTCTTCACGCGGTTCCGCTCGCGAGCCGAGCGTCCCTTCTCAGAGCGCCTGCTCGCAGCGCTGCGGCAGCAGTTCGGCGGCCACGCCGTCAAAGGCGCGCCGGCGCCGAAGAGCGACCATGAGCAATGAGCGTCCCGAGCCGGCGACGCTGGTGATCTTCGGCGGCGGCGGCGATCTGACGCATCGCAAACTGTTGCCCGCCCTCTACAACCTGTTTCTCGACGGTCTGGTGCCGGCGCCGTTCGCGGTCGTCGGCGTGGGCCGGACGGAGATGAGCGACGAAGCGTACCGCGCCTTTGCGCGGGACGGCGTGGCGCAGTTCTCGCGCCGGCCGATCGCGGAGTCGCAATGGACCGCCTTTGCCGCGATGCTGTTCTTCTTCGCGGCTCCTCTTGACGGCCACGGACCCTTTGCATCGCTCGGCTCGCGCCTCGACCGGATCGAACACGAGCGCGGCCTGCCGGGCAACCGGATCTACTACCTCGCCGTCCCGCCCGCGCTCTTCGTGCCGACCGTGCAGCAGCTGCACCGCTCACGATTCGTCGGTCCGGCCGGCCACGGACGATTCGCGCGGCTCATCGTCGAAAAACCGATCGGCCGCGACCTCGCCTCGGCCACCGCGATCAACGATGCAATCGCCGCGGTGTTCGACGAGCACCAGATCTTCCGGATCGATCACTACCTCGGCAAGGAAACGGTTCAGAACATGTTGGTGCTGCGCTTCGCCAACAGCTTCTTCGAGCCGATTTTCAACTCGCGATTCATCGATCACGTGCAGATCACCGTCGCCGAAGCCGAAGGCGTCGGCACGCGGGCGGGCTACTACGACCAGGCCGGGGCGCTGCGCGACATGATGCAGAACCACCTGCTGCAACTGCTCGCGCTCGTCGCGATGGAGCCGCCGCGGTCGTTGAACGCGGACGTGGTCCGCGACGAGAAACTGGACGTCATTCAATCGCTCCGGCCGATTGCCGGCGCCGACGTGAACCGCTGGGTCGTGCGCGGGCAGTACGGCGCGGGCGAGGTCGACGGGAAGCCGGTGCCGGGTTACCTGCAGGAGAACGGCGTCGTCGTCGACTCGCGCACCGAAACCTATGTGGCGGCGCAGGTCTTCATCGACAACTGGCGCTGGGCCGGCGTGCCGTTCTTTCTCCGCACCGGGAAGCGGCTGCCGCGGCGCGCCAGCGACATCACGATCCACTTGAAGGCCGTGCCGCCGATCCTCTTCAACGCCGATCCATCGCGCCCGCTCGAGCCGAACATTCTCACCATCAACATTCAGCCCGACGAAGGGTTCGCGCTGCGCATCGCCTCGAAACGGCCCGGGCCGCGCGTCGAAATCGATCCCGTCGACATGGATTTCGACTACGCCGCCCACTTCAAGACCACCTCGCCCGAGGCCTATGAGCGACTTCTGCTGGACGTGCTCGGCGGCGACGCCACGCTCTTCATGCGCCGCGATCAGGTGGAGGCCTCCTGGCGATGGATCACGCCGATCCTCGAGCACTGGAACGCGGAGGCCGGGCCCCGACCGCCGGGCTATGCCGCCGGCCAGTGGGGTCCGACGGAGGCTGACGAGCTCATCGGTGGTACTGGACGCGCCTGGCGGGCGCCGTAAACCGACCGCAGTCATGTACATTTAGCAGCGAGCCAACGCGCATGCCCGGGTCCCTGCACGCACTGCTGTCTCGCGCCGGCACCGCCCTCGAACAAGGCCGCGGGCCCGAAGCCGCGCACATGCTGGCTGGCGCCTTGCGCAGCAGCCTGACACGCGATGACGAGCTCGCGGTTCGCGCCGCGCTCGCGCAGGCGTGGCTGCAGCAGGACGATCTCGATCAAGCGGCCACCGCACTGGGCCGGTCACCGGACACGTTCCGTGAACCGGTCTCGGCGTCACGGCTGTCGACGCTGTGGCGGCTGCACGGTCGTCTGGCGTCGGCGCGCGGCGATCAGTCGCGCGCCATCGCTCACCACGGCCGCGCGCTGAAACAGGCCGAGCTCGCCCACGACTCGCGCGGCATCGGTCTGGCGCATTACGAACTGGGCCAGTGCTACCGGCAGGTCGGCGACGTCGCCATCATGCGCGAGCACATCAGCAAGGCGGCGTCGGCGCTGCTGGCGGCCGGCGACCAGCGTCACCTCGCGCTCGTCCATTCACTCTCCGGTATCTCGCAGGCCCAGCAGGGGCACTACCACGAGGCGATGACCGCGCTGCAACAGGCAGAGCGGCTCGCCGCGTCGGTGCAGGCCGACGATGTGCTGGCGACGGTGTGCGGCAACCAGGCGAACGTGATGATGCTCGAGCACCGCTACGACCAGGCGCTCGCGCTCGCCGAGCGCAGCGTCGAAATTCATCAGGCGCGCGGGTCGGGTCATGGCCTCGCGGTCGCGCTCGCCACGCTCGGCCAGATCTGCGTCCGCCTCGGCGATCTGTCGCGCGCCGAGGAGGTCCTGAACCGGGCGCTCGACGTCCGCAGTCCGATTCAGTTTCACGAGACGACCGGCGCGGTCTTCGACACGCTGACCCAGATCCATTTGATGCGAGGGCGCTACGAGCAGGCCGGCGAGTGTCTGAGCCGTGCCAGCGAGGCTTACGGGAAGTACGGCCGCGAAACCAGCCAGTGGTACGAGTGGTCGGTCAAGGTGCTGGGCGCGCGGCTGGCCCTGAAACGCGGCGCCATCGAAGAAGCGATCGCGCGCGCCGAAGCCGTGCGCAGCGATCCCGCGGCGCCGCCGCTCGACGGCCTGCAGGCGACGCTCATCGCCGCGGAGGCGCTCACCGCCGCCGGTCGCACCGCGGAAGCCCGCGAGCGGCTCGCGAACGTCGCCGACGCGATCGATCCTGGTACCGCGCCAGCCACCTGGGCCGAATATCTCCGGCTCCGCGGCGCGCTGCAGGAAAAAGACGGGGCGGTGACCGACGCGTACCACGATTTTGCGCAGAGCGCGACGCTGCTCGATCTGCTCGGCGAACGCTACGAGACGGCGATGAGTCAGCTCGCGATGGGGCGCCTCGTCGCGAAAAGCGGCGCCAGGAGCGCGGCGGAGCGGCTGCTCGATCGGGCGTCGTCCGTCTTCACCCGCCTGGGCGCCGCGCGCGACCTCGAGGAAACCGCTCGCGCCCGCACGCTGCTCACCCATCTCGGCAACGGCGAGGACGTCGTCGCGCCGGCCAGCGCCGACGACGCCATCGTCCGCCGGATCGTGGATGCCGCGGCGTTACCGGATTTGCTCGGGCGCGAAACCGCCTCCGCCGCCCTTGACGCCGCGCATGGCGACGCCGCGGTGGTCTACGTGCAAAAAGCCGCCGATGCGATCGACCTCGTCGCGTGGGCGGGCTGCGACCCGGATGCGGCGCGGCTGCTCGCGCGCCTGGCGGCAGACGGCGATCTGTCGAGCCGCGGGACGCTCTTCAAGGAGTCGCTGGGACGCGGGCCTGGCGGGGTGCGGATGCTCGCCGTCGTATCGCCGCGCCCGCTCGGCTATCCCCTCGAACGGCGGCTCCGCATGATTTCAACCGTCGCGCGCCAGGGATTCGCGCTGTGCGATGCGCGGAACAAATCCGAACAGACGGCCGGGCCCGCCGCCGAGCCGTCGCTCGAACCGCTGCTGCCCGGATTTCTGTCGGCCAGCGCCGCGATGCAGCGCGTCACCGAACAGATTCAGCGCCTCCAGGGGAACGAACTGACCGTGCTCGTCACCGGCGAAAGCGGCACCGGGAAAGAGCTCGTGGCGCGCGCGATTCACGTCGGCTCGCATCGCCACGCCGCGACGTTCCTGCCCTACAACTGCACGACGACCGGACGCGAACTGGCCGACAGCCAGCTCTTCGGCCACCGCCGCGGATCGTTCACCGGCGCGATTTCGGATCAGCCGGGACTGATCCGCACCGCGTCCGGCGGCACGCTGTTTCTCGACGAAATCGGCGACCTGTCGATTGACGTGCAGCCAAAGCTGCTCCGCTTCCTCGAACACTCGGAAATCATGCCGGTCGGCGAGACCAGACCGCAGCGTGTCGACGTCCGTGTGCTGGCGGCGACCAATGCCGACCTGGAGCAGCGCGTCGCCGACGGCAAGTTCCGCGAGGATCTGTACTATCGCCTGTCGGTGATTCGCATTCATGTGCCGGCGCTGCGCGAACGGCGCGAGGAAATTCCGCATCTGGCGACGTTCTTCCTGCGCGAAACCTGCGAGCGGCTCGGCAAGGTCGACGTGCAGCTCAGCTCGGAGGCGCTCGACGCGTTCACGCAGTACTGGTGGCCGGGCAACGTGCGCCAGTTGAAGAACGAAGTCCAGCGTGCGGTCGCGCTGAGCCCGGCCGGCGGCGTCATCCAGCCGTCACACCTCTCGCAAGACATCGTGACGCCGCGCACCGCGGCCGCCGCAACGACGCCCGTCGCGCGAAGATCACCGCACTCCCCTCACCTGGCGACCGCGGTCGAACAGATTGAGCGCGAGCTGATTCAGTCCACCCTCGAACGCACGCTCGGCAACATTTCCGAGGCCGCCCGGAGCCTGGGCCTGACGCGGCGGGGTCTGTACCTCAAGCTTCGCCGCCTCGGCCTCGAGTCGCGAGCCGAACACGACGCCTAGTCAGCCGGTCAGCCGGTCAGCCGGTCGAACAGGATACTTGGTATCCATTTCAGAACTGCACTGGGTATCATGTATCCACACAAAAGCTCATCCGTGCAGTTCCGTTAATTTCAGTAACTCTATATCCCAGAGTGTGTTATTCCGTTCGTCGTGACGGCGCTGCGGGTCGAATCGCGGCGGTCTGGACCTTGGATCTGAAACTGGGAAACCTTTTCCCACGGGAGCTCCACGTGGCCACTGTCTGGACCAAACCAGCCCCTCGCCCTGAGCAAAAGCGGTCTGCCGAACGCAGCGCCATCACGATCCCGGCGCGACTGACCTGGAAGGATCAGCGCGGCACGACTCGCTTCGCCAGCGTCGTCACCCGCAACATCAGCGAGTTCGGCGTCTACGTCGAGTGCCAGTCGCCGGTCACGATCCCCCTCTATCGCCTGGTGCAGTTCCAGCTCGAACGCGACGTGCGGGAGACGACGGGCCTGCCGGCCAGCTTCCGTGAAGGGCGATTGCTGTCGGCCGTCTATCGCGTGCAGCCGCCGACGCCGCAAGGGCGGCAGGGACTTGCGCTGAGGCTGATGGTCGATCCGAAGCGGGCGCACGCCGCAGCAGCTGGCCAGGCACGGGCCACTGCATAGACTCGTATCATCCGGCTAAAGCCGGATCCCACAGCTCGGCTTGCAGAACTATGCTTCGCGCTTGCGCCAGTAGCGCGCGAGGCCTCGCCAGTTCAAATCGAAACGCCCGGCCACTTCGTACGACAGCGCTTCGGCGTCGCCGAGCCGCCGCCGCAGCTCGTGCCGCATTTCATCGACAAACCACTGCGATCGTGCATCGTCGTCGCCTTCGACCGCGAGCGACGATTTCGACACCCGTCCGACGAGTTCGAGGTGATCGCGCAGCTCCGTCAAATGGACCGCGGGCTTGTTGGTATGACCGAAATGGGTGATCACGAGCGTTTGGGCGTTCCAGCCGGCGATGATGTCCAGGCTGCGCTGCCACAGCTCGAGATCGATGTCGGGCGGCGGCGTCGGCGGCATCACGAACGCGTTCGGCACGGTCTGGACGCCGGCGGTGTCGCCGACAAACGCGACCCCGGAGTCAGCGTCGAAATAGCTGACATGGTGCGAGGCATGGCCCGGGGTGTAGGCCACCTCGAACCGGCGGCCACCGAATTCGATCCGCTCGCCACCGGTCAGGACGTCGAGCGACGCCGCCGGCACCGGTCGCATTTCGCCCCACAACTCATCCATCGCGCCGCCGTACAACTGCGTGGCGCTGGCCATCAGTTTCGCCGGATCGACCATGTGCTTCGCGCCGCGCTCGTGAACGTAGACGCGCGCCCGCGGATTTTCGTGGACGAGCGTGCCGGTCGCGCCGGCGTGATCGAGATGGATGTGGGTCAGGACGATGGCGGTGATGTCGCCGATGCTCATCCCGGCGTCGGCGAGCCGTGCGCGCAGCACCGGCAGCGTGCTGGTCGGACCCGGGTCGAGGACGGCAACGCCGCCTGGCCCATGGATCACCGAGCCGGCAATAATCCGCGGCCGGCCGCGGAACTGGAGGTCGAAATAGGCCACGCCCGCGGCCAGCGTCTGCATCCTTGCGACTTTAGCAGGGCTGGCCAAATCGTGCGAAGATGCGCGGGCTATCTTGAGCGTCTCTTTATACGAAGTCCGCGGACGTGCGGCTGCTATGGCCGTCGTCCTCGGGGCCCTCTTCCTGTATTCGCCGCCGGTCGCCGCCCAGACGCCGATTGAAAACCGCAAGGCCGTGGCCGCGGTGCGTCTGGCGGACACTGAAAAGATCACGCTCGACGGCGTGCTGGATGAGGGTGTCTGGCAGCGCGCCGATCCAGCCAAGGACTTCACCCAGATCGATCCGGTGAACGGGCGGGCCGCCAGCGAACCGACCGAAGTGCGCGTCGTCCTGACGCGTGACGCGCTTTACCTCGGCGTCACCTGCTACGACTCGGAGCCCGAGAAGTGGCTCGGCTATCAGCGGCGCCGCGACGAGTTCCTCCCCGCCGACGACCGGTTCATGTGGACGATTGACACGTTCCTCGACTCGCAGTCCGGCTACTTCTTCGAAATGAATCCTTCGGGCCTCATGGGCGACTCGCTCATGGGCGGTGGTGTCGACAACCGGCAGTGGGACGGCATCTGGAACGCGCGAGTGCGCCATAGCGAGATTGGCTGGACGATCGAAATCGAACTGCCGTTCCGCTCGCTCAACTTCGATCCCGATCACGACGCCTGGGGCATCAACTTCCAGCGCACCGTGCGCCGCAAGAACGAGGACAGCATCTGGACCGGCTGGGCGCGCAATCAGGGCCTCCGCCGCATGACCAACGCCGGCGTCGTCACCGGCATCCGCGACGTCAGCCAGGGACTGGGACTCGACGTGAAGCCCTACGGCCTCGTGTCCAGCGAGGCCTCGCCGGGACGGAGCTCGCCCGATTTCGACACGACACGAACCGGCGGCCTCGACGTCTTCTACAACCCGACGCCCGGACTGCGCGGCGTGCTGACGCTCAACACCGACTTCGCGCAAACCGAAGTGGATCAGCGCCAGGTGAACCTGACCCGCTTCTCGCTGTTCTTCCCCGAGAAACGCGACTTCTTCCTCGATGGTGCGCCGTTCTTCGCGTTTGGCAGCCCGTCGAACGGCGATCTGATCGTCAATCCGTTCTTCAGTCGGCGCGTCGGTCTGACCGCGGCGGGCACGCCGCAGACGATCATCGCCGGCGGCAAACTGACTGGGCAGGCCGGGGCTCAGGATCTCGGGCTCCTCCACGTCCGCACCGGTGATGATCCCGGCGTCGACGGCGAAGACTTCACCGTCGCCCGCGTCCGGCGGCGCGTGCTCGCCCAGTCCTACGTCGGCGGCATTTACACCCGGCGCGGCACGCCAGGGCTTGGCGAAGCGCGACAGACGGCTGGCGCCGACATGCGGCTCGCCACTTCCGCCTTTCTCGGCAATCAGAATCTCGAGACCACCGCGTACTTCCTCACCGCATCGAATCCCAGCGGTGACGCCGACAGTTCATTCGGCGGCAGCGTCGTGCTGCCAAACGACCCGCTGTCGATGCAGTTCTTCACGCGCCAGGTCGGAGCGGACTTCGACCCGGGGATGGGTTTCGTCACCCGTCGCGGCTACCGCCGCTATCAGCCGGGCATCGAGTACGGCCCTAGGCCGCGGGGGCATCGCTACATCCGGCGGTACGCGTTCGGGCTCACCGCCGACCTGCAGACCGATCTCGACAACGGTCTGCTCGAGCGCGGCGTCGAGTTCAAGATGCTCGACATGCAGTTCCACTCAGGCGACAACTTCGCGCTGCTCGTCACCCACACGGATGAACACCTCGACGACGATTTCGATATCAGCCGCGACGTGACCATCGCGGCCGGCGGCGACTACGCGTACTCACGGTTCACGCTGCGCGGACAGACCGCCAACCGCCGCGTGCTCGCGCTCGGCGGCAGCTACGAAGTGGGCAACTTCTACGGCGGCACGCGCCGCACCGTCGTCGCCAACCTGACGTTGCGCGCGCGTCCGGGCCTCATCGTCTACTCGACGAGCGAATGGAACAGCATCGATTTGCCGGAGGGACGCGTCGAAACCCGTCTCTACCGTCTCATCGGCGAAACCCAGTTCAGCCCCTGGATCGCCCTCGTCAACAACATCCAGTACGACACGGTCAGCACCGTGCTCGGTTGGCAATCCCGCTTCCGCTGGATCATGCGCCCCGGCAGCGACATCTACGTGGTCTACACGCACAACTGGCAGGAAGACCCGATCGCGGATCGTTTCGCGACGATGGACCGCCGCATCGCGTCGAAAGTTCTCTACACACACCGCTTCTGACGCACCTTGAACCGAGAACCCGCACCTAGCACCTAGAACCTGGCACCTAGAACCCGCGCGAGCGCGAGCGGTATGATCGAACCGTGAGCACTCGCCCGCCGCGGATCCGATATGAGGCGATCGTGGACTCGTTGGCGCTGGCGGTCCTGGTCTTCCGGCATCATCAACTGATCTACGCGAACACCGCCGCGCAGCACCTGCAGGAGCGGCTGAGAGCGAAATACCGCTCAGAGCTGACGGTGCTGCTGCGCGATCACCTGGGCAGCCTGGACGAGAAGAAGAAGTCGGCGACGAGCGTGAGCCTTCTGACCGGCCAGCGCGGCGAGCCGTTCTACCTGCACGTGATTCCGCTGGACGCGACGGGACAGGATGTCGCGGTCAGCGTGCGCGAGCTGGGCACGTCGATGGGCGCCTTCCGCACACGGTACCGCCTCTCCAAACGCGAAGCGGAAGTCGTCGAGCTCGTCCTGCTCGGCTATCGCAATCGCGACATCGCGAACACACTCGGCACCACGGCGACGACCATCAAGAAACACCTGACGCATGTGTTCGATAAAGTCGGCGTCGATACGAGGACGCAACTCGTCTCGAGGATCGCGTGACCCGCAGTCGTCGTTGCCTGCCCTGCCTGCCCCTCCTGCCCTTCCTAGCTGTCACTCTGCACGCCGCCGCTCAGCCGACACTCCCCACCTTCGAGGTCGCATCGGTCAAGACGTCGCGATCGAAAGACGGTCCAATCGTGCAGGTTCCCGAGGGGACCGACAGCGCATCGTGGCGCAACATGCCGCTCGGCGCGCTGGTCGCGACCGCGTACGGCTTGAAGGATCCGCAGGTGTTCGGGCCCGCGTGGGTACGGACCGAACGATTCGATGTCGTGGCGCGATCGAGCGGGCCCGCGACCGCGGCGGAGAAACGGCTCATGTTGCGTTCGCTGCTCCGCGATCGCTTCACGCTCCAACTTCACGTTGAAACGCGAACGGTGCCCGCCTATTCATTGGAACTCGCGGCGCAGAACGGAAGGCCCGGGCATGGGCTGCGGAGGTCGAACGCCGACTGCACGAGCCTCGCCTCGCCCTGCGGAGTCGTCGATCCCACGCCAGCCGGTGAGTTTCAGATGCGGGCCGGCACGATCGACGTGCTGGTTGCGCGCGGGTTGTCGCCAGCGGTCCAGGCGCTGGTGGTCGACAACACGGGGCTGAGCGGCCTCTTCGACGTCACGCTGAAATGGCTGCCCCAGAACCGCCTGCCGGGATCGGACCCGAAACCGAACCCCGAAGACCGCACGTCGATTTACACCGCTGTCCAAGAGCAGCTTGGGCTGAAGCTGGTCGTCCGGCCGGCTCAGGTCGAGGTCGTGTTCATCGATCAGGCTGAACGTCCCACTCCCGACTAGTCCGTCGGACCCCGGCACCCGGCACCCGGCACCCGGAACCCGGAACCCGGAACCCAAAGATTTCGTGCGTATTTCCGCCTGAAAACGTTTTCTTGAACGGATGGTCTGAGGACGCCGATTGTCAGTCTTGCCTACGTAGTCTCCAAACTTTCGGAAATACTACCTTGGTAGTATTAATTGACTTGACACAGGTGACCTAATTCTCTAAACTTCAGGGCATGGCAACCAAGGCCGCGCCCAAGACCCTCCAGCAAGCCGCCATCTACTTTTCCGACCCCGAAACCTGCCTCGCGGAAGTCGTCAAATTCCGCTGGCCGGATGGTGTCGTGAAGTGCCCCACCTGCGGCTCCGAGAAGGTGTCCTTCATCAAGGCTCGCCGGATCTGGGAGTGCTCCGAGAAGCACCCCAAGCGCCAGTTCTCGGCCAAGGTGGGCAGCATCATGGAGGACAGCGCCATCGGCCTCGACAAGTGGCTGCTTGCCATGTGGCTGATTCCGAACGCCAAGAACGGGATCAGCAGCTACGAACTCGCCCGCGCCATCGGCGTGACCCAGAAATCGGCGTGGTTCATGCTCCACCGTATCCGGCTCGCCATGCAGGACGAGGACGGCGGCAAGCTGTCCGGCCGCGTCGAGGTCGATGAAACCTACATTGGCGGCAAGGCTCGCAACATGCACCCTGAGAAGCGCGAGCGCGTCATCGCCAACAAGCGCGGCGCATGGGCCGGTAAGGCTGCGGTCCTCGGCATGTTGGAACGAACCAGCGAAATCGCTCCGTCGCGCGTCAAGCTGCGCGTCGTCAAGACTTCCCGCCGTCGTGAACTGCTGCCCCATATTGAGCAGAACGTGGAGCCGCTGACCCGCATCTATACCGATGCGCTGCCCTCTTACGAGAAGATGCCCGAGCAGTTCTTCCACGAGATGATCGACCACGCCAACAAGTACGTCGAGGGGAACGTCCACACCAACGGCCTCGAAAACTTTTGGTCGCTGCTGAAGCGCACGATTCGCGGAACCTACGTCAGCGTTGAGCCGTTCCACCTGTTCCGCTATCTGGATGAGCAGGCGTTTCGATTCAATAATCGCAAGTTGTCCGACGCTGGCCGTTTTGCCCTGACTGCCGCTGCCATCTTCGGCAAGCGGCTGACGTTCACCCAATTGACTGCCGCCGATGTGCGTCCCTGATCGTTCGGCCCCGTACTTTCGCCGAGGACGTTCCAACCGGCCAAGGAGACCGAATGCCGAGAGACAAGCTGTTCCCTCCGAAGGAAGATGACGTTTCCACAACGGACCGGCAACGAACGCCACACGGCCGTTTCTCTGGCCTGGCGTCCAAAGTCCTGAACGTCCCGAAGCGCGAAATCGATGCTCGGGAGAAGGCCTGGCGGGAGGAGCAATCACGTCGCAGGGACTGAAGCCAAAGCGGCATGCCCCGTGCACTTCTGTGGGGTCGCCATGGCTGCCTGGGACCGATATGTCTAGGTGGCGACCCTGCCCAGATGGGGGTAGGCCTGCTGGACAGGGTGGTCGATGATAGTATTCGACCTCGCTTACGGCCACACCAGCGTAGTTCGTCGTGCTACGCTGAGGCGTAGCACGACGAGGAAGACCGGCATACCCGTAAGTTGACGTGTGACCTTCCAGAATTTCGTGGAGGGTTTGAGGATCATGGAAAAAGAAACCCGATCGTGGTGGGCGCTTCGTGGACTGCACGAGAAGCAGTCGTATCTGTTCCACGTTGACTTCCTGATCGAAGAAGACGAGCCGGGCGTTTTCAGCGCGGTCTGCATCGGTATGGAAGACACGATGACGGCTGGCGGTGACACGCCCGAGGAAGCCTGTGCGAACGCCAAGCTGCTTTTTATGGCGACGGTCGATGACTGTTTGCAGTCCGGCACGTCGGTCTCGTTCGCGATTGGCAACCAGGACTACCGTCTGTTGAGCGTCGGCCTGTCGGAAGCCGCGACCGTCTTCGCCGTGATTGATCGTCTTGAGAACGAAGAAAACACGGACGACTGGATCGGGATTCCGCCGTCGAAAATTGCTTCCAACTTGGGAGTCGCCGAGCGTTAGAATTAGGCGCTGTGCCACACTGGCGCTCGATTCTTGGAAGAGACCTTGCCCGCGTTCTGTGGGCGGACGGCTGGCGTCCTCGTAGCCATTGGACCGTCAGCGAGATCGTCCTGTGGAAGGGCGATCGGCGACCAATCCCAATCAACTTGAACGCCACGATCGCGAAGAACAAAGTCCGAGAACGCTGCAAGTACGCCGACATGGGCCTCGAAAAGTTCGATGAACTCCTGGCGAACTCGGCTCCTCTTCCACCGGCCCCTGGAAGCCCCCAAGCCAAACAGCACGGGCATCGCGTCGTCGCTGAAAACCCCAGTAAATCCGTCAACTGAACGCGGCTGCTTTACGCTTTCCGCCAGAACTCCGCCGATTACCTGAGTCATGTAAATTAATACTACCTTGGTAGTATTGTTGAGGTCAGTTGTTCGCCCATATAGTCAGGTTTTTACTCTCCCGAAACATCCTCGCGAAGCATGGTTAGAGCTGCGGCTGTGTCCGACGTCGGACGGATTCGTAAGACAAATGAGGACTCGTTCCTCTCGGATTCCGAGATCCGTCTGTTTGCCGTCGCAGATGGGATGGGCGGTCACGGCGCCGGCGAAGTGGCCTCGCGGTTGGCGATTGAAGCCACGGCCGGGTTCATCAAGCGATCGAATGCCGACACGGACTTTTCCTGGCCGTACGGCCTCGACGGCAACTTGTCGTTCGACGGCAACCGGCTGAGAACGGCGATCCACCTCGCCAACCGCCGCGTGTTCCGCGCCGCCGAAACCAACGACGACTACAGTGGCATGGGTACCACGATTGTCGGGCTGCTGGTCAACGGCACCCGCATCGCAATCGGCCATGTCGGCGACAGTCGCCTGTACCTCTTCCGCGGCGGCACGCTCGAACAGATCACTGAAGACGATTCGTGGGCCGCGACGATCCTCGCGCACGACCCCAAGGCCCGCACGACCGATCTCTCGCATCACCCGATGCGCAACGTCCTCACCAACGCCCTCGGCGCGCGCGATTCGGTCGACGTCCACCTCACCGAGCGCGACCTGCAGCACGGCGACGTCATGTTGCTCTGCTCGGACGGGCTGCACGGGGTGCTCGACAACGACACGATGAAAGGGATCCTCACCGAGCAGTCCGATCCGGAACTCGCGGCGCGCGAGCTCGTCGAAACGGCGCTCGACACCGGCAGCCGCGACAACGTCACCGCGCTCGTCGTCCGCTACGAGGCCGAGGCATGAGCCGGTCCGCGGCCCTCGCCGGCGCCATCCAGCCGAGCCGCATCGGCCGCTATCGCCTGGTCGATCGCATCGGCGGCGGTGCGACCAGCACCGTGTATTCGGCGGTTGACGACCAGTCCGGGCGCCGCGTCGCCGTCAAGACGATCGCCGACGACCACGAGGAAGAGCCCGACACACGCGAGCGCTTTCTTCGCGAAGCGCAAATTACCGCCGAGCTGCAGCACCCGCAGATCGTGGCCGTGCTCGACGCCGGTGACGACCAGGGGCGTCCGTTCCTGGTCATGGAGCTCCTGAACGGGCTCCCGCTTCGCGATCATCTGGCGACGAACGCCGTCGGTTCGCTGGACGCCAAACTCGACCTGATGATCCAGTTGTGCCGCGGCCTGCAGGCGGCCCACGACCGCGGCGTCGTCCATCGCGACGTCAAACCCGGCAACCTGTTCATCACCCGCGACGGCGGGTTGAAGATTCTGGATTTCGGGCTGGCGCGACTGAAGGCGTCGACGCTGACCGCCAACGGCCAGATCCTCGGGACGCCGGACTTCATGTCGCCCGAACAGGCGGAAGGGCGCCGCGTCGACGCCCGCTCTGACGTCTTCTCCGCCGCCGCCGTCAGCTATTTCATCCTCACCGGTCGCGCGCCGTTTACCGGTCGCGATCTGCGCGAAACCCTCAGCGCGCTCATCGACGGCGCGCCCGCCCCCATTGCCGACCCCGCGGTCCCGCGCGCGCTGAAGCGCGCGCTCTTCAAGGGCCTGGCGAAGGCGCCCGAGCAGCGGTTTGCACGGTGCGCCGACATGCAGGCAAGTCTCGAACGCGTCCGCCGCTCGCTCGGCCGCTCACCGCTCGTGAATCTGCTTGCGGCACTCGTCGGGAGCGTGCGGTCATGACGCGGAAGCTCGTCGTCAACGACGGCCGGAGCGAGCGCGAGCTGCTGCTCGCCGGCACCATCTGTGTCGGCCGCGATCCGTCGTGCCACATTCACGACCTGGATCCGCTGCTGTCGCGCCGCCACGCCGAGTTCGTGTGGCAGAAGCAGCACGTGACGATCCGCGATCTCGGCAGCCGCAACGGCATCCTCGTCAACGGCGTCAAGGTGCCCGAAAAGGTGCTCGTCTCCGGCGACGTCGTGCAACTCGGACATCTGCAGCTGCGCTACCTCGAGGATCAGACGATCCGGACGCCCGAGGAACACAAACGCGCGCGGGAACGCACGGACACACAAGTCGAAACCCCGACGATGCTGCCCGGGACGCGCACGGCCGCCAAGGCCGAGACCAAGGCGGCGCCGATTCCGCCGTTGCCCGGCGAGATGGATGCGACCATCGCCCCAGGTCACATCGATCTCGACGCGACGTTCGCGCCCAACCGCCTCGATCCGGACGCGACCTTTGCGCCGGGCGTCGGCGCCGCGCCGGCGCGGCCCGCGGCCCCCGCGGCCCCGCCGCGCGATCTCGATGCCACGTTTGTCCCGGGCATGGATCCCGACGCGACGATTGCCCCGGCCGGCCTGAAAGCCTCGCTCGACGCGGCGCGCAACCCGCCGCCGGCGGTGTCCGGTTTCGACGTGACGATGGCGCCCGCCACCCGTGCAGCCGCGGCTCCGCCGCGAGCGGCGAACGCCGGTGCGACGATCGTCGTCGATGGCGCCCTCGTGGTCACTGAAGCGAGCCCGGCGTGCTTCGAACTCCTTGGCGTCCGTCCCGACGCGCTGGTGGGAAGTTCCGCCGCCGAAGTCGTCATGCAGAGCCTGAACGCGGTCGCCGCCGACCATGGGCCGGCGGCGCTCTCCGTCACCATCACCAAGTCTCCGACTGAACGCACGATGACGATTTCCTTCAAGGCCGGACAGGCCGTTGAGACCGTGTCATGACCGCCCCACAGAAGCTCGAAAAAATCGGTCGCTATCAGATCCTCGACAAGGTCGGCAAGGGCGGCATGGGGGTTCTCTACCGCGGTTTCGATCCGGTCCTCGACCGCGAGGTCGCGATCAAACTGATGCACGCCGACTTCTCCGAGGATACGGAGCAGATGCGGCCGCGCTTCTATCGCGAGGCCCGCGCCGCCGCCAAACTCAATCACCGCAACATCGTCACGATCTTCGAGTTCGCCGAAGAGTCGAACGTGCCGTACATCGTGATGGAGTTCCTCAAGGGCACGAGCCTGGGTTCGCGCCTCCACGCGCAGCCGCCGCTGACGCTCGACGACAAGCTGAACGTCATGGCGCAGCTCTGCGACGGGCTGGCTTACGCGCACGAGCAGGGCGTCGTGCACCGGGACGTGAAGCCGGACAACGTCTTCATCCTCGAAGACGGATCGGTCAAGCTGCTCGACTTCGGCATCGCCAAACTCACCACGTCCACGCTCACCCGGCAGGGCGACGTGCTCGGCAGCGCGTCGTACATGTCGCCGGAGCAGGTCGGCGGCAGCGAAAACGTCGATGGTCGCGCCGACATCTTCTCGACCGGCGTGGTGCTCTTCGAACTGCTCTCGGGCAGAAAGCCCTTCGAAGGCGATTCGCCGACCTCGGTCATCGTCAAGATCCTCAAGGACGATCCGACACCCATCGACAGCATCACCACCGGGCTGCCGCCGGAGCTGGTGGCGTGCGTCATGCGGGCACTGGCAAAGGATCCGGCCGACCGCTTCCCCACTGCCGACGCGCTCGGCCGTGAATTGCAGTCCATTCGTCGCAATCTGAAGCCGTCCGCGTCCACCGTGCAGATGGACGAAACGCGCTTCGCCAGCACGCAGGTCATGAAGGCGCTCCACGAGGACCTGCTCAAGGCGCGCGCGACCGGACCGAAGACCGACGCCGGCAAAACCAAGGTCGGCGGGGTGGATGCGGAGCTGACCCGCGCCGTGCAACCCGAGGCGCCGAAGAAGAACTGGCTGATTCCGGGCCTTGCGGCCGCGGCGGTCCTCGTCCTCGCGGTCGGCGGCTTTGCCATGTTCGGGCGCGGCGGGTCGACACCGCCGGCGACGACCACGGCATCAACCACGCCCGGATCGACAGCACCGGCGGCTCCGGCGTCGACGACGCCGGCGGCGACCACGCCTGGCACGACGACGTCCGCGCCCGCCGCTCCAGCGGCGACGGCTCCGTCGGAACCGGCGGCCACGACCAACACTCCGGCAGCCGCGACGCCGCCCGCCGCTGCCCCACGGCCAACTCCAGCGCCGGCGGCAACGCCACCGGCAGCCCCGCCGAAGCCGGCGGCAATGGTCACGGTGTCGTTGAGCGGCAACTATCCGTTCGAGGTCTTCGACGGACCGAAATCCATTTCAGGGGCCTCGCCGTCGCACGAGTTGAAGCAGCCCGCCGGCAAATCGCTTCGCGTGGCCGCTCCCCAGTACTTCCTCAACCAGACCGTTCGCGTGGAAGGTTCGACGACGCAGCCGTTCGACTATGCGGCGCCCGGACTCGGCAGCCTCGACGTGCGCAGCCCGCAGGAAACCTGCGACGTTGTCATCGCCGGGCGCAAGCTGGGCAACCCACCGCTCTCGATCAAGGAAATCGCAGCCGGTCAATACAAAGTGGACATCGTCTGTGCGGGCGAAACGGTCAAGACGCAGTTCGCGACCGTGAGAGCCGGCCAGAATTCTGTGGCGGCCATCCGATGACTACACGTTCCCGTCTTTATCTCGCGCTCCTGTTCACGGCTCTCGGCGGCGTGCCGGTGTTGAACGCCCAGCAGGCGGCCAACGAAGAATTCGCGCGCCGGCAGTACGAGAGCGGCCTCACCTTCATGCAGAACCGGCGGTACGCCGAGGGGCTGAAGGATCTCCAGGCGATCGTCGATTCGTTCGGCGCCAGCTCGGTGGCCGACAACGCGCTGCTGCAGATCGGTCAATACCAGCTGGACGTGGCGCACGACCCGGCCGCGACGCAGACGGTGATCGACAAGCTGCTGAAGGACTACCCCGACGGCGATGCCGCGCCCATGGCGCACGTGCTCTCGGGGCGTCTGGCGCTCGTCAAAGGCCGCGCGACGAGCGATGTCGACGCGGCGCTGGCGAGTTTCGAGCGCGTGTCGCGCCTCTTCCCCGGCACCGAAGCGGTCGCCGCGGCCGGCTACTACACGGGTGAGACGCTGCGGACCGTCAAACGCACCGCCGAAGCGCTCGACCGCTATCGCCGTGTCGAGATGGAATTTCCCCGCTCACAGTGGGCGGCGCGCGCGGCGCTCGGCGCCGGCTATTGCCTCGTCCAGCTCGATCGCGCGGTCCAGGCGCTGCCCGAAATCCAGTGGGTCCGCCAGCAGTTCCCGGGCACGGCGGTGGCCACCGAAGCGTTGAATCTCAACACGATCATCTACCGGCTCTATCTACGCGCGCCGGCGCAGCCCGCCTTCGCCTTCAGCGGCCGGACGGTCGGCGGCGATCGCGCCGACTACCGCGACGTGGTGCGCCTGTCGATGGAAGACGGACGGCTGCTGCTCGGCCACAAAGGCGGCGTGACGATTTTCGACGACAAGGGCGCGGTCGCCGGCGCGGTCGCCGGCCAGGAACCGACCTCGTTCTTCATCGACGAAAAGGGCCGCGTCGTGCTGGCGCGCGCCGGGACGCTGAGCGCCGACAAGGGCGAAACCCAGACGCTCTTCGTCCCGGAAAAGGACGGCAAGGTCCGCGAGCTGGATCAGATTCCCGCCGTCCTCGTGAACTACAACCGCGACCGCATCCTCGCGGACAGCAAGGGGCGCGTCGTGCTGCGCATCGCGCCGGACGGCAAGTACATCGGCGCGTTCGCGCAGGTCGACGCCACGCGGATCACCACGAACAGCGTCGGCGACATCGCCATGCTCGAGAAGGGCACCAAGTCGGTCGTGTTCGCCGATCGCGACAGCAAGTCGCTCGGCAAGATGGCCGGCAAGGGCACCGGCTACGAGCTGGACGATCCGGTCGACATTGCCTACGACGCGCTCGATCAGCTGTACGTGCTCGACCGCGGCCGCGGCTCGGTGGCCATCTTCGGCCCCAAGAACAAGTTCATTACCAGCATCTCGATTCCCGAGAAGAACCCGGGAGCCTTCACCCGTCCGGTGGCGATGTCGCTCGATCCGGCCGGCCGCCTGTTCATCTTCGACGAGCGCGCGAAGCGCATTCAGGTCTATCAATGAACGCCCGAGCCTTCCGACTGCTTTCCGTCCTGGTCCTCGCCGGCCTGTTCGCCGGCTACGCCCCGGCGTTCGCGCAGAACGATCTGGCCGAAGTACAGGTGCAGATCGCCGAAGCCCGGCGGCACTTCGAGGCGCTCGAGTACGAACAAGCCGTGCCGGCGCTCGATCGGGCGATCGCGATTCTCACGACCCGCCGATCCGAGGACACGCGGCGGACGCTCGGCGACGCCTACGAGATGCGGGCGCGCTCGCGGTTCGGCCTCGGCGACCAGAACGGCGCCAAGGAGGACTTCCTGGCGCTGCTGCGGGTCGACCCGGCGCGCCGGTTGAGCGGCAACATTTCTCCGCGCGTCGTCACGATGTTCGAGGACGCGCAGAAGGCCACGATTACGACGGTCAAGCTGACGGTCACGCCGGCGAACGCCACCGTGATGCTCGACGGATCGCCCGTCCAGGCGAACGCGACGATTCCGGTCCTGATCGGCGATCACACGCTGACCGCGACGCGGCTCGGCTACCGTCCGGGCACGGCCACGTTCGTCGCGGCGCCGGGCCCGGGCAGCGAAACGAGCCTGACCCTGGCCCGCGCGTCGGCGGTCGTCACGCTGGTGACGGCACCGGCCGAGGTCGACGTGATCATCGACGGCGTCGCCCGCGGCAAGACGCTGGCCGGCCCGCCGAGCGCCGATTACGCCGACCGCGCGCAGCGCGCCGGCGTGCCGCTCGCGCAGCTCTCCGCGGTGCTGACGCTCGCCGATCTCACGACCGGATCGCACCGGCTCGAATTCCGCCGCGGCTGCTACGTCACGGCGTCGCGGACGCTGAACATCCCGCAGCTCGACGATGTGGTGCTCGATCCGGTCAAGCTCGATCGGGCGGTGGCGACGATCGTCGCGCAATCAACCCAGCCGGGGGCGACGGTGTTCGTGGACGGCCAGGACCGCGGTCCCGCACCAGTGACCGCGGAAGTCTGTGAAGGCGAACATCTCGTCGAACTGCGGTCGCCGAACGGGCGCTTTGCGCGCCGCGTCGACGTCAAAGCCAGCCAGCGTCAGGAAGTCACCGGCGCGCTGAAACCGGCGTTCGCCATTGTCTCGGGCAGCGGCCAGGGGCCGCTCAACAGCGACCTCAAGGCGCTCGTCGAGCGCGCCCTCGAGCCGGTCAAGAGCGTGCTCGTCTTCGCGCCGCCCGCCGACCGCGTGCAGGCCGCGCTCAGCGGCTCGCAGTTGCCCGCCGAGTGGCTGGCCTTCGACGCCAACAAGCGCGCGCTCGGCATCGCGGCGGAAATCAGCGCGCCGATGCGGCGCGACCTGACCGGGAAGATCGCCAAGATCTTCGACGCGCAGGGCGTGGCCTCGGTCACCGTACCGTCGACGCTGAACCGCAACCGCGTCGTCGTCTCGCTGCTCGGCGCCGGTACGGCCGATCCCGACGTGATTGAGTTCAGCCTGGATCGTCCCGAGACGATCGCCGACGCGGTCGCGCTGCTCGATCGGCCGATTGGGTTGATGCGGCCGTCAATCGGCGTCACGACGCTCGACGTCGCCGACGTGACCGGAGCCGTGGTGGCCACCGTCGATCCCGACAGCCCGAGCCGGACGCTCTTCCAGCCCGGCGACATCGTGCTGAAGGTCGGCACGCAGGCCATCAACGACTCGGCGGCGTTCGCCGCGGCGCTCGCCAGCCACAACGCGAACGACACGCTGCCGATCGATCTGAAGGACAAGACCGGCGGCGCCAAGCACGTCGAGGCCAAGGTCGTCATGACCCCGCGCCTCATCGGCATGAACGATCAGACGCTCCTTGCCAACCGTGTGCTCGCGGAGTTGCGGACGCGGCTGCAATCACCGGCCACGCCGCTCGAGGAATCGGTGCTTCGTCTGAATGTGGCCGCGGCGCTCGCCCGCCTCCAGTCGTGGGCCGACGCCAAGAGCGAGCTCCAACGCGTCAAGCTGCCGGAGGGGCGCGCGGTCGGCAACGGCACCGTCCAGTATCTGCTCGGACTCGCCGCCGACAATCTCGGCAACCGCGCCGAAGCGGAAGCCGCGTGGCGCATCGCCGCCTCGTCGGACAGTCTGATGACCGAAGACGGTCCGCCGGTCCGCGAGCTCGCCGAGGCGCGCATCGCCGAACTCTCCCGTCGCCCCGCCGGGCGTTAACTGTCAAAGGCGGCACGCCGAGGCCGCTGAGCGCACCCCTTGGCACCCCTTTGGCACCTCTTTGGTGTCAGACACGTGTCTGACACCCCGTCTGACACCGCGAGACCCCGGGAAGGCCGCAAAGCTGCCCGATTCCCCTCAAACGATGAGCTTGATTGCCGCAAGAGGCCAGAAACCTTGTGGCAAATTCTGACAAGGTGTCTGACACGGTGTCAGACACGTGTCTGACACCGAGGGCCGCGAGGGCACCGAGGGCAGCATATAATCGCGCGACTTCCTGTTCTGTTCGAGGAGCGTCATGCGCGCACGTCCGATTCGGTGGGCCACGCTCGGCCTGGTGCTGGTGGCCGGCGGTCAGCTGCTCTTCTCCGCGGCACCCTCGGTCCCGGACGCCTCGTGGGCCAATGACCTCTCGCCCATCGCCGCCACGGACTGGACCGAGGCGCGCGCTGCACATCTGCTCGAACGCGCCGGCTTTAGCGGGACGCCAGAGGACATCGCCCGGCTAGCGCGGCTGACGCCGGCCCAGGCGGTCGACAGCCTGGTGAGTTTCGCGGCGCTCCCTGACAACCTTCCCCGCTTCGACGAATCCGGGATCTGGGATCCCGGAATGGATCCGTTTCCGCCGAGCCGCGCGGAAGCGGTGCGCCTCGCCCGCATCAAAGGTGAGGGTCTCGGCGAGAAAGTGCGACCTGAGGGTTCTCAGCGACGCCTCCAGCCGATCGTCGACAAGTTCTTTTACAGCTTGGCTGCCAACAACATCGAGACGCAGCGCCTCGGTCTCTGGTGGGCCAACCGGATGCTCGTCTCGAAGCGCCCGCTCGAGGAGAAGCTGACGCTCTTCTGGCACGGCCACTTCGCCACCGGCCAGAACAAGACGCGCGACTACCGGATGATGCTGCAGCAGAACCTGATGTTCCGCGCCAACGCCGCGGGCAATCTGCGCACGCTGCTGCTCGGCATCCTTAAAGACCCGGCGATGCTCGTCTATCTCGACAACGGCGAGAACATCAAGTCGCATCCGAACGAAAACTTCGGCCGCGAGTTGCTCGAGCTCTTCACCATGGGCGTCGGCAACTACAGCGAACGCGATGTCCGCGAGGCCGCGCGCTCGTTCACCGGCTGGACCAACGACGCGCTCCAGTTCAAGTTCGACGCCGCGCAGCACGACGATGGAGAAAAGGTCTTTCTCGGCAAAGGCGGACGATTCAACGGCGAGGACATCATCGACATCATCCTCGCGCAACCGGTGACGGGCGAATTCGTCGCCGGCAAGCTCTATCGCTTCTTCGTGCGCGAGGACCTCGCGCCGGCGACACGCGCCGCGCTGGGCCGCACGTTCCGCGAGAGCGGCTACGAATTGAAGCCGCTCCTCCGCCAGATCTTCCTGTCGCGCGATTTCTACAGCCCGGCATCCGAAGCCACGGCGATCAAGAGTCCCGTGCATCTCGTGGTGTCGACGTACCGCAAGATGGGTCTGACGGAAGTCCCGACGATCCCCGACTTCGGCCGCATGACGGCCAGCCTTGGCCAGTCGCTGTTCGATCCGCCGAACGTCGCCGGCTGGGCCGGCGGCCGGACCTGGATCACGCCGGCCACGCTGCTGCAGCGCGGCAATCTCTTTCGCGACGTGCTCTTCCCGGACGTCAAGAACTTCCGCGCCCCCGATCGGTTGCTGGGTGCGACCGACCGCGGCGTCGGCGAACGGCTCGCGCGCGGCATGGACATTACGGAGGCGACCAAGGAAACCGACGCGCCGCCCAACATGATGGCGGAATCCAACATGATGGTGGACCGCGACGAGGACTACAACACGCGGTACGGCGGCTACAAGGGCAACCTGATCGCCTGGGAGCGGACCAAGACGATTCCGCGGCGGCCGATTCGGCTCGATCTCACCGCCATCGCGCAATCCGCCGGCGCCGACACGGCGGACAAGGTCGTGGATCACTTCGCGAAGCGCTTCCTGTCGGTGCCGCTCGCGGCGAAGGATCGCGCGGTCCTCGTGCAGTTCCTCACGACAAAGCTGGGTGGAACGGCGGTCCGTCCGGGCGCAACGCTTGAAGGCTCTCTGCGCGAACTGCTGTACCTGGTGCTGAGTACGCCGGAGTATCAACTGGGTTAGGTCCGACGCCGGTGGCGTCCGGCCCTTCGACGAAGCTCAGGGCCGTCCTGAGCGTGCCGAAGGACGGCTTTAGCCGGATTTCAGGAGCTTGTATGGCACGCATGAAATTTGGCTGTGGCTGTTCGAGACGCGAGTTCCTCGCGCGCGGACTCTACGGCATCGGCGTCGGCGCCGGCCTCCCCGCGCTCCTGTCGCGCACCTCAGTGGCTCTGGCCGCGCAGGCCCGGCAGGGCACCAGCATCGAACGCCACCCCGAACGCATCTTCGTTGTCGTCGAGCTCTCGGGCGGCAACGACGGGCTCAACACCGTCGTGCCGTACGGTGACGCCGCTTACTATCGGGCGCGGCCGACGATCGGGATCAAGGAGCGCGACGTCCTGAAGGTCGCAAACGGCTTCGGCTTTCACCCGTCGATGGTCGGCTTCGAACGGCTCTACAAGGACGGGCTGCTCGGCGTCGTCCACGGCTGCGGCTACGACCATCCAAGCCTTTCGCACTTCTCGTCGATGGGCTTCTGGCACACCGGCGTCCCGAATGGCGGCGAGTCGCTTGGCTGGCTCGGACGTCTTGCCGACGATCACTTCAGCCCGCAGACGAAAAACGTCATCGTCAACGTCGGCAATCAGCAATCGCTCGCGGTCCGCAGCGGGCAACACTCGCCGCTGGTGTTCGACGACCCCGCGCGCTTCCGCCGGGAAGGCGCGGACGATGAGAAGAAAGCGCTCGTTGATCTGAGCCAGAGCCGGACGACGACAAACTCGACGCTCGACTTCCTCGCCGCAACCGCGAAGAACGCCGCGGAGAGTTCGGACTTCGTGCGGCAGGCCGCGGCGGCGTATCGCACGCCGGTCGACTACGGGGTGGGCGGCGGACTCGGCGGCAATCTGCAGCGCGTCGCGTCGCTCATTGCCGCGGGCATGCCGACGCGGCTCTACTACGTCACTTACGCCGGCAATTCATTCGACACGCATGTCCAGCAGTCGGATCTGCACAGCCGCCTCCTGATGTACACCGCTGACGCGATCCGCGGCTTCGTCGAAGACATGAAGCGCATCGGCCGCGGCGACGACGTCGCGTTGATGATCTTCACCGAGTTCGGGAGGCGCGTCGAAGAGAACGGCAGCCTCGGCACCGATCACGGCACGGCCACCCCGATGTTCCTCATCGGCAAGGGCGTGCGCGGCGGCTTCTACGGCCAGGCGCCCAGTCTCACCGACCTCGACGACGGTAACCTCAAGATGACCACCGATTTTCGGCGTGTCTACGCGACGGCGATCGACGAGTGGCTCGGCTATCGCGACACTGCTGCGGTGCTCAAGGGGCAGTTCCAGCCGCTCGGCGTCTTCGCCTGAACCGCGGCCTCCACTCGCGGCGTCTAACGCCGAAGTCCGCACGTCGCATCCGAGGTCCGGCTATCCGCCTTCGCCAAGGCTACGGCGGACAAGAAGCCGGACCCACAGATCCACACGGAGCACATACGATGAGCACGCACAATCCCGAACTCGATCACTTCTTTTCGACCTGGGAGCGCGAAGCGCAGAGCACGATGAAGCTGCTGCACGCGCTGCCGCACCATCAGTACGACTTCCGGCCCGATCCAACCGGCCGCTCGCTCGGCGAGCTGGCCTGGCATCTGGCCGAGGGCGACGCCTACATGAGCTTCGGCGTCGATCAGGGCAAATTCGACATGGGCGTCAGGCCGCCGCACATCGAGCGGCCGCGGCAGGTTGAAGCGCTGGCCGCCGGCTTCGAGCGCGTTCATCAGGACGCCGTCGCGCGGCTGAAAAAACTGACGCCGGCCGACCTCGATCGCACGCTGCCCTTCTTTGGATCGACGCTGCCGATTCGCAACATCCTGTGGGACATGATCATCATGCACAGCGTCCACCACCGCGGTCAGCTCGCGCTGATGTGCCGTCTGGCCGGCGGCACGACTCCAGGACTGTACGGCCCGAATCGCGAGGACATGGCGGCGATGGCGGCGATGCAGAAACAAAACTAAAGGTTCGAAGGGTTCGACGGGTTCGAGAGGTTCAAGGTCTCAGAGAACCCAGAACCTATCGAACCTGTCGAACCACTCGAACCTGTCGAACCTACTTGATCAAGTAGACACTCAACCGATAATCGGTCCTCTCAGTAAAGAGATTGCGTCCGACTTCCTGGAACGCGGCCGTGTGGATCGGCGGACCGAGTCGATCGGCCAGCGCTCGAAAGACACTCTGCTCGAGCGGCTCGCGCACGACCAGCGTGGTGATCCCGTGACGGCGCAACAGCTCGTCGAGCTCCGCATGAACCGTCCGATCGCCGGCATGAACGAATGACAAGGCTGCTGGCACGTCGCCGGAGAGGACCGGACGCTCCATGAAGAGCGCGCTCCGTCCATCCATGGCGACGACGGCGTTCGGGGGAAGAACCGCATTGAGCCAGCGAATCGCCCGGTAGTCGGCAGCGTAGGCGCCGAGCACGCGCTCCCGACCGCTGGCCGTGACTCCGCCCGGCACGAGACCCACCGCCGCGATCGCCACCGCGGTCGTCGCCAGCATCTGCGCGCCGAGCACGCCGCGCAGCAGACGCTTTCTGGTCGTCCACGGCGCCGCAACCGCGAGAACCCCGCACCAGAGGTACGGCTCCAGGAAGAAGCGGCCCTGTAACTGTCCGGCACACAAGATCAGGGTCAGCACCACCGTCGCGGCAAGGAGCCCGCGGTGCTTGACCTGCCGCGACATCGTCAGCAGCACCGCAAACGCGCCGGCGCCCAGCACCGTGGTCCAGGCCGAAACATCAAGAGTCGCCACGAGACGAACGGGCAAGCGCACAAGAGTTCCGATCGAGTGCAAGCCGCCGAACTGCCGCAGGTACCACGCGAAGCTCGTGACCGCTTCGTCAGGCGCATTCTTGAAACGCTCGAGAAACGGCGAGACGGGATCGCCGTACCAGAGCGCTGTTCTCAACAGCGTCGGCACCGTGAGCGCGCCGATCGCCGCGACGCCAGGAAGGATGCTTGCCGCTCCCGCGTGACGCAGGACCAGGACTCCGGCAATCAAGGCCGACGGCAGAAACGAGTACTTGCAGCCGGCCGCAAAGGCCAGGCAGGTCCAGAGCGGCCACACCGGACCGTCGAACGCGCGATCGCCGCGTTCGCGGCGCAGAAGGTCGGCGACGACGAGCGTCGTCGCGGCCGCCGGCAGCATCTGCGGCTTGGCCGTCAGCACCAGCCCCGGGAGGAGCGGGCACGCGAGAACCAGCGCGATGCCAAGCAGCGCGTTGGTTGCCGACCCGGCGACACTGGTCAACGCCGAGAGCGCGACAATCACGCCTGACACCTGCAGCATCGCGCCGAAGGCGTCGGTCCCCGCAGAAAGACCGAGAAGGTTCAGCGATTCCCCGAGTCCCGCCAGCCGCGCGTGCAGCCAGTCCGGAGTGGCGATCGCGCGACCGTGCCGCAACCAGTCGAGCGGCACGGCCAGGTGATAGGCGAGCGAATCGGCATCGGTCGGCGGCGCGACCGACGCCAGCGCGAGCGCCGCGAGCGTCGCCGACGACAGGAGGATCAACCCGCGTTCGAGCCCGGACGCACGGCTGAAGGTCTGTCGAAGAACCGAGGCGCGCCCGGCGACGCGGCGCCACACGCGCGGATCCAGCCACGCCAGGCTTGCGGCGGCGACACCGACAGCCAGCGCGCGAAGCATCGGCAGCATCGCGACGCCAAGCCACGCGACGACGTGCGTGATGGCCGCGACGGCGGCCGTGACGATGAGAAAGCCGAAGGCGGCCTGTTCGCGCGAGAACGATTCGCCGTAAATGGCGCGAGCCGCGCGCCGTCCCAGACGTTCCAGCCCGAGGACCAGCAACAGCGCGATCAGCCCGTTGAATGGCGGCGCCAGCACAGCGTCCGCAAGACGTGGGGCGATGAGCGCCGGCATCGAGGGTGAAATTGTATGCGGCTGCGCACTACGGCCTGGAAAATTCGTCGCTCCAGCCGCCCCGACGCCTGCCGATTCCAACAGGGACGTAGACTGAAAATCGGAAACACAAAACAGGGCGATGAGCGACCGACCCGACTACTACAAGATCCTGCACGTCCAGCCGGATGCGCCGACGGAGGTGATCAAGGCCAGTTTCCGCACCCTCATGCGGCGGCTCGGCATGCACCCGGACCTTGGCGGCGAGCATGACCGCGCCGCGCTCATCAACGAGGCGTTCCAGACGCTGAACGATCCGGTCACCCGCGCGCTCTACGACGAATCACGCCGCGAGCATGAGACGGCGCCCCGCTCGCGGAACCCGGAACCTGGCACCCGGCACCCGGAACCCGGCACCCGGCACCCGGAACCCGGGAACCCGGAACCTGTCGTCCCGAGCGTCTGCACGTTCTGCCGGACGCCGTACCACTGGGCGGACGCTGAAGACCCGGACGCCTCGTGCTCGTGCTGCGGCGCGGCGCTCTGTCCCGTTCAGCGCCGCCTCAACGACACCGAATCACGGCGCGCGATCGATCGCCTGCCGCGCAACCTGCGGATCACGTTCGTCCCGGCCAGCGCAAAGGAAAAAGTCTGCAAGGGGATCACCCAGGACATCTCGCTGAACGGCCTCCGCTTCGTCTCGCGGCTCCACATGCCGGAGGGCGAACGGCTGATCATCGAAACCGATTTCTGCAGTGCGATCGGGGTGGTGCGAAGCATTCACCTGCACCGCGCCGAGCCGGACGAATGGGAATACGGCGTGGAATTCCTGACGATGCGGGTCAAGCGGCAACGGGGCAGCCTGATCTGGACGGTGGCCTGAATCTCGCTGGTGCAAGGTTCCTGGTGCTAGGTGCAAGGTCCGGGTGCAGAACCCGCACCTTGAACGTTGAACCTAGCACCTAGAACCTATTTGTAGTCGGCGCACGTGCTGTTGTCGGCGCCCCAGAACTCCACACACTTCGCGTGATCCATCGTGCCCTGGCCGATCACCTTCGCGAACAGGAAGTCGGTGATCATTTCGATCTCGCGCGGCTGAAGGGCTGAGGCGGGGTCCGGCAGTTCCAGCCCCTTCTCTTTCAAATCCGCGGCCTTCAGTCCGTCGCAGCGGCCGTCGCTGTAGGCAAAGCGATCGAAGGCCGGCATCGAACGTCCCGGCCGGCCGCACTTGATCGCCTTCACGATTCCGGCGCGCGGTGTGCGCGTGATGCGCAGGTTCGCGCCGTCCGGCATCTGCGTGTCCATCTTGCGGCCGTCGCCCGACCACCCGTGGCACGACTGACAGTCCGCCTTCGTCCGATAGAGGCGCATCCCCTCCGCGACATCCTGCGAATCCGCGGCTGGCGTCTGCGCCCGTGCCACCGTCATCTCACGCGACGCGGCGATCGCAAGCGCTGCGATGCCGAGTGCAGTCCCCATCAACTTCACGATCCGCCCCATGATTCGATCCCTTGTTCTCGGACTTCAGACCTCTGAGGTCCGGCTGAAGCCGGACCCCACCGATATGACTAGTTCAACGCAAACACAAACAAGTAGCTGGAGTTCTCGAGGTTGTCGAATTTCACCGGATGCAGGTGCCGGCCGCCGGCCTGGACCGCCAGGTACTGCTTCGGTCCAACCGAGTAGGTGACCGGCGCGCCCTTGAGCGGCGTGCCGACGTTGAAGCGCCAGAGTTCCTCGAGCGTTTCGTCGTTGTACGCGACGATCCAGCCGTCCTGCAGCGTGGTGAAGACCAGGCCGCCGGCGGTCGCGGTCACGCCCGAACGCACTTCGATCCCGGTCACCGCCTTCGCGAGCACCTTGTGATTGAGGGCGTCGAACGCCGTGACCGATCCGTAGTACAGGTCGCTCGTGTACTTGCGCTGCTGGCTGCCGCGGTTGTCGATGCCGCCTTCAGGCCCGCGTGATTTCACTTCCGCGCCGTTCTGCGAGAAGCACCCTTCGGTGCCCGCGCCGTAGGCGATCCCCTTGACCGGGTTGTAGGCCAGCGGCTGGTGCGCGATCCCGCCGTGCCACGTCGGGCAGGTGCGCTTCATCCCGTCGCCGCGCAGCGCGCGCGCCTCCGGGTTGTACAGCTGCACATCGAGCTTCGGGTTGTATTCGAGCGGACGGCCGGTCTTCTGATCGATCCCCTTCGTCCAGTTCAAGTCGTTCACGTATTTTTCGGACTTGATGAACTTGCCGGTCAGGCGATCGAGCGTGTAGTAGAAGCCGTTCCGCGCGTAGTGACCGACGACCTTGCGCATCTGCCCGTCGATCTTCGCGTCGTAGAGCATGTGGACGCCGACTTCGTCGAAGTCCCACGAATCGTTCGGCGTGTACTGGAAGTGCCACGCCATCTTGCCGGTGTCGACGTTGATGGCGACCGCGGAATTCGTGTAGAGGTTGTCGCCCGGACGGAACTGCGGGTCGTAGATCGGATACGGGTTGCCGGTGCCGACGATATAGAGCTTCGTCGCCGGATCGTAGGAGCCGGTCTGCCAGATCCCGCCGCCGCCGGTCTTCCACGCGTTGTGATCGTCCTTCCAGGTTTCGCTGCCCGGATCGCCCGGCTTCGGCACGGTGTAGAAGCGCCACAGTTCGTTGCCGGTCTTGATGTCGAGGCCGGCGATCCAGCCGCGCGTGCCGGCGTCGCCGGCGCCGTTCTGGATGATCACCTTCCCGTCGGCCACGAGCGGCGCGGTGAAGAACCGTTCCTGGCCGCCGAATTCGTTGCGCACGGCGATCTTCTTGTCCCAGACGATTTCGCCGTTGTCGCGGTTGATGGCGATCACCCGGCCGTCCGGCAGGTTGGCCACGACCTTGTCCTCCCAGAGCGCGATGCCGCGGGTCCGCGAGGCATTGCCTTCGTGGCGGACGCCCGGATCGCAGATCCAGACGAACTTGCCCATCGTCCCGTCGCGGGCGTCGATCTTGTAAATCGTGCCCCAGCCGTCGGTCGTGTACATGTAGCCGTTGTCGATGAGCGGGTTGACCTCGCTCTCGGGTCCGTTCTGCCCGACATCCTGCATGCCGCCGAGCGCCATCGCCCAGACCATCCGCAGGTTCTTCACCGTGTCGCGGTTGATTTGCGTCAGCTTCGAGTAGCGCGTGGCGCCGTAGTCGCCGTTCATGAGCAGCCAGTTCTGCGGCTCGTTGAGCGCGTTGTTCAACCGGTCCTGGCTGACGGTCAGCGTGTAGTCCGCGGCTGACAGCAGCGCAGAACCGACGGCGATTGAGCCAAGAATCGTCAAGACGCGGGCGTGCGTTCTCATGTCAGGTTCCTTCTTGTGAACGTCCATGATGAGGGCGTAGCGGGGCTGATTCTACCCGATGGAACCCCCTACGCTGGGGCACGTAATGTAGGGTGGCCGAAATCCCGGCAGACGGCTGTTCAAACGTCGGCTATACAACGGCCACACACAAGGAGCGGATATGCGCCAGAAGTTTGGTGTGGTTATCGGCCTTGCGGCGCTCTTGATGGCAGCTTCGGCGTCCGCGCATCACAACATGTCGGCGTCCTTCAACTTCGACGACCGGGTGACGGTCAGCGGCCCGCTCACCAAAGTGAACTGGACCAATCCCCACACCTACCTGCTCATCGACGCCAAGACGGGAGACACGGCGGGCCAGGCGTGGTCGATGGAAGGTCCATCGCCCAACTTCTTCCGATCGCGCGACATCCCGAGAACCGAATTCGAAAACGCCATCGGGAAGACGGTGACGGCTGAACTGAGCCGCGCCCGCGACGGCTCGCATACCGGTCTCATCCGCACGATTACCCTGCCCGACGGCAAGGTGATTTCTCTCTGCCCGCAGAACTGCTGAGGCCTCTCGTGACAACCTGTCAATCGATCGCTCGCGTCGCCGCGAGCCTGACGCTGTTCGCCGTCCTCCTGCTCACGTCTCGTCCGGCGCAGGCGCAACTGCCGCGCGACCCGGTCGAACGCGCGAAGATCGTCGCGCAGATCTTCGAAGCCAACGCCAGCCAGCTCACCCTCTTCGATCGCGAGGGAAAACCGGTCACCAAAGTCGGGGCCCGGGGGCTGTACGACCGCCCCGTCATGTCGCCGGACGGCACGCGCATCGCCGTCATCAAGGGCGACATCGACAAGGAAACGCGCGACGTGTGGGTCATCGACGTGGCGACCGGCGCGGAAACGCAAATCACCGCCGGCCAGCCGCGCGAGGCGGCGCAGACACCCACCTGGTCTCCAGATGGGAGCCAGGTCGCGTACGTGGCGCTGCGGTCCGGAAGCTTTGGTCTGTTTCGCAAGGCCTCGAACGGAACCGGACCTGAAACGCAGGAATACAAGAGCAGCCAGCCGATCGACCTCACCGACTGGTCGATGGACGGACGCTACTTGAGCTACTTTGCTTCGGACCTCTCCGGCAGCGCTCTCTACTCGTTGCCCGTGGGCGGATCACCCGACAGGAAACCGATCGAAGTCCTGCGTGCGCCCACGCGCCTCCAAGGCCCGCGCATTTCTCCCGATGGGCGCTTCGCGCTCTACGTCGGGATTCCCCCTTCAGCGACTCCCACGACCCGGCTCGAGGTCTACGTCCGCCCGTTCGATCCGACGGCGCAACCCGGCTCGGCTCCGGCGGCTGGACCGTGGAAGATCTCTGAACAGGGCACCGTCGGGATGGCCTACTGGCGCCGCGACGGCAAGGAGCTGTACTTCCTCACGCCGAACCGGACGATCATGGCCGTGTCGGTGACCACCTCGCCGAAGGTCGAATTCGGCAAACCGCGCGTGCTCTTCAGCCTGTCGGAAGCGACGCCGATCAATGCGTCACAGGCGGGCATGAGCAAGGACGGCGAGCGGGTCGTGATCGCGGTCCCGCCGCCCCAACTGCGGCAGCTGACCCTGCTCGATCGCCAGGGCAAGCCGACCGGGATCATCGGACCTCCCGGTCTCTACGGCCCGCCGTCGTTCTCGCCCGATGGCACACGAATCGTCGTGCCGAAGGTAAACCCGGACAACAGCTGGGGCGATCTCTGGACGTTCGATCTGGCAACCGGTACAGCGACGCAGATCACCAACGACCCGACACCAAACGGCCCGCCGGTCTGGTCGTCTGACGGCAAGTATGTCGCCTACGTGTCCATGCGGGGCCAGTACTCGGGCATCTATCGGAAGGCCGCAGATGGCACCGGCAGCGAAGAACTCCTGTTCCGCTACACGCCGGGCGCCGGCATTGCCCTGTCGGACTGGTCGCCGGACGGAAAGATCCTCAGTTTCTTCACGGGCGTGCTCGTCATGGTGCCGCTCGAACCCGCCGTGGCGAACCCGATCGATCGCAAGGAAGTCGATTGGCTCAAGGAAGACTACGAAGCGATCCTCGGCCGCTTCTCCCCCGACTCGCGATTCATTGCCTACCTGGCGAACGAAGAGAAAGTCGACGTCATGCAGGTCTATGTGCGCGCCTTCGATCCGAGCAAGCCGGCAACCGGTGCGGGAGTGAAGGTCTCGACGAATGCCAATGGCGCCAACGGGATGCTGCTATGGCGGCAGGATGGCAAGGAGCTCTATTACATCACGCGCGATTTCGACGTGATGGCCGTCGAGCTCACGACGACGCCAACCATTCAGGCGTCAGCGCCGAGGCTGTTGTTCAGACTGCCGGGCGGCCCCCAGAATGGCGCTACCGCAGGCAAGGCCGTCAGTCCGGACGGCCAGCGGTTCGTCGTGCTGCTGCCGCCGCCCCCGTCGATGACCCGCTAACGAGGGTCATACGAAGGGCGCCGGGATCTCTCGGCGCCCTTCGCACGTTCAGCCACACATTCAAGCGTCCCTCCGGGCTCGTATAATCGGCGCCACCTTGTCGGTCGGCCCAGGCACACGTCTCGGCGTTTACGAGGTCACCGCGCAGATCGGCGAAGGCGGGATGGGCCAGGTCTATCGCGCGACCGACACGAGGCTGAAGCGTCAGGTCGCGATCAAGATTCTGCCGCCCTCGCTCGCCGCAGACCACGGACGCCTCGCCCGGTTTCAGCGCGAAGCGGAAATCCTCGCCTCTCTGAATCACCCGAACATCGCCGCCATCTACGGACTTGAAGACGGCGCCGGGGTGACCGCGCTGGTGATGGAACTCATCGAGGGCGAAGATCTCTCGCAGCAAATCAGACGCGCCGCAATCCCGCTCGACGAAGCCTTGCGGATTGCGAAGCAGATCGCTGAAGCGCTCGAGGCGGCACACGAGCAGGGCATCGTGCATCGCGACCTCAAGCCCGCGAACATCAAAGTCCGCGCGGATGGCACGGTGAAGGTGCTCGACTTCGGTCTCGCCAAAGCGCTGACGCCCGAGGGCGCCGGCGCGACGGCGGACGCGACGCACTCGCCGACGATCACGTCGCCCGCCATGACGCAGGCGGGACTGATCATGGGCACCGCCGCCTACATGAGCCCGGAGCAGGCCGCTGGCAAGCCGGTCGATCGCCGCGCCGACGTCTGGGCGTTCGGCGTGGTCCTGTGGGAAATGCTCACCGGGCGTCGTCTGTTCGGCGGCGAGACGGTGGCGCATACGCTCGCCGACGTCTTGCGCAGCTCGATTGAGTTCGACACCATGAACGCACCGGCGCCGATTGCGAACCTGCTGCGCCGCTGCCTCGATCGCGACGCAAAGACACGTTTGCGTGACATCGGCGAAGCGCGGGTCGCGATTGTGAAATTTCTGGCCGACCCGGCGAGCGGAACTGCCACGCCTCGTCAGTCGACGCCATCCGCATCTCAGTGGATGGGATGGGTCACGGCGACGGTGCTCGCGGTGATCGCGGCAACCGGATGGCTGCGCGCTCGGCCAGAGGCGCCAGCCGCCAGTCCGGCGGGCGCGGATTTCGCATTGACGATCGCGCCAACCGCAGGAAGCCTCACGCCTGTCGGCGATCTGCACGCCACGCCTGAGATCTCGCCCGACGGCTCCGCCGTGATCTACTACCGTGACATCGTCGCGGCGGGCAACGACGACGGGATACAGGTCCGCCGGCTGAACGCGTACACGCCGGAGCCGGTGCGCACCGGCGGCTTCCGAAACCCCGGATTCTGGTCTCCGGATTCGCGATCGTTCGCGTTCAATGACGGCGTCAATTTGAAGAAGATGCGCCTGCCTGACGGTGCACCGGAGGTCATTTCCAGTGGTCTGTCCATCATGGTGGGCGGAAGTTGGAGCGACAAGGGCACGCTCCTCGTCTCCGGAGCGGTGAATGGACGTCCGGGCCTCTTCGCGGTGCCGGCAACCGGTGGAGTGCTCACACTCGTCGAACTGCCGTTCGTGAAGAACAGCGGCTTCTTCTATTGGCCGGAGTTCCTGCCGGACGGCGAGGATTTTCTGATTGCCGCACCAGCATCAAAACTGGAGGAGTCGGAAATCTACCTCGCCACCCTGCGCGAGGGCCGTGCCGTCGATTCGGTTCTGCTGATGAAGAACGGGACGGCCGTCCGCTATACACCAGCGGGCGGAGGACGGCTCCTGTTCGTGCGCAACAACAATCTCTACGCGCAGACGTTGAACCGCACGACCCGGTCACTCGAACGCGAACCACAGCTGATCCAGCAGGGCGTTGCGTCGTCGCCGTCGTTCAATCTCGCGCACTTTTCGGTCTCGCGAACCGGCGTGATCGCGTGGCGCCCGGGCGCCGCGGGCCTGTCGCAGGTGACGATTCTCGACCGTCAGGGCAAAGAACTCGGCACCACAGGTCCGCCGACGGTCGTCCAGACGATGAGGCTGGCACCCGACGAGACGCGGTTGTTCATTGGATTCAACGGGACGGGGTGGCTGCTCGAGCCCGGACGGCCCGGACGACAGCAGCTGGAGGAGGCGTCGCTGTCCGCGCTGTGGTCGACCGACGGGTCCAAACTCCTCGCGACCAACCTTCCCGATGGCGCGGGAACCAGCGTCGTCGAACGATCCGTCACGGGCTCCGGAACCGTCCGCGAGTTGGCGAAGCTTCGCGGATTCTGGCGTCTGGAGGACCTCTCGACGGACGGGAAAACCCTGCTCTTGAACCGCGGTCCGCTGGACACGAGTGTGTTCGCGCTGGCGCTGGACGGCGGCCCGAAGGATCCGACCTCGCTCGTGCAGACCGGCGAGACGATTTCGCATGCGCACTTTTCGCCGGACGGACGCTGGATCATGTACGCGGCGGCGGCGGCGGCGAGCAATGAACGTGGCGGCATTTACAGCGGCGGCATCTACGTGCAGCCGTTCCCGGGGCCAGGGCTTCGGAAGCAGGTGACCAGCCGCGGCAACTATCCGGTGTGGCGCGGCGACGGAAAAGAGATTGTGTATTTCGACAAGCACCAGAATCGCGACTACATCTGGTCGGTCCCTCTTACGGCTCGAGGCGCCGACCTTGAGGCAGGGACGCCGCAGCCGCTCTTTCCGGCCCGCCTTCCCGCGACCACGTACTCGGATCTGGGCTTTCTGGCCGTGTCTCGCGATGGCTCGCGCTTCTTCGTGCCGCAGGCGGTCGAACAACCGGAGTCCGAGGTCATTCACCTCCGCGCCGGCTGGGCACGGTGATTCTGCACGGCCCGCCTGCCCTGCCCTGTTCGCCCGCCCCGCCCGCCCTGCCTGCCCTTCCTGCCCTTCCTGCCTTTTCCGCCCCTGAAACACTGTGACAAAACCGTGCCTAAGTGCCGACAAAATGGTCACTTTCGGGCGCGGTTTTGCCCTATCATGACTCCGCGTCAGGTCCCGACCGGAGGGCAGGTAGATGAGGGTGTGGAGACGGCGTCGTCTCGTTCCCGTTTTGGGCGTCGCGCTGGTGGCGCTCGGCACCGCCAGCGGCGGAATACGCGCCGCCGGTCAGGCCCCAGCCGCAGCGCCTTCGGCGACCAGCGACAAAGCCGTTCTCGACCGCTACTGCCTCGGCTGTCACAACGACCGCACGAAGAGCGCCGGACTGTCGCTCGCCGCGCTCGATCCTGCGCACGTCGACACCCACCTCGACGAGTGGGAAAAAGTCGTCCGCAAGCTGCGCGGCGGCCTGATGCCGCCCGCCGGACGTCCGCGGCCCGACGCCGCGACCACGGATCGCGTCGTCGCTTCGCTTGAAGGCGCGCTCGATCGCGCCGCGATCGCGCACCCGAATCCGGGCCGCACCCAGGCGTTCCATCGCCTCAATCGCACCGAATACCACAACGTCGTGCGCGACGTCCTCGCGCTCGACATCGACGTCGCGTCGCTCCTGCCGGGCGACAGCGCGAGCTACGGCTTCGACAACATGGCCGGCTCGCTGCAGGTGTCCGAGTCGCTGATGGAGCGCTATCTCACCGCCGCGCGCCGCATCAGTCGCGCCGCGGTCGGCGCGCCGGTGCCGCAGGCGGCGCAGACCTACAACGTCTCGCCCGCCATGCTGCAGGATGAACGCGTCGAGGGGCTGCCGTTCGGCACCCGCGGCGGCACGCTCATCCGTCACCTGTTCCCGCAGGATGCCGAGTACGAGTTCCGATTACTGCTCGCCGGTGCGGCCACCGGCGCTGACGTCGAAGTCGCCATCGACGGCGAGCGCGTGCAACTCTTCAACGTCAAGCCGCGCGCCCGCGTCGTCGATGCCGACGGCAACGAAGCGCAGGACAAGTTCGAGGTCCGCGTGCCGATCGCCGCCGGACCGCATGATGTCAGCGTCGCGTTTCTCAAGACCGCCGCGGCGCTGCCCGAAGCGAACCGCCGTCCGTTCTCGAACCCGACGGTCAGCAATCCAGGCATGGCCGTCCTGCGCGGTGTGATCATCACCGGCCCGTTCAACGCGAAGGGCGCGGGCGAGACGCCCAGCCGTCAGCGGATCTTCGTCTGCCGTCCGGCGGCTGGCGCGACGGCCGCCGCCGAAACCGCGTGCGCCCGCACGATCTTCACGACGCTCGCCCGCCGCGGCTTCCGCCGTCCAGTGGTGGACGAAGACGTGAAGAATCTGATGGCGGCCTACGCGCAGGGGCGCGCCGCCGGATCGTTCGAAAACGGCGTCGAGCGCGGCGTCCAGCAACTGCTCGTCAGTCCCGAGTTCCTGTTCCGCGTCGAAACCGATCCCGCCAAGGCGTCCGGCGGTTATCGCGTCTCGGATCTCGAGCTGGCGTCCCGGCTCTCCTTCTTCCTCTGGAGCAGCGTGCCCGACGACGAACTGCTGGACACGGCGTCCAAAGGGCAGTTGAAGGCGCCGGCGATTCTGGAGCGACAAGTGCGCCGGATGCTGGCGGATCCGCGCGCCGAACAGCTCACCGCGAACTTCGCGGGCCAATGGCTCCAGTTGCGCAACCTGGCGATCGTGACGCCGTCCGAAGTGCTCTACCCCGACTTCGACGAGACGCTGCGCCAGGCCTTCCGACGGGAAACCGAACTCTTCTTCGACAGCATCGTGCGCGAGAACCGCAGCGCGGTCGAACTGCTGACGGCCGACTACACCTTCCTGAACGATCGCCTGGCGCGGCACTACGGCGTCACCGGCATCAAGGGCAGCCACTTCCGCCGCGTCGCGGTGACGGACGAGAACCGCCGCGGCATTCTGGGTCAAGGCAGCATCCTGACCATCACCTCGCAGCCTGTGCGCACCTCGCCGGTCTTCCGCGGCAAGTGGATCCTCGACAACATCCTCGGCACACCGCCCGCGCCGCCGCCGCCGAACGTCCCGGCGCTCCCGGAAAAGGCCGGCGTCTACGCCGAGCGCAACCCGTCGATGCGCGACCGCATGGCCCAGCACCGGGCCAACGCGGCCTGCGCCGGCTGTCACGCGATGATCGATCCGCTCGGCTTCGGCCTCGAGCACTTCGACGCGATCGGCCGCTATCGGGAGGTCGACGAGTCCTACGGCAGGATCGACGCCTCCGGCGTGATGCCTGACGGCACCGCGTTCAGAAACGGCGCGGAGCTTCGCGCCGCCTTGACGCGCCGTCCAGACCGCTTCGTCGGCACGCTGACCGAGAAGCTCTTGACCTACGCGCTCGGTCGCGGCCTCGAGCCCTACGACATGCCCGCGGTGCGCGCGATCGTCCGCGGCAGCGCGGCAACCAACTATCGGATGGCGGACATTGTTCTCGGCATTGTGAAGAGCGTGCCGTTTCAGATGCGAACGACGACTGAAACGGTGAAGATGGCGAATTGAACTTGTGGTTCAAGGTGGACTTCGTGGTTCTAGGTGCAAGGTGCAAGGTTCTAGGTCCGGGTTCAGAACCAGAACCTTGAACCTAGGACCGAGAACCTTGAACCATTCGGTGACAGGTCTTTGAGGAGAGACGAATGACTATTTCGAAGATGGCGTTGCCCCGGCGGACGTTCCTGCGTGGCATCGGCGCCACGCTCGCGCTGCCGCTGCTCGACGCGATGCTGCCGGCCTTCGGCTCGTTGTCCAGGAGCGCCGCGGCGGCCTCCGCGACGCCGCGCGTCGCGTTCTTCTACGCGCCGAACGGCACGTATCTCCCCAACTTCCATCCAACCAAGGTCGGCAAGGACTTCGAGCTGACGCCGGTGCTTCGGCCACTCGAATCGGTCCGCGAGCATATCGTCGTCGTCAGCGGTTTGAGCAACAAGGGCGCCGAGACGATGAGCGAAGGCGGCGGCGTGCATACGCGCTGCGGCACGTCGTGGCTGACCGGCGTCCGGCCGAAGAAGACCGAGGGCGCGGACATCGAAGCCGGCACCTCGATCGATCAGTACGCGGCCGCGGTGATCGGCAAGGACACGCCGCTCAACTCGCTGCAGATCGCCCTCGACTACGACTTCGTCGTCGGCAGTTGTGAGAACGGCTACAGCTGCGTGTACCAGCGCACCTTCTCGTGGAAGTCGCCGACGACGCCGATGCCGATGGAAAGCAATCCGCGGGCGGTCTTCGAGCGCCTCTTCGGTGAAGGCGGCAACGCCACCGAGCGGACGAAGCGGCTGCAGCAGGATCGCAGCGTCCTCGACCTCGCGATGGATGACGTGGCGCGGCTGCAGAAGAAAGTGGGGGCCCGCGACCGGATGACCGTGGACGAGTACCTGACCGCGGTCCGCGACGTCGAGCAGCGGATTCAGCGCGCGGAGAAGCGAACCGACACCGGCAACCTGCTGCTGCCGGAGCAGCCGGTCGGGATTCCGGACGCGTTCGACGATCACGCGAAGCTGATGCTGGATCTCAACCTGCTCGCGTTCCAGGCCGACGTCACGCGGGTCGTCGCCTTCCAGATTTCGCGTGAGCTGAGCGGCCGCGCCTATCCGTGGATTGGCGTGCCGGACGGCCATCACACCGTCTCGCACCACCAGCTCGATCCGGAAAAGATCGCCAAGGCCACCAAGATCAACGCGTACCACATGTCGCTCTACGCGCGGCTCATCGAGAAGATGAAGAACACGCCCGACGGCGACGGCACGCTGCTCGACCACTCGCTCCTGATGTACGGCACCGGCATGGGCGACAGCGATCACCACACCCCGGTCAACCTGCCGGTGGTGCTGGCCGGCGGCGCCCGCGGTCAGCTCGAAGGCAACCGGCACCTCGTCTACCCGGTCGATACGCCGGCGATGAACCTCGGCGTCACGCTGCTCGACAAGCTCGGCGTGCATGTGGATCGAATCGCGGACAGCACTGGACGTCTGACGGATCTCTAAGAAGGCTGCCTGACTGCCGGTGTCCGACACCTTCTCTGAAGGTTGAGGTGTCAGACACCGGAACGATCGCCGGGTGTCTGACACCGGCCACAGGGTTGAACAGTTGAGAGGACAGATGAAGCACCTAGTCGCCGCCTCACTCGCCGTTCTACTTTCAGCAAGCACTGCCCTTGCCGCGGATTCGGCGCTGCTCATCGCTGCCAAGGCTGGCGACGCGGCCGCCGTGCGCACCGCGCTGCAGTCGAAGGCGGATCCCAACGCTGCCGCGATCGACGGCACGACGGCGCTTCACTGGGCGGTCCAGAAGGATGCCGCGGCCATCGTCGACCTGCTGCTGACCGCCGGGGCGAAGGTTGATGCCGCGAATCGCTACGGCTCGACGCCGTTGGCCTTGGCCTGCACCAACGGCAACGCCGCCATCGTGCTCCGGCTGCTGAAAGGCGGCGCCAACGCGAACGCGACGCTCGCCGGCGGCGAAACCGCGCTGATGACCGCGGCCCGGACCGGCAAGGTGGACGTGATGAAGGCGCTCCTCGCCTACGGCGCGGATCCGAACGCCCGCGAGACGACCCGTGGCCAGACGGCGCTGATGTGGGCGGCCGCCGAGAACAACGCCGAGGCCGTGCAGGCGCTGGTCGAAGCCGGCGCCGAGATTCGCGCCCGGTCCGGCGTCCAGGCGACCGCCGCGGCCAACCAGCCGGGCCAGCGCACGACCGGCGTCTTCAGCGGCGCGGTCGGCAATGCCGCACCCGCGGGCGGCGGCGGAGCCGGAAGGCCAGCCTTCACGGCGTTCCTCTTCACCGCCCAGCTCGGTCAGAAAGATGCTGCACGCGTGCTGCTCGACGCCGGCGTGGACGTGAACGAAACGCTGCCCGACGGCACCAGCGCACTCGTCCTCGCGACGCAGAACGGCCACTGGGAGTTCGCGGGGTTCCTCCTCGACTACGGAGCGGATCCGAACGCCGCCCGCCAGGGCTTCACGGCTCTCCACCAGATCGCGCGGATCCGCCGGACCAACATCGGCTTCCTGCCGCCGCCCGTCGGCAAGGGCAGCATGAGCAGCACCGAGCTCGTGGAGAAGCTGATCGAGTACGGCGCGAACGTGAACGCGACGATGACGCGCGACTTCCGCGACGGCTACCGCAATCGGCTGAACCGGATCGGCGCGACGCCCTTCCTCCTCGCCTCGAAGAACGTCGACACCGAGCTGATGAAGGTGCTCGTCGCCGCCGGAGCGGATCCGAAGCAGCCGAACCTGGACAAAACCACGCCGCTGATGGTGGCCGCAGGCGTGGATGTCTGGAATCCAGGGGAGGACGGCGGTTCGGCGCCCGATCAGGAACCGGAAGCCCTCGAAGCGGTGAAAATGCTCGTCGCATTGGGGAACGACGTCAACGCGACCAACGACCGCGGTGAAACCGCGATGCACGGCGCCGCGTATCGCGGCGGGAACACCATCGTCCAGTACCTGGCCGATCAGGGCGCGAAGCTCGATGTCCGCAGCAAGCAGGGCTGGACGCCGTGGACGATCGCGAACGGCGTCTTCTACACGCTGTTCTTCAAGGAGCAGCATCAGACGGCGGATCTGCTCGCGAAGTTGATGGCCGCGCGCGGCATCTCGACGGCCGGCATGGCCGATGAGGGGCGCACCTGCTTTGATTGCGGCCGCAACAACAGCGTCGCCCGCGACACGGAAGGCAACCGCATCGCGCAGCCGACACCCGACGCCGTGCCCCGCACTGACGGCGGAGCGGCGATCAAGAAGGACGAGAAGAAGTGAGTCCGCGCCGCCTCGCAACCACGGCGGCTGGCGTCGTCGCCCTCTCTCTGGCGGCGTCCGGTACTCCGGTGGCGTCCGGCACTCCGGTGGCGTCCGGCACTCCGGTGGCGTCCGGCACTCCGGTGGCGTCCGGCTTTAGCCGGATTGCACGCGTGTCCGGACAGTCGCTGCTGCAGAGCTCTGCAATCCAGCTGAAGCCGGACGCAACGGCCGCGGATCTGGCCCGCTACTGCGGCGGCTGCCACAACGAACGCGCGAAGGCCGGCGGCCTGTCGCTCGACATCAGCGAGTTCGATCGCCCGGAAGCCAATGCCGAAACGTGGGAGAAGGTCGCGCGCAAGCTGCGGACACGCACGATGCCGCCGGCCGGCGCGCCTCGTCCTGACGACGCGCACTATGTGGCGCTGGCGTCGGCGCTCGAGTCGCGACTGGACGCCGCCGCTCGTCGCACGCCGGATCCCGGACGCACGGGACCATTCCACCGGTTGAACCGCACGGAGTACCAGAACGCGATCCGCGATCTGCTCGGCATCGACGTCGACGTCAACGACCTGCTGCCAAAAGACGATGTGAGCTTCGGGTTCGACAACGTCAGCGTGGCGGATTTGTCGCCAACCCTGATGGAGCGCTATCTCTCCGCCGCGCAGAAGATCAGCCGCGCCGCCGTCGGAACGCCGCCGCGCGCTCCGGTCAGCCGCGTCGTCGTCCTGCCGCCGGATTTGACGCAGGAATCACGTCTGGATCGCATGCCGTTCGGCACGCGCGGTGGCGTCAGCTTCAGCCACGACTTCCCCGCCACAGGCGACTACACGATCCGGATGCAGCTCTCGCGCGATCGCAACGAGAACGTGGAAGGGCTGACCGAACCGCACGACATCGAACTCTCGATGGATGGCGCGCGCCTCCAGGTCTTCACCGTGGCGCCGAATCGCAACCGCTTCAACGGTTACTACGCTGACGAAGACGTCGACAAAGGACTCGAGGTCAAGCTGCGCGTCGAGGCCGGGCGGCACGTCATCGGCGCGACGTTCCTGGAGAAGAACAGCGCGCTGATCGAAACCGAGCGGCAGCCGTATCAGTCGCACTTCAACATGGACCGGCATCCGCGCGTGCAGCCGGCGGTGCGATCGGTCGCGATTGCCGGTCCGTTCTCGGCAGCGGTGGCGTCCGGCTTCAGCCGGATGCCATCGAGCGTAAGCGAGCGCTCGGTCTTTTCCTGCCGCCCTGCATCTCCCGCGGCCGAAGCGGCCTGCGCGAAGACGATTCTTGCGTCGCTCGCACGCCGCGCGTATCGGCGCCCCGTCACCGATGCCGATCTCGCCAAGCCGCTCGCCTTCTACAACGAAGCGCGCGCGACGGGGACGTTCGAGAGCGGCATCGAGATGGCGATCAGGGCGCTCCTCTCGAGTCCGGAATTCCTCTTCAGAATCGAACGCGATCCCGCCGGCATCGCGCCTGGCACCGCGTATCGCACCAGCGACATCGTGCTGGCGTCACGGCTCTCGTTCTTTCTCTGGAGCAGCATTCCGGACGAAGAACTGCTGAAAGCTGCCGAACGCGGCGAACTCTCGAAGCCGGATGTGCTCGAGCGGCAGGTGCGGCGGATGCTGGCGGACCCGAAAGCGGAGGCGCTGACCAGCAGTTTCGCGAATCAGTGGCTGTATCTCCGGAATCTGGCCGCGGCGACGCCCGACAACCGGCTCTTCCCGGATTTCGACGCCAACCTGCGCCAGGCCTTCCAGCGCGAAACCGAACTGCTGTTCGCCAGCATCGTCAGCGAGAACCGCAATGTCACCGACCTGCTGACGGCCAACTACACGTTCCTCAACGAGCGGCTCGCGAAGCACTACGGCATCAGCGGAGTCTACGGCGACCGGTTCCGCCGTGTGAGCCTGGCCGATCATCCCGAGCGCATGGGGCTGCTGGGTCACGGCAGCGTGCTCACCGTCACGTCGTATGCGACCCGCACCTCGCCGGTCATCCGCGGTAAGTGGGTGCTCGACACGTTCCTCGGCATGGCGCCGCCGCCACCGCCACCGAACGTTCCACCGCTGCCCGATAACGGTCCGGGCGCGAAGAATCCCTCGATCCGCGCGCGGATGGAACGTCATCGCGCCAACGCCGCCTGCGCCACCTGTCATCAGATGATGGACCCGGCCGGACTGGCGCTCGAGAACTTCGACGCGCTGGGCCGCTGGCGGACGCGCGACGAGAACGGCGCGCCGATCGACGTGTCCGGCACGTTCCCGGGCACACCGGCGTTTGAAGGCGTCGCCGGTCTTCGCCAGGCAATTCTCGACCGTCAGGATCTCTTCGTCGGCACGCTGACGGAGAAGCTCCTGACCTACGCGCTCGGCCGCGGCCTCGATGCGCACGACGCGCCGACCATCCGGGCCATCGTCCGCGGTGCCGCCGCGGACAACAACCGTTTTCAGTCGCTCGTGCTCGGAATCGTCAAGAGCGTTCCGTTTCAAATGCGGACGGCCGGATAGCGGTGGCGTCCGGCTTCAGCCGGATTACAGGAATCGTCGGTGGCGTCCGGCTTTAGCCGGATTACAGGAGAGTTCGATGGTCATCACAAAAATGGCACTGCCCCGCCGGACGTTTCTGCGCGGCCTGGGCGCGGCGATTGCGCTGCCACTCCTCGACTCGATGGTCCCCGCGCTGTCGGTGGTCGCCAAGACCGCCGCGAATCCGGTGCGCCGACTCGGCTACGTCTACATGCCGATGGGGATGAACCCGGTCGCCTGGATTCCGCCGACCGAAGGACGACTGACCGAACTGACGCCGTCGCTGGCGGCGCTGACGCCGTATCTCGACCGCCTCACGGTCGTCTCGAATCTCGAACTCAGAAACGCGAACACCACTGGCAATCACGCCTCCTCGAACTGCACGTTCCTGAGCTGCGCGAAGCCGAAGCGGACCGAAAGCACCGACTATCAGCTCGGCGTCACCGTCGACCAGATTGCCGCGCGGCAGATCGGCCGCGAGACGCCGATTCCGTCGCTCGAGCTCGGCACCGATTTCATCGCGCAGGTGGGCAACTGCGACAACGGCTATGCCTGCGCCTACATGAACAACATGTCGTGGTCGTCGGCGACGACGCCGCTGCCCACCGAGTCGGATCCGCGCGCCGTGTTCGAGCGGCTGTTCGGCGACGGCGGCACGCGTGAAGAGCGGCGCGCCGAACTGAAGAAGAACGCGAGCATTCTCGACTGGGTGCTGTCGGACCTGAAGGGGCTGCAGCCGAAGCTGGGCACGAGCGATCGCGCCCGCGTCGCCGAGTACCTCGACACCGTCCGCGAAGTGGAACGCCGGATTCAGCGGGCGGCGCAGAACGGGGCTGATTCGCCGCTGCCCGATCTCGAGCGGCCGGTGACGGTGCCCGAGAACTGGGAGGAACACGTCAAGCTGATGATCGACCTCCAGGTGCTGGCGCTCCAGGGCGATCTGACGCGCGTCACCACCTTCCAGCTCGCGCGCGAAGGCAGCACGCGGACCTATCCGCAGATTGGCGTGCCTGAGCCGCACCATCCGGTCTCGCATCATGTGAACGATCCGGAGAAGCTGGCCAAACTCGCGAAGATCAACGCTTATCACGTGTCGCTCTTCGGCTACCTGCTCGACCGGCTCAAGGCGACGCCCGACGGCGAGGGGACGCTCCTCGATCACACGACGTATCTCTTCGGCAGCGGCATGGGCAACCCGGACATCCACGACCACCAGAACCTGCCGATTGTCGTCATGCGCGGCGACGCCGGCGGCCGCGGCGGACGGCACATCCACTACAAGGACCTGACGCCGCTCGCGAACCTGCATCTGACGCTGCTCGATCACGTCGGCGTCCATCTCGACTCGTTCGTCGACAGCAACGGCCGCGTCGACGGCCTCTTCGAACCGCTGGCGGTATGACTACTACGGTGGCGTCCGGCTTTAGCCGGATTTCATGTGTGGCGTCCGGCTTCAGCCGGATTGCATGGCTCTTGGCGCTCGTCGCCAGTGCCCGGCACGGCTACGCCGCGGACACGCGCCTCATCGACGCCGTCAAATCGCACAACGCCGCCGCGGTACGCGCGCAGATCGCCGCGCGCGTGGACGTCAACGCCGCCGAACCCGACGGCACGACTCCCCTGCACCACGCCGTACATGCTGACGATGCGGCGGTGGTTGATCTCCTGGTCAAGGCGGGCGCGCAGGTGAACGTCGCGAACCGCTACGGCGTCCGCCCGCTGACGCTGGCGTGTGAGAACGGCAATGCCGCGATCATCGAGCGGCTCCTCCAGGCGGGCGCGGATCCGAATACTGCGCAGTCGAAAGGCGAAACCGCGCTGATGACGGCGGCGCGCTCGGGAACGGTGGACGGCGTCAGGGCGCTGCTCGCCCGCGGCGCCGCGGTCAACGTCCACGAAAGCTGGCGCGGCCAGACGGCGCTGATGTGGGCGGCCGCCGAAGGTCACGCCAAGGTCGTGCAACTCCTCCTCGACCACGGCGCGGAGGTATCGGCACGCTCGATCGGCGGTTTCACGCCGCTCCTCTTCGCGGCCCGTGACGGCAAGATCGATGCGGCGCGCGTGCTGCTGGACCGCGGCGCCACGCTCAACGAGTCGCTGCAACCGTTGCCGCGGCGCACGAGCACCGGCGGCGAAACGGTCACGACCGACGAGCCCGGACTGAACGCGTTCCTGCTCGCCGCGGCCAATGCGCATTACGAACTGGCCACCATGTTCCTGGATCGCGGCGCCGACCCGAATGCCGCGCCGAAAGGCTGGACCGCGCTCCATCAGCTCTCGTGGGTCCGCAAGGCCGGGATCGCCGGCAGCAACAACCCATCGCCGGAAGGATCCGGCAACATGACCAGCCTCGAATTCGCGCGAACGCTGGTGAAGCACGGCGCCGACGTGAATGCCCGTGTGTCGAAGAAGCCGCCGGTCGGGGTCAGCGGACTGAACATGATCGGCGGGACGCCGTTCCTGCTGGCCGCGCGCACGGCCGATGCCGAGTTCATGCGCCTGCTCGCCGACCTCGGCGCCGATCCGCTCGCGCCGAACGACGAGAACACGACGCCGCTGATGGTCGCCGCCGGGATCGGGACGTATGCCCCGGGCGAGGATCCGGGCACGGAACCCGAGGTCCTCGAGGCCGTCAAGCTCGCGCTGCAGCTGGGCAACAACATCAACGCGATGGACGACAACGGCGACACGGTGATGCACGGCGCCGCGTCGAAGCATGCCCCGTCGGTCGTGCGCTTCCTGGCCCAGTCAGGCGCGCGGATTCAGCTCTGGAATCAGGAAGACCGGGACGGCTTCACGCCGCTGATGATCGCGCAGGGCATCCAGCGCGGCATGAACATCATCCGCTCGGCACCGACCGCTGACGCGATCCGTGAAGTGATGCTCGCGGCAAACGTGAAGCCATAGATGAATGATGATCGATGAATGATGCTTGACGACGGTGGCGTCCGGCTTTAGCCGGATTGCACGCGTCATCGATCACTCAGAGCTGAGCTCAGCGATCATTCCGATCTCAACGCAATCAGTGGATTGATTCTCGTCGCCCGTCGCGCCGGCAGCAGACCGGCGAGCAGCGCCATCACTGCCATCAGCGCGCTGGCACCAATCAGACTCGCGGGATCCGTCGGTGCGACGCCGAATAGTTGGTTGCGGATGACCTGTGCCGTTGCCAATGCCAACGGCAGGCCGCAGAGCAACCCACCGATGACCAGCAGCGCGCTCTCCCGACAGATCTGATGCAGGACGAAGGCCCGGCTGGCGCCCAGCGCCATGCGCAGGCCGATCTCCGGCGTCCGCCGCGTGACCAGAAACACCATGAGGCCGTAAGTGCCCAGAGCCGCGATGGCCAGCGCCAGCGCGCCGAAGAGTCCGGCGGCCTTGGCCAGCAGCAGCTCCTGCGCAAATGAAGACTCCAGCAGCTGATCGACCGTCATCACGTCGCGCACCCGCATCAGCGGATGGGACGCCGCGATCAAGCGTCGCACCGCCGGAATGAGCAGCAACGGGTCGCCGCTCGCTCGCACTTCAATCGACTGCAGCGGACTGTTGTCCCTGATCGGCATGAAGACCAGCGGCACTGCCGCCGTGCGCAACGCGTCGTAGTGCGCATCGCGGACGACGCCGACGATCTCCATCGGCTTCGCCCGATCGAACCAGAAGCTGCGCCCGACGGCGGCGCCAGCCTTCACGTACTGCCGGACGAAGGCGTCGTTGACGACGAGCGGCCGCACGGCAGCCTGGCCGTCGCTATCGGCGAAGTCGCGCCCAGCCTGCACCGTCATGCCGACGTTGGCGAAATAGCCGGGCGAGACGTCGTTGGTCCGGATGGCCATCCGCTCGCCCTCGGCCGGCGTGTAGTCGGTGACACCGAAACAGCAGACGCGCGACCTGCCCTGCATCAGGCCAATCGCCGAGTAGCTGACCGAACGGACACCGGGCAGCGCCGCGAGTTCGGTGCGCATCCGTTGAAACATGGCGACGAGTTCCGGACCTTTGACGCCCGTTGGCCGAGAGTCGACTTGCGCGAGCAGGACGTGCTCGCGATCAAACCCGGCATCGACGATCCGCAGGTTCCGGACCGTTTGCACGAACAGCGCCGCCGCGACCACGAGCACGAGCGAGAGCGCGATCTGCGAAACGACCAGGATCTTGCCGAAGCGCCCGCGGACGGCGCCGGTCATGCCCTGTGGCCGGGAGACGTCGGCGCTCCGCAGTGTCCGGAGCGTCGGAATCACCCCGAACAGCACGCCAGTCGCAGCGGCCGTCAGCGCCGCAAACAGCAGCAGTCGCCAATCGACGCGAAGGACCAGCGGCGGCGCGCCGGTGTAGTCGGTCAGCATGGCGACGAGCGGCGCCGTGGACCAGTACGCCAGCAGCACTCCCGCCGCTCCGCCGAGCAGCGCCAGCACTCCGTGTTCGACGATCAACTGTTTGGCCAGACGCGTTCGGCTCGCCCCGATCGCCGCTCGGGTCGCCATCTCGCGTTCGCGCGCGGCCGCGCGGGCGAGCAGGAGGTTCGCGAGATTGACGCAGGCGACGACGAGCACCAGGCCGGCAATCGCCATCAGGATCTGCAGTGGCCACGCGAATCGCTGCCGAAGTTCGGAGAGGCCGGTCGCCGCCGCCGACACGATGACGTTGGGAGAGACAGGTAACCCGCGGGCCTTCGACAGGCCGGTCCAATCCTGGCGAATCTGCTGCAGCGCCAGCGTGAGATCGGCCTCGGCCTGAGCACGCGTGGCTTCTGGCCGTAACCGGGCTATCACCCGCAGCCAGTCCACGCCCACCTGTTCCAGATTGTTCTGCGGCGGCAACAGCTGCGGCTGCAGCGTCGCCGGCACCCAGAGGTCCGGCATTTCTCCGACGACGGCGCCGAAGAATCCCGGCGGTGCCACGCCGACCACGGTCAGCGCGACGCGATGCACTTCGACCGTCGTGCCCAGTACGCCCTGATCGGCGTGAAATCGATTGCGCCAGAATCGATCGCTCAAGACCGCGACCGGATGCGCGCCCGGCGGCACATCGTCCCCCGCCGTCAGCGGCCGCCCGACGGCGGCCCGCACGCCGAGCGTCTCGAAGAAGTTGGCGGAGACCAGGGACACCGTGAGCGGCTCGGCATCCTGCGACGGCGGAATGCGCGTGTTCATCCGATCCGACATGCTGGCCACGAGCGCCGAGAGCGTGCGATTTCTCGCCTGGAATTCTGCAAACAGCGGGTACGACAAGTCGTCCTGCGTCTCGCGGCCGCCGCTGCGAAGGTCGGGTTCGGTCTGCAGCGCGATCCCGACGAGCGACTCCGGGTCGCGTACCGGCAGCGCCTTGAGCAGCATCGTGTCGACGAGTCCGAAGAGCGCCGTGTTCGAGCCGACGCCCAGACCGAGCGTCAGCACGGCGACGACGGTGAAGACCGGCGTGCGGCGGAGCGAGCGCAGCGTATGACGCAGATCGCGGAGCAGATCGTCCAGCCACGGCAGGCCTCGCTGATCGCGAAGCGCCTCGAGGCTCTGTGTCACCCCGCCCAGATGTATGGCGGCCGCCCGATGCGCCTCGACCGCCGGCCGACCGGACCGCCGTACCTCGTCGGCGGCGACCAGCTCGAGATGCAGCCGCAGTTCGTCCTCGAGCTCCTGGTCGGGCCGGCGGCCGGACAGCGTGCCCCAGAGACGCGTGCGCCACTCGCGCAGCGCCGCCGCGATTTGCAGCGCCATTTTCAGCTCTGAAGCAGCGTCGACATGATCGCGGTCATGCGGTGCCACTCGGCCTTCTCCGCGTTCAACGCCTTCTGGCCGGCGGCGGTGAGCGCGTAGAACCGCGCCTTGCGATTGTTGTCGGTGACGCCGGAGGTCGCCCGCAGCAGGCCGCGCTGTTCCAGACGCATCAGGCCCGGATAGAGCGTACCCATGTTGACCTGCAAGGCGCCCTTCGAGATCTGTTCAAGGCGGGCGGCAATCGAGTAGCCGTGCGACGGCCCGAGCGACGCCACGGTTTGCAGGATCATCAGATCGAGCGTGCCCTGCAGCACGTCGGTCTTCGACCGCTCTTTATTAGGCATGCCAATGGAATACCACTTACTCCATTGGCGTGTCAAATGAAGTGTGTCGTGGGGGGCCGGCTTCAGCCGGACCTTAGGGATTCGCCCGCAGCAACTCCAGCAGCGCCGACGACACCGCCTCCGGCTTCTCGCGCGGCATGAAGTGGCCGACGCCGGCCACGACGCGCTTGGCGACGAGCTTCGGCAAGGTCGCCCGCTCGGTCGCCGAAATCGTGTCCGACCCTCGCCCCGCCACGCCGTCGTCCGCCCCGTAGAGCGTGATCGTCGGCGCCTGAATCGGCGGACGTTTCGCGAGTTCCGCTTCCATCGCCAGAAATCGCGGATCGCCGGGCGCGTTGTGGATCCGGTGACGGTAGGAGTGAACCACGATCTCGACGAAATCCGGGTTGTCGAACGACGGCGCCGTGCGATCGTAGACGGCGTCGCTGAAGTTCCAGGTTGGCGACCAGGTGCGCCAGAGAAACTTGCACAAGGCGCGGCGATTGGTTTCGAGCGCCACGCGGCCGCGATCGGTGTTGAAGTACCACTGATACCAGGCGCGGGCTTCGCCCTCCGGCGGGCCGGGCGTGGGCGTCACCGTGGTGTTCTGGACGGTGTAGCCGCCGATCAACACCGTCGCCCGCACGCGGTCCGGATGGAGCGCGGCGGCAATCGCTCCGGCACGGCCGCCCCAGTCGTATCCTGCGAGCGTAAAGCGCGGCAGTTTCAGCGCATCGGCAAAATCAATGACGTCCTGGCCAATCGCCGCCTGCTCCGCCATCCGCGGCACACTCGCGGAACGAAAGCGCGTGGGCCCGTAGCCGCGCAGATACGGGACCAGGACGCGGTACCCGGCGGCCGTCAGTGGCGGAATCACGCCATCGAACGCCCGGACATCGTCTGGAAATCCGTGGAGGAGCAGAATCGGGAAGCCACTAGGAGGGCCGCTCTCCTCGTAGCCGATCGACAAGTCTGTCGTCTGGATTGCCGCGGTCGTAGCGGGTGCGGGTTGTGGAGAAGCCGCGGACGCTCGGCCGCGCACCGTCAATCCTGCGGCGACTGCGGCCGCCGCCTTCACGAACCGACGCCGTGAGGTGTTCATGGCGGGCAGATTAGCGGATTAGTCGCGGCCTGGGAAGACTTCGTCACAACAATATCTTGCGACGCGCTTGAAAATATTCCCGCTGCGTCGCGCTGCGATTGCCGCACAATCCAGCTCACATCACACGAGGAGGTCGCCGTGGCTCACCACAGTTCCAGACCGCCATCACGCCGGTTCAATCGAACGCGCCTCGCACTCGCCGCTGTCGCCGCCGCCATCGTCCTGCTTGGCATCGCGAGCTGGCGAAAGGCTCCCGCCACCCCCACTACGCCGGCGTCCGCCGCCGGCCTCATCGTCGTGAGAGATCCCGTCACCGGCCAGTTGCGCGAACCAACCGCGGAGGAAGCGCAGGCGCTGCAGAGCCAATCGATCCAGTCCGCACCGGAGCCGATTTCGGCGCCGGATGGTATGACTGGTCTGCAACTGGGCACCGAGCAGATGCAGTACACCGTTGCGACTCGTGACGCCTCGGGCGCGCTGCATGTCACCGAAGTCACCGGCCAGCGAAACGCCGAGAAGCTCGTTCAGGGCGGCCTGCAGCTATCGAAGGAGGAGGTCCGCCATGACCGCTAAGCGTCAGACTTCACGACGGCTCGTGTGTGCGGGGCTCGCAATCGCGGTGATCGCGGCACTGTGTCCGCCGGACGCCCGCGCCGCCGCGACGATCGTGATTCAGAACACCGATGCGGCCGGCGTCGGGTTCAACGACCCGACGCCAGCCGCGCCGGTCGGCGGGAACCCGGGGGTGACGCTGGGCCAGCAGCGGCTCAACGCGTTTCAGGCGGCCGCGAGCATCTGGGGCGCGAACCTGAATTCAGCGGTGACGATCGTCATCGACGCCGCGTGGGTGGCGTTGGCGTGCAATGCCAACGGGGCCACGCTGGGCAGTGCCGGAGCGACGCAGGTTTTCTCGAGCAGTAGCAACGTCTTTCCGTTCAACAACACGTGGTACCCGGTCGCGCTCGCCGACAAGTTGTTCGGCGCCCGCATCGATCCCAGCACCGCCCAGATCCGCGCCCGCTTCAACGTCAACCTCGGACAGACTGGCTGCCTGACCGGGATCTTTTTCTACCTCGGACTGGACAACAACCACGGCACCAACGTCGACCTGGTCGCGGTCCTGCTGCACGAATTCGGACACGGCCTGGGCTTCCAGGCATTCACGACGCAGGCCGGCTCCTTCCTCGGTCCGCCCTTCCAGCCGTCAGTCTTCAACAAGTTCCAGCTCGATAACACGACGGCGAAGATGTGGGACGTCATGACCAATGCCGAGCGCGCGGCATCGGCGATCAATGCACGGCAGGTGGGCTGGACCGGCGCCAACGTCACCAGCAACGTACCAAACGTGCTGGCGCCCGGCACGGCGCGGCTGCTGACCACGGCCCCGGCGTCTCTGCTCGGCCCACGTCTGGTCGGTAGCGCCAGCTTCGGTCCGCCGCTGGGTTCGCCTGGCATCAACGGCGAGGTGATGCCGCTCACCGGCGCTGGGAACCAATTGCTCGGCTGCGACACGTTCAGTGCCGCCAACGCTCTGGCCGTCAGCGGCAAAGTGGCGCTCATCGATCGCGGCGTCTGCGGGTTTTCGGTCAAAACCAAGAACGCGCAAAACGCCGGCGCGATCGGGGTGGTGATGGCCAACAACGCGCCGGGATCGCCCCCGCCCGGAATGGGCGGCACCGACCCGACGATCTTCATCCCAACGGTCATGATCACTCAGGCGGATGCCGCTGCGTTCAAAGATTTCCTGCGCTTCCGATCTCGGACGCGCTCAGGACTCTTCGTCAATCTGGGCATCGATCCGAGCCAGCGCGCGGGCGCTGACCTGGCCAACCGGGTGCTGCTGTACACACCCAACCCATACATTGGCGGGTCGTCGGTGTCGCACTGGGACCAGAGCGCATTTCCCAATCTGTTGATGGAGCCGAACATCAACGGCGATCTGACGCACAACGTGTCGTCGCCGTTCGACTTGACGCTCGAGGCGCTCCACGATCTGGGCTGGTGACGCGTCCGCGCTGACGCTACTTCTCGGTGACGAGGATCTGTTTCAGCGTATCGAGATCCGCCGGCAGCGGTGAGCTGCCGGCGGGCACCTCGTTCATCTCGAGCAGGAAGCTGATGATGTCGGCGACAACCTGAGGCGTCAGCGAATCCGGCTTGTTCTTCGGCATCGTGGTGCCGATCGTCAGAAACATTTCCGACAGCGGTTCGTTGCGCCAGCGGACCGTGAAGATTGGACCAATCAGTGGTGGCGCGCCCTCTTCGCTGCCACCGCCGGTCAGATCGTCGCGGTGACAGTGCCCGCAGGCGGTCTTGTACAGCTCACGGCCGCGGACCGCCTGCTCGTGGGTAAAGGCGCCGCTCCAGACCGTGCGCGGCTCCTGCGCCGACAGCGACAACGAGGCCAGCATCCCGGCCGCCACGACTGCCACTGGACCCGAACGCCAACCGGCCATAGACAGCCGCCATTATAGCGAGCCGTGCGTCGCGGCTGGCCAGTTTGGCTACACATGCGTATGTGTAGTATCGTGTGTGACGTGGCCACGAATCTTGCTCTGGACGACCGCCTGCTCGAGGAAGCGCTGAAGATCGGCGGCAAGAGCACGAAGAAAGAGACCGTGACCGAGGCGCTGCAGGAGTACATCAACCGCCGCAAGCAGGCGCGACTCCTCGATCTCTTCGGATCAGTCGATTACGACCGAGGCTATGACTACAAGAGGCAGCGACGGAAGCGATGAAGGTCCTCGTCGATACCTCGGTCTGGTCGCTGGCCCTGCGACGCCGAGCGCCCGCCCACGACGCCGTCGGTGAACTCAAGCAACTGATCGGGAGCGGACGGGCCGCGCTCATCGGACCGATCCGGCAAGAACTTCTGAGCGGTATCCGGGATGCGGACACGTTCGAACGCCTGCGCAATCAGTTGGCCGCCTTTCATGACGAGCCGCTCACGACCAGCGACTACGAACGCGCGGCGCAGTTCTTCAACTCCTGCCGCGCGAAAGGCCTTCAGGGTTCGAATACCGACTTCCTGCTCTGTTCAGTGGCGGTGTCGCGCCGGTGGCCGCTGTTGACGACCGACGACGACTTCATCCGGTACGCGAAAGTGATTCCGGTGGTGATGCACGAGTTCGCTCGGTAACCTCCCCGGCGAGCGCGCCTGGGGATCCTCACGAGGCCCGGTAGTGTGAGACCTCGATCGACACGCGCGCGTCGCTGCACATGTGAATCAGCGCGACTGGGATTCTGGCAAAGTGCGCCACGACGTTGGACGATGAGGTGACGCCGCAGTCAAGGACCACGCTCTCGACCAGACCTTCCTGATACCAGGAGAAGAGCGTGCTGCGGTTGGCGCGCAGGCAGTCGAGTGCGCGCTGGATCTGCGCGTCGAACGTGCGGTCCTCGTCATGCGAAATCAGAACGTCGAACCCCGAGGTCCGGCGCGTCTTGCCGGCGGTCGCGCCAGGCAGCAGCGGATCGCCTTCATGCCACGTCCTGAGCGGCCTCGCCCACACCTGCCGCAGCAGCGTGTCGAGGTGCTCCGACTTGGCGGTGACGCGAAGGATGCAGCTCATGCCGCCTGCCGAGTCGACACAGAATTGCACCGGCGCCGGCCGACACGTGTCCTACACCGGTTTCGCAAGCACGATGACGGATCTGTGTCTGGTTTTGGCCTAGATCGTTGAACGACCGCCGAACGCATGAACGACGCTCAAAGCGTTGCAGCTTTCTTGCCGCACGGTTCCGTCAGTGAGAATCGTAACAAGCAGCTCACTTCGGTCAGTCGGCCTCGCGCACCAAGGACCAGCGACTCGGGACTGGGGGCTGGGGGCTGGGGACTATTGAGGTCTCATCTGATTGCAGACAATCGTCATCATCGCGTCCATCGCCTGCAGGATCCGCGGATCCATCGACGGATCAGGCGGTGTGTCCGACAGTTTCAGATCGCAGCGTAGATACTCGAACAGGTCCGGCTGGCGGCTGATGATCGCACCGATCGGATTGTCGGAGGGCGAGGGGTTCGCTGCTGGCGGCTCGACCCATAGCGTGCGAACGATGCTCGGCGCCGCGGTGTCCACGCCGTCCACGAGAATGACGTTGACCTCGCGCAGCGACAGCTCCTGATTCAAGAGTTTCACCACGACGCGGTCGTAGTCGTACTCCATCGAAAAACTGAGTCCGCCGGCACGGAACGACTGAAAGCCGACGCTGCCACCGCCACTGGACGACGAGCCGCCCCCGCCGCCGTTCGGTCCTGGTTTGAGCATCCAGCCCGGCGAGCCGCGCCAGAGGACGAGGAGCGATGTTTTGGAGTCGTTGGCGTAGTTGTGATGCCACATCCACGAGGCCAACACCGCCGGCGACAACGGACGATCCGTGCCCGACCCGCCGCCGCCACGCATCCCGCTCGCGGACTGCGCCGTCGCGGGCGCAGCCGCGCTCGCGCATGTCATCAGGCACACGAGAGTCGCCAGGCGGCAGATTCGTGTCAACCAGAGGTCAGACACCCGGCAATCATGTCGGAGTCCGATTCCGGTCTGGTGTAAGACTCTCAATGGCAGGCGCATGCGCATCAGGTCGCGTCCGCGCGTCCGTCCGTCGCCGCCGCGGTCTTCATCGTTGGCGCCTGTCCGGAGTCACCGTGATGGTCTCTGATGCGCGCGCCCAGAAGTCTCCCGAGCCTTCTATCAGCCCACACCAACAGAATCTGGATCGCGATCAGACAGACCGCAACGACCGCGACCGACCGCCACTCGTAAGGGCCTTCGGGGAACAAGTCAGGCGGAACGAAGAGCACTCTGTAGACGACCGTTGCATCCAGAAAGATGAAGAATGCCAACGTCACACGCACGAAGATTCTTGCAAATTCAACCATGGACGTCGTGCCTCTACCGAACAGTTGCTACAAGAGAGAATGCACTCGTTCGGGCCTCTTCGATCGAAGGACGCTATCTTCTTCTTGTCGAAGACGCGTTCACCATGTTGGCGATTCTACGAACGAGTTCTGTTCGGCCAGAAATGCTAAGGACGATTTTCGTCGATTCCTCGTTGGCGTCCGACAAAGCTAGAACCCTGAATCACGTCCGCCCTGTCCTTGATGCGGACCGGCCAAGACGAATCAGTTAAACGGGCCAATCGCCCAGCGACGACCACGCGACGATCGTATCGGTCTCCGCCCCCGTCGTGGCGTCAGATTTGTCCGACAGGCCCGAACCAAGGATGAGGGACTGGGGACTGGGGACTATCGAGGCCCCGGCGGCAGGTGATCCAGAAAGTAATGCGCGATGAGCCGGTAGACGTGAGGCGTCGTCCCCGGGCCCTCGGAAATGCCGTGCGTGCGGTTCGGATACACCATCAAGTCGAACGTCTTGCCGAGCGCGACGAGACGATTCACGAGCTGCTCGGTGCCCTGGAAGTGCACGTTGTCGTCGCCTGACCCGTGCACGAGCAGCAGCTTCCCGCGTAACCCTTCGGCGAAGTTGATCGGCGAGCCCACGCGGTAGCCCTCGACGTTTTCCTGCGGCAGACCCATGTAGCGTTCCTGATAGATGCTGTCGTACAGCTTCTGATCCGCGACCGGCGCGACGGCCACACCGACCTGATACAGGTCAGGAAATCGGAACATCGCATTGAGCGTGTTCGATCCGCCGCCGCTCCAGCCCCAGATCCCGACTCGCGACCGATCGATGAACGAATACCGCTCGGCCAGCCCACGAATCGCCTCGGCTTGCTCCTTCGACGACAGATCGCCGACGGTGCCGTAGACCACGTGCCGCCACGCCGCGCCTTTTGGCGCCGGCGTGCCGCGGTTGTCCACGCTGATGACGACGTAGCCGGCGTCGGCGAGCGCCCGGTGGAACAGCATCTGGCCGCCGCCCCAGGCGTTGCGCACGGTCTGCGAGGCGACTTCGCCGTAGACGAACGCGATCACCGGGTACTTGCGGCCTGGATCGAAGTTCGCGGGCTTGAGCATCCAACCGTCCAGCGACACGCCGTCGCCGATACCGATCGCGAAGAACTCGGTCGGAGTCTTGAGCGCCGGCGCGAGCTTCGCCAGCACCGGGCCGATGTCGGTCAGCGGCCTGAGCGATCGATGCGACGGCAACTCGACGAGGTCCATCGCGCCCGGCCGGTCGATCGACGAGACGGTATGAAACGCCAGGCTGCCGTCAGCCGAGATCGTGTAGCTGTGAGTACCCCGCTGGTCGGCCGGCGTCACCCGCACCGGCACGCCGCCGCCGAGCGGCGCACGATAGAGATATCGTTCAGTCGCGTTTTGGGGCGAGGCGAGAAAGTACACCCACCCGCTCTTCTCGTCCACGTCGACCAGGTCGATGATGTCGGCATCGAACCGCGTGACCAGCTGCGGCTCGCCGCCCTCGCGGGCGACGCGGAAGATGTGCCGCCAGCCGTCGCGCTCGCTCACGAGCAGAAACGCCTTGCCGTCGTCGATCCAGCGGATGGTCTCGTCCACGTCGACCCAGGTCTTCGACTCGTCGCGGGCGACGCGCCGAATGTCGCCGGTCGCCGCGTTGGCGAGCAACACGTCGTGGCGGTTCTGCAGCCGATTGAGCTGTTGAATCGTCAGCGTTGCCGCGTCCAGCCACGCGATCCGTGGGAAATACCCGTCGCGCGGATCGCCGCCGGTCCGCATCCACACCGTCGCGCCACCTTCTGCAGCGACGACGCCGATCTGGACGGCGGAATTGGTCGTCCCGGCCTTCGGATACGGAATCCTCGTCAGCGTCGGGTAGAGCGCCGCCGTGTTGTTGACGAGCGTGTACACGCCGACGTTGGAGGTATCGAAGCGGTAGTAGGCGATCCGCCGTCCGTCGGGGCTCCAGCGAAACGCATCGCGCAACCCCAGCTCCTCTTCGTAGACCCAGTCGGTCGTGCCGTTGACGATGGTATCGGAACCATCCGACGTGAGCGGGACGATGCGGCCGGAGTCGAGATGCTCGACGTAGAGATTGTTCTCGCGCACGTAGCCGACGCGCGTGGCATCCGGCGAGAACTTCGCGAACATCAGCGTCGCAGCCGGCGCGTCGCCGCCCAGCTTCTTCAATCCACCGCGTTCGAGATCCAGCACCCAATAGTCGCCGCGCGAGTTGGACCGCCACACGCGGCGTGTATTGGTGAAAATCAGCAGCTTCCGGCCGTCCGCCGACCAGACGTAGTCGGCAATCGTCAGCGCGCCCGTCGCGCCCGAGGGCGTGAGCCGCTCGGCGGACACCAGCACGCTGCGGGCGCCGGTCACCGCGTCGTAACGGACGATGTCGCTGCCGCTCGGCCCGGCGCCGGCCGGTTCGACCGTGGCGTAGCTCCGGCCATCCAGCCAGCGGGCCGGACCGAATCGTGGCAGCTCGTAGTCGTTCGACGCGAAGATCCTGGCAATCTGCGCGTCGAGCGCCGTCGTAGTCTCTCGTGACTGGCCGAACCCGGACGCCGGGGCCAGCACGATGACGGCGACAAGAGCGACGCCGATCGATACCTGCCGGCGCCAGGCGGCCATGGAGGTCATGGCGGCGACGATAACACGGGACCACAGCAAGCCGGGGTCAGACACCCGGCGATCGTTCCGGTGTCCGACCCCGGCTGGCGTAAGATTTTCCGGACAGGAGATCCTTCCATGAGGCCGCGTCCGACTGATCCGCCCGAGCCCCGACAACGGCGGAACGTTCGCGTATTCGCCGCCGCCGCGCTGTTCATCGTCGCCGCCTGCCTGGTCCGCGCGCAGCAGCTGCCGCCGATCCCGGTCGTCACCGCGGCGCTGACGGAGCCGATTCCCTACGATCCGTCGACGACGGTGGCGACGCTGCCGAACGGGTTGCGCTATTACGTTCGCAACAACCCGCTGCCGCGCAACCGCGCCGAACTGCGGCTCGTCGTCAACGCCGGATCGAACCTCGAAGACGACGACCAGCGCGGGTTCGCGCACTTCGTCGAGCACATGGCGTTCAACGGCACGAAGAATTTTCCCGGCCTGGACGTCCAGCGCTTCATGCAGCAGCTCGGCATGCAGTCGGGCGCGCACGTCAACGCGCGCACCGGTTTCGACGAAACCGTCTACCAGCTGCAGATCCCGACCGACTCGGTCACCGTCATCGATCGTTCGCTGCAGATTCTCGAGGACTTCGCTCACCTCGCCACGTTCGACGACGGCGAGATCGACAAGGAGCGCGGCGTCATCCTCGAAGAATGGCGCCAGGGGCTCGGTGCCACCGCGCGACTCCGGGACGCGCTCTTCCCCGTCGTCCTGCGCGGCTCGCGCTACGTCGAGCGCTTCCCGATCGGCAAGCCGGAGATCATCCAGGCGGTCAACCACGACCGGCTGAAACAGTTCTATGCCGATTGGTACCGTCCCGACCTGATGGCAGTGGTGGTGGTGGGCGACATCAACCCACAGTCGGTCGAGAACCTGATCAAGGCGCACTTCACGCCGCTCCAGAATCCGCCGGCGCCGCGGCCGCGGCCGGATTTCCGCGTCCCCGACCATCCCGGCACCCTCGTTGCGGTGGTCACCGACAAGGAGATCACCACCGGCGGCGTCGCCATCTACAACAAGACGGACATCGGCGATCCGACGACCGTCGGCGCGTACCGGGGCGACATCGTCGACCGGCTGTTCACGGGGATGCTGTCGCTGCGCTTCGCGGAAATCGCCCAGCGGCCCGACTCGCCGTTTCTCGGCGCGCAGGCACGGAAGGCGCTCTTCGTGAACACGACGACCTCCGCCACCCTCTCGGCCAACATCAAGGAGAACGGCGTCGATCGCGGGTTGGCCGCGCTCCTCACGGAAACCGGCCGCGTCGCCCAGTTCGGGTTTACCGCGACCGAACTGGAGCGCCAGAAGGTCAACACGCAGCGCGCGCTCGAACGCGCCGTCGGCGAACGCGATCGCCAGGTCTCGGGCAGCCTCGCCGACGAGTACGTTCGCAACTTCACCCAACGCGAGCCGATGCCGGGCATTGCCTACGAGTTCGCGCTCCATCAGCGCTTCCTGCCCGAGATCACCCTCGACGAAGTGAATCGACACGCCGCCCAGTGGACGGCGAGCGCGAACCGCGTCGTCGCCATCACGCTCCCGGATCGGCCGAACGTGGAGGTGCCGAACGAAACGCGCATCAATGCGCTGATTGCCGATGCGGCAGCCGCGACGTCGACGGCCTACGTCGACAGCGTCAGCAACCGTCCGCTGCTCGATGCCCTGCCGACGCCGGGCCGCATTACCGATACGAAGATGCGCGCCGGGAGCCGCATCACCGAGTGGAAGCTCTCGAACGGCACGCGGGTAGTGTTGCTGCCGACGACCTTCAAGCAGGACGAGATCCTGTTTCGCGCGTTCAAGCCGGGCGGTGTGTCGCTGGCGAGCGACGACGACCTCGTGGCGGCGCAGACGATCGGGCTGTTCATTCCGCAGAGCGGCGTCGGACTGCATTCGGGCCAGGACCTCAGGCGTCTCCTGGCCGGCAAGACCGCCCAGGCGCAGCCGTTTATCGGGCTCAACGAAGAAGGCGTCGGCGGCGGCGGGTCGAAGCAGGATCTCGAAACGCTGTTTCAGCTGATCTATCTCACCTTTACCGCGCCACGAGCGGACGCGCAGCTGTTCGAACGCGCCAAGGAAACGATGCGCTCGATGCTGCCGTCGGCGCTGCCGCCGGACGCGTTCTTTCGCGACCGGCTCGACACGGCGCTGACGCAAAACCATCCGCGCGCGCGGCGGATCACCGCGGAGTCAATCGGCCAGATGAACCTCGAGGCGTCACTGGCGTTCTACCAGGCGCGCTTCTCGGACGCGAATGACTTCACGTTCGTGTTTGCCGGCAGCTTCGATGTCCAGGAGATGCGGCCACTCGTCGAGCGCTACGTCGGCGGCCTGCCGTCGACCTCGCGGCGCGAGACCTGGCGCGACGTCGGCGTCCGCCCGCCGACCAAGGTGGTCGAAGAAAGCATCCAGCGCGGCTCCGAGCCGCGCAGCCAGGTCGGAATCGTCTTCACCGGCCCGATCAAGTACGACCTCTGGAACCGCACGCTGATCCGCGCGATGGCCAACATGGTCGGCGGCAAGCTGTCGGCCACGCTGCGCGAGGACCTCGGCGGGACCTACGGCGTCCGCGTCGACACGACGACCGATCGCGTGCCGGTCGAGAGCTTCCGGATCGCGATCATCTTCAACTGTGATCCGGCGCGCGCCGACGAGCTCGTCCGGACCACCTTCCGCGAGATCGAGCGGTTCAAGTACGAAGGACCACCGCCAGGCCAGGTCGCCGCGATCCGCTCCTCGCTGCTCAGGGAGTACGAGACCAGCAGCCAGCAGAATCCGTATCTGCTGCGGCAGATGGTGTCCGCCTACCAGGACAACGAGGACGTCGAGCAGGTCTTCCGCATGCGGGAGATCTACGACCGGCTCGACGTGGATGCGGTCCGCGACGCCGCCCGCGACTACCTCAACACTGACCGGTATGTGAAGGTGATCCTGTTCCCGGAGAAGAAGTAGCGGTGGCGTCCGGCTTTAGCCGGATTACACGCGACCTTCTATAATCGACCTATGTCCAAGCACGGTTATCTGGTGCTCGTCGCGTTCGTGCTCCTCGCCACGCCCTCGCTCCTCGTCGCGCAGGACGAAGCGGCGCTCAAGAACTACTTCGAAGGCAAGACCGCGACGCTGCGGCTCGACATGCCTGGCACGTCGGACGGCGTCGACCTCGAGCAGGACGAGGTCAGGCCGCTCGACTTCGAGGATTACCAGCGCAGCCTCAAACGCTACGGCGTCGCGATCCACGCCGGCGAGACCGCCGTCATCACGCTGATCAAGGTCAAGAAGGACATCATCGAATTCCACTTCGGCGGCGGCGGCTTCGGCACGTTCGGCGACGACACGAGCACCTCGTCGAACATCAAGCTGCTCGACAAGAGCGACCGCGAGAAGGATCTCGAGAAACGGCTGAAGGACGAAAAGGATCCGGAACGGCGCAAGGCCTGGCAGAGCGAACTGGACACGCTCCGCGAGAAGCGCGAGCGGGAGAACAAGCGGCTTCAGGCGGAAAAGGACCGCGACGAAGAGTCGAAGCGCAGCCGCGTCGCCGAGGCGCGCCTGACCGGCGGCTCGCGGTTCAATCTCCGTTATACCAACCGCGTCCCGGCCCGGATCACACCTGGAGACGTGGTCGCGGCGCTCAGCGAGTACGTGGATTTCGAGAACACGCCGAGGCGCACGACCTCGACGTCCACCGCCTCATCCTCGGCGTCGGCCAACACCTCGAGCAGCACATCGTCCGGATCCGGCGATCTGGGCGTGTTGCGAAAGGGGCTGCTGCGCGAGGACGCCGAGCGCGCGTTCGGCCGGCCCACTTCGCGATCGCAGAAACGCGACGGCACGATCACCACGGTCACGCTGGTCTTCGAGACCGGCGAGTCGAAGATTACCGCGGACTTCATCGAGGACGTGCTGATTCGCTATAGCGTATCTTCGCGGTAGAAGAGCGGTGCGGGGTGCGCCGTGCACAGTGCATGGTGCAGGTGCCACGTGCACGATGCACGGTGCGTGGTGCGCGACGCGCCATTCACCAAGGTAGCGGCGTCGCGCACGCACCGCGCACCGGGCACGGCGCACTCAGCACCTGCACGATGCACCCTGCACCAACCACCGCACACGGACGCATTACTTGGTATCGAATCGAATATTCAGCCAGGTAATCGACTTCGATTCGCGGACGCCGTGCGCGACACCGGCGGGAATGAACACGACGTCGCCGGTCTTGATGACGCGTTCCACGCCGCCGCGAATCCCGCTGCCGGTCTGGTCGCCGTTGGCGTTGGTCCGCGCTTCGACGAGCGCGCCGCCGGTGACCAGCGTGCCCGATCCTTCCTGGACGACCCAGACATCAGCCGTCTTCTGGTGGATCAGCGCGCTCTCTGCCCCGACGAGCCGGCGGATGTTGACGTTGTACTTGCCGCCCTCGATCAAGCGCAGCGTCGGAATCTTCTTCGCGTCCATTTCCTTGAACGCCGCCTGAATCTCGGCGAGTGGAAAGTCCGCGGCCTTGTCGGTCGGCGCCATCATCCGAATCGGCGTCCCGCTCTGCTGTCCGGCCACGAACGCGCCGCCGAGCCCAAGCACGATCAGTCCACTCAGTCCGAGTATCGATACAGTACGCATGGCACCTCTCACGTTGTGGGGTCCGGCTTCAGCCGGACCTTCTGAAATCCGGCTAAAGCCGGACGCCACCGTTGTCGCTACCGTGCCGGCAACCTGAAGGCGATGTACTCGCCGGAGTAATTCCCGCCGCTGACGGCGATGACGATGTACTGGCGGCCGTTGGCCTGATAGGTCATCGGCGAACCGGATTGCGGCGCCGGCATCAGGACCGCGCCGACTTCCTTACCGGTCGCCTTGTCGTAGGCGCGCAGCATCGCCCCGCGCGGATGCGCCGGCGTCGTCGTGAACTGCGTTTCGCCGACGATGGCGAGGCTGCCGGTGACGAGGACGCCGGGAGTTCCGCCCTGGCCGGTGCGCGGAATGTTCTTGCCGCGGAGCGCCGGATGATTCCGCACCACGTCGGGCGTTTCGCCGTTCGGCACCTGCCAGAGAATTTCGCCGCGATCCAGGTTGACGGCATTGAGCTGTCCGTACGGCGGTTTGGTGAGCGGGAGCCCCTGGACGGTGAGCACAGGCCCCTCTCCGCCGCCGGCGGGCGCAGGCGTTGCCGCCGGACGTCGTGCCGCGAACGAATCGGCGCCGACGTCTTCGCCCGGTCCGGCGACGTAGCGGTAGCCGCTGAGCGCGTTGCCGCTCACAAAGTTCATGTCCGAGGCGTCCTTGCCCGGCGACGGAATCAGCCCCGTCGCCGCGTTGACGCGCGCTTCAGAGCTCATGAAGAGCGTGTGCGTGACCGGATCGAACGCGCCGCCTGGCCAGTTCGTGCCGCCCCACAGACGCAGCGTCGCGAGCGGCCCCTCCCGCTTGCTGACCACCGGCGGCGTGAAGATGTGACCGAGCTTGTAGCGCGCCACGATCTTCTCCGCCTCGGCTCGGAGCTCCGGCGTGTAGTCGATCAACTCGTTGACGGTCAGTTCCTGCCGATCGAACGCCGGCGGCCTGGTCGGGAACGGCTGCGTCGGCGAATACCACTCACCCGGAACGTCGCCCTTCGGAACTGGACGTTCTTCGATCGGCCAGATCGGCTGCCCGGTCACCCGATCGAAGACGTAGATGAACGCCGACTTCGACATGATCGAGACCGCTTTGACCGCGCGGCCGTTGACGTTCAGGTCGACGAGAATCGGCGCCGTCGAGATGTCGAAGTTCCAGATCGTGTGATGCACCAGCTGGTAGTGCCACAGCCGCTTCCCGGACTTCAGATCGAGCGCGACGAGACTGTCCGAGAAGAGATTGTTGCCGGGGCGATGGCCGCCGTAGTGATCGCCGGTGGGCGATTCGACGGGCAGGTACGCGATGCCGAGCTCCTCGTCGACGCTGATCTGATTCCAGACGCCGGTGTTGCCGTTCACCGCCCAGGAGTCGTTCTCCCAGGTCTCGTTGCCGACTTCACCAGGGCGCGGAATGGTATTGAAGGTCCACAGCAGCTTGCCGCTCTTCGCGTCGAAGGCCGTCACCATCCCCTTGGTGTTGTTGTGCGTCCGCGGGGTGTTGCCTTCGCGGAACGCGGAGCCGATCAACACGACGTCGTTGGCGACGACCGGCGTCGAGTGAAGGCCGATCTCACCGGCGACGAGATCGATCGGTTGCCGGTTGCCATAGACCGCATATCGCTTGAGATCCACCGCGCCGTCGGTACCGAAGCCCGCGACCGGCTGCCCGGTCTTCGCGTTGAGCGCGACGAGCCGGTACCCGGGTGTGACGTAGAGGATGCGCTCCTCGCGTCCGTCGCTCCAGTAGGCGACGCCGCGGCCGGACAGCTGGCGCGGCGAGGCCGCGCCGCGCGCGCCTTCGATCATCCCGTACACCCAGCGCAGCTCGCCGGTCGCGGCATCGAGCGCGACGACCGCGCGGCGCGTCCCCGCGGTCGTGTAGACCATGCCGTTCACCATCAGCGGCGTGCCTTCGAGTTTGTATTCCGGGAGCGGACCGAGGCTGTCAGTCTTGAAGCGCCAGGCCACTTCGAGCGAGCTGAAGTTGGCGGCATTGATCTGCGCGAGCGGCGAGTAGTGATGGCCGCGCGTGTTGCCGTGATACGAGGTCCACTCGCCCTCGCGCGCGGCACGGCCGTTCTGTGCCGGGAGTACCGCCGTCAGCACGGCGAACCCCGCCGCTGCCAGTCCCGCCACTCGAGACACCGATCGCACCATGTGAGGACCTCTCCCCTGGCTGAATTGTTCGGGGATTCTAACGCAGTCACGCTGAACACGGAGGTCGCGGAGGACGCAGAGTATTTCCACGAGAGACCTCAGCGCCCTCCGCGTCCTCTGCGTTCAGCGTGGCCTCGTTCAGGCGAACTCGTCGTCCTCGAGCGTCGGGTCGCCGGGGCGGAGCGGATGGTCGTGCGTCGGCGCGAGCTCGCCGTCGATCGTGACCTGAAATTCGCCGTGGTCGTCGCAGGCGTAGCGGTGCGCCAGCCGCGAATGGCGATCGACGTCCGGGGGCGCCGGCATGATGCGCAGGTCCGCGCCGCATTCCGGGCACTTGGGTGACTTCACGGCCACAGTCTACCGCGCTAGGCTAGGCCTCGGGATGAAGGAATACGACCTGATTGCGGACTGGTACGCGCGCGACCGCGGCCGAAACGCGATTGGTGTCCCCGAAGCCCTGCGGGCCGTGGCGGCGCTGCCGCCCGGCGCGCGGGTCCTGGACCTCGGCTGCGGTAACGGGTTTCCGATCACCGAAGCGCTCGTTGATGCCCGATTCCGCCTCGTCGGTCTCGACAGCTCGCAGGGTATGCTGCAGCGGTTCCGCGTCAACCTTCCTGAGACACCCGTGATTCGAGGCGACGCACGGGCCTGCCCGTTTGGCGAGTCCGTCTTCGATGGCGCCGTGTCGTGGGGCATGCTCTTTCATTGGCCGCTCGCCGATCAGGCGGCCATGCTCGCAAGCCTCGGGCGCGTGTTGAAGCCGGGCGCGCCGTTTGTCTTCACCGCCGCAGAGATGCCCGACCTCGGTGTCGACGACAAAGGGATCACCGGAACGATGAACGACGTGACGTTTCACTACTACGCCGTCGCCGACTACCGCACCTTGCTTGACGAGCACGGCTTCGAACTCCTCGAGGTCTACGACGATCCCGGTGTCAGCACGTACTTCTTCGCACGCAACCGCTGAAATCTGCCAGGGTTCCGGAACCATGATCGGCAGTTTCTGCCACCGCTGATGCCGGACTCGCGAATTTCCTCTGATATTGAGCGCCACGTCCCGGCCGTCCGTTTGCTCCGACGACGGTAGAATGGGCGCGTGTCAGAGGAGGGCGAGATGAGTCCGCTCGCACCAGACATGAAGCTCACGTGGGACGACTTCGCGCAGTTTCCGGAAGACGGGATGCGGCACGAAGTGATCGACGGAGTGCATGTCGTGACACTTGAATTTCAGGATTTCAGGATCTTAGGAGTTCAGGATTTTAGGAACTCAGGATTTTAGGAATTCAGGATTTCAGGAGCTGACGCGCCGAGACCCCGGTCTGCATCCCGGCGCAGCGGTTCGAGTCATCGTGCAATACTGACGCTACGCCGGGGTGGCGGAACTGGCAGACGCACAGGACTTAAAATCCTGGGTCGCGAAAGCGGCGTGTGGGTTCAATCCCCGCCCCCGGCACACTTCTCCATGCCGCGCACCACTGCGTTCAAAGCGATCGCCGGCCGGGAGCCGCCAAATCCTAAGTTCCTGAGTTCCTGAAATCCTAAGATCCCCCAGCCATCACCGGTGCCGTATACTCGCCGCCGAACCAGGAGGCCGAGGCATGGCGCTCAACCGGCGATCGTTTCTGCAGTCGACGGTGGGCGCCGCGCTCGGCCTGGCCGTTCCGGTCCGCGCGGCGCAACGCGGAACCGGGGCCGGCGGACTCCGCCTGCAGCTCATACGAAACGCGACATGCGTCATCCGCTACGGCGGCAAAACGGTCCTGCTCGATCCATTCCTGAGCGAGGCCGGGGCGCTCCCGGCCTTCAACAACACGCCCAATCCGCGGCCGAATCCACTCGTTCCGCTTCCCGTCCCGGCGGCCCAGGTCGTGTCAGGCATCGATGCGACGCTCCTCACCCACCTGCACGTCGATCACTGGGATACGGTCGCACGGGACCTGCTCCCGAAAACCGCGACGCTCCTCGCGCAACCCGCGGACGTGAATCGCCTGTCGCAGGCCGGGTTTACCGGCACGCGCGCGATCGATGCGACGATGTCCTGGGAAGGCATCACGATCGATCGCACCGGCGCGCGGCACGGCAGCGGCGAGGTCGGTCAGCGGATGGGCGCCGTCTCCGGCTACGTGGTCAAGCGTCGGGACTCGCCCACCGTCTACATCGCCGGCGACACGATCTGGTGTCCGGAAGTCGCCGATGCCATCAGCAAACATGCACCCGACATCATCCTGGTCAACGCCGGCGAAGCGCAGTTTCTGGAAGGCGGCCCCATCATCATGGGCGTCGACGATGTGGCGAAAGTCTGCCGGGCGGCGCCGCGGGCCACCGTCGTCGCCGTTCACATGGAAGCCGTCAATCACTGCGTACTGAGCCGTGAAGGCCTGCGAACCGGGCTGAGCCGTGCCGGCGTGACATCGACCGTCCTGATTCCGAGAGACGGCGAGGAGATCCGGATCGGGTAGGACGCGATACACTCTCCGACATGAGCTTCTGCGAGCATTGTGAAGGCCAGCGGTTCGATCGGGCGCAGGTGCTGCGGCTGTTGCGCGTCACGCGAAAGAATCTGAAGAAAAAGAAGTGCACCGCCGACGAAGCCTTGCGCGAGGCGATTAAAGCAGTCGGCGCCCTCGAAATCCCGCACATAGAACGTCTCGACGCGGTCGTCGAGGGCGAGATCATTCACTAGCTGACCCCGGCGGGCCAAGACATTAGTCTGCAGATATCGGCTCTTCTGCGGACTGTGCAAAAGGGTGGCGCGCTGCGCCGCCGCGAGCGAGCGTGAGTCGTCGCCGTCGAGCCGTCGTGTGCATCCGCGTGTACACCCATCGTCGATGCGCCACGGCAAGCGGATTGCTGAGCTCCGGCGAAACGCTTTCGCAGGAGAAGGCTCATGAGACGCGTGTTCCTGGCGGCGGTAGTCCTGGCGATTGGCCTCACACCCGATCGCACGTTGGCGGCGACGATCGACTTCGAAGATGCCTTCCTGTCCCCGGGCGGCGCGACCACCGAGTTCTCGTTCGTGTCTGGTGGCTTTCTCTTCGGCACGACGGACCATCTGCACCGCTTCTACCAGTTTCCCGGCCAGACCGACAGCGGTTCGACATCCCTGCAGGTGCACAACGTCCTGGGCGACAACCTGGTGTCAATGGCTTCGTCGGGTGGCGGCACATTCGGGTTGACCAGCGCCTGGTTCGGAGAATCGTACCTGCCGCAACCGTTCCAACCCGCCAACGCGACGCAGGTCGTGGTCACCGGCAACCTCTTTGGCGGCGGCACCATCACCAAGACAATTACTCTCGACGGCATCTTCGACGGCATCGGCGGCGTGCCCGACTTCCAGACGGAACTCTTCGACGCGAGCTGGGTGAATCTGACGAGCGTGGTGTTCAATGGCACCGGCGGCTTCGACGAGGGCTGGGGCCTGGACAATGTGGTCGTCGATCTCACGCCGGCCGTCTCGCCAGATCCGGTGCCTGAGCCGGGAACGCTGCTCCTGATTGGCAGCGCCGCGGCCGGAGCCATCGCGCGGCGGCGGCGCACGTCGCGCTAGCGGTCAGGCTGTTCGCGCCCCTCGCGAGCGGGCTGCTGACGTATCCTCTGACGTGATCGAGGAGGATTCATGTCACAGCCCGTTCCTGCCAGCCCCGCCAGTTCTGTCCGGCCCACGCGCACCAGTCGATGGCCGCTTATCCTCGCTCTGTCCATCGGCGCCGCGCTGTCCCAGGCGGTGACCTACTCGCAGGCGCGCGTCCCAACATCGTCGACCTTCATCACGAAGGGCGAGATCGAAGGCGTCGTGAAATACGTGGGCGCCGAGAGCGGCGCGACCGACCGCCAGATCAAGGTCGTCGACATGGGGAAATACAACGTCGGCGTCGGCGTCCTCCATCGCGAGAAGACGAACCCGAACGCACCCGTCACCGGCATCGGACACTCACAGGTGACCGAGGTCTACTACGTGATCTCGGGCACCGGCACGTTCATCAGCGGCGCGCGCGTCACCAACCGCCGCGAGCAGCCGGCGGATGCCGAGATCGTCCGCCTGGCGGTCGGCCCGAGCTTCACCGGTGGATTCGAGGGCGGCGAAACGCGCCAGATTTCGGCCGGTGACGTGGTGATCATTCCGCCCGGCGTGGCGCACGGCTTCACCGACATCAAGGACGAAATCACCTACTTGAGCGTTCGTGCAGACGCGGATCATGTCCTGCCGGCGGGATATCTGCACCCGACGCTCAGAAAGTGAACTGTTCCGTTCAGCACACGTCGCGGCCGGCGCGCGACCTACAGTGGGTGTCGGATGTGATCCTATGCCGTACACCGCTCTCTCGCTGTCGCTCGCTTGGCTCTTCGCCCTCGCGATTGTGGTCCTGGCCGTCTCCGGCCTGGTGACCGGCACCGCTCTCGCGGCGCTGGTGCTCGCGGCGCTCGTGATGCCCGCGATGATTCTTCGACGCGTGCCGTCTCCAGTCGCGGTCGTGGCAACGACGCCTCGTTAGCATTTCATGCGGCTCCGGCTGAGGCCGGAGCCCACCTACCGACGACGCCGATTCGCAAAGCGCTCTAGCCTGGAGTCAGCGCGCCATGGACCTGGAAATCACCGTCGAGGGCGTCTCTGACGTCCAGCTCGCTCGTCAAATCGAGCGCGCGGTACGCCGCTCCGCCAAACCGGCCCGCCACCGCGGTGAATGGACGGTGTTGGTCGTGCCCTCGGAGATTCGCGGCCGCTGGGACATCGGCGTGCGCGCACCTGGCCAGCACCTGTTCGCGTCATTTCACGCCGAGCCGGCTGACCTGCCCCGCATCGTGGACGGCCAGTTCCGCGCCGCGCTTGCCGCAGCCCCCCAGGCTGGCGACGGCACCTGACGCCGAGCCCGATCGGGCCAGCGCGCGAGGATGTGCTGGGGCACTGTCCACTTCTGGACAGCGCACTCCCCTGTTTGTTTGGCATCTTTACGCTCAGCAGTACTTTGACCTGGAAAGAGAGGACCCATGGTGGGCGCCTTTGAAAGTGCGTTCGCGAACGCGCCGATCGGGATGGCGCTGGTCGACGTGAACGGCCAGGTGCAGCGAGCCAACGACGCGTTGTGCCGCATTCTGGGGTACTCCGCGCAGGAGCTGTCCGCTCGGCTGCTGTGCGACCTCGCGGATCCGCGCGACGCGGGGATCGGCGTGTCACAACATCAGGATCTCCTCGACGGACGTGTCCCGTCGTACGCCGTCGAGAAGCGGTACACGCACGCACGCGGTCACGCCGTCTGGGTGCAGTTGAGCGTGTCCCTCATCCGCTCCGACGAACAGGGCGAGCGGTTCATTGCGCAGATTCAGGACATCTCCGATCGCAAGGAGCTCGAAGCGCGATTGGCGCACCTCCTCGATCATGACTATCTGACCGGTCTCTACAATGGGCGGCACTTCGAACAGGCCCTGGCCGACGAGACGCGGTCGGCGCGACGATACGGTGGCGGCGGCGCCGTGCTGCTCATCGATCTCGATCATTTCAAGACCGTCAACGATCGATTCGGCCATAGCGCCGGCGACGACCTGCTCAAGACGGTCGCGGCGGCGCTGCGCGGCCGCATCCGTGAAACCGACACGCTGGCGCGGCTCGGGGGCGACGAATTCGGCATCATCCTGCCCCGCGTCGACGCCCGCCAGGCGGAGATCGTCGCCGGCGAGATCGTCAAAGCGCTGCGGCTGCAGACGGCGATTCAGGCCGAGCAGCGGATTCCGATCACCGCCAGCGTCGGCGTCGCGCTGTTCAGCGATCTGCGGACCGGCGAGGTCATGCGGGCCGCCGATCTCGCCATGTACGAGGCGAAGGAAGCCGGGCGCGATCGCTACGCCGTCTATCGGTCACGAACCGGCGCAGTGCCGCGCCGCTCGTCGCGGTTGATGGAAGCGGAGTGGATTCAACGGGCGCTGGCCAACGATCAGCTCGAACTGCACGGCCAGCCGATCCTCGCCCTTGCGACCAGCGACATCAGCCATTACGAACTGCTGCTGCGGCTTCGCACCGACGAACGCACGCTGCTGCCGCCGAGCGCCTTTCTCTATGTGGCCGAGCGGTTCGGCACGGTCGTCGATATCGACTGCTGGGTGGTCGCGCAGGCGGTGCAACTCCTCGCCCGCCACCTCGAACAGGGTCGCACCGTCACCCTGCACGTGAACCTGTCCAGCAAGTCGCTCGCCGACTCGCGGCTGGTGCCGGCTGTCGAGCGGACCATCGCGAACGCGCGCGTCGACCCGTCCTGCCTGGTCTTCGAGCTGACCGAAGCGGCCACCGTCGTGAACATCGATCGCGCCACGGCGTTCATGACGGCGCTTCGGGGCCTGGGATGCGGCTTCGCGCTGGATGACTTCGGCGCCAACTTCGGATCGTTTGCGCACCTCAAGCATCTGCCGTTCGAGTACTTCAAGATCGACGGCGACTTCGTCCGGGGCTTCAGCGCCGCGACCGCCGACCGGCTCGTCGTCGAGGCGCTCGTCGGAATCGCGAAGGGGCTGGGCAAGAAGACGGTGGCGGAGTTCGTCCGCGATCAAGAGATGACCGATCGGCTGCGCGACTGCGGAGTGGATTATGCCCAGGGCTTCCACATCGGCGCGCCGCGGCCAATCGCCGACATGCTCGCACTGCGCTAAAGACGAGGTACGCACCGCAGCTCTTCAGATGCACGCGAAATCCCAAATTCCTGAAATCCTGAAATCCTGAAATTCCGCCCTACACTGTCCTCATGCCTTCGATCTCGATTGGCGGCGGACTGACGGCCGACATCATCGTCGCGATGCCCGACTTGGCAAGCGGCCTGGGCAAGTACCTCAAGGATCCCGCCACTCTCCTGGCCGATGTCAACGTCGTCGCCGAGCTGCGCAAGCCGCTGACGAAAGCGAAGTCGGGGGACCTCGGACTCGGATTGAGTTGGACGAGGACGAATGCCCTTGGCGAGCTCGGCCCTGCGCTCACAGTGAATGCTGGAGGAAAGGCCGTCCTCAGTATCTTCAACGAGGATGGAGCGGAGATCTTCGAGCACACCTTCATCGGTCCGCCCGTCCAGGTGACATCGGGGCGCGCGTACGTGTCGTTCTCCATGCATCCGTCGCTCGGCGTCAATATCGAGCGCACCATTGGCGCGCTGACGTTCGGGTTCGAGGCCGGATCGGAAATCGAGCTCCGCTACGTGCATCCGTTTGCGGTGACCGGTCCGGTCCCGTCCGCGGCCGACGCGTTCAAGACCACGCTCGAACAGTTCGTCGTCCCGAATCGGTCTGGTGATCTGGCCCGAATGCGCGCCTACCCCGAAGGCGCGGTCGCGAGTTCGGCCGGTCACGGCACGCTTCAGGTCACAGTCACGGCGGATCTGGCCGCGGCGTTCAATCCGCTCGCCAGCGTCAACACGCTCCCGCAGCTTGGCGCGCTGACCGTCGGAGGCGGCGCGAGCGCCACGGTGGGTGTGGCGGCGACCGTTTCTGGCGGTTTCCAGATCCGCGTCGAGAAGATGGCTGGCCCGATCGTGCATCTGAGCTATCACACGATGGCTGGCCGCGCGCTCGATGTCTCGCTGAGCGGAAGCGCCGGAGCCAGCGTTGGCCTTGGCGATCGCGAACTGCTCGCCATGCTGTTCAGCGGACCGGGCGGTGTGCCGGACGCGGCCGATGCCGAGCTGGCGGAACTCGGCATCGACCCGGCAGATGTCGAACGGATCACGGCCGCGATGCGTGCCGGCATGTCGCGCAAGCTCGAGGTCGCGATCGCCGCCGCGTTTTCTGCGTCAACAGACAACGACGCGGCCTTTCTCTACGAAATCAACCTCGATCGCCTCGATGGCACCGGGAGCGATGCGATCGACGCGGCGCTCGCCGGCGATCTCGGTCCGCTGAGCCGCCTGGACGCCACCGCCCAGAGCCACGGCATTCGAGTGCTGCGCAGCAAGACGCAGTTGACGCGCGAAAAACGGATCAACTGGCGCATCAACCTGGTCGGCCTGGTCAATGTGCTGTCGATGGCGGCGCTGGTGCGCACGGGCACCATCGCACATGACGAGGAGTCGGGCGAGCTGGTGATCGCCGACGCCGTCAGCAGCAGCCGGCTCGGTGGGACGACGACCGCTCGCCAGATCCGGCGCCTGTTGTACGAATCGACCCTCATGTCGCTCACCTACAAGGCGCTGGGCGTCAACACCGCGACCTCGCTGGCGATCGAGCAGAGCTTCTTCTTTCTCGACCACCATGCCAACCACCAGCGAATCTCGGATTATCTCGACGCCATCACGGCGCTGAAACTGCTCGATCGCGCCGGCGCGGACGCCGCGATCGGCCGCGAGGACGACTTCGGCAAGGCCAGTCTGTTGCTCGAAACCACCTTCGACGATGACGCGAGCCGCCGGGTCTTTCGCGTGGCGAGCGGCGGCGGCGCGCGCGCGGCGTACGAGAAGATCGGCCGCGCCGCGCTGCTCGCGCTCGTCAAGCGTGGCGACCCGGACGACTACCGGAGGAAGCCGCTTCTAAGTGACGCCCTCTGGCAGCGGATGAAGGACGCTGGGCAGGCGCAGTTCCGCGCCGTGCTGCCGTCACCGATTACTGGCGGTAACGAGAGCCGTCAGGCGATCCGCGTCGGCGTCGTCACCGCCGACTATTCGGTCATCGTCTGGTGGGCCAGCGCGATGGCGGCCGCCGCCGAAGGGCTGGCGACGTTGCACGACTTCCTGAACGGCCGCGACCCGGTGGCCCTGGACCACGACGCCGAGTTCCAAAGGCGCCGCCGAGCGCTCGAGGAGAGCGTCGTCAAAGCCGTCCGCAGCAACCAGTCCACCTTCGACGATCCGTGGGGACTCGTCGCGCTCTTTCTCGCGTCCGCCGGCGGCGCAACCGCCAGAGCGCGGCTGGTGTCCACCAAGCTCTCGCTCGAGCTTCCCAGCGCCCAATCCTGAAATCCTGAATTCCTTAAGTCCTGAAATCCAATCTCAGAGCGCTATTCCGAGCGGAGCGCGCGCATCGGCGGAATCGCGGCGGCGCGCAGGGCGGGAACCAGCGCGGCGATCAAGGCGCACAGGAGCAGGAGGCCGGCCGCGCTCGAGAGCGACAGCGGATCCCAGAAGGTGACGCCGTACAGTCGCGACGCCAGCAGCCGGCCGGCACCAACGGCGAGTGGCACACCCAGCACGAGGCCGACCGCCACCTTCAGGAACGCGCTGCGCAGCACGAGCCGGACGATGCGGTCGCGGCCGGCGCCGAGCGCGGCCCGGATACCGAATTCGTTGGTGCGTTGGGCGACCGAGTAGCTGGTCAGCCCATAGAGCCCGATCGCGGCGAGCACCAGCGACACGACCCCGAAGAGGCCCGCGAGGCTGGCGACCGCCCGATCCTGATCGAATGCCAGTTCGACCTGCTGCTGCAGGCCGCGCACGGTGTTGACCGTCAGATTCGGGTCGACCTCGCCGAGCGCGCGGGTCACGATCGGCTCGACGGCGCCCGCTCCCTGTTTCGTCACGAGCATCAGTCCGCCGATGAAGTGCGAGGCGCTCTCGACCCGATTCATCATTTCACCGTCGTACTTCACACGCTGCGCCAGCGACACGAAGAACATCGGCCGCGTGGGCTGCTTCAGCGACTGATTCACGAACTTGTTGTCGCGCACGACGCCGACGATCTCGAACGTGCTGGCGTACTGCGGCTCGTCGAGGCCGAAGTGCTTGCCGATCGGGTCTTCGTCGGCCTTGAAGAATCGCTTGACGAAGCTTTCGTTGACGACCGCCACCGGCCGCGTGGTCTCCGAGTCGGTCTCGTCCAGGCCGCGTCCGCGCACGATCGTCATCCCCAGGTTCTTCAGGTAATGCGCGCTGACCCGGTTCCACGATGCCGCCGAGTTCTGGTTGAATCCGCCAACGTCAGGGCGTCCCTCGATGATGATCAGCTCGCCCCAGTTGTCGGTGAGCGGGTTGTAGAGCGCGAGCCCGGCTCCCTGCACGCCCGGCAGTCGATGCAGTCGATCGTCGAGCGAGCGATAGAGCGCCCGGAGTCTGTCCGGCTCGTAGTGGGCCGGCGGGCGGTTGATCGTGACGAGCACACGATCCTGCGCCTGATAGCCCAGGTCCTGGCCTTCGATGCGGCTCAGCCCGCGCGCCAGCATCGTCGCACCGGCGACGAGGATGACGGAGAGCGTTGCCTGCACGATGAGGAGCGCCGTGCGCGTGTAGGCCGAGCGATCGCCGATCGTTCGACCCGATCCACGAAGCGCCTCGATCGGGTTGGTCCGGGTAGCAAACCACGCCGGCGCGGTACCGAACAGCAGCCCGGTGAACACGGCCACGCCGAAGGCGAAGGCCAGCACGAGCGGCGACGGGCTGGTGCGGATCGGCAGGAACGTCGCAGTCGAAAACGCCAGCGACAGCAGCAGCCGCGAGGCGCCTTTGGCGACGACGAGACCGGCCAGCGCGCCCACGAGCGAGAGCACGACGCTCTCGACGAGCGCGTCGGACACCAGGCGGCGGCGCGAGGCACCGAGCGCCAACTGCACCGCGGTGTGGGTACGGCGCGCCATCGCTCGCGCGAGGAGCAGATTGGCCACATTGGCGCACGCAATGAGCAGCACGAGCGCACACACCCCCAGCAGAAGCTGCAGGCTTTCGCCATACTGTTCCTTCATCACGCCGACACCGCCGCCCGCCGGCACGATCGCAATGACCTGCTGCGGCAGCACCTCTTTCATGCTGGTCTTCCAGGCCGCCGGGTAGGGTGCCTCGTGTTCCATCCACTGCCGCAGCAGCGTCGTCAGTCGCGGCCCCACCGCGTCGACTGACGCACCCGGCTTGACGCGGCCGATAATCCGCAGCCACGCTGCCGTTTGCGCACGCAGCAGTCCAGCGTTGTTCGTCAGCAGCGGCTCCTGTTGCAGCGGCAGCCAGATTTCTGGCGGCGTGCTGCGCAGCGTGTCGCCAAAGAATCCCGGCGGCGTGATGCCGATGACCACGAACGGATGCCCTTCGATGATGAAGGTGCTCCCGACGACCGTGGGATCACTGCCGTATGTCGTTTGCCAGATGTGATGGCTGAGCACGACGGCGGGAGCGGCGGACGGCTGATCGTCTTCCGGGGTGAAAAGACGCCCGCCGTAGGCACGGACGCCGAACGTCGTGAAGTAGTTGCCGGCGACGTATTCGCTTCTGAGGGCCTGCGCCGCGGCTGGAGAACCCTGGCGCCTGACGCCAAACCTGCCGATACCGGCCTGGAACGCCGTGAGCTGCTCGAACTCCGGCGATTCAGCCCTGATCCGCTCGTAGAGCGGATAGGAGAACATCCCCCACCGCGTCTGCGGGCCACCCTGCACGCAGCAGTTGTTGCCGTCGCCGATCCGGTACAGCGTCTCGGGGTCGCTGACCTCGAGCGACCGCAGCATGACTTCGTTGATGAGCGTGAAGATGGCGGTCGTCCCGCCAATACCGACGGCCAGGGTTAGGACGGTCGCGGCCGTAAAGCCCGGGGCATGCCGGAACTGCCGGATCGCGTAGGAAACGGCCCTCACCATTGAGGGCCTTAGACGATAGCGGTGAGTAAAACGTTGTCAGTTTGAACAGGTTCGAGGGGTTCGAAAGGTTCGACAGGTTCGAAAGGTTCCGTTCTCTGACGATGAACCCAGAACCCATCGAACCTCTCGAACCTGTCGAACCATTCGAACCTACCGCGGTACAGCCGTCCGTCCCGAGTCGCCGCCACCTGAGTAGCCGCTGGACGAGACGCTGCCGCCCGAACTGCCGCTCGATCCGCTCGATGAGCCGCTCGAGGAACCCGAAGCGTCTCCCCCACCGTTCCAACCCTGCTTCGTGTTGACGCCATCCGGCCGCGGCGCGACTTGCACGTAGCCGGTGCCGTTGACGATCTGGCCATGCGGTTGCCGCGATGTCTTCCCGGCCCCGTCTGGCACCTTCACGAACACGTCCGTGCCGGGCCAATAGTCGTACTCGCCCCAGTAGCCCCAGCGCGCGTAGCCAAACGGCGAGTAGAACGAGTAGTACGGGTCGTAGTAGAGCGGCCACGCCAGCGCCGCAAGATCGATGTCGGCCCAATCGAACCCGCCGTAACGCTGGCTGGACACCGCGCCGCCCGCCCGCTTGATCTCGAACTTGGACGGGAACGACAGCGCCACCATCAAATCGATGACCCGCTCCGGCACGCCGGCATCGTCGAGCGCAATCAACTCCCGGCTGGAGAGCGGGAAGCGCGCGTGGGTTTCGAAGATCAGCGCTTCGACCGCCGGCCGTGACACCTTCCCACTCGCTTCGATGATGTGATTCACGGTGAGCCGCGCGCCGTGCGCGGCGGCCGCCGCCCGGGCCGCAATCGCAGCGGGAATGAGGGACGGATCGGCCGGCTCTTCGGTGGTGCGCCGATAGCGCCGCACCCGCACGCTTTCCTGATTGCGTGCCGTGACGGTCTGGATGTCCAGCCACTCGGCGTCCGGGGTCAGCAGCGTGATGGCCGATACGGTGCGCGACGCTTGACGGTCGCAGGTCAGCTCCGCTTTCGCATAGAGCCGCTGACCGTCAGCGGACCACTGCGTGCGGCGCGACCCGCGGCAGTTCGCCTCGTCGACCGGGCGATCGGATCCGTCCGGCACGATCGTCTCGTCGAGAATCTGCGTGTCGCCGGTCGTCGTGAGCACCCGAACCCCAACGGCCCCGGCCGGGACGACGCACACACGAACCCCGCGATCGTCGAACGACGACTGCTCGGCCGGACGCCAGCAGCCGACCCACGGCAGCCACCGCGCGTCGAAATCGGCGGCGGTCGTTTGGGCCGCAATCTGGCGCGGCGCCAGCAGGGTCGCAACGGTCAGGACGATGAAGGAGATGCGTTTCATGATCACTCCTCAGAACGCGACGCGCAGTCCGGTCGAGACCCGTAAGCCCGCGAGATCGATACCGTCGAAGCCGACGAAGTCCGGGCCGAGATCGGCGATCGCCATCACGTAGCGCCCTTCGACTTCGAAGTAGATCCCGCGGAAGATGCGGATGTCGGTGCCGGCAAACACGTGGCCGCTCGGCGTCCAGGCGTTCGAGGTGAAGGTGTCGAAGAAGACGTTGCGCGTGGCGGCATCGACGAAGTCACCGACCTGCTGCAGTTCATAGTGCAGAAATCCCCCGCCGCCGCCGACGTACGGGATGATGTTTCGCGGCACGTAGGCCAGGCGGCTGATGCTCCGCCCGGGGTCGAGCAGCAGCCACTTCACGGAGACGCCGACGCTTTGCTGCGCGAGCTTCGTCGTCTGCGTGATCGGCTGGCCCCGGTTGTCGATGAAATGGCGGAACTCGGATGACAGGCTGCTCTCACTGAGCTCGAGATCGCCCGCCACGCTGAGGCGCGACGTGAGCCGCACGCCGAACTGCGCCACGACGGCCGGCGCCTGAAAGTCAGTCCGATCGACGGTCAGCTGGTCGGTGACAAACGTAAACAGCTCGCCGCTGGCGCGCGGGAACATGTAGGTCCCACCGAACGAGACCCAGGCGCGCGGCTCACCAAACAGGAAGTCACGACGCGGCTGCGGAATCCGATCGTCCTGCGCGGTCGCGGCGGCCGCGCCCGTCGTCAGCAGAAGTCCGACAAGCATCAAGACCCTGCGCATCTGGCCCTCCTCGCAACTCCGTCAGGTGGCGTCCGGCTTCAGCCGGATTGCGTTCGGCGTGCAAAGCAATTCTTGCACCACACGGTGGCCCTGCGAAATCAATGCATCGGTAGGGACAGGCTTTAGCCTGTCCGCTATTGCGGGCGCGGACAGCCTGAAGGCCGTCCCTACCGGGAAACCAGAACTACAACTTCCGATGGACCGACGTCCCTGATCTCAACGAATGCGGTTCCGTCGCGGAATCTGACCGGCAGCTTCTGACCGAGCGGATGACCACCGGAGAAGCCGATGGCCGACTGCTCCGTATTCGCCACCACCGTCAGATGCGCGCCCGGCGCGCTATTGAGTCTGGCATCGACGAGCACGTCGCCACCGCGGCGCGACACGCCGTGCCCGTTGACGATGCAGAGCGCTTCCTCGTCGTCCAGGATCCTCGACCAGGCGATCAGTTCGCCAGGCCCTGGCAGGGAGAACGGGCGCCCGAAGTTCGACAGCGGCCGTTGATACTGGCGTCCGGTGCGCAGCACGGGAAACTGCTGACGGACTGATGTGAGCGCCGCGATGCGGACGTACGCCGCTGAGGCTGGATCGAAGCAGTGCCGGCCCGCCGTGCCAAACGCGCCGAAACCGGGCAGTGTCGCGTCGCGACCGGAATCGCCGGCGCCGAGCCCCGCTCGCCCGCTCTTGCGTGGATGGAGCGGTCCAAACATCGCTTCGCGCAGATAGCGATCGGTGCCGGTCGACGCGTTGAAATCCGAGAGGAACTGATCGCGGATCGTCCGCTCGGGTCCGGCCAGCGACTGCTCGGTGCCGTAGTACACGCACGGAATCCCGAGCGTGAAGAGCTGCAACGCCACGCCGGCCACGACTTGATGCTCCGACGCCGCGTCGGTCGAGAACCGCACCTTCTCGCCCGACACGTGATCGTGATCGTCGAGCACCGACACGTGGCGCGTGCCGGAATCGCGGTGGGACCCGAGATCGTCGTCCCAGATGTGCGCGAAGTCCAGATACGACGCGGGCGCCACGAATCCTTTCGCGACATCGTGCAGCGTCCGCCGGATCCCGCCGATGTCGAGCGTCGCATTGAGGTTCTGGCCGAGCACGCGGCGATACTTCTCCGCGTCGTCGTCAGACCCGGCGACTTCGCCGACCAGAAAGAAGTTGGCCTTGCCCAGATTGCCGGCGAACTCCTTGATCGCACCGCAGAAATTCCGCCCCGCCTCCTCGGACACATGCTTCAGCGTGTCGAGGCGGAAGCCGTCGCAGTCGGTGAGCGCGATCCAGTACTTGTAGCAGCGCGCCAGATCGTCCAGCGCGTTCGTGCCGTCGAAATTGAAGTCGCGGAGATCGAAGAAGTCGGTGCGGCGAAACGGCGCGTGCGCGTCGTCGAAGTCGCCGCCGAAGTCGACGCCGCCGGCGCGCGTGTAGTAGTCGTCAGCCTGCAGTTCGCTCGGCCAGACGCCGGCGTCGATCGCCGCGGGCGGGAGTGCCGTCACCGGATTCCCGTCGGCATCGAACCACGGCCCCTTCGCATAGAACCCGGGAAACGGTTGGTAGCCCGGCTGCCGCTCCCCGTTGGCGTAGATCCAATTGCTGCCGGAGTGGTTGAAGACGATGTCGAGAATCACGCGCAATCCGGCCTGGTGAGCGGCATCCACGAGCTCGACCAGGTCACGGCGTGTGCCAAACCGCGGATCGACGTCCAGGAAGTCCTGAATCGCGTAGCCGTGAAACGTATTGAGGTGCGCACGCTGCTTGAAGACCGGACCGACCCAGAGTGTCGTCATCCCAAGTCGCTTGAGGTAGTCGAGCTTCGACGTGACACCTGCGATCGTGCCGCCTTGATAGCGGTCTCCCCCGCTCTCGGCCCACCGGTCGAAGCGGAAGCCGGACGGTCGCGCCTGAGCCAGCTGACGCCGGTCCAGAAGCGGACGCGTTCCTTCTTTCCCGTCGCTGAAGCGATCGGGCAGAAGGAAGTAGACCACCTCGTCGCGCCAGTCGGCCGGCGAGGGAAAGAACCGCTCGCGTCGCGGCAGGTCGACGGCGCGAACGCTCCCCGGACGGGGTTTGCTCAGGATCTGATCTCGAAACGACATCATCTGCCTCGCAATCGCCGACTTTATTCCGGGCTCTGGCAGAGTTCCTGGATTGAGCTCAGCGTTTCACACGGGTTTACACGGGTGCACCAATGGCGTGGAGCTTGCCTAACCGCCCCCAACCTCTACAGGACAGGAGTTCGCAATGAGCCTCGCTACTCGGAAAACGCTTCGTCTGGCTGTCAGCGCACTGGTCACCGGTTTCGTGGCGCTGAGCGCGACGAGCGCGTCGGCGAGCACCATTCTCCTGTCAGAAAATTTCGACAGCGTGGCGGGGCTCCCGGGCGCGGGCTGGGCGATCGTCAATAACAGCAGTCCCATTGGGACGACCGATTGGTTTCAGGGCAACCCCGCGGTGTTCCCCTCTCAGGCCGGAGCGGCAAACTCCTACGTCGGGTCCAACTTCGAAGCGGCGGCTCTTGGGGGCAACATCAGCGTCTGGCTGATCTCCCCGGTCTTGACGCTGAATGACGGAGACATCATCAGCTTCTACACACAGGCCGTCGGGGCTGGGTTCCCGGATCGGTTGGAGCTGCGCCTGAGCGCCAGTGGCGCCAGCACGGACGTCGGCGCCACGGATGTCAGCGTCGGAGACTTCACGGGTCTCTTGACCACCATCAACCCCACACTGGATCCAAGCGGCTACCCCTCTGCCTGGACGCAGATCAACCAGGTGGTCAGCGGCCTGGGCGGACCGACCTCGGGTCGGTTCGCGTTCCGCTCCTTCGTCCCCGACACGAACGTCAACGGCAACTACCTCGGCATCGATACGCTGGTCGTGACGTCTGATCCCGTGCCCGAACCGGCCACTCTCACGCTCTTGTCCGTGGGGTTGCTCGCTGCCGCGCGAGCGCGCCGCCGTTCGTCCCGGCGCTAATCGCCTGATTCTTCACAAACAAGTTCGCGGGGCTGACAGCAGCCCCGCGGCTGCACCCCTCGTGTAGGATTGCCGCATGGTTTGCAGCGCCTGCGGACGACGGGTGGACCCGGACCGGTCGTTCTGCACCAACTGCGGCAGTTCCGTCTTCGTCGCAGGCAATGACAGCATTCTGTCGCGGACGTTTCAGCTCGCCACCAACGAATCTGCCCAGATAGAGGTCCAGCAGCGCCAGCAGCCGCGCCAGCGCGCGGTGACGACGGCCCGGGCCTCTTCGCCGGGTTGCGCGCTTGGCGGACTCATCCGGCTGATCGTCTTTGCCGGAATTCTCTGGTACGCGTGGACGTATCTGCGCGCGATTCCGGAAGTGCAGGTCGTGCGCGATCAGATCGAGCGCGGCGAATCGCCAGACTTCACGCCGGTCGTCGAAGCGTTGCGGACGCGCGTCCAGCGCGCGCTCGGCGAAGAGACGACGCCGGACGCGCCGGCGCCCGCTCCCGCCACGCCAGTCGCACCGCGGACGGCAGCCCCCGAAGCGCCCGCGGTACCCGGGACGCCGGCCACTTCAGAACAAGACATGTATGCGGGTGCCCTCGAGCCAGGCAACGGCGTCAGCATGCCGCGGGCGACCAAACGGGTCCGCGCCGAGTACACGCCCGAGGCGCTTCGCGCCCGCATCGAAGGCACGGTCGTCCTCAAGTGCATCGTCAATCCGAACGGCACGCCGTCACACTTCTCGGTCGTGCGTTCGCTCGACCGGCAGCTGGATCTTGAAGCGATCAAGGCGGCCGGCCAATGGCGCTTCGAGCCCGGTCAGCGCAACGGCGAACCGGTCCCGGTCATCGTTCATCTTGAGATGAACTTTGCGCTACGGTAAGACAGTGCGCAGTGCGCCGTGCATGGCGCACGGTGCTGGTGCTGAGTGCCTGGTGCGCGGCGCGCGGTGCGCGCGTGCCAAGCGCATCGTCTAAAACTTGCAGCGCTGGCGCTTGGCACGCACCAAGCACCACGCACCCTGCACCTTGCACCAGCACCGTGTACCGTGCACCGAGCACCGCGCACCGTCTTACGGCAGCTTGAACGTGAGCAGCTCCCCTGAGTAGACTCCGCCGCTGATCGCCACCGTCAGGTACTGTTTCCCGCCGAGCATGTAGGTCATCGGCGAACCGGTCTGCGGCGCCGGCATGTAGACGGCGCCGGCGTCCTTCCCCGTCGCCTTGTCGTAGGCGCGCAGCATCGCGCCGCGCGGACCGGCGGGCGTCGTCACGAACCCGCCCTCGCCGGCGATCACGAGTGACTTCGTCGTCAGCACACCGATGCGTCCCTGCCGTCCGGTGCGCGGAATCGTCAGCCCTTTGAGCGCCGGGTGGTTCCGAACGTTGTCGGGCGTGTCGCCATGCGCGATTTGCCAGACGAGTTCGCCCTTGTTCATGTCGAGTGCGGTGATGCGAGCATACGGCGGTTTGCCCAGCGGCAGTCCCTGAACGCTCAAGCCACCGCCGCCGCCTTCGTCTCCGCCTCCGGCAGCAGGAGCCGCGCCGCCCGGTCCGGCCGGCGCGTTGCCGCGCCCCGCGGCACCCGCACCGCGGCCTCCCGCGGCGCCCGGCGCACTGGCGCGGCCCGACACGTAGGTCATCGTCCGCGTCGGATCCGGTTGCTTGACGATGCCCATGGACGTGATCCCGGAGTTGGAGAACACGTAGAGAAGCCCGGTCTCCGGATCGTACGAACCTCCCTGCCAGTTCGCGCCGCCCGTGGCGACCGGTGACACCAGCGTGCCGAGCGGCCCTTCAACCCGGCTGAATGCGGGCGGCGTGAAGATGGGTCCGAGCCGGTACTGCGACGCAAGCTTCACCGCTTCCGCTTTCAACTCGGGAGTGAAATCAATCAGGTCGTCGAGCGTGACGCCCTGGCGTTCAAAGGCTGGCGGTTTCGTTACGTGCGGCTGCGTGGCCGCGTACCATTCCGTCGGCACGTCGCCTTTCGGCACGGGCCGCTCTTCGATCGGCCACACCGGCTGGCCGGTGGCGCGATCGAAGGTGTACACCCACCCTTGCTTGGTCGGCGCGGCGATCGCCTTGATCGGGCGGCCGTTGACGGTGATGTCGACGAGGATCGGCGCGCACGGAATATCCCAGTCCCAGATACCGTGATGAATGAACTGGTAGTGCCACACGCGCTTGCCGGTCTTGAGGTCAAGCGCCACGAGGCTTTCCGCAAACAGGTTGTTGCCCGGACGATGGCCGCCGAAGAAGTCGTTGGTCGGCGTTTCGACCGGCAGGTAGACGTAGCCGAGCTCTTCGTCGACGGTCATCTGCCCCCAGACGCCGACGTTACCGGTGTACGACCATGAATCGTTCAGCCACGTGTCGTTGCCGAGCTCGCCCGGACGCGGAATGGTGTGGAATGTCCAGAGCCGTTTGCCGGTCCGGACGTCGTAGCCGCGAATGTAGCCCTTTTCGTGCTCCGGCTTCGTCGCCCGCGCCGAGTGCGCCGCGCCGATGATGATGACGTCCTTGGCGATGATCGGCGCCGCGTGCAGGCCGACTTCGCCGGTCGTCAGATCGATTTGCTGATCGAAGTCCTCTTTCAGGTCGACGACGCCGTTCTTGCCGAAGGACTGGACGGGTGCGCCGGTCTTCGCGTTGAGCGCGAGGAGCCGGTACCCCGGGGTGACGTAGACCACGCGTTCTTCACGATTGTCGGACCAGTAGGCCAGCCCGCGTCCGGAGAGCCGGCGCGGCGCCTCTTCACCGCGGCGGTCCTCGTTCTCGCTGTGCATCCACAGCTGCTCGCCGGTGGCGGCGTCGACGGCGACGGCGGCGCGGCGCGTGCCGGCGGTGAAATACATCACCCCCTTCACGACGAGCGGCGTCACCTGGAAGTTGAATTCCTGCCGCGGCCCCATGTTGTCGGTCTTGAACCGCCACGCCACTTCGAGGTTGTTGAAGTTGCTGGCGTTGATCTGGTCGAGCGGCGCGTAGCGCCGGCTCGCGAGGTCACCGCCATACGTCCGCCATTCGGTGTCCGGCGGTGTCCGCTGTCCGCGCAGCGGCACGGCGACGAGGAACGCGGCGAGACCAACGACCGACGCGGCAAGAATCGACGAGCGGCGAATCTTCATGGGAGCTCCCCCAAAATGTCGGGTTACAAGATCTTTGAACATGGAGTTCACAGAGCCAAATGCGCCACGAAAGCACGAAATCACGAAACGCTGTGACTCGACGCGGCGCCGCGAAGCGGCGGCTTCAGCGGCCGTCGTTCAATTGGCTGGGCCCTCCGTGCCTCTGGGTCTCCGTGGCGCATTCAAGACAAGCAACACCCACCAGGATTTTCGTGTTTTCGTGTTTTGGTGGCGCATTTAGAACCAGCTACTCGTTACTCACCATCAGCGAATAACCATCGCGATGTGCGGTGCGCAGATAGCGCGGGTGATGCGGATCGGGTTCGATCTTCCGGCGGAGGCGCGCGATGGCAATGTCGACCGTGCGTGTGAGCGGCACGTGTTCGTATCCCCACACGAGGCGCAGGAGCTCGTCGCGCGTGACCGCCTTGCCCTGGCGTGCGGCGAGGTGCCGGAGGATTTCGATTTCGCGCGGCCGCAGGTCGAAGTCTTCCCCGCCCTTGTAGGCGCGCGAGGCGCGGAAGTCGACCAGGATCGGCCCGAGCGCGATCTGTGAGACATCCGGCTGACTGCGCCGCAGGACCGCATGGACCCGGGCGAGGAGTTCATCGAGCGCGAATGGTTTCGTGACGTAGTCGTCGGCGCCGAGATTCAGCGCCCGGACCTTGTCGGCATCGTCGCGCCGCGAGGTCAGGATGATGATCGCCGGCGGATTCGGCCGCGACGTCATCGTCTGACAGATTTCAAACCCCGACCGTCCCGGGAGCATCAGGTCGAGCAGGACCAGATCGGGCCGGAACGTGGCCGCCTTCCGGAGAGCCTCCGGACCATCCGCCGCCAGCTCCACGCTGTAACCCTCGTAGGCGAGGTTGTCCTGGAGGAGCCGGGCGATGGCTGCTTCGTCCTCGACCACCAGGAGCCGTTTGCCCATCGGGGCGCACTATAGCGCTCCCGGGCAAACACTGACAGGGGGCCGCGGTCCGGAAACAACTTGATACATGTACCGGGCTCGACCCAACCCCTCTGGATGCTAGGCTTTCCGGCAAAGCTGCGGCGGAACGTCCGCCCGCACAAGGAGCACCGAATGCATCAACCGACACGTCGCATCGCCGCGTGGCAAAGCGCTGCCGCCGGCATGTTGGCTGTAGGGTCGCTGCTGGCAGGCGCCAACACGACGCTGGCCGCCGACGCGAAGGCGCCCGTGACCTACGCCAAGGATGTTGCGCCGATCTTCCGTGAGAAGTGCGAGAACTGCCACCGTCCCGGCGAGGTGGCGCCGTTCACCCTGCAGTCGTATCAGGAAGCGCGCCCGTGGGTGCGCGCGATCAAGCAGAAGGTGCAGGCGCGGCAGATGCCGCCGTGGCACATCGACAAGACGGTCGGGATCCAGGGCTTCAGGAATGACATCTCGCTGAGCGACGAGCAGATCGACACAATCGTGCGCTGGATCGACAACGGCGCGCCGATGGGCGACCCGAAGGATCTCCCGCCCGCGAAGGTGTGGAACACGTCCAACGAGTGGCACCTCGCCAAGCAGTTCGGCCAGACCGAACCGGATCTCATCATTCGCGCCGAGCCGTACACGATGGCCGGCCGTACGCAGGACAAGTGGTGGAAGCCGCTCTCCGACACCGGCGTCACGGAAATGCGCTGGGTGCGTGGCGTCGAGACCCGCACGGCCGAGATCGAAGGCCGCCGCATTCTGCACCACGCGGTCGCGTCGCTGATTCAGGACGAGAAGACCGTGCCCGAGCAGTTCCGTTTCGTCCAGCCCGAAGTCAACGACCCGGACGACCCGACCCCCGCTGGCGATCGTGGAGCCGGGCTCTTCTCCGAATGGGCGATCGGCAAGACCGGCGACGTCTACCGCGAAGGCTCCGGGAAGATCCTGATGCCGGGTTCGCGCATCAGCTGGGACATCCACATGTCGCAGGCCATGAACAGCGACAACCAGCCGATCACGGCGACGGTCGAACTCGGCGTCTATCTCTACCCGAAGGGTTACACGCCGAAGTACCGCACCGTGCTCACGAACATGGGCGCGTCGCGCGGCCGCGGCATCGATATTCCGCCGAACACGATCGCCGCGACGCAGGGCTTCACGGTCCTGAGCCGCGGTGCGGCACGCATCGAGAGCTTCCAGCCGCACATGCACCTGCGGGGCAAGGCCATGTCGCTCGAAGCGATCCTGCCCAACGGTCAGCGGCAGATGGTCGCCTTCGTCAAGGACTTCCAGTTCAACTGGATGAACAGCTACGAGTACACGGACGAAGCGGCGCCGGTCTTCCCGAAGGGCACGATCATCGCCGTCACGGCGTGGCACGACAACACGACCGCCAACAAGAACAACCCCGATCCGGCGCAGTGGGTCGGCGGCGGCGATCGCAGCATCGACGAAATGGCGCACGCGTGGGTCAACGTCACGTATATCAGCGACGCCGACTACAAGGCCGAAGTCGCGAAGAAGCGCGCCCGTCAGAATCAGTCGACGAACAACCAGGACTGATGATGGTGGGCTCCGGCTTCAGCCGGAGCCTCTAGTAGCGGTAGGGACAGGCTTCAGCCTGTCCGTCCTTAGACCAAAACATCCCAAGGAGCAGCGGCTCGTCCGGAGCTGCTGCTCCTTCTGGTTTTCAGGAGCAGGATCATGCAGAACACGAGAGTGTGGTGGACGACCGCGCTCGTTGTCGCGGTCGCCGGCTGGCTGACGACCAGCGCCGTCGACGCGCAGTTGCCCGGTGCCCTGCCGGGCGTCGAACCGCTGCACGACAGCGGTCAGGACGTCACACCGGCCTTCGAGGGCTGGTTCAAGAACCCCGACGGCAGCTTCGAGATTGTGCTCGGGTACAACAACCGCAATCTGAAACAGGTCGTCGACATCCCGATTGGCCCGAACAACCGGTTCGAGGGTGTGGCGGCCGATCAGGGTCAACCGACGCACTTCCTGCCGCGGCGCGGCTGGGGCGTCTTCACGGTCAACGTGCCGAAGGATTTCGGTTCGCGGAAGATTACCTGGACGCTCGCCGCCAACGGCCGCACCAACACGATCCCGTTCTCGCTCGATCCGCGCTGGGAAATCGACGCGATCAAGGAAGCCACCGTCGGCAACACGCCGCCCGTGCTCTCCTTCAAGCCGAACGCGCCGGGCGCACAGGGCCCCAAGCACCTCTACACGACGATGACCGCGGCCGTGGGCACGCCGCTGACCCTGGACATCTGGGGCAAGGACGACAACAAGAACAAGAGCCGCAACTATCGCGGCGAGCCGTTCAGCATCACCTGGAGCATGTATCGCGGCCCCGCCGACGTGAAGTTCGCGAAAGCCAAGCCGGAGATCAACAAGGACACCGGTCAGGCGACCACCACCGTGGAGTTCTCGCAGCCTGGCGAGTACTGGCTGAAAGCGCAGGGCAACGACTCGTCGGGCGAAGGCGGCGGCGGCTTCCAGTGCTGCTGGACCAACGCGATCGCCAAGGTGACGGTCAAGTAACCTGACGCGTGAATTTCAGGATTTTAGGAATTCAGAATTTCAGGACTTCGGATTCCGGAGAGACCATGAACGGACGGCTTGTCGCTGGACTGATGATCTGCGCTTCAATCGGACTGACGGCGGAGTCCGCGCCCGCGGTTTACAAGACGTGGAAAGAGCTGACTGGCGTCCTCGTCGAGCGCGGCAAGGCGACGCCGGCGCCGGAGATGGTCGCGGCCAACGTCAACAGCAACGGCAGCAAGTATCAGATCAACGTGGTCCGGCGCATGACGCCGCAGGGAGCGATCGCCCATGCGGTCGGCAGCGAAATCCACTCGATCATCGAGGGCTCGGGCACGCTCGTCACCGGCGGGACGATCGTGCGTGCGGCGGGCGCCGCACGAGGCGCCGGGACGATCGACGGCGGCGTCTCGCGGCACGTCAGCAAGGGCGACGTCATTCTCGTCCCGCCAGGCACGCCGCACTGGTACCAGTCGATCGACGGTCAGCAGATTACCTATCTCGAAACCCGCTTTGACGTCGGCGCCCCGTCGAACGGACCGGCGGTCTATTTGAGCGACGCCGACTGGCACAGGACGCTGGCCGCTCGTGGCCAGGCCACGCCGGCACCGCTCATGTTCTCGGCCTCGCTTGGCCGCGGCGACAAGTTCGGCGCGAACATCGTCCGCCGCACCAAGGCGCAAGGCGGCGGCGCCCACGAACTCGGCACCGAAGTGCATCATGTTCTGGAAGGGTCGGGGACGCTCGTCACAGGCGGTACGGTCGTCCGGAAAGAGGGGCCGAACGGGCCGGCGACCATCGAGGGGGGCATCAGCCGCCACGTCGAGGCCGGCGACGTCGTCCTGGTGCCGGCAAACCTTCCCCACTGGTATAAAGACGTCAACGGCTCCATCACGTATCTTGAGATGCGCTTCGAGATTGGAACGAAATAGGTTCTAGGTGCCAGGTTCTGGGTTCAAGGAGCGGGTGCGCGGTGCGAGGTGCTGGGGAATGACATTCGGTGCGAGGTGCCTGTGGCTCGCGACGGCCGTGCTCGCGGCGGGGTGTGACGCGCCGAAAGCCGCGACAGCGATCACGCCCACTGAACTGACCCTGATGACCGGCCCGCCGGGCGGCGCGTACAGTCCGCTCGGCACGGCCCTCGCGAAGATCTACAACGAGAAGATTCCGGTCACGCACTTCGTCGCCAGGGATGCTGACGGTCCGGCGGGCGCGGGGGCCAACGCCGACGCGATTGAAGCCGGGCAAGCGGACGTTGCCTTCGCGCGCAGCGACATCGCCTATCAGGCGTACCGCAGCCACTCCACGCCCGATTCGTCGGCGAGCCATCTGCGCAGCGTCGCCGTCCTCTATTCAAACGTCGTCCACATCTTTGTCAGGCGCGGCAGCGGCATCACCCGGCCCGAAGACATCCGCGGCAAACGGATTCAGACCGGCGCGGATCCGGACGGCAGCTCGATGACGCGCATGGTCCTCGACGCGCACGGCGTGAAACTGAGCGACGTCGTCGCCATCCCGTCATCCCGCGACGGGATCACGAAGCTGAAAGCGAACGAACTCGACGCGCGCATCTTCGCGTCGGGCTATCCGTTGACGACGGTCGACAACGTCGGCGAGTCGAGCGAGATCCGCCTGCTGTCGATGTCGCCGGCCGTAATCGACCGGCTTCGCGCTTCCTTCCCGTTCTTCAAACCGGCAACGATTCCCAAGGGCACGTATCCCGGTCAGGACGAGGACGTGCAGACAATCGGGATCGACGGATTGCTGCTCTGCCGCGACACGCTGCCGGAACCGCTCGTCTATGACCTGACACGGCGGCTCTTCGAAGCGCTGCCCGAGCTGTCACGGTCGCAGCCGTCCGCGCGTCTCATCAACGCCGGGCGCGCCCCCGCGACACCCGTGCCGCTTCATCCCGGCGCGGCGCGCTACTACCGCGAACGCGATCTCTTTCGGTGACCTTCAGGCTGTGGGGCGGTGCCGGCCGCGTGCCGCGCGCGCAGCTGGCCGTCTGGGCGGCGCTCGCCGGCAGCCTGTCGCTGGCGGTGGTGTCGCTCGTGTGGCTGGCGTCGCGCGCGGTCGGTGAGTGGCGTCACAGCACGACGCTGCTCGTCGATCAGCGCTCCGAAGAAGCGTTGACACTGCTGACCGTGGCGCTCAGCCGCGACATGAAAGGCGTGCACAACTCGGTGCTCGCCGCTTTCGACGAGAGCGCGCTCGACCTCGCGCGCTCCTACGAACTCGAGGATCAGTTCGCCCAGGCCTTCGCGCGGTTTCCCTATCCCGAGTCGTTCTTCGTCTGGAGCGATCGACCCGCGGGCGCGGGCTCGACGATGGTGTTCAACCGCGTCGATCGCCAGCCGCCCTGGGCGACCGCGCCGCGCACGCCGGGCGCGTATCCCGTCGTGTCGCTCCACGATCCCGAGGTCGGGCGTGAACTGGCCGCGCGCAGCCGCGGCCTCGACACCACCGGACAGCGCTTCGGCGCGTTCGAAATGCGGCTCGCCGGCGTGCCGTATCAGGTCGTCGTCCGTCTCCTCTATCACACCGCCGGCGGCCGCCGGCTGTTTGGACTGGTCGGATTCACGGTGAACCTGCCCTGGGTCAACGCCCACTACTTCCCCGACATCCTCGGCCAGATCTCCGCGATTGGCGACGTCGAAGACAGCCTGTCGCTCGCCGTGGCCGACGAGAGCGGCCGTCTCGTGGCGCGAACGCGGGCCCGCGAGCCGCAGCCGGGGGCACTGCACGAGCGGCGGTTTCCGTTCTCCTTTCTCGATCCTGATTTGTCGGCGTCCGGGTACGAGCCGGAAGCGCGCGAGTGGACCGCGAGCGTCAGCGTCGCGGACGATCGGACGCTGGCCGCCGCGGCGCTCGGCTCGTCGCGAACGCTGTGGCTCATCGCCCTGGCGGCTGCGGCTGCGGTCCTCGGCCTGCTGCTGACGCTCCGCGCGCTCAGACGCAGCGCCGAACTCGCCGACATGCAGTCAGAATTCATCGCCAGCGCCACGCACGAACTCAAGACGCCGCTGGCCCTCTTTCAGCTCGTCGCTGAAACGCTGGCCAAGGGCCGATACGAATCGGCCGACACGATTCGCACCTATGCGGGGATGCTGAGCGAGCAGTCCACGCTGCTCGAGCGGCTCATCGACAATCTCCTTGCCTACGCGTCATTCGGGCACGTCAGCCAGCGCTACAACCTCCAGCCGCAGGACATCGCCGGCATCGTCGAAACCGCGCTCGAGCGGTTCGACGCGCGTCTCGCCGCGACCGGCACGGAAGCGCGGGTGGAGCTGTCGCCCAACCTGCCGCCGGTTCGCGCCGACCGCCAGGCGCTGCTGCAGGTCTTCGACAACGTGATCGACAACGCGTTGAAGTACTCGCCGCCCGGCGCGCCGTTCGTGGTCAAGGCGTATCTGTCCGGACGCGAGGTCGTCGTGGACATCACGGACACGGGGCCCGGAATCTCGAGCGACGAACGCGACCGGGTGTTCGAGAAGTTCTACCGCGGCAAGGACGCCACGGCGCGCGGCAGCGGACTCGGGCTGGCCATCTCGAAGCGCGTCATCTCTGACCATCGCGGCAAGATCGAAATTCTGGATGCCACGCCGCGGGGCACCACGATTCGAATTTCGATTCCGGTCAAGTAGTCCGTTTCGTTGGTGGGCTCCGGCTTCAGCCGGAGCCGCATGAATCCGGCTAAAGCCGGATTCCACGATAGTTCGATCGGCGATTAGTGCACCGTCGGCGACGCCGGAGGAACCGGTCGCGACAGCACCCGAGTGATCATTTTCTCCAGCGCCGCCTGATCGATCTGGATCGGTCCAGCCACGGCGGCGCCCATGCCGATTTCGATCGCGATGACGACGCCACCGTCCTCGAACGGATTGACGATCCAGCTCAACCCCCTGAGCGCGATGGCCGGATTGACGTCGTTCGGATGCTTCAGGCGGTGCATCGCTTCGAGCATGCCCTGCAACACGACGCGCACGTCATCGTCGGTCCACGCCGACGGCTCGCGCGGGACGCCGTCGATGGCACTTGTCGTCGCGAAATCCTGCCCTCTCAACCACACATCCACTGGAACGGTCACAAACAATGCTCCTTCACTCGGGACTGGGGGCTAGGGGCTGGGGGCTGGGGCCGCGCTCCAGCGCTGCCGCTAGTGCCTCCGGCTCGGTCACGGGCGCGAGACAGGCGAATTGCTCGCACACGTACGCGGCTGCCTTGCCGTCCACGGGTTTCATCGCGGCGATCCATGGCGCGACCTGCGCCAGTGCCGCCTGTTGCGCCTCGCTTAGCGACAGCGACACGGTGAATGGCCGGTACGAGACCGCCATGACGCGCTCGAGCGCGGTGCGGTCCTCGCCGACGATGACGACCTGCCGCAACCCCGCCGAGTAAGCGGAACACGCCGCCGCCATCATCGGCACGGCACGCCCGATCTGCGCCAGCCGATCGGCAAAGAGACGCAAGGTGCGCTCGATCCGCTCCACCCAGTGCCGATCCTCGATGAGATGCGAAAGCACGATCAGGTTCATTACCGAGATCGAGCTCGCCGTCGGCTCGGCGCCGTCGTAGTCTTCCTTCATCCGCACCAGCACCGTCGCATCGCGGCCGGTCGTGCTGAACCAGCCGCCGTGCGCGTCGTCCCAGAACAGCTCGTCCTGCCGCCGCTGGAGCGCCGCGGCCCACTCGAGCCATTTCGAATCGGGATCGGCTTGAAAGAGCTCCACCAGTCCGAAGACGAGATACGCGTAGTCCTCTGCGTAGCCGTCGATTGCGGCGTCGTCGTCACGGTAGCGGCGCAGCAGAATCCCCGACCGTGGATTCCACATCCGGTCGTGGATGAAACCGGCAGCACGGCGCGCCTTAGTCAGGTACGGCTCTGCCGCGGCCTTCCCTTCCCCGCCGAGGCCGCTCAGAACCCTCGCCACGCGGGCAAAGGCGCCGATCATCAGTCCGTTCCACGCGGTCAGCACCTTGTCGTCGAGATGCGGCCGCGGGCGCGACGTCCGCGCACGGAACAGCGTCAGACGCGCGCGGCCGATGGTGTCGGCGATTTCGTCGCCGCTCTTGCTGAAGGTCCGCGACAGATCCTCGTAGCCCTGCGCGACGTAGAGCAGGTTCTTGCCGGTGAACTCCTGTTGCGGATCGGCGGGCGCGTTGCCGTTGGGCTCGATGCCGAACCGCGCCTTGACGAGCGCGGCGTCGTTGCCAAGCAGGCTGTCCACTTCCGTCTCGCGCCACAGGTAGAACGCGCCTTCCATCTTGTGAGCGTCCGGATCCTGCGCGTGTTCGGGCGGCACGCTGTCGGCGTCCTCCGCGGAAAAGAATCCGCCTTCGGAGCCGGTCATTTCGCGCATCACATAACGGAGCGTGTCTTCGGCGATCTCGATGTAGAACGCATCGCCGGAGGCCTGCGCCGCCTCGAGATAGGCCAGGACGAGCTGCGCCTGGTCGTACAGCATCTTCTCGAAGTGCGGCACCCGCCAGGCCGCGTCCACGGAATAGCGGTGAAAGCCGCCGCCGATGTGATCGCGCATGCCGCCGAGCGCCATCCCGCGGAGCGTCGCCAGGACGACGCGGAGCGCCTGCTCGTCGTGGGTGCGTGCGTGTTCGCGCAACAGAAACAGCAGCTCGCTCGGGCGGGGAAACTTCGGCGCCCCGCCGAATCCGCCGTTGCGGGCATCGAAGGTGCCGAGAAACTGCGCGACGATCCGCGGCAGGAGCTCTGCCGACGGCAACTCCGCAGCGACCGTCGCATGGACGGAACCGCGCAGCTGCTCGGTGACCGAGTCGGCCGACTGATCGATCTTGGCGCGCTCGGCCTTCCAGACCTGCGCGATGTCGCGAAGAATGTCGACGAATCCCGGCCGGCCGTAGCGCGCGGTCGGCGGAAAGTAGGTGCCGCCGAAGAACGGCTTCAACCCCGGCGTGAGCCACACGCTCATCGGCCAGCCGCCGGATCCGGTCGTGCCCTGCACGAATGTCATGTACACACGATCGACGTCCGGCCGCTCTTCGCGATCGACCTTGACCGCGATGTAGTGCTCGTTCAGCACCTGCGCGATCGCCCCGTCCTCGAACGACTCGTGCTCCATCACGTGGCACCAGTGGCACGTCGAGTAGCCAATCGAGAGAAAGATCGGCTTGTCGCCGGCGCGCGCCGCCGCGAAGGCTTCCTCGCCCCACGGGTACCAGTTGACGGGATTGTTTCTATGCTGGAGGAGATACGGGCTGCGCTCGCCGGCGAGACGGTTCACCAACTGATTATGTCACGCTGAATAGAGAGCGCATAACCACGGAGGCCACCGAGGACACAGAGAAATTCCTGCCAAGAGAATTCTTTGTGAGCTCCGTGAACTCTGTGGTTCACATGAGTCAGGTGATAGAATTCGCGCATGACCCATGGTTCCCTCGCCGGCAAGCGCGTCGCGATGCTCGTCGAAGAAGATTTCGAGGACCGCGAACTCACTGGTCCGCTTGAAGCGTTGACGGCGGCGGGCGTCACAGTCCAGATCGTCGGTCCAGTGTCGGGCGCCGAATACCGCGGCAAGCGCGGTGAAGTCGTCAAAGCCGACATGTCCGCCGGCGCTGCGAAGATCAAGGACTTCGATGCGGTGGTGATTCCCGGCGGCTACGCGCCGGACCGGATGCGCATGCGTCACGCGATGGTCGACCTCGTGCGCGATGCGATGGAGGCCGGCAAGCCGGTGGCCGCGATCTGTCACGGCCCGCAGGTGCTCATCTCCGCCAACGCGCTCAAGGGACGTACGCTCACGTGCTGGCCGTCGATCGCGATCGATGTCAAGAACGCCGGCGGCCTCTACGTCGACAAGCCGGTGATGGAAGACGGGAATCTGATCACCTCGCGCAAGCCGGACGATGTCCCGATGTTCGGCGAGGCAATCCTGCGGGCGCTGGCGCGCTGACTTCGGTGGCGTCCGACTTTAGTCGGATTACTGCGGCACGGTGCAATCCGGCTGAAGCCGGACGCCACCGACGCTATTGCAAGGCAGCGTCAGTCCCCGTCGCGTCGCGCTGGGCGCGGCGTAGTCGCGCGTACGACGCGGTGAACTGCACCCCGTACAGCAGAATCACCGCCTGGATATAGACCCAGCCGAGAAACGCCACCACTGCCGCGATCGAGCCGTTGACGCGCGTGAAGCGGCTCATGTCGCTCAGGTACCAGGAAAAGAGCGCGAGCACGCCCTTCCACAGAAAACCGGTGATGAACGCGCCGATCCAGACATCACGAAACCTGACCTTGGTGTTGGGCACGAAGTAGAACACCAGGCCGACCACCAGGATGAAGAGCAGCGTCGGCGCCCAGCGGAGCGCCAGGCCACGCAAAATCAGCAGCCCTGGAAAACGCGACAGCACGCCCGCGAACCAAGACGCGCCGACGATCGAACTGGCGCTGACGATGAGCAGCGCGGCAAGGAGCAGCGCCGCAGCCACAATCAGCATCAGGAACGACACCAGCTTCTGCGCCCAGTAGCTCCGGTTCTTCTCGACGCGCCAGGCGTAGTTCACGGCCGTGGTAATCGCGCCGAAGAACCCGATCGCGCCCCAGAGCAGCGTGATGGTGCCGATCACCCCGAACGTGGCCGACTGCGAACTGAACGCATCGAGCTGGGTCGTGATGAAGTCGAACTGCTTGGGGAAATACGTCAGGACGAAGTCGAGGACCGCCGCCCGATCCTCGTCCGCCGCGGCCGCCCGGCCCAGGATCGACAGGGCGACCATCGAAAACGGAAAGAGCGACAGCAGCGCGTAGTAGGCGATCGACGCCGCGTAGGTGAGGTTGTCGCTGTTGTAGAACTCCAGCAGCCCGCGCCAGAGCGACCGCCCCGTCAAGGTCCCCACAGCGAGCACCTTCCGGCGGGCGCCGGCGAGCGAGATCACGCTTCAGGTCTCTCGTGCGCGCGCCGGTCGCCGTCGCCGCGGCTGGCCTTGCCGCCGTCCTCGATGTCGTGTTTCCGCATCTTGCTGTAGAGGGTCGGCCGGTAGAGACCGAGAATCTGCGCGGCTTCCTGCTTGTTCCAGTTCGTGCGCTGCAGCGTCTGCAGAATCGCCATCTTCTCGATCTCGGCCAGCGTCCGGTGCGCCGGGACAACGAAATCGGTGTTGCTGGGCGTATCGTCGCGCAGCGATTCGGGCAGATCGGCGGCGGTGATTTCACTGCCCTTGGCCACCAGCACCGCGCGCTCGATCGCGTTCTCCAGTTCGCGGACGTTCCCCGCCCAGCGGTTGCGAATCAGGAGGTGGTACACCGCCGGCGCAATCGTCCGGATGTTCCGCTGATAGCGTTCGCGGAACTTGTCGATGAAGTAATCGCAGAGGAGCGGAATGTCCTCGGTACGTTCGCGGAGCGGCGGGACCCGCAGCGTGATGGTGTTGATGCGGAAGTAGAGATCTTCGCGCAGCCGGCCGTCGCGAAGCGCGGCGTCGAGATCGGCGTTCGTCGCGCAGATCAGCCGGAAGTCGACGTGGACGACGCGGTCGCTGCCAATCGGCCGGTAGTCGCGTTCCTGCAGCACCCGCAGCAGTTTGGTCTGGAGGTACGCCGGCATCTCGCCGATTTCGTCGAGCAGCAACGACCCGCCTTCGGCGAGTTCGAGCAGCCCTTCCTTGTCCGCCGTCGCGCCGGTGAACGCGCCCTTCTTGTAGCCGAAGAGCTCCGACTCGATCAGGTCCTTCGGGATCGCCGCGCAGTTGATCTTGATGAACGGACCCTTGGCGCGCTTGCTGTTGTAGTGAATCGCGTTGGCGATGAGCTCCTTGCCGGTGCCGTTTTCGCCCTGGATGAGGATGTTCGCTTCGCTCGCCGCCACGCTCTCGACCAGATCGAAGAGCTCCTGCATCGGCTTGCTGCGCCCGACGATGTTCTGGAATTTGTAGCGGTCCTGCAGCTTCTGCTTGAGTTGTTCGTTCTCGTCCGTGAGCGACTTCTGCTTGATCGCCTTCTCGAGCTTGTCGAGCAGCCGATCCGCGTCGATCGGCTTCTCGAGGAAGTCGAAGGCGCCGGCCTTGACGGCCTCGACCGAGCGCGGAATATTGCCTTGTCCGGTAATGACAATCACCTCGACGTCGGGCTGGAGCGCTTTGCATTTCCGGACCAGGTCGATGCCGTCGAGATCGGGCAGCATCATGTCGGTGACCACGGCGTCGGGGTTCCAGGAACGGAAGATCTCCTCGCCCCGGGTGCCGATGAGGGCGGTCCGGACCTCGTAGCCCTCGTTCTCGAGCAGCACTTTCAGCCACTCGACCATCGACGGCTCGTCATCAATTGCCAGGACTTTCCGCTTCCGCTTCACGTCGCCCCCAGTGTCGTCCTCCCGCATTATCTCAATACAGGCGGGCTCGGACTGTATGCATTCATGACACCGCGGGCGGTCAAAGGCAAGCTCGGCAGACGAAAAAGTGCTGCGGTAGTGCGATAATCCGCGCATGTCTGAGCCGACGCCTCCTCGGGCTCCAGTTCGGCCGATTCGATCCATCACACCTCTACAAACGACCGCCCCGGCCGAAACCGACAAGATGCTCTGCGAACGCTGTGGCGGCGACATGTACCGGATGCACGCGGTCTGGCGCTGCGCTTCCTGCGGCTTCAAGACCGACTGCTGCGGCTGGTAAATGGACCGCCTCGAGTCCCATCTCGTCACGTCCGACGCGGTCTTTTCAGCCAATCAGGCGCGGATGCGGCAGCTGGTCGACGAGTTGCGCGCGGCGACCGCGCGCGCGCACCAGGGCGGGGGTGCCAAATATCTCGAGCGCCACCGCGCGCAGGGCAAATTGCCGGTCCGTGAACGCATCGACCGCCTCCTCGATCCCGGCTCGCCCTTCCTCGAACTCTCGGCGCTGGCCGCCGGCGGGATGTACGACGACGAAGCGCCGGGCGCGGGAATCGTCACCGGCATCGGCCGCGTCTCCGGACATGAAGTACTGATCGTCGGCAACGATGCGACGGTCAAAGGCGGGACCTATTTCCCGATCACGGTGAAGAAGCACCTGCGCGCGCAGCAGGTCGCGCTCGAGAACCACCTGCCCTGCCTCTACCTGGTCGACTCGGGCGGCGCGTTTCTGCCGATGCAGGCGGAGGTCTTCCCCGACCGCGAGCACTTCGGGCGGATCTTCTTCAACCAGGCGCGGATGTCGGCGGAGGGCATTCCGCAGATTGCCGTCGTCATGGGTTCGTGCACCGCTGGCGGCGCCTACGTCCCGGCGATGTCGGACGAAACGATCATCGTCAAAGGCACGGGGACAATCTTTCTCGGCGGTCCGCCGCTCGTGAAGGCGGCGACCGGCGAGGATGTCACCGCCGAAGAACTCGGCGGCGCCGACGTGCACACGCGCGTCTCCGGCGTGGCGGACTATCTGGCCGACGACGACGCCCACGCGTTGGCGATCTGCCGGACAATCGTGTCGTCGCTGCCCGCGCGCGGCACACATCGCGCCGAAGACGTGGCGCCGGAAGAGCCGCACTACGATCCGGCGGAGCTCTACGGCATCGTCAACGCCGATGTGCGCAAACTGTACGACGTTCACGAAATCATCGCCCGCCTGGTCGACGGATCGCGCTTCGACGAGTTCAAGGAACGCTACGGCGCGACGCTCGTCACCGGCTTTGCCCGTTTGCACGGGATGCTGGTGGGGATCATCGCCAACAATGGTGTGCTGTTCTCGGAGTCCGCGCTCAAGGCGACGCACTTCATCGAGCTGTGCAACCAGCGCGGCGTGCCTCTGATTTTTCTGCAGAACATCACCGGCTTCATCGTCGGACGGCAGTACGAGCGCGCCGGTATCGCGAAGGACGGCGCCAAGATGGTCCACGCCGTCGCCAACGCGGTCGTGCCCAAGTTCACGGTCGTCATCGGCGGCTCGTTCGGCGCCGGCAATTACGGCATGTGCGGACGGGCGTACGATCCGCGTCTGCTCTTCATGTGGCCGAACGCGAGGATTTCGGTGATGGGCGGCGAGCAGGCTGCCGGCGTGCTGACGTCGGTCAAGCGCGAACAGCGCACCCGTGAAGGCAGCGAGCTGTCCGCCGCCGAGGAACACGAGCTGCGCCAGCCGATCCTGGACAAGTACGACCACGAAGGATCGCCGTACTATTCGACCGCACGGATCTGGGACGATGGGATCCTGGATCCGCTGCAGACGCGAACCGCGCTCGCGCTCGGCCTCGCGATCGCCCGGCGCGCGCCGCAGGCACCGGCGAAGTTTGGCGTGTTTCGAATGTGACCATCACCACTACTCGCGACGGCAGCGTCGAATACCTCACCCTCAACCGGCCCGACGTCCGCAACGCGTTCAACGAACACATGATCCGCGAGCTCAGCGAATGGGCTGAGCGGATTCGCGAGGATCGGGAGGTTCGTGTCGTCGTCATGGCCGGCGCCGGCAAGACGTTCTCCGCCGGCGCGGACATTCAGTGGATGGCGAAGACGGTCCGCTACTCCGAAGCCGAGAACTTTCGTGACGCCGAAGACACCGCGCGGATGTTTGCCGCGATCAACACACTGCCGGTCGCGGTCATCGGGCGCGTTCATGGCGGCGCCTTCGGCGGCGGCGCCGGCCTCGCCGCCGTCTGCGACATCGTCGTCGCGGCCGACAACGCCAGATTCGGCTTCACCGAAGTCCGTCTCGGCATCGTGCCGGCGGTGATTTCGCCGTTCGTGCTCGCGAAAATCGGCGCATCGGCGGCGCGCGAACTGTTTTTGACCGGCGGCACCTTCACCGCCACGCGCGCTCGAGACATCGGGCTCGTCCACGCGGTGGTTGCCGAGTCCGAACTGGACGCGACGGTCGCCGGCCTCGCGACGGCGCTCCTCGAGGCCGGTCCGCAGGCGATTGCGACGGTCAAGGCCTTGATTCCGCAGGTGCTGGCCGCCAGCGGCGACGAGCAGCGCACGCTCACCGCGCGAACGATCGCCGCCCGGCGGGTGTCGGCCGAAGGCCAGGAAGGGCTGACCGCGTTTCTCGAGAAGCGCACGCCAGCGTGGACGGGTCGATGATTCGCCGGCTGCTGATTGCCAACCGCGGCGAGATCGTCATCCGCATCGCGCGGGCGTGCCGCGAACTGGGCATCGAAACAGTTGCGGTCTATTCGGATGCCGATCAGCACGCGGCGCATCGAGACGCCGCGGACCGGGCGATCAGGATCGGTCCGGCTCCCGCGGTCGAGAGCTATCTGTCGATTCCGGCGATCGTCGAGGCAGCACAGAGCGCCGGAGCGGACGCGATTCATCCGGGCTACGGATTCCTGTCCGAGAACACCCGCTTTGCGAAGGCGTGCGAAGAGGCCGGTCTGGTGTTCGTCGGACCGCCGGCATCGGTGCTGGCCCGCATGGGATCGAAGATCGAAGCGCGCAAGACGATGGACGCGGCCGGCGTGCCGGTCGTCCCGGGGCGGACGCCGGACGATCAGTCTGATGCCGGCATCGCGCGCGCGATCGAAGCGGTCGGACTCCCGGCGCTGGTCAAGGCGACATCGGGTGGCGGCGGCAAAGGCATGCGCGCGATCGACGGGGGCTCGGACATCACCGCGGCCATCCAGGGCGCCCGGCGCGAGGCGGAGAACGCCTTCGGCAACGGCACGCTGTACGTCGAACGTCGCATCGAGCGCCCGCATCACGTCGAGGTCCAGATCCTGGCCGACGCGCATGGGCAGACCGTCCATGTCTTCGAACGCGAGTGTTCGGTGCAGCGCCGTCATCAGAAAGTCATCGAGGAGTCGCCGTCACCGAATCTCACGCCGGCGCTGCGGCAGCGAATCACCGCGGCGGCGGTTCGTGCGGCGCAGGCGGCCGGGTACCGCAATGCCGGAACGGTCGAGTTCCTGGTCGATCTTTCCTCTTCCGATCGCGACCGCGCGCCGTTCTACTTTCTCGAGATGAACGCGCGGCTGCAGGTCGAGCACGGTGTCACCGAACAGGTGGCCGGCGTGGATCTGGTACGCGCGCAACTGCTGATCGCATCCGGCGAGCGGCTGCCCTGGGCGCAGGAGTCGTTGACGCAGCGCGGTCACGCGATCGAGGCGCGCGTCTACGCGGAAGATCCCGCGCAGGGGTTCCTGCCGCAGTCCGGCCGGATTCTGCTCTACCGCGAACCGCGGATGCCTGGCGTCCGGATCGATTCGGGCGTGCGCGAGGGCGACGTAGTCCCGGTTCACTACGATCCGCTGCTGGCCAAAGTCGTCGCGACCGCGGAGACGCGTGAGTTGGCGCGCGCGCGCCTCGTCGAGGCGCTGCGCGCCTTCCCGATCCTCGGGATCCGCACCAATGTCACGTTTCTGATTCACCTGCTCGAGCTCGACGCGTTCCGCCACGGCGCGATCGACACGACGTTCCTGGATCGCGAGCGCGACAGCGTCATGCCGGCGGGCGAGCCGCCGCCGGCGTTTGTCGTCGAGGCGGCCCGGACGGCGGCAACGAGCGGCGCGCACGGAGAAGCCGCCGCGTCGGCGTCGCCGTCCTGGAATCCATGGCAGAGCTATCACGGTTGGAAAAGTTAACTGTGGTTGCAGGTACCTGGCTCCAACCTGGCACCGACCTGGCTCCTGCCCGGTTCCGGCCTGGCTCCAGGCTGGCTCCAAGCTGACCCTTATGCGTGACGGCGTGGTTCGAATCGAGGTCAACGGGCGGATGGAGACGGTCTACGTTGCGGGACCCGCGGATGACCGCTGGGCGTTCTGGAACGGCCGCGTCTTCCGTATCACGAGCGCGGCACGGCGAACCACTCCCCCCGCGGCTGACGCGCATCAGATCCTGTCCGCGCCGATGCCGGCGACCGTCGCGAAGGTCCTGACGAGCGTCGGCGCCCGCGTCACCAAAGGCACGACGCTCATCGTCCTCGAAGCGATGAAAATGGAGCTGCCGCTGCGCGCCGCGGGAGACGCGACGGTGACCGCGATCCACTGCAAGGAACGGGATCTCGTGCAACCCGATACACCGCTCATCGAGCTGTCCTGAGATGCACACGGAGACGCGCTGGCGCGGCACGAAAGTGACGGTCGTCGAGGTCGGCCCGCGCGACGGCCTGCAGAACGAGAACGTCAGGATTCCGACGACCGACAAGATAGCGTTTGTCGATCGGCTGAGCGCTGCCGCGCTGCCCGTCATCGAGGTGACGGCATTCGTCAGCCCCAAGTGGGTTCCGCAACTCGGCGACGCCGCCGAAGTGCTGGCCGGCATCACTCGGCGGTCGGGCACGCGCTACACGGCGCTCGTGCCGAATCTCGTGGGACTCGAACGCGCCATCAAAGCCGGCATCACCGAGATCGCGATCTTTGCGGCGTCGACTGACACCTTCAGCCGCCGCAACATCAATCAGTCGGTTGACGAATCCTTCGCCACCTACGCGGCCGTGTGCCGCGATGCGCTCGCCGCAGGCCTGCGCGTGCGCGGCTATCTCTCGACGGCATTCGGTTGTCCGTACGAAGGAGCCGTCGATCCGGGCGTCGTGGCGGCGCTCACCGCGCGACTCCTCGAGCTCGGCGTCTTCGAAGTGGCCGTCAGCGACACGATCGGCATCGCGCATCCCGGACAGGTCCCTCAGGTCCTGGAACCGGTCCTCAGGCGCGCGCGTCCCGACCAGATCGCCCTGCACTTTCACGACACGCGTGGAACGGCGCTCGCGAACGTGCTCGCGGCGCTGCCGCTGGGCATTCGCACCTTTGACGCGTCTGCGGGTGGTCTTGGCGGGTGTCCGTACGCACCGGGGGCCGCGGGCAACCTGGCCACCGACGATCTGATCTACATGCTGGACGGATTGGGCATCGAGACGGGGGTCTCGGCGACAGCGCTACACGAGGCGACCGCCTTCGTGGCGACGCGCCTCGATCACCGGCTGCCCTCGCGGTACTTTCAGGCGGTGGTCGCTTCGGCGGACGCGCCCTGAGTGAGCAACTTCACGACTTCTTCGAACGGCATCATGTTGATGGCGTCGTAGTCCGCCGGGCAGCCGAACTCGCGCGCCTGCGGAGCCGTCGGGTTCCCCATCGTCACACACAGGCCGCAGCCGATGCAGAGGTCGGCGCGCACGGCGCAGACCATCCGGCCGTCACGGTCCGGCTCCTCGACGATGCAGCCGGCCACCGGGCAGGCAGCCTGGCAAATCGAACAGGCAAAGGCACCAAAGCAGCGATCCGGGTCGATCACCGCGATGGTCTTGGGCGCCTTCTTCCGAGGGCCACCCATCATCTTGGTCCACATGGGCTGGGATTATATGCGATCGGCGCGGGCGATACAGGTGCCGGACAGGTGTCAGACCGGTGCCAGACTGCAGCCTGGCACCAACCTGGCACCAACCTGGCACCAACCTGGCACCAACCTGGCACCAAGCTGACCCTCAGCGTAAGGTGTGGCCGACTGGCGGCTCGCCCATCTCGGGCATGACGGCCAGGAGCGACACGTCGTGCTCCCAGATCTGGCCGTCGGCGTTCAACCCGAAGTAGCGTGGCATGTTGGCGTCCAGTGTGTCGGCGATGGCCTTGAACGCTTGCCCGGTGCCGCCCGGCCCGACGCCGTTGCAGGTGCCCGGCGCGCCAGGATGCACGGTCGCCAGCACCTGAATCAGATAGCCCGAACGCGTCACGGTGTTGCCGCCGCTCAGATTCGGACTGATGAACGCTTCGGGGCTTCCCGGAGGCGGCGTCCCCAGCGTCGTCAGATTAGGCGCGTAGAATCCACCGCCGCACGTCAGCGCGTAGGTCAACTGCGCGCTGCTGATCGCTCGAAGCGATCCGATCGCCGATGCCGCTCCGGCGTACTGACGCGCCAGCAGGAGTCGCGGCAGCGCGATCGTGGACAGCAGTCCGATGATCCCGCACACGAAGATCACGTCAATCAGTGCAAAGCCGTTTGTCTTGCGAATATCCACGTCGCGTGCTCCCGCGGCTCTGCGCTGCAGAGCCCATGCCGCCGATATGTTTTGGCGTAAACTACTCGGCGATTGAGGCTTGCGGGACTTATGACGGATTCGGACCGTTGACATTTTTCGTCAGATCGCCCCAGAACTGACATTTCCCGACACGTCGGCCACTCCTGACGGATTGCCATCATGAGAAATACCGCCGCGCTCGTCACCGTTGCCGTCGGTCTCGCGTTAGTGGAATCGGCCGCGCAGACGCGCGTCACACCCCCGGACAACAAATACACTCCGGCCCAGGACGTCCAGATGGGGCTCGATGCGGCGAAACAGATCCGCGGCGAGATCGTGCTCATGAAGGACGACCTCGTCACCGGCTACGTCGAGACGCTCGGCCAACGGCTCGTCGCCGCGATTCCGACCGAGCTCCGCAACGACGAGTTCAAGTACACGTTCGAGACCGTGAATGTGAAGGAGCTCAACGCCTTTGCGCTGCCGGGCGGACCGATGTTCGTGAACCGCGGCATCATCGAAGCCGCGAACACCGAAGGTGAGATCGCCGGCGTGATGGCGCACGAAATCAGCCACGTCGTGCTGCGGCACGGCACGGCGCAGATGACGAAGCGCCAGGGCGGCACCGGCTTCCTGGGCGGTCTGGGCCGCGTGGCCGGCGCGGTAGTGGGCGGCGCGGTCGGCGAAGCCATCAGCGTCGGGTCGCAGGTCCTGGCCGGTGGGCTGTTCCTGCGCTTCAGCCGCGACTTCGAAAAACAGGCGGACCTCGAAGGCGTCCGCATCATGGCGGCGGCCGGCTACGACCCGCGCGACATGGCCAACATGTTCCGCACCCTCGAGAAGCAGGGCTCGAGCGGCGCGCAGATCCTGAGCGACCACCCGAATCCGGGCAACCGCGTCGAGTACATCACCAAGGAAGCGGCGTTCTATCCGGTCGCCAGTCCGATCGGTGCGTCCGCCACGTTCGATCGCGTACGCGATCGCCTGAAAACGGCGCCTTTGCCGGCCAGTCAGGAGGGATCGCGAACCCGCACCGAAACCAACGCGAACACGCCGGACACGGTGTTCAGCGAGACCGTCGAGGCTCCGGCGGCCCGCTACACCGAATACCGTAACGACACCTTCCGCATCAGCGTGCCGACAAACTGGCGGCAGTTCGGCGCCAGTTCCAACTCGGTGACGTTTGCACCCAGTGGCGCCTATGGGACCGTGAGCGGCCACACCGTGTTTACGCACGGCGTCGAATTAGGGCTGTCGCGCGCCACCACCGACGATTTGAGCAAGGCGATGGACGCCTTCGTCGAGTCGCTCGCGCAGAGCAATCCGCGCATGTCGCGGCCGACGCCGCAACGATCGATTGTGATCGACGGCCGCCGCTACGTGCAGGTCTCGCTCAGCAACGTGTCCGAGGCGAACCGGCGTGAGGAAGCGATTCAGATTGTCGCCACCCAGCTCCGCACCAATACGATCTTCTACGCCATCGCCGTCGCGCCGCGCGCGCAGCTTGGCGACTACGAGGAGACCTTTCAGAAGGTCCTGGCGTCGCTCAAAGTGCGCCAGTAGGAGCGGATCGCCCACGATTGCCCCGTTTTGCACAGCCAAAGATCGAGCTCGAGCGTCCGATAACACAGGCGTGCAGCAATCAGCCTGGACCTTCACGCGGGGCACCGAACGGCTCGAGATCACGCGCGAAACCGTCGACGATGGCACCACGCTGGTCGTCGCGGGTGATGGCGCGCCGCGGTCGTATTTCTTCCGCGACTTCAACCGCCTCGAGGTCTTTCAGCGCGACATGGAGACGCTGCTGCTGAAGACCGGCTGGACCTTCCAGGCCTTCGCTCCCGACCGCCGCACCGGCCGCGATCGCCGCGGCTGGCCGCGCCGCAGCAACGATCGGCGCCGCTGGTGGACCGACGGCCGCGGCGATGAGCAGGCTCAGACCGCCGCCCGCCCAGACAGTCGCCCCGAAGAGCGCACCGGAACAGACGCCAAGGACGGACGCCAGGAATAGTCCGGCCGCCCCGAGGTCCGGCGTGCAATCCGGCTAAAACCGGACGCCACCGAATCCTCGGAGGCCGGCGTGCAATCCGGCTAAAGCCGGACGCCACCAGACTCTCAGCGAAAAAACGTCGGTTGGATGTGACGGATTTTGTCGATCCAGCGCGTCAGTTGAGTGGATTGGCGCCGGCAAAGCCGGACGCGATCGCCGCGCCGTCGTCCCTGTAGAAGATGGTCGTGCCCTTGTCGGTCGCGAAGCTGCGCCGTCCGGTGTAACCCACCGACTGCGGTTCCGCGCCCGCGAAGTAGGCCGTCACGCTCACCCCGCCATTGCACGTCCGCCCGCCAGGCAGCACCGTGGTCGCCCCGGTATCCGCGAGGACGCGGAACGTGTAGCCGCTTTTGGCCACTCCGGTCGTCGTCAGATCCGCGGAAATAAAGGCCTGCGCCGTCGGGGCGGGCGGCCGAGCGAGATCCTCCAGCGACTGGGCGTATCCGGTTCCGCCGCAGCCTGACGCGTAGGTGTCCTGCGCCGAGTTGATGGTTCGGAGCGACCCGATCGCCGACGCTTCGTTGGCCGCGAGCTTGGCGCGCGCGACACGCACGACCGCCATCGCGGCCAGCAGGCCAAGAATGAACACGACGACGAGAATCTCGACGAGTGTGAACCCGCGAGCCGAGCGGACATTGACACGCATGCTGGTCTTATCTTCGGCACTAACGCCTACAAACGACGTACCGGGTGCAGCAGCGTGAACTTTGAATCGGTGGTGAACTTTGAATCGGTGGCGTCCGGCTTCAGCCGGATGACATGAGCTTCGCGAAGACCGATGCACAAGACGCACGCAATCCGGCTAAAGCCGGACGCCACCGTCAACGCGCCCACCCTCAACGCGCGCGCAGCACCGCCAGCACGATGATGTGGTCGTTGTGGATCCGGAAATGGACGGCGTGCGGAAAGCGGTGCAGCACGCTCCGGCGCGTGCCGCCGCGCATGAACGGATACGCGAGCGGATTGGCGAGAATCCGGCCAATCGCGCCGTGAATTTCGAGCGCGAACGCCAGACCGAGCTTCGGCGCGCGACGGTCGTACCAGAGCCGCGCCTCGCGCACGCCGCGAGCCGCATCTGGCGTGAAGAGGACCAGCGGGGTCACGATTCCTGCGTGAGCGCCTTCTTCAGATCAGTCCACGCGATCGTGGCGCTCGGATGTTCGAGATAGGTATGCCAGCGGCGTTCGAGTTCGGTCCGCTGGTCCGGCGAAAGGCCGATGGCTTCGTCCCGCTCCTCGTCGCTCAGGCTGGCCCAGAGCGCCATGGCCAGGTCGGCCCGCTGACCGGCGGGCAGCCGCAGGAGGTCGTCGAGCGTGGATGGCATGGCCGGAATCTTCTCACAGAAGTTACACGGTGTTTACAGGGTCTATTTGAGCGGCGGCCTGGCCTCGGGCGCATCGATCAGGCTGACCGCATCAACGAAGTAGGTCTCCGCGTCCGCGAGGGTGATGTTGTGCGGCCGCTTGACGATTTCGGCGTGACGTCCCGGGCGCGAGACGGTGAGCAGCACGTCTTCCCCTCCGTCCGCCGCCAACTGGTCGCCGAGCAGCCAGATCATCTCCGGCGCGATCGAGACGTCAACGCCTTCGAGCTGAAGCTGCAACACGAACCCAGCCCCGGTGCTCCAGACCCCCTCGTCGAACCGCACGACGGGATGTTTCGCCTGAAGGCGCAGCAACCCTTGCCGGGTTTCGAACATCATCCGGCGGATGGTCGCGCCCTCGGCTTCGACGTCGAAGCTCTTGGTCGAAAAAAACGGACCGATGCCAATGGCGGCAATCGCCGCCGTCCCGACGGCCACGATGCCCGGGATCAGCCGCGGCTCCACCGACGGCGCCGGTAAGAACCTCAGTATCGCGACCAGCTCCGCAATCGCCACGGCCGCGTTGACGACGCCGAGCGGCGCCAGCCAGAAGATGTGATAGTCGCCAATCGCGCCCCGGACATGGGTGACCGACCAGAAGCCGCCGATCGCGGCAATCAGGCTCGCGGCCGCGAGCCACGCCGTAAACGTTCGCCCAGCGCGCCACGCGGCAAACCCCGCCGGCACCAGCAAGACGACGAATCCGGTGCCGAGCAGCCGCGGCCACACCTCATCACCGACGATCAGCGGATTGCCGCCCGCCAGCACCAGGGACGGCCAGAACACACCAGCGAGCATCGTGCCCCAGGCGTTCCAGGCGGCGAGCAGCGTCTGCTCCGCCGGCCCGCTGAAAAAGAACCGCACGATGAGCGTCATGTTGCCGGGCGACTTCACCAGTTGCTCGGCGAGCGGCGGCGCCCAGAGAAGTTCCAGCAGAAAAACCGTTCCGACCATCCACCAGACACAGGTCGCACGCCGGACGGGATCGCGCCAGGCTACCCAAAGCAGCGGCGCGAGCGCGGCGAGAAACAGCAGCCCGGCAACCATGCTGAAACCGATGTGCGTCTGGATGATGAACGAAGTCAGCGCCGCGGCCAGCGGCAGGAGCCGTAGATTCCCGTTCAGGCTTGCCGTCGCCACGAACAGCAACGCCACGAGCGGCAGCAGCGGGGTGTGCGGATTCCAGCCGCTCGTCAGCGCGCCCGGAACGCGCGCGTAGAAGATCAGCAGCAGCCCGAACAGGGCTGCGGTGAAAGGCCACCGCATGGTGCGCTCCCGCGCCAGGAGCCAGGCCACGAGCCCGAGCGAACCGAGATTCACGAACAGCACGCCGACGCCAAGCCCGAACGACGAATAGCCGCCGAGCAGATAGAAGGGGGCAAACACGTAGAACGAGAGCGGACCGGGATGATGCCAGAGGTACTGCGAGTAGGCCCCGAGATACAGCTGCCCCTTCAGCGCAAAGAGTGTGTACAGCTCGATGATGGCGCCATCGCCAAACGGAAAGTTGTTTGGCTGCCGGCCAAGGAGGAGGGCGAGCGGCGCCAGGGCGATCAGCAAACCGATCGCCGTGCGTCGCCATGCGGGATGTCGTCGCCAAACGATCAACAGCGCCAGAGCCGCGATGACTCCCAGAACCACCGGCCGGCCAGGCGTGGCGGCGCTGAACTTCAGCGGACCGCGTTCGACAACCAGAGGACCCGACGCCAGAACGACGGCGGCAAGAATCGCGGCGCCCGTCGAGACGAGCGCGAGCACGGCAGGCGCGAGGCGCCTCACGATCTCCGTCTCACGACGTAAGTGTAGCTAAGCCACCGCTCGCCGGCCGCGTTGTCTTCGATGGCGTGCAGCAGCCTTCCGCCCTTCGCCGTAACGACCTGCTCGACCGCGGCGCGCGGCACGACATGCATTTCGAACGTAGGCGTTCCACCCTGAAGGCGGCGCCGCAATCGCGTCATCCACGACACGCGCGGCGGCGGCACCGGGGCCGGCGCTTTCGGCGGCGGTGCTGACGACGGTCCCACGTCGATCGGTACGGGTCCGGTTGGCGATCCCTTCTGCGCAAACCAGCAGATCTGCTCCTGTACCAGATCGACGTCGAGCACGTAGCGTCCCGGGACAGACGGCGCCTGGACGACGAGGCTCATCTCCTGCGTCTCGTCTGGCGCGAGCGTCATCGTCAAACGCGATCGCCCGTCGTCGGGCACCGCCACGGCGCCGGCCGCGTCCAGCCAGTGATTGGCCAGGCAGATGTGCCGCCCCGCGGGAATGTCGCCGGACCAGGCGACCGGACTGCGGTTGGTGACCGCGACGCGAACGGCGAAGCGCGCCGAGGCCTCGACCGACGGCGGCGCGTCGACGATGGCGAGATGTGCGCGATAGCCGGCGTCGGGCAGCGCGTGCACCGCCGAGATCTGAGCGTCGGTCAGCGTCTCAGCCGGCAGTTGAAATACGACGAGCCCGCCGGGCCGCGCGACGCGGAGAAATTCCGCGATGTAGCCCTTCGTCACGTCCGGAGGAATGTGCTGCAGGACCAGACAGGAGTGGACGACGTCGAACGACGCGTCCTTGAACTGCCCGAGGTCCGGCCGGCGGTTGACGAGGAACTCGCAGCGGTCGGTCCGGCCGGCCAGGCGGCGGGCCGCCGCCACCATCGACTTGGCGACGTCGACGCCCACCGTCCGCGCGAACACTTCGGATAGCGGAATCGTCAGGCGCCCAGGGCCACAGCCGAAGTCCAGGCAGGTGCCGCGGTCGTAAGTGACGCCGTGTTCGCCGAGGATACGCAGCAGCTTCCGGACATGCGCGCGGCCGGTCTCGAGGAATTCATCGGTCTGCCAGCGCCCGTGCTGCTTGGTGGGATCCGACAGCACGCCGAAGAGCGGGTCGGCGTCGCCGAGCGCCTCCCAGTTTCTGGCCAGACGCCAGAACGCATCGAGTTGTCGCAAGTCCCCTAGCCCCTAGCCCCTAGCCCCACTTCTAACCTCCAACCTCTGACCTCTGACCTCTAGTTCTTGAACACCAGCGCCATCAGCACCGCGACGTCGTTTTTCTTGGTCGTCGGATTGGCCGGCTTGTTCTTGAACGTATCGACAATCTCCACTTTCAGCTGGGTGCGCGGGCTGATGGAGGCGGCGACGGCGGCACCGAACACGTATAACGCGTCTTCAAAGTCATTGGTCTTGTACAACGCTGAGAGGGACTGCGTCAGCGTCGCGGTTGACGACAGCTTGTGCGACAGCTTGTCGCCGAAGGTCAGCGCGCCAGACGCCTTGACGTCCGCGCCAGCATTCTTCTCCCAGACGCCGCCCGCACCGATGTTGAACGCCAGCGTCGTCGCATCGCTGTGAATCGCGTTGTAGCCGAGACCGCCGGTCGGCGCAATCAGATAGGCGATGTCCTTGAAGCGATCGCGGAGGTACTGCGTCTGGCCGTAGACAAAGAATCCGTCGGTGAGCGTGTACTCGTCGCGTGCGCTCAGATCCAGACGATCCGCGTTGACGTCGCCATCCGACGTGCCATGGAGGAACAATCCCGCAGAGCGGACGACATTGCGCCGGTGTGGGTCATAGACCACCTCGTAGCCGATGTTGATCGTCGTGGTGTCTGTGTTGCCGCCGGTGACTGCGAGGCCGGCGCTGGCATTCTCGGTCCAGGCCTTCGGCGCCGCGGCTGGCGCCTGCGCGAGCGCGGTGCTCGAGGCCATCGTCAGAAGAACGAATGTAATCGCAGATCGCATGGCGGGATGGTAGCAGGGTGTTCGGACAGGCTAAAGCCTGTCCCTACCGGAACAGCTGCTACATCGGGAATCCGGCTGAAGCCGGATCCCACGACACTTTAGCGGCTCCGGCGCGCAACGACCTTCACATCCGGCCGATTCACCTTGACCTCGATGTTCTGCAGGTCGCGCTTCGGGGTGCCCGACACGTAGCGGACGGCGTAGTAGTTGCCGGTGTCACGCCACACGCGGTCGATCGCGTCCGCGAAGTCGTTGGTATTGTCGAGCGACGCGCCGCCGGTCTGCGCCACGAGCCCGTCGGGATTGATGCGGACGCGGCCGGTCAACCCTTGCGGATCGATCACGTACACGCTGACGTTCGCCTTGGCGGCGGCGTTCAGGGCCTTCACCCAGTGCGGCCACTCGAGTTCGTACTGGCGTTGCGGCGGTTCGATGACGTCGAACATCGCCGGCCCGCCCACGCATACGATCGCGCGGCGGCGCCCATCGTCATTTTTCATGGCGAGATCGGTCGAAATCTTGGCGACGCGATCGAGGACGTCCTCGGCGGTCTTTACATTCCAGGGTTCGCCGTACGGGGCGCGAAATTCCGCAATGCGCATCAGGGTTTCCGAACGGTCACCGACGACCTCGTCCCGGCTGGTCCCGTGCCGGACCACGAAGATCTCGTCGGTCTGACCGGCCCTGGCGACAAACCCGCGGGCAATCTGTTGAAAGCGGAGGCTCAACTCGGGCTCGGTGGCGGCGCCACCCATCAGCAGAACGATCGAGCGGCCGCGGGCCGCCGCGTCGCCAAGCGTCTGCTCCTCGACCGACGCCACCTGGACCGCCTTGCCGTTCTCGCGCACGACAAAGTCCGACGCCCGCAGATTGCGAACCGGCACGCCGTCGCGGCTCGAGACCACGGCGGAAATGGCGATCGTGTCGCCGGCATTCTGGGTCGCGGCCGACGCCAGCACGGTGGCCGCGGCCACGCCGATCAGACCGACCATCAGCCTGCTGCCTGGGATCATGTCGCCCTCCTTTGACTGCAACGATCCACCCTCGCCAAGGCCCAGGTGGACAGGTCTTGAGACAAAACGGTGACCAGCATACGCCGCAGTGCACACTCAATGCCGGGTTGGCGGTCTGTCATTTCGTCCCTTCCCCGACCCTTTGGTCCCATTTGAATTGACTCTTCAGGTCATGCGCGCAGAATCGAGGCGCGTCAACAAGGAGGCATTTGATGCGTCGAGTCCTGGTGTGTGTGCCGGCGTTGCTTGCCGGTTTCGGACTGCTCTTCCTGCCGGCTACCGCGACGGCCCAGGCCGACCGAGCCAGCATTTCCGGTGTGGTGCAGGACTCCTCCGGCGCGGTCCTGCCCGGCGTCACCGTGGAAGCCGCCAGCCCCGTACTGATCGAACAGTCCCGGTCGGTCGTCACCGACGGGTCCGGCCGCTACGCCATCATCGATCTGCGTCCGGGCACCTACAGCGTGACGTTTTCACTGCCCGGCTTCAAGACCTTCAAGCGCGAGGGGATCATCCTCGAAGGCGCGTTCAACGCCGCCGTCAACGCGTCGCTCGCCGTCGGCGCGCTCGAAGAAACGATTACGGTCAGCGGCCAGTCGCCGGTCGTCGACACGCAGAACACCCACACCCAGGTCGTCATCAACCAGAACGTCCTGCAGGCGCTGCCGGTCATGCGGTCGATCCAGGACCAGGCCAACCTGGTGCCCGGCGTGGTCTCGCGCAGCACGTCGGCCGGTCAGATCCTCTCCGACTTCTACATCAATTCGATGCAGGCGCGCGGCGCCACCGATCAGCACATCGTCTATGACGGCGTGCGGAACGACATGCTGCTCGGCGCCGGCACGCAGGCGATCGCCGGCGGCGTCAACGAGCTCGCCCAGGCCGAAATGGTCTACGACGTGAGCGGTCAGACCGCGGAATTCGCGACTGCCGGCGTGCGCATGGACGCCATTCCCAAGGACGGCGGCAACCGCTTCGCGGGCACCTGGCGGTTCTTCGGCTCGAACAACAGCCTGCAGGCCAACAACCTGACGCAAGAACTCCGCGACCAGAACATCACCGCGGTCAATCAGCTCGACTTCAACTGGGACAACAACGTCGCGTTCGGCGGTCCGATCAAGAAGGACAAGCTCTGGTTCTTCACGGCGTTTGAACTCTCGCAGTTCAACATTCTCGTGGCCAACGTCTTCTTCTCCGACGGCCGGCAGGCCGACACCGGCGGCCACATCAAGCCGAACGGGTCCGCCCGCCTCACCTGGCAGGCCTCGACCAAGGACAAGGTCTCGTTCACCTACTACAACTCGACCAGCCTGACCGACCGCTACGACTTCGCGGCCACGACGACGCCGGAGGCGGGCCTCCGCGTGAACTCGCCGCTCAACTTCAGCGGCGTGTTGAAGTGGGCGCGTCCGGCGACCAACCGCCTGCTGCTCGAAGCGGGCGAAGGCGTGTCGGCCTCGACCTACCATTGGGAGTACCAGCCGGAAGTCGGCCCCTTCACCGTCGCGACCCGCAGCCCGCAAGGCATCACCAGCCGGGCGTCGTCGATCGCGCCGGTCGAGAACTTCAACCACAGCTTCAATACCGTCGCCTCGGCGTCGTATGTCACCGGATCGCACGCGATCAAGGGCGGCATGACGTTGACGACCGGTTACTCGCGCACGAAGGTCGAGCCGCACGGCGACATCGTGCTGCTCAACTACATCACCGCCAACAGCGGCACCGTGACGGTGCGCAACTCGCCGGTGACGTCGTTTGAAGAGCTTCACGCCGACCTCGGTCTCTACATTCAGGATCGTTGGACCGTGCGTCGCCTGACGACGACATTCGGCGCGCGCATGGATTACCTGAACGCCGGAACGCCGGCGCAATCCGCGCCGGCCGGCCGCTTCGTCCCGGATCGGTCGGCCGCGCCGATCGAATGCGTCCCCTGCTGGAAGGACTGGTCGGTGCGCTTCGGCGCGTCCTACGATCTGTTTGGCACCGGCAAGACCGCGCTCAAGGCGTCGGTCGGCAAGTACATGGTCTCGCAGCTCTTGAACGTCGCGCAGTCGATCAACCCGATCCGCAGCGCGAGCGACACCCGGACCTGGGTCGATCTCGACGGCAACGGATCGGCGCTGGATCTCAATACCGGGTTCGCCCAGTACAACGAAATCGGCGCCAGCACCTCGACAACGTTCGGGACGACCGGCAGCTCGACACGGTTCGATCCGAGCGCACCGCGGCCGACGAACTGGGAAGAGAACATTTCAGTCCAGCACCAGCTCCACCCGCGGCTGGCGGTCACCGCCGGCTATTACCATCGGCAGTTCCAGAACCTTGCCAACACGATCAACGCGTCGCTCTCGGGCGAAGGCAATTGCCCGATCGTCGCCGCCACGCCGGCCGCGCAAGTCGCGAATCCCGGTCCGTGCTTCGTGCCGTACGTCATCACCCTGCCGACCGACACGCGTCTCCCGAACGGCGGCGGCGAAGTGGCGACCCGGTTCAACCAGGTTCGAAACGTCGGGCTCACCGACAACGTGCTGACGGCGTCGACGAGCAACACTCGCGTCTACGACGGCTTCGAGGTGAGCGCGAACGCGCGGCTGCCGCACAACGGCTTCGTGTTCGGCGGCGTGACGACCGAACGGACCAACACCAACAGCTGCGATGGGCCAAGCAATGCCACGCAGTTCACCAACCCGGACTCGCTGCGGTTCTGCGAGCAGCATCCGCCGTTCCGCACGCTGGTGAAAGCCTCGGCGGGAGTCACGGTGAAGTACGACATCCAGTTGAGCGGTTCGATGCAGGCCGTGCCGGGCAGCGACATTTCCGCGAACTTCACCTACAACGGCGCGTTCGCCGGCGTCACGCTCGCGTCGACCAACAGCCGCACCATCAACCTGGTCGAACCGCAGACGATGTTCCTCGACTACCAGACACAGGTCGACATGCGCGTGGCGCGCAGCTTCCGTTTCGGCGGGACGCGTCGCGTCCAGGCCTACATGGACGTGTTCAACCTGTTGAACGCATCCACCATCGCGTCCGTGAACTCGACGTTTACTATTCCGACCGCCACGGCCCCGAACCGCTGGCTCGAACCGCTCGTCGTCATGCAGGCGCGACGGCTGCAATTCGGCGTCAGGCTCGACTTCTAGCGAGTCGCGCGGTTCACGGTTCTAGGTGCAAGGTTCAAGGTGCGGTTCTCGCGCCTTGAACCCAGCACCTGAACCCGGACCTTGCACCTAGAACCGAGCACCTAGAACCACGAAGTTCTAGAATCGGACCGTGCGCCGGTCCCTTGTCGCTGTCCTGCTCGCCTCTGCGGCAACAGCCGGCGCTGCTGCCCAAGCCGCCGATCCCCCACCGACGTTCAACCGCGATATCGCTCCGCTCCTGAATCGTGCGTGCGTCGGCTGTCACCGTCCCGGCGAAATCGCGCCGTTTTCACTGCTCACCTATCAGGACGTCGTTCCGCGCCTGCGCCAGATTCTGAACGCGACCAGGCAGCGGGCGATGCCGCCGTGGAAACCGGAGCCGGGCTACGGATCGTTTGCGAATGAACGGCGGCTGACACAGGCGGAAGTCGATCTCTTGCAGCGCTGGGCCGACGCCGGCGCGCCGCGCGGCAGCGGAACGAGCGCTCCTCCGGCGGGCGCCCAGCCAGCCTGGCCGCTCGGCGCACCGGACCTCGTCGTCGAGGCCCCGGAAGCGTTCACACTGCCGCCCGGCGAGGGCGATGTCTTCCGGACCTTCGTGCTGCGCGTGCCGATCGATCGGCTGCGCTACGTCCGAGGGATCGATCTCGACCCCGGCAACCGTCAGGCCGTGCATCACGCCTCGCTCGCCGTTGATCGGACGAGCGGCTCACGGGACCTCGACGCGGCAGATCCCGGTCCGGGATTTGGCGGCGGCATGTTCTCCGAGGGGGCGCGGACACCGGACAGCCGCGCGCTCGGCTGGACGCCGGGGATGCGCGCTGCGTTCGAACCCGAGGGCATGGCCTGGCGCCTCGACGCCGGCAGCGATCTCGTCGTCGAACTGCACCTGCTGCCGCGGACCGGGGCCCCGCAAGTCGTCCGGCCGCGGGTGGCGCTGTACTTCGCAACCGCCGCGCCGACGCGTACGGCGATGGACTTCAAGATCGGCAGCAACACGATCGACATTCCGCCAGGCGCCGCCGACTACGTCGAGACTGCGCGGTTCACGCTGCCAGTCGGCGTCGAGGTCCTCAGCGTGTACCCGCACGCGCACTATCTGGCGAAGGACGTTCGCGCCTACGCCACCCTGCCGGACGGACGCGTCGAACCGCTCATCTGGATCAAGGACTGGGACTTCCACTGGCAGGATCAGTACCGCTACGCGTCGCCCATCACGCTGCCGCCGGGCACGGTGATCTCGATGCGCTACGTCTACGACAACTCCGCCGCCAACCGCCGCAATCCGAAGCCGGGGTTGAAGCGGGTCGCGTTTGGCTCGGGATCGACTGACGAGATGGGCGATCTCTGGCTGCGGCTGGCGCCGGCGACGGCTGCCGACGCCGGCGTCCTCGCTGCGGCGTATCGTGACAGTGAACGACAGAAAACGCTGGGCCGAAACCTGCGGATGGCGGCCGATGACCCCGCGAATCCGAAATGGCGCGCGGCGGTCGGTGCGTCGTATCTGGAAGCCGGGCGGCTGCGCGAGAGCATCGAGGCGCTGCGCGAGGCCCGGCGCCTCGGTCTGGACACGCTGGCGTTGCACCACAATCTTGGCGAAGCGCTGCGGCTTCAGGGCAACGTGCGCGAGGCGATGGTCGAATTCCGCGAGGCCTTGCGGCTCGCGCCCGATCACGATCTCGCGCTGCTCGGTCTGGCCAACGCGCTCGAGGACAACGCCGACTTCGAGGAAGCGATCGCCGTCTTCCAGCGACTGCTCACGCTGCGCCCGTCACTCCTCGAAGCACACAACAATCTCGGGACCGCCTACGGATCGCTCGGTCGCTATGCTGAGGCCGAAGCGTCGTTCCGGCGCGCGCTGGCAATCGATCCGGAGAATCCCGATGCGCGGCGGAATCTGATGCTGGTTCAGGGAAGGCGATGACCTTCGACGGTGGCGTCCGGCTTTAGCCGGATTGCTTCAATCGCCCTACTGAAATCCGGCTGAAGCCGGACGCCACCGAAGCTCAGTCTGGCAACAGTCGAGTTCTGTAATTCCGCGTGAGTCGGAGGACGGTTCCGTCTCGCAGCGTGACGTCGAAGTCGCCGTGCCAGACGGGAACGATGTCCTTGATGCGGTCGATCTGGACGATCGATGAACGGTGAATTCTCGCGAATTTCTGCGGATCGAGCTGGCGTTCGAGCTCGTTCATCGTCATCCGGACGACGTACGACTCGCTGTCGACGTGGAGGCAGGCGTAGTTCGCCGACGACTCGATCCAGTTGATGTCGCGCGTCCGGATCAGTGAAATGCGCTGATCGCGCTTGACGGCGAGACGAACGGGATAGGCTCCGGTGGCGTCCGGCTTTAGCCGGATTGCAGATGGCTGGGTCTGCGGCATGCGGAGCTCGTTCTTCTCTGGCGCCGATTTCGCGATCTCGAGGCGGACGCGGTCGAGCGCACTGTCGAAGCGCTCGGCTGTAAACGGCTTCAGCAGATAGTCGATCGCGTGCGTTTCGAACGCCCGCAGCGCATAGCGATCGGACGCCGTGACGAACACGACGAGCGGTTGATGGAGCGGCGCGACCCGTTCGATGACCTGGAAGCCGTCAAGGCCGGGCATCTGGATGTCCATGAACACCAGATCCGGTTTGAGCGCCCGCAGCAAGTCGACCGCTTCCGGACCGCTCGCGGCCTCGCCGAGCAGGTGCACGTCGGCGTCGTTCATGAGTCGCCGACGGATCGCGTCGCGGGCCGGCGACTCGTCGTCGACGATGATCGTCGTGATCGGTTCAGCCATCGGAGCCTCGTCCGCCGCGGATACTACACGCGGGCGCGGCAGGCACGTCCCGGCAATTTGTGACGAGTCAGTGACACACACCGCGCCAACACAAACTCTTGAATTTGCCACGCTTGACAGGTTCGGCGCGATCGAAATTGACGGTGCGCTTGCCGCGGCGCTAGACTCGCGCCGTGCCCCCTAATTGATCGCGTCTTCGACGAAACCTTCTCCTCTACGCCCCCTATCAGATCCTGACCGTCGAAGGACTGATGCACGGTCTGTACTTGCTCTGGTGGGTACAGGAGAAGCATGTCCCCGCGCCGATCGTCGCGACGATTCTCGCGGCCGGCGAACTGGCCATCACTGTTCTCGAAATTCCCACCGGCTGGCTGGCCGATCGTACCGGACACCGGACGAGTCTGATCCTCGGATCGATCGCGCAGATCGCCGGGACCGTCGCGGCGTGGCTCGGTGCTGGTGCCGCCGGCGTCATCGCGTCGTGCCTGCTGATCGCACTGGGCGACGCGTTTCGATCGGGCGCCGACAAGGCGCTGCTCTACCGATCCTGCGCCGCACTCGGCCGCGATCCAGAGTTCCAGCGCCTCGAGGCGCGCGCCCAGAGTCTTCAGACCATCGCTCTCGTCGCGCTGACCCTTCTCGGCGGCGCAATCGTCAGCCGTTACGGCTATGCCGCCGGCTGGATCGCCGAAGCGCTCTCGGCCTGTGCCGGACTCGTCGTCGCAAGCGCGATGCTCGAGCCGCCGCCGGAGTTGCTGTCCACACCAGCCGATGACGAGCCGCTCGACGAGGGTCCGCGGCTGCGCGTTCGCGAATGGCTGCCGCTCCTTGTCACCATCCTTCCTGTTTCGCTCCTCGAGGCCGTGACCACCGCGGCGCAGTTCCTGTTTCTCACCGCGGCCGGGACGGATCCGGAGGCCATGACACTGACGGTGGCACTCCTGACGCTTGCCGAGGCGGCCGGATCTGCTGCCGCGGCGTACTTACCGACGAGCCGGCGGCTCGCGATTGGTCTGAGCGCGGCAGGTGGCCTGAGCGCGATGGCGGTCGCCGCGTTCCCTTCGGCGCTGCCGATCGTGGTCGTCATGCTCTTTGCGGTCACCGGCACGGCGGTTCCGGTCCGGACGGCCGCGCTTCAACGAATCGCCGCCGACGCCGCGCGGGCGCGCACGGCCTCGTTCGCGAGCGCCGTCGACAAGGCATTCACCAGCATCGGAATGCTGGTGGCGGGGTTCATCCGCTAGTCGAAGACCACGGCCCCAAAGGAGACCGAGTGGCGCTAGAATCCCCGCCCGGAGGTTTCTTTATGAAAGTACGACGACCCCTGATCGCGGGCTCGCTGACAGGCGCAGCGATGGCCGCTGGCGCTTTCCTTCTTGCTTCCCCGTTGGCCGGACAACAGCAGCCGCCGCCGCCCCAGCCGATGTCGTTCTTCATCACCAGCGTCGGCAAGGGTGACGGCGCGAATCTCGGCGGGCTGGCCGGCGCCGACGCGCATTGCCAGTCGCTGGCGGCGGCCGCAGGCCGTGGCGGCGTGACCTGGCACGCGTATCTCAGCACGCAGGGTCCCGGCGCGGTGAACGCGCGCGACCGGATCGGGAACGGCCCGTGGTACAACGCAAACAATCAGCGCGTCGCGCAGAACCTCGCCGAACTCCACGGCGACACCATCGAACAGGCGCGCATCGGCAACGCGCTGGGCAAGCAGCTGTCGCGGACCGAAAAGAACACCCTCGTGAACGGCGTCGGCGATCAGCCGAATCAGCACGACATCCTGACGGGATCGACGTCTGACGGCCGCGCCTTCACCGACGCCGCCGACCACACGTGCGCCAACTACACGAGCAACGCGGCAACCGGCTCCGTCCAACTCGGTCACTCCGACAAACAGGGTGGCGGCAACGGATCGTGGAACTCCACGCACGCCAGCCGCGGGTGCGGCCAGCAGAATCTCGTCGCCACGGGTGGTGCAGGACTGCTCTACTGCTTCGCAGTGAACTAACTCGGAGGGGTCGGACACCGGAACGGCTTTTGACGCCGGGTGTCTGACCCCGATTCCACCACCATGCCGCGAAAGATCATCGTCCATATCGCCGCGAGCGCGGACGGCTTCATCGCCCGCCCTGACGGCGACATCGACTGGCTGACCAACCGCCCGGCGCCCAAAGGTTTCTACGGCATCCCGAAGTTCACGAAGACGATCGACGCGACCATCTTCGGACGGAAGACCTACGAGACCGGCCTGAAGATGGGCGCGACGTTCGCGATCTTCATCGGATCCGGCATTCCGCTCATCGCGCCCCGCCACTTCGCGATTCCGCTCGAGGTCGAATCGGTCACGCAGTTTCCCGACGGCGTCGTGCAGACTCACTACATCGTCAAACGTATCGAGTGAACGTGGAGCCGACTTAAGCGCGGTTTCACGTCCCATGGCGTTCGAGCTGTTCGCCGACCCGGCATCCGGCTCAAACATTTGACCACGTGGGCAATTCGCGAGATGCCTCCGCCATTCGCAATCGACGCGGATTGACCGCCTGCGCGCACGTTTTCAGTTGCCTGAGTCGCGCGAGTTGGACGCGTCGCCGACGCAAATCGTCCCTGTCGCCAGTAGACGGCTCAGGACCTGACGGCGAGCGTACTCAAAGCCAGGGCCGGACGGCGGAAGCGAACCTTGCGAGCGGCCTGTCGCCCGCGACAGACGGGAAACCGCATCGAGAGCGCCAGAAGTCCGCGCAGCTCACGGAGCTGCGCATGCCACCGACAAGTCGCGGGTCGATGCGGTTTCCCAGGCCGTCTCGCCTGGTTCGCTGGAGCCGTCCGGCCCTGGCATCTCGGTGAGCGCCGCGCTCTCGACGGAATTCGAAACGGCCTGGCCAGACCGCTGGCTATAATTCGAGCACTTCGTGTCTCTCCCTGCCGGCACCCGCATCGGCCCCTACACCGTGGTCTCGCTCCTCGGCTCCGGAGGCATGGGCGACGTCTATCGTGCCCGCGACGCCAAGCTGAATCGCGATGTCGCGCTCAAGACCTTGCCGGCGCGGGTCGCGAACGATCCGTCACGGCTCGCGCGGTTCAAGCGCGAAGCACAGCTCCTGGCCTCGCTCAATCACCAGAACATCGCGGCCATTTACGGCTTCGAGGACTCGTGCGAGACGCACGCGCTGGTCCTCGAACTGGTCGAAGGTCCGACGCTCGCCGACATCCTGGCGCAGGGGCGTCCGGTCGCGCAGGCGCTGCGCATTGCGCGGCAGATTGCCGACGCGCTCGAAGCGGCGCACGAACGCGGCGTCATCCACCGCGATCTGAAGCCGGCGAACATCAAGCTCCGGCCGGACGATACGGTCAAGGTGCTCGACTTCGGGTTGGCGAAGGCGCTCGATCCGAAATCCGATTCCGGGCAGCCCTCAGACGTGACGTCGTCCCCGACCATCACGAGTGCGGCGATGACGGGCGCCGGCGTCATCCTCGGCACCGCGGCGTACATGAGCCCGGAGCAGGCGCGCGGCGCCACGGTCGACGCGCGCACCGACATCTGGGCGTTCGGCTGCGTGCTGTTCGAGCTGCTCGTCGGCCAGCGCGCGTTTCCCGGCGACACCGTGCCCGATGCGATGGCGTCGATTCTCTCGCGGGAGCCGTCGTGGGATCAGCTGCCGCCGGGTACGCCGCCGCCCATTCGCCGGCTGCTCCGACGCTGTCTGGCGAAGGACGCGCGGCAGCGGCTGCGCGACATCGCCGACGCGCGTTTCGAGATCGACGAAGCGCTGAATGAACCGGACAGCCTAAAGGCTGTCCCTACCGAATCAAAGACCACCGGCGTCACTCCGGGAGGGACGGGCTTTAGCCTGTCCGTGATGGCAGCCGCCGCGGCGCTCGCCGCGGTCGCCGGCGCCGGCATCGCCTGGTCGCTGAATCGTCCAATCGCGGTGCCCGAACGTCGCGACGGCGTCACACGCGTGAGCATCACGCCGAACGAACTCCTGGCCGACGATGCCGAAAGCCCGGTGACGATTTCTCCAGACGGACGGCAGATCGCGTACCTCGTCGGCCGCGGCGGGGCCCGGCGTCTGTTCCTGCGCGGTCTCGATCAGTACGACAGCCGGCCGGTTCCCGGTACGGAAGGCGCGGACTTTCCGGTGTTCTCTCCCGACGGGCGCTGGCTGGCGTTTGTGGCTGCGGGAAAACTCAAGAAGGTGGACCTGAACGGCGGCGCGCCGTTCGTGTTGACCGACGTGACCGAGAGCGGCGGCGTGAGCTGGCGTCAACCGGACACGATCTTCTTCAGCGCCGGCCGCTCGCGCGGCATTCGCAGCATCTCGGCCTCCGGCGGGACGCCGGTGCAGGTCTCAACGCTCGAAGCCACCGAAACCTATCACCGGTATCCCGACACACTCGCCGACGGCAGCGTGCTGCTCTTCACCGACATCGCCGGGAACGGCGGACTGCAGGTCTTCGCGCAGTCCTTGAAGGACGGTAAGCGCCAGCGGATTGCGTTGGGGTCGAACGGACGCTTTCTCGGCAACGGGCTCATCGCGTACGGCTCCGGTCCGACGCTGAACGTCGTGCCCTTCGACGTGGCACGGCTCGACGTGACCGGACCGCCGGTGCCGATCCTCGACGGCGTGGCGCTGTCCCCCTTCGGCGCGCCGCAGGTCTCCTTCGCCGACAACGGCACGCCCGTCTATGTCGCGTCGAGCGGTCAGCTCGAAGACGCCCTCGTCTGGGTCGACAGCACCGGCATGGAGTCATCGGCCAGCGGGCCGACCGAGCCGGTGCACTTTCCGCGCCTATCGTCGAACGGACAACGGGTCTCGGCGATCGCCGGCTACCTGGCGACCAACGCCGGCGACGTCCAGATCTACGACTTGATCCGCCAGACCTGGAACCGCTTCACGGCCGACGGCAACATCACGTTCGCGATCTGGCCGCGGACGGCGGCGGGGCTGACCGTCGGTTCGACGAGCGACGGCCGCTACCGTCTCGAAGCGCGCGCGCTCGACGGTCGCGTGCTCGAAACGATGCTCAAGGACAGCCCGGCCACCTATCCGCTGTCCTGGTCGCCCGACGATCGCCACCTGGCGATCGTCATGATCGGCGCCACGACCGGCCAGGACGTCATGGTCATCGACCGTAACGCGCCGAACCAGCCGAAGGAGTTCGTCGTCACGCAGTTTCGCGAGGGCGCGCCGGCGTTCTCTCCCGACGGCCGGTGGATCGCGTATGTCGCCGACAAGTCAGGCCGCAACGAGGTGTACATGCGACCGTTCCCGGGACCTGGTGAAGAGCTCACGCTCTCGACCGACGGCGGCAACGAGCCGGTCTGGGCGCGCAACGTGCCGATGCTGTTCTATCGTCAGGGCGACGCGATGATGGCCGTCGACCTGACCACGACGCCGCCGGTGTCGGTCGGAAGACCGCGCAAGTTGTTCGAAGGGCGCCATCACCGTAGCGCCGGCTTCTGGCCGAACTACGATGTCACGCCGGACGGCAAACGGTTTCTGATGGTGAAAGGCGCGGGCCAGCCCGCGCCGCTGCATCTGAACCTCGTGATCAACTGGATGGACGAGTTGAAACAGCGGGTGGCGTCGACGCGCTAGGGATTTTGTGGCGTCCGGCTTCAGCCGGACCTAAACGCGGTACTATTTCGATATGAGCCGCTCGTTCCGCCTTCAACTTCATGCGGGATTGATTGTCGTCCTCGGTCTGGCGTCACCCTCGCTGACGGCACAGACGGCCAATCCGAACGACGCCCGCCGCGCGGCGCAGGACCTCGACCAGGGCGAGCTGCTGCTCGATCATCACGAATACTTCAATGCGCTGACCAGGCTGACGCGCGCCAATCAGCTGCTCGGCGGGAACTGCGCACAATGCCTGGTCGGCATGGCCGAAGCCATGCTCGGGATGAAGTCGTATCAGAACGTCCTTGATACGACCGCCAAGGTCTTCGTCATCCCTGATGTCGAGCCGCGGCGCGTGATTCGTGCGCACGAAGTCCGCGCCTGGGCGTTTCGCGAGATGGCGGCCACCGATCCCGCGAAGTACCGCGACGCCGAAGCCGAGCTCAAGGAAGCGCTCGCGCTGAACCCGCGCGCGGAAGAACTGCGTCTGATGCTGGGGCGCGTGCTGCTCAGGCAGAACCGCGACGAGGATGCCTTCGTCGAACTGCGCAGGGTCGCCGAATCACGGCCCGACGCGATGGGCGAGGAAGCCCGCAAGCTGCTCGCCGACCCGCGCCGCGGCCGCGAGAAATTCGCGCCGGACTTTTCGATCAAGACCGTCAACGCCGGCGTCGTCAGCCTCGAATCGCTCAAGGGCAAGGTCGTGCTGATCGACTTCTGGGCGACCTGGTGTCAGCCGTGCATCCAGGCGCTGCCCACGGTGAAGAAGCTGCAGAAGGCCCACGCCAAAGACCCCCTCGTCATTCTCAGCATCAGCGCGGACGAAGATGAAAGCGTGTGGCGGCGCTTCGTCGTCAAGAACGACATGACCTGGCCGCAGTACTTCGACAGCGGCGGGTTCCGTCAGGACTTCCAGGTCCAGGCGTTCCCGACCTACGTCCTGCTCGACGGCGAAGGGATTGAACGGCTGCGCGTCACCGGCTCGGGCCTCCACGATTCGCGCACGTTGAACGAGGCGATCGAGCAAGCCCTCCGCCGCTAGATACTCGTCAGAAAAAAACTTCACACCGAGACCGCTGAGATCGCAGAGTTCCTTTTCACAAAAAAGATTCTGCGTGCTCTGCGAGCTCGTTGTGAAGCTTTTGTCGTGCTAAAGTCTCCCCCGGCGCGAAGGGGCGCCACCCGTCCGCGGAAAGGGCCGTGCCCACCCAGCCAGCGACAACTGAACGCGAACCTTCTTTCAGCCTGACGCAAGCGGACACCAGGCGTTCTTGAAAGGAGATTCGTATGCCCGCTCGCGATCTGCCCTCCCGTCCCAACCTCGAGCAATACAAGAAGCAGGCGAAAGATCTGCTCAAGCAGTGGAAGGCCGCCGCGCAGCAGACGGTGCGCAAGCTCGCCGATGCGCAGCACGCGATTGCGCGCGAGTACGGCTTCGAAACCTGGAAGCGGTTCACGGACGAAATCGCCAGACGCACGTACGCGGCGGAGCTGCTCGCGATCTGGAAGGCCGGCGAAGACGCCATTGTGGCCGGCGACGATCAGATGCTCGAACGTCTGCTGCGCGAGCACGAGAAGATGCTTCGTACCCAGCGGCCGCGCTCGACCTGGCTCGGCGGACTGGCACCGCAGTACCGCGACGGCGACGCTCGCACGATCATCGCGCGCGAGCACTACTTCGAAACCTGGGACGCGTACGCGGCGTTTGCCCAGGACGCGAAACTGGCGTCCTCTCTCACCGCACGATTCGAAGCCGCGGTGGACGCCGTCGTGGCAGGCGATGCGGACACGCTCGGCCGGATGCTCCGCACCGATCCGTGGCTGGTTCACGCCCGGTCGGCGCGCACGCATCACTCGCAGCTCCTTCACTACGTGGGTTCAAACGGCGTCGAATCCTGGCGTCAGCGCACGCCGAAGAACATCGTGGACATCGCGGCGCTGCTGCTCGATGCCGGAGCCGAGGTGGACGCCACCGCTGACATGTACGGCGGCGGCTGCACGACGCTGGGACTGGCCGCGACCAGCATTCATCCCAAGAGAGCGGGTGTCCTGGAGCCGCTCCTCGAGTTCCTCATCTCGCGCGGCGCCCACTCCGACGCCCGTGCGGGCGGCAACGACTACCTCATCGTCAACAGCTGTCTCGCCAACGCGCGGCCGGAGGCGGCGGACTATCTCGCACGGCACGGCGCGCCGCTCGATCTCGAAGGCGCCGCGGGCGTTGGCCGGCTCGACCTCGTGAAGGCGTTCTTCAATCCGGACGGCAGCCTGACCGCCGGCGCCACCTCGAGTCAGCTGAAAGACGGCTTCACCTGGGCCTGCGAGTTCGGCAAGACCGACGTCGTCGAGTTCCTGCTCGATCACGGCGTCAGCGCAAGCGAGATTCTTCCACGTCATCATCGGCAGACCGGTCTGCATTGGGCCGCACTTGGTGCCCACATCGAGACCGTGAAGGCGCTGTTGCGGCGAGGCGCACCGCTCGACGTCCGCGACGCATCCTTCAACAACACGCCGCTCGGTTGGGCCCTCCACGGATGGCGGGAAAACCGCGAAGGCGATGCCGCGAAGCTCGAGCCGTACTACGACGTCGTCGCCCTGCTCGTCAGCGCCGGTTCGCCGGTCGAGCCGGCATGGTTGAGCGAGGAGAACGAGCAAGCTGATCCGCGCATGGCGGCGGCACTCAAGTCACGGACAGCCTAAAGCCTGTCCCTACCGCGGTGCCGGCTCAAGATTCCGGTAGGGACAGGCTTCAGCCTGTCCGACAAGAATCGGCAAGCATCCTGCAACCTGCTTGAGCATGCGAACTCAAGTACTCATCGCGCTGCTCTTTCTTCCGATCGCACTCTCCGCCGCACCGCAGAGGAAAGCCGCACCTCTGCGGTGCGGCGACGTGCTGAGCTTTCAGGTCCTGCTCGATCGCCGCGGATTCTCTTCCGGCGAAATAGACGGTAGCGCGGGACCGAACTTCCATCGCGCGCTGGCCGCGTGGCAGACCACACAGCAGCTGCCGGCTTCCGGCAAGCCGGACTGCACGACGTGGACGGCGCTGAATGGTGCGGAGAACGCAGCAGCGCTGACGACATACACGATCACCGAGGCTGACACCGCGGGTCCGTTTACCGACAAGATTCCGCCGGAACTCGACCAGCAGGCCACGCTCCCGGCGCTCGGCTACACGTCGTCGCTCGAGCGCATTGCCGAACGGTTCCATGCCGCGCCGGCGCTCCTGGGGCGGTTGAATCCGGCCGCTGCGTTTGCGGCCGGACAAACGATCAAGGTGCCGGGCGTCACGCCGTTCGACGCCGACACCAAACCACAAGCAGATCCAGCCGCAGCGGGCGCGACGATTACCGTCAGCCGGCAGGAGTCGTCGCTTCGCGCCGTCGGCGCCGACGGCACACTGCTCTTCTACGCACCGGTCACCTCGGGCAGCGAGCGCGACCCGCTGCCGCCCGGCGAATGGAAAGTCACGGGCGTGTCCTGGCACCCACAGTTCAACTACAACCCTGACCTCTTCTGGGATGCCAAACCTGGAGACACCAAGGCAACCATCAAACCGGGGCCGAACAACCCTGTGGGCGTGGTCTGGATCGACATCAGCCGCGAACACTACGGCCTGCACGGCACGCCGGAACCGCGTGATATCGGCCACACCGCCTCGCACGGGTGTGTGCGGCTGACGAACTGGGATGCGGCGCGCGCCGCGTCGCTCGTCAAGGCAGGGACGACGGTGGTGTTCAAGTGACAGTGCGGCACCGCTCCCGCGCCGCCGAGTGGATCGCGCCGGTCGCCTTTGCCTCACTGGTCGCCGGGGTGGTGATCGGCTGGCTTCTCCATTCGTGGGGCCCGCCGCCGATGGTGGTTGAGCCGTACGCGAGCGCGCACGCCCCCGCACGGCCAGCACCAGCGCCGACAGAACGGCTCGAACCCCGGATTCCGAGCAGCGCGCCGGCTCCGGTCCCGCCGCTCGAAAGCCGGCCGATTGCGACGCTCACCGCGCCGCCGGGAGACTCCGTGCCGCACGACGGAGCGATCGAGAATCTGCGCCACCGGCGGCTGCGGCTGCCGATCGACGGCGTGGAATTCGAATCGATGAAAGGCAGCTTTACGGAACACCGCACCGGAAGCGGCGGCCATGTCCACGAAGCGGTCGACCTGATGGCACCGCGCCACACGCCAATTCGCGCCGTCGAAGACGGCACGATCGTCCGGCTCTTCGAGAGCAAGGCCGGCGGACACACGATCTATCAGTTCGATCCGACCAACCGCTTCGCCTACTACTACGCGCACCTCGATCGCTACGCGGACGGCTTGAAGGAAAAGCAGCACGTCTCGGCCGGCGACGTGATCGGCTATGTCGGCACGAGCGGCAACGCCCCGCCGTCGGCGCCCCATCTGCACTTCACGATCTTCGAGCTGAACGCCGACCAGCGCTGGTGGGAAGGCCGTCCGGTGGATCCGTATCTGGTGTTCAGACGCTGAGGGGTCGGACCCCGGCCGCACGTTTCGCGACCGATCAAGGAACGAACGCACGAAGGGCCCCGAAGTCGGCCGGCGATGGTAGCATCGGCCCGCTATGAACAAGACTCGAACACTCGTCGCTGCCGCGGTTCTCACTGCGCTCGTATTTGGCTACAGCGCCGCGCCGGACGCACAGGTCGCCGATCGCCGCCAGGCGGTCGCCAACGACGGCTTCTTCTGGCTCAACGAACAGAACAAGGCGTCGCTCGTCATGCTGGTCGAGGAGAAGATCATCACCAGGGACCTGGCGACGAAGATTGCCGGCGCGCTGATGCAGGTCATCGCCGACGGCGCCAAACCCGGCGCGACGCGGTCGCGCGATTACCTCGCGGTGGAAGCCGACTTGATCAAGATCGGCGGACCGGAGGTGTCGCGCCTGCACTCCGGACGGTCGCGACAGGATCTGGGTCAGACCTCGACGCGGCTGTTGCTTCGCGACGCGTTCCTCACGAGTTACGGCCAGTTCAACGACGCCAGGGCGACGCTGCTGGCCATGGCCGAAAAGCATCCGCACGCGCTTCTGCCCTTCTATACGCATGGCGTCCAGGCGCAGCCGACCTCGCTCGGTCACTACCTCGGTGGCTACCTGCAGGCGATGACTCGCAGCTCGGATCGTTACAAGCAGGCATGGGCGCGCCTGAACCTGTCGCCGCTCGGTGGCGCCGCCGGCGGCACGTCCAGCTTTCCTGTCAACCGCGCCCGGCTGGCGGAGCTTCTGGGCTTCGATGGCATCCTGGTCAACTCGTTCGACGCCGGGCAGATCGCGAATCAGGACAACGGCGTCGAGCTGTCGACGGTCGCCGCGTCAGGCGCGCTGACCGTCAGCATGCTGGCCGCCGACCTCACGATCCAGTACGCCGATCCGCAGCCGTGGTTTCAGCTCACCGAAGGATCGCAGACCGGCATCAGCAGCATCATGCCGCAGAAACGCAATCCCACCGGACTCGAGCAGCTGCACCTGACGACGAGCACCGTGACCGGCCAGGCGATGACGTACCTGGTCCAGTCCAACAATGTCATGTCGGGTATGGGCGACTACAAAGGCGACCAGCCGCTGCAGGTCGTGCGGCTGCTCGGCCGCATGTATCAGGACTTCGACAACATGCTCAAGGCGTTCGTCTTCAATCCGGAGCGCGCGCTGCAGGAAGTGAACAACGACTATTCGATGACGACCGAGCTGGCCGACATTCTTCAGCGCGAGGCCGAAGTGCCGTTCCGCGTCGGTCATCATTTCGCCTCGGAGATCGTCACCTACGGCCGCGGCCACAACCTGAAGCCGGCGGAAATTCCCTACGACGTGGCGCAGCGTCTGTTCCGCGACGCCTGGAAGGAATTCGGCAAGGACAACGAGCGCCTGCCGCTGACCGAGCCGCAGTTCCGCCGCGCGTTGACCGGCGAGAACATGGTGGAGTCGGCGAAGCCGGCCGGCGGACCGCAGAAGGCGGAAGTGCTGCGGATGCTCGCGGCCGAAAAAGCGCGACTCCAGGCTGACCGCGAGTGGCTCGCCGCCACGCGCGCGAAACTCGATGAGGCCGCGAAGAAGCGCGACGCTGGTGTCGCGGCACTCATGTCTCGCTGACAGCGGATTGGAAGCAGTAGCGGTAGGGACAGGCTTTAGCCTGTCCGGCCGATCAATCGTGCGGCAGTTTTGCCGCGCACTAGGACGGTCGATTGCACAGAAATTTCAACGGGCGTTGGGGCGAAGCGCGGATTTCCTGACAATTCAGCGGATCGGCGAGCGGCATCGCGCTGGCAATTGGATCGAGCCTGTGCGCACTCGTTCCGACGATGCTACGATGCGAGTCATGGATCGCGGCCGGTCCGGACCAGAGGAATCGACAAGGAAGCTCACCTACCTGGACTTCCTCGGCTTCCCCAACGATGGGCTCCGTCACGAAATCATCGACGGAGTGCACGTCGTGAGCCCGTCGCCGGCGACGAAGCACCAGCGAGCGTCGATCGCGCTGTCGAGCGCGCTCTATCAGTACTTCAGAGCCCATCCAATAGGCGAGGTGTTTCCGGCTCCCTTCGATGTCCTGCTCTCCGAATACGACATCGTCGAACCCGACATCGTGGTTGTCCTCGACGGGCAACGCCACATCGTCACGGACAAGAACGTCCAGGGAACGCCGGCGATCGTCGTCGAAATCGTTTCCCCCAGTACGCGAAGGCGCGACCAGGGACTGAAGCGGCGGGCGTACGAGCGGACCGGCGTCCGCGAGTACTGGCTGGTCGATCCAGACCACGCGTCGGTCACAGTCTGGTCGCGGAAGTGCGACGCGACGTTCCAAGCAGCAACGTCCAAGGAAGCGGCCTCGACTGCAACACTGTGCCGTGCGGCGGAGCTGACCAGGGCCGACAACGATCAGCTAACGTCGCCGCTGCTCCCGCGGTTCAGCGTCGCGCTTGCGGAGATATTCAAATAGCCGCGACGGCTTCCCCCTCTCCGCATGGCGGACGATCCGTTCTTCATCGCGACGCTGTTCCAACCACAAGTGAGAGCTATCGTGGAATCCGGCTTGAGCCGGATTCGCCCGGCTCCGGCTGAAGCCGTCCTTCGGCTGGCTCAGGACGGCCCTGAGCTTCGTCGAAGGGCCGGAGCTCACGTACTGACTGCTCTGACATAGATGGACGACGAACTTGCGGTGGAAGTGAAGCGACTCCACGAGTCGGCGTGGCTGCACACGGCGACGTGGACCAGGTCGATGGCGGCGATCGAAGCGCTGCTTCGAAACCACCTCGAGCAACATCCCGACTGCGTGGACGCGATGACGTCGCTCGGCGCCGCGCTATCGGATCAGGGCAAGCACGCGGAAGCCGTGGGCGTTCTGTCGCGCGCGAAAAAACTGGGCTCGAGCGACGCCCACACTTATTTCAATCTCGCGGCGGCGCTGATGAATCTCGACGCCGACGGAAGGCGACGCGCGCGAGCGCACTTCGCGAGGGCCGCCACGCTCGAGGCCAAACCGACAACGCTGGAAGCGTATTTCGATCCGCACGGACACTAGTGGCCTGTCCACGTCCTGACTACGCCACCCAGCCGAAAGTCCTGTTGCGGAAGACTTTAAGGCTGCATTCACGATCCGCCGCTGCCGAGATCTGCACGGGGCAAGTCATCGCTGCACACGCCTGACCCTGGCTTCGAGATTGCGTTGAGCTGTCCAAATTCTCGTGTCTCTGAGAGTTGGGGAGCTGTCATGCTGCGTAGTCGTCATGGGTTGATCGCGCTGGTTCTGGGGTTGTCGACGGTCGCCGTCGCCAGCCAGGCGTCTGCCGCGCCGTTCACGTACCAAACCGCCACCTTGGGACCAGGAGGGCAGCTGGGCGGCGGCGCGTTGGGCCTGACCTCCTACGAATTCCCCAACGATACTCCCGTCTATCAATTCATTGGCGCCCGCTTCGAGGTGACGAACCCGGGCGGCGTGAACACGACCGACGTCGGCGCTCACATGCTGCTCTTCCCCCAGGACATTGCAGGGCACCCTGGCAGCGCTGGCAACGGGCTGATCTTTGGTGCGATCGTCGCGCTCACTGGTGCGACCGACCTTCCGGACTCACTGAATTTTTCGACGCCTGACGTGCTCGGCACGACGCTGATGGCCGCACCGTCGCCGTCGGGCGAAGTGTCGGCTCCGCTGGCGGTTCATCTCAATCCCGGTTGGTACAGTCTCATCTTCGGCGGCGGCTTCTTCGGCGCAACCGGCCGTGGCGCGTTGCCGTTCGGTAACGCACCAATTCTCGGCAATCCCACGTCGTTCATCTTCTTGCTCACGTCCAACAACGGCGTGTGGCTGGACGATGCCGGCGGCGGCACCGACGCCTTTACTGGGACGATGGAACGGCTCTTCGTGAACGGTGTGACCGACGACGGGAATCCGAACGCACCGGTGCCGGAACCGGCGTCGATGGTGCTCGTCGGCGCGGGGCTGCTGGGGGCGGCGCGCCGCCGATTCAAGAAGTCTCGATAGACCCGCGACGCTCCTCAACTCTCGGGAGGTCTGGCGAATCGCTATTTTCTGAACGTCTTCAGAAAGTGGATGACGGTCCAGACCTCTTGCTTCGAGAGGCCTTCCTTCCGAAACGACGGCATCTTCGGGTTCTCCCGTCCGTTCCAGATCTTGTGGAACATCACGCCATCGGGGTTGAAACCGACGCGAAGCCGGTCGGTGAAATTTCCAGCCGGGTGCTCAGGATCGGCATCGGGCCCCCTTCCGCGGCCATCCGCGGCGTGGCAACGCACGCATTTGTCCTCGTAGATCTTCCGACCCTGCGCGACCACGGCAGGTGACGACGCGATCGGATTGACCTCTTGCGCGGCGTTGGCCGGCAGCTTCCACTGATCGTCGGTCGTCCCCTGCCCGCCGGCGACGACGGTGGCAACGGCCGCGAAGATGACGGTGGCGAGGATCAACGACAGTCTGAGTGCGCGCATGCTTTCTCCCACGTTCGGTAGGGACAGGCTTCACCCTGTCCGATTCATCAGAAGCGAGACTGAAGACTCTAGAAAAACTTGCGAGAGATGCTGAACCCCATGTACCAGCTCCGCTCGTCCGGTCCACCGTGGGCGATCTGGCCAGTGGTCGTGGCGAGCGAGTCCGAGAAATTCAGCTGAAACTGGTGCCCGCCGGCGTGCTTCTCGATCGCGAAGCCGCCGTGCGTCGTCCCAGGCGCGAACCCGTTCAGCCGCGGGCTGGCTTCGATGACGACGTAGACCGTTGGCCTCACCCGCAGCCGTGTCCCGAGGCCCAGCATGAACGTGTTGTTGTCGTCGACGACTGCCCCCGGCAGAGGGTTTGAGTTGTTGACCCAGATCGGCTCGACATAGAAGGCCGCGTGCCGGCGAACCTGGCGCGAGATGATGCCGCTGAGCGACGGCGACTTGGTGTTCTGAAAATTGTTCCCGGCCTCGACCGATGCCCTGACCACGATGTCGAACGGCGCGCCCTTCTCCTGACGCGCGAGCGAATACGCGGTGAAGAACTCGATCGTCCGGTCCGCGGTGCGGTGAAAACCGACCTGGCCGCCGGGAATCAATCCAAACCTGAACTCGAGCCCGATCGTGGCGCCGTTGTCGAGCCCGAAGAGATCGCCAGCAAGATCGCCGAAGTCGCCCTCATCGAGCGGGCGCAGGAAGCGGTGGGTCACGCGAAACGCGCTGCCGAAGACCGGCACGCGCAGGGTCGTCGGGAGTCCGATCAGCGTGAAATCGGGCTGCGCCGGCTTGAACACATCGTCGCCATTCTCATCGTCGTCCTGGGCGAAGGACGGGTGCGCGCACGCGAGCACGAGCGCAGCAGCGACGACGATGCGGGAGATCGGTGAACGTCTCATAGGATCCCGTGATTCGAACTAGTCGCGAGGCGCGCCGACGGCGATCCAGCGGCGCAGGATCAGGATCTGTCCGTCGGTCAGAAATGGCACGCCGCTGTACGGCATGCGCAGTCCCATGATGTCGGGGCGCCCTTCGATCTTGTGGACCAGATAGCTGTTGTCGGGATCGCCGGGAGCGATGCGCATCGTGCCCGGGCGCTGACGGCTCGGCACGTTGACGATCTGGTCGTAGGCTTCGGCGTGGGTGAGCATCATGCCGCCGGCGGGATTTCTTCCCACGCTGGTGTGACAGGTGATGCAGGCGCGGCGTCCCGCTGAATCGGTCGATTCGAAGATCTGCGCTTGAACGCTGGAGAAGGTCGGCTGAAGGTCAGGCGTCGGGCCGGCGAGCTGCGAGAGCGGTTCGTCGCAGGCGAGCGTCACAAGGGCCGAGCAGCAGACAGCCACGAGGAGCCACGAACGTACTCCTGCCGCGGAGTAACTCAACATGGCCAGTGTATCGGCCGCTTTTCGACAAACCTCTCAATGCGCGGCGCCGCACACTTCTTGATTCAAGTTCCCGAATGTCGAGTTACGCACTCGCGCGAAGGATCGCGCGGAATCGGACGCGAATGTCCACCAACTCAGCGGAACGTGAGCCACGTTCCGCTCAGAGGCTGCTGCCCGACGCCGGGTTTCGTCCAGTCGCAGACACCGTCAGGGAACGTCTTCTTCAGTTTCGCGACCTGTTCGGCCGACAGCGTCACCTTGTAGTCGGACGGGGCGACCGGCTTCAGCTGACACTTGATCACTTCGCCGCCCACCGAAGCGCCGGCGATCTCTCGCGGAAAGGTCCCGGTCGGATAGAGCTGACCGCAGCGCGTCGAGGTGTCGCGAGACTGTGGCTCGGCGATCCGCTGCGGCACCGGATCACGACTCCAGCACGCATCACTCAGATCCGCCGGCTTGGCGCGGACGACCTTCACAATCTGCGCATCCTTCGAAGAATCCTCTGACAGCTTGGTCAGCCAGCGATCCATCTGCGTGATCGTCTGGGCGTAGACCGGACTGGCCGACGTGCCGCCGCGGCCATCCTCCACCAGCATCACGTGATTGTCGGCGCGACGGTTGGCCTTCATCAGCCGGTCGCGCAGCGCGAACGAGTGATAGCGCAAGTGCACGTCGCCGTCTTCCTGATCGTCGAGGTAGTTGCGGTAGTCGATGATCGGCGTCGAGGCGAGTCCACCGCCAGTGCTCGTAAAACGGCCGGTCCGATACGCGGCGCGAATCGCCTCAACATCCCCGACCGATCGCGTGGCCGCAACGTTGCCGTCGTTGTCGAAGCCGCCAATGCGGCCGTTCAGATCGATGAACTGATCGACGCTGATGACGCCGGCGTTCAGCGCCGCCAGGCCGTATTGGACACCGACGTTGTCGAGCGGTCGCCTGGCGAAGCCGGTCTTGGGATCGCGACCGTAAACATTGACCGTGTGGTCGTAGATTTCACAGCGCGCACCCTTCGGATTCGTAGTCGGGTGGTAGCGAAGCGCGGCCGGGAGCGCCGGCGGACAGAACTCGAGGACCTGAATGCGCCCCGCGCTGCCCTTGTCGACGTTCCCCATCGTCGCCATCGTGACGAAGCCGGTGACGGCTTGCTTCTGTGCGTCGGAGAACTTCGCCGAATCCGGGGCGCTGAAGTAGCGATTCAAGAGCCGCGCATCGGTGATCACCGGCACGGTGTCGAAGGCGACGTCGGGAAACGTCCGGCACGGAATGATGCCGTCCAGCAGGCCCGGATAGTTGTCCGCCGTCTGCAGTTGTTGATACGAGCCTCCCGAGCAACCCCAGCCGATCGTGAAGCGCGGCGCGCCGTAGGCTTCGACGAAGCGCTCCTTCACCATCATCATGGTTTCGGACGCCAGCAGGTCGTTGCAGTTGTTGCCGAACACGTTGAGCGACGCCGAGGCGACCGCATAGCCTTGCCGCAGCATCACGTCGTCATCCACGCCGCCGGTCGTGGCACCTTGCCGGTACCAGCCGTTGGTGCAGCCGCCGCCGTGCGTGTAGATCAAACGCTGATTCCAGCCCGCGCTTCGCGTCCAGGGATCGGGTGCCGGCGTCGCCGGATCGTGCAGCATCGCGACTTGATAGATCGCGCGATTGATCGTGCCGGTTTCGATGCGCACGATGTAGGGAACCGTGGCGCCGGTGCTGGTCGTGACGCGTGCGAGATCGGTTGGCGCGGACGCGGCCGGCCACGGTTTGAGCGTCTTGGCACCTGGCGATCGGTAGTAGTAATCGACGCGACGGGCAATCGAACAGTCCGCATCGAGCGCCTTCCCGAGCGTCGTGCCATCGGGAAGTTTGAAGCTCTCGGTCTCGCACATGAACGGCTGCTCGTGCGGACCGGAAAACACTGGTCCCGAAATCGGATGATTGGTGACCGACAAGGAGGCGGCGCTGTTCGCCGCGTGCCCGGGAAGTGTGGCGGCCAGCGCGTTGGCGCCCGGCTTCAGGCCCGACACGATCCCCAGGAGCGTGTGCGTCGACGCGTCAGCACGAAAGGCGGCGGTGACGTCCCGGCCGTTAACGGTGACGCGGACTTGCGCAAGTGGCGTGGCGGCCGGCGCCGTCACCCGCACCAGGACATCGTCGCCGCTCACCATGTCCGGCCGAGTCGAGACGGTGGAGAGCGCGAGCCCCGCGCCGTCCGACTGCGCCCGCGCCCAAACACTCAAGCTCAAGAACACTGCCCCGGCGATCGACGCGCCGACGCCGGCTCGCCAGATGTCCGCGGATCGCATCATGCGCATCGCCCAACTCCTTGGCAGCTCGCTGCCATGGTGGTGACTCGAACGCGCCCATTCTATGCGGAGGAGCGAGCTCAATGCGGTATCCTGGCGGCGACATGGCCACTGCGCCGCCGGATGACGTCCGAGCACGAATGCGTCCCTTCCGCGAGCCAGTCTTGCTGATGCTGGTCGCGCTTGTGACGATGTCGAACATCTTCCCGCGCAACGCACTCTTTGGTGTGCGAGTCAAAGAAACCCTCTCCTCGGACGCGGCGTGGCACGAAGGCAATCGGCTCGGAGGCATGGCGCTCCTCGCGGCGGCAGCCGTGTGGTTCCTGGCTGCCGTCTATCTGCCGCGCCGCTGGGTGACACCCGTCGGCGTCGCCGCGGTCCTCCTCTCGTTCGCCGTGCTGTTCGCCGTCCAGGGCTGGACGTTCTGACATTCCCTCGCGGCATCGCCCGACGTAATTAGCAGCTGCTGAGGTTGCGCTCGTTCACCAAACGCGCGACAGTCGTTTCCGACCAAGAGGGGCCGCACACGGCTTCGCATGGCGAACGACCGGATCTTCATCAACTACCGGCGAAGTGACAGCAGGGGCGATTCAGGCCGTCTGTACGATCGGCTGGCTGCCCGGTTCCCCGGCAAAGTCTTTCGCGATGTGGCGTCGCTCGAGCCTGGCATGGAGTGGAAGGACGCCATCTCCCAGGTTCTCGGTCAGACCGGCGCCTGCATCGTCGTCATCGGCAAAGACTGGATCAACATCACAGACGCATCCGGGCATCGCCGATTGGATGATCCGAAGGATACGGTTCGTCAGGAACTGGCCAACGCGCTCGAACGCAAGATGCGCGTGTTCCCGGTGCTGGTCGGAGGCGCCGAGATGCCGCGGGAGGAGGAGCTGCCGCCCGAGCTCCAGCCGCTGTGCCGCCGCAACGCGCTCGAAATCACCGAACAGGATTGGGACGAGGGCTTCAACAAGCTCGTGAAAGCGCTCGAAGCGGCACTCGGACTGCACCAGCCGCCGGTTCACGCTGAACAAGCCTCCTCGCGGAGGAAGACATGGATGTTCGCCGCGGCAGGAACCGTCGCGGCGCTGCTCCTTCTCGTGTTGTATGCCGCGAGCCGCGACTCGTCGTCCTCGCCGACGAACGAACCGCGGCCGCCGACGCAGCCGTCTGGCTCGTCGTCCGGATCTTCGGCCGTCGGTGATACGAGGAATTCGGATCCACCCAGGGTTGACACGGTGTCCCAGTTGGTCGGGAGCTGGAAGGCCAACGTGGTCGAACTCGGCCTTCCTGTTGAGATCATCTGGCACGTGTGGCCGAACGGCACGTCCAGCTACACCTTCACCAGCGCTCGAGGTATCGCCGCCGCGGATACGACATGGACATACTCTGACGGCGTCATCTACGAACGATCTCCGTCAGGACCTCCGTCAAGTGCCTCAATCAGGTGGATCGACAGGAACCATTTCGTCCTGACCGTCCTTGACAACGGAAATCCACAAACGCGGGGATTGCAGCGTCACTACGCGAGGCTCGGTCCCTGAACCGATCACGCGGGCCAGCTTTCGTGCGCCAGGGCCCAAACCTTCCTGACCACAGTCGTGCGAATTCGAGCGCGAGCAGCCAACGCTCTGCAATCGCACTGTTGCCTGAGGGGCAGTTGCTGGAATCGCGTGGAGTGAAGCGCGCGGGAGAAGCGCGCAGGCGGTCCGGTCACCCAAATTCGGAAACCGGACCGCCTACGATTGGTGCGTCGAGATCAGGCGCGGGCGCGGCGGCGGCGGACAGCAGCGGCGAGTCCGATGCCCATCAGCGTCAACGTTGCCGGCTCCGGCACGGCTGCGGCGTCAACGGTGGTCAAGCTGGTGTTGTCGAACGCGAGTACGCTGAAATCTTGATCGGTAAACCATCCGTAGCGATTCCCGCCGATGAGGCCGATGAGATCGGTCGGGTCGCTGAGGGTCCAGCTGTGGAGGAGCGAGCTTCCAGCGTCGAGAATGCTCAAGTCGACGGCCAGGACGCCACCGTTGTCATAGAAATGATGCTCGAAGGTGTACCAGCCAGTCGACGAAATCGCGAACGGATCCCGGGCCGGGTTCTTCGGGAAGGCACTACCCGGCGACGAATTGTTGCTGGCGCTGATGACGAAGCGGTTCGTTCCGGCACCGGGGCCCGTGAGATCGTTGTAAAACCCGGCGTTGAAGATGAAGTCACGCCCAAACCCGCCGGCGGAGTTGCTCACGGCGGAGTCCCAATCAAACCGCGTGTCGTTGGCCCAGCCGCCGTCGACGTTCAGGAAAATATCGATGGAGGTCACGTACTCGATGAACGATGTCGCCACGTTGTTGCCGGCACCGTAGTTATAGCCACCCCAGTTGCCGGCCGATCCCGACGCGCTGCTCTCGGCGTGAAACGCTCCGGTCGCTGACGTGATTCCGTTCGTGCCTGATGCCACGCGAGTCGCATCGAAGGGTGGGCCGAAGGCGTTCCAACCGGCGGTGTTAGTTTCGAACCCGTTGAAGTAAAGCGGAGCGGCAACCGCGGGCGAAGCGGCAGCACCAACGAGCAGAGCGCACAAGGCAGTGCCCCTGACAAAACGAAAGTTCATTCAGCCTCCTGAGTGACGTCGAATCTGCGAACGGCGGGGTTCGTCACTAAGAAGCATGAACGATGCCCACGACTGCCCAGTTTTTCACATATTTCTAAGGCGTTGTGTGAACTGAGGTTGTTGAATTTCAGTCGGCGTCGGCCCGTTCTGCCACGGCTTCGCCAGCTGGCAAGGGCCGCGATTCAGGCGACTTCGTTCAGCCAAACGGACTCGGAAACAACAGCCCCAGAAGATTGGCGGCGCCGCCCGGATTTGAACCGGGGGTGGAGGTGTTGCAGGCCGTCCGGGCAACAAGAATCCCGAACGAATTCGCGACGTGTCTCAGTTGGCCGAACGGCACCTCCAGCTATACGTTCACGAGTGCGCGCGGCGTCGCAGCCGCGGATACGACGTGGACATACTCTGACGGCGTCATCTACGAACGATCTCCGTCAGGACCTCCGTCAAGTGCCTCAATCAGGTGGATCGACAGGAACCATTTCGTCCTGACCGTCCTTGACAACGGAAATCCTCAAACCCGTGGATTGCAGCGCCACTATGTGAGACTCGGCTAGGAGCGGCTCACTCGACAGCCCCTTGTTCGCTCAAGAAGGCGACAGTACGCACCTTGTCAGAACGGCAAGGCTCGTCGACGAAACGTCGTGCGTAGCCCAATGGCGTGCAGTCCAGCACCTCGTCAAGCCGCTCATAGTGGCCGGGGACCTTGGCTCGCACGGAGAGATCGGCCCCGTGCTCGAGCAGGAGTCGCACGGCTGGCAACCCGCCGTCGTCGTTTTGGGTGACGGCGTGAAACAGGGGCGTCTGTCCGCCGACTCCTGTCTCGGCGAGTGTCGCGCGCGCGTTGGCGTCAGCGCCGCGCGCGAACAGCAATGCCATGGCGTCGACGTTGCGGTACTCCGCCGCCACGTGCAGAAGGGTCGCGCCGCGAAGCGTCAACATGCGCGCTCCGGTTGCGCCGAAGTCCAGTGTCGGGAACCGTTCGTGGACGAGTGCCGGAAAGGCATCGAGCCGCTGGACCAGGCGATCGATGTCGCCGCGGAGGACGTCCAGCACCGGGTCCGGACATTTGGTGCGACAACCGGCTTCAGCCAGGATGTCGATGCACGCGCGCAGTTCCGAGGATCTGACGTAGGACCCGATCACGTAGTCGAGCGCGGTGCCAGGGTACGTTCGCGTCAGGTTATCGCAGTTCGGATTGGCGCCATGTTCCAAGAGCCACTTGAGCGCCACCGGGTCGATGGCCTCGCACGCAGCATAGATGATGGGATACTCGCCGTGCCACTCGGCGTTCACGTTGGCGCCGTGTGCGACGAGCAACTCCATCATCGGAATGCGCTCCTGCAGTACCGCGCGCATCAACGGCCCATCCCCGCCCTGGTGCACGTCCGAGCCGTTGTCGATCATCCACTTCGCCATCGCCAGCCTGGCTGGAGTGGGCGGCCCCAATGGCACGCGACATTCGGCAACCCAGGTGAGCGGCCCATCCTTTCCGTAGCCAAGTGGGGCGCGGTGAAGGTCTGGGTTGCTCGCCATCATCGTCTTCACACGGTCGAGATCATTCTGATCAATCGCCTGCTTGAGGTGCCCGATTTCGCCGAGCGACTCTACATAGGCCTTTAGCTTCGGCCAGCTGGCGAAGCCGTACAGCCGCGCAATCTGAAACTGCGCCGCCGCGGCCGACGTGGCGATGCCAGTCTTCAGCAGGTCTTTCGCCTGGTCTTTCAGGTGACGGAGATTGGGACGCTCGGGAAGTGGGCGCGGCGCGCCTTGGGGATCAGTCGACATAGCGACCTCCTTTCATCGAAGCGCCCGCTGTCCGCACATCGGGCTGAAAGAAGGTTCGCGAAACTTGCTGTGGACAGGTGGGCTTCTGCCCTTTCCGCGGACGGATGCGTCCTTTAACGCGAGGGCATCGTAATCGGATTCGCTTCAGCGAGTCAAAGCTGCCGCCCGGCGTTGGCGAGACAGCGACGCCTGTGAGGCGCTGGTCTTTTATGCCAGGAGTCGATGGCTGGGCGCCGTGTTCACATCGAAGGGTGAGACGCGAGAAAAATTGGAGGCGCCGCCCGGATTTGAACCGGGGGTGGAGGTTTTGCAGACCTCTGCCTTACCACTTGGCGACGGCGCCGACCGGGCGATGAGGACGCGAGGGTCGCGCGGATGCCCGATCCGCTCCTCGACTCGCCGCGCACCTCCTGGCGGCTCGCTCGGAGCTACGGCGCGACAGTTCTTCGCGTGCTAGTGAGGCGAAAAGTTGGAGCGGGAAACGGGATTCGAACCCGCGACTTCGACCTTGGCAAGGTCGC
>CAZOAZ010000003.1:0-246246 GCA_964577955.1 uncultured Bifidobacterium sp. | reverse complement strand
AAGGCTGTGACTCTACCACTGAGTTACTCCCGCAAATCCCTCTCGCGCTTTCGTGCCCAAGTTGGTGGCGAGGGAAGGACTCGAACCTTCGAAGCCGCTAGGGCGACAGATTTACAGTCTGCTGCGTTTGACCGCTTCGCTACCTCGCCAAACTGTGTGTGTTTGGAATCCGTGCGTTCGCTGTGTGTGTTCCCGGTCTGCCCGATAGTTCCGCGCCTGCGGCTTTTTGGTGCTCAGATGGAGCTGGCGAAGGGATTCGAACCCCCGACCTGCTGATTACAAATCAGCTGCTCTACCGGCCTGAGCTACGCCAGCCAAAACAAAAGTGGCACTTTAGCACGTCCTGTGCCACGCACGCAAGGCACGGCCGGTCAGACGATTGGCGGCCTATCCGGCTGAGCTTCGCTGCCGGACCGCCTCGAACAGCGCAATCCCCGCCGCCACCGACACGTTCAAGCTTTGAACGTGACCACGCATCGGAATCGCCGCCAGCCAGTCGCAACGTTCGCGCACCAGCCGTCGCAACCCAGTCCCCTCGGCCCCCAGCACAAACGCCGTTGGGATCGTCAAGTCTATATCAGTCAAACGTTTATCTGAAGATCCCGAAAGGCCGACGGTCCAGACGCCGGCCTCCTTCAATTCTTCGAGCGCCCGCGCGATGTTGACCACATCGGCCACCCGCACGTGCGACAGGGCCCCCGCCGAGGCCTTGGCCGCTGCCCCGTCGAGCGCCGCCGCGTGCCGCGACTGGCGAATCACGCCGTCGCCTCCTGCGGCATCAACCGTTCGCAGGATCGCCCCGACGTTGTGCGGATCCTCGATGCCGTCCAGAACGACCAAAAGTGGCACGCCCGCGGCACCGTTGACCAGGCCCGGGACATCAAACTGCTCTCGCCCGGCAACGTCTGCCACCACGCCTTGATGGACCGCGCCGCGCGTGGCGCGATCGAGCTCATTCGCCGACACGCGCTTCACCGCAACGCCGGCGCGCTCCGCGATGGCAATCAATTCGGCCACGCGCGCATTGGTCCGTTCGGCGACCCGGACGGCGCGCACGCGCCCGGTCTTCAACGACTCGAGCACGGGGTTGACGCCGTAGATCACCGGCATGTCACAACCAGTGCGCGGTGCAACGTGCAGGGCGCACCGTGCTGTGCGGCGTGCGCAGTGCCGGGTGCAAGGGCGCAAGGGCGGGCGCGGTGCGAAGTGCGCAATGCACGGCGTTCCTACTCCAACGCTTCGAGCGCTGCGGCAAACAGCGCCGCGCGCTCGCGGCAGCCCAGGATTGGCGGCAGGCCGGCCGCCGCCGGCAGTTCCGCTCCACGATCGATTGCCGGCACCGAGAGATCGAGCTCCGGTCCTTCCGCGCGTCCCGTCAGCGCCACGCGAATCGGATGAAACAGCGCCCGCGCCTTTTGTCCGGTCCGCTTCTTGACCTCATTGGCGACGGCCCTGAACCGCTCGCGATCCAGCCGCGGCGCCGCGGCCAGTTCCTCGGCCAGCGCCCGGACCACGGCCCGGGCTCCCACCGCCCGCATTTCGTCGCGAATCGCCGCGTCGCTCAACGTCATCGCCGGCGCGTACTGAAACAGGAATGCCAGCCGCCCCGGAACGTGATCCAGGCGATCGACCGACTCGGACGCAATCGGCAACACCGACGCCAGGAACGTCAGCCCTTGGTCCGACGGTGTCAACGTGATGCCGGCGCGCTGAAAAAACGGCAACGACAGTTCCGCCAGGCGCTCCGGAGCGGCCAGTTTCAGGTAGTGGCGATTCACCCACGCCAGCTTCTCCTCATCGAACACACCGGCGCTCGACACCACGCCGTCCAGCGAGAAGCGGCGGGCCAGTTCGTCCACCGGCAGCAGTTCGTCGCCGCCCCCGGGCGACCAGCCGATGAGCGCCAGATAGTTGATCAGCGCCTCCGGCAGATAGCCTTTGTCACGGAACTCCGCGACCGAGGTCACGCCGTGACGCTTCGAGAGCGGCGTGTGATCCGGCCCCATGACCATCGCGAGGTGCGCAAACGACGGCGGCGCGAAACCGAGCGCCTCGTACATCAACAGCTGGCGCGGCGTGTTCGAAATGTGATCCTCGCCGCGAATCACATGCGTCACCGCCATCAGCCCATCATCGACGACCACCGCGAAGTTGTACGCCGGCATGCCGTCGGCACGGACGATGATCGGATCGCCGATGACGCTGGTGTGAAACCGCACTTCGCCGCGGACGCCGTCGATGAAGACGACCTCCCGATCGCTTTCGACCCGGAAGCGGATCGCCGGCCGCGCGCCGCCAGCGATGCGCGCGTCGGCTTCAGCCGCGGTCAGTCCGCGGCAGGTACCGGCATAGAGCGCCGGACGGCCGGCGGCGACAGCCGCGCGCCGCTCGGCATCGAGTTTTTCTACGGAACAGAAGCAGTGATACGCCCGGCCGGCCGCGAGCAGCTCGTTCGCGTACGAGGTGTATAAGTGTAGACGCTCGGATTGCCGGTACGGTCCCCGCGCCCCGCCGATATCCGGCCCCTCGTCCCAGTCGATCCCCAGCCAGCGCAAGTCGCGCACGATGCTGGCCTCGGATTCGAGCGTCGAACGCTCGGCGTCGGTGTCTTCAATCCGCAGGATGAACGTACCGCCATGGCCGCGCGCCAGGAGCCAGTTGAAGATGGCCGTCCGCACGTTGCCGACGTGCAGCTGACCGGTGGGACTGGGGGCAAAACGCAAACGCATGGGCTGGTTTTGGTCCTAGGTTCTAGGTGCTAAATGCTGGGTTCTAGGTGCGCGAACGTAAGAGCGCCACGGCGTGCGCGGCAATCGCTTCGCCGCGGCCGATGGCGTCCATGCCTTCGTTGGTCTTGCCCTTGATACTCACGCGCTCGATCTCGACACCCAGGACCTTGGCGAGATGGGCGCGCATCGGCTCGATGTAGCCCTTGATCTTGGGCGCCTCCAGAATCACGGTCACGTCGACGTTGCCCACCTGGTAGCCGTGCTCGGCGACGAGCGCGGTGGCGCGCGCCAGCAGGTCGAGACTCGACGCGCCTTTCCAGCGCGGATCGGAATCTGGAAAGTGACGGCCGATGTCGCCAAGGCCGACGGCGCCGAGAATCGCGTCGGTCACGGCGTGACAGACGACATCCGCATCGGAGTGCCCCAGCGCGCCGCGCTCGGCGGGAATCGTGACGCCGCCCAGAATGAGCGGCCGCCCCGTCACCAGCCGGTGCAAGTCGTAGCCGGTGCCGGCCCGCCCGGTACGCGCCGGCCCCGGCGCGTGCGATCGCGCGATCGACTGCGCCACGTTCAAATCCTCCGGATTGGTCAGCTTGATGTTGGCCGGCTCGCCGGTCACCAGGCGAACCGGATACCCGGCGCGCTCGGCCAGCGTGGCTTCGTCGGTCACGTCCACACCGGTCGCGCTGAACGCCAGCGCCTCTCTGAGCACCGCGCGACGAAACGCCTGCGGCGTCTGGGCCAGATAGATCGACTCGCGCGGCAGCGTCCCGGCCACAAAGGGGCCGCCGTCGATCAGCGGACCCGCCTGCTTCACGGTGTCGCTCGCCGGCAGCGCGGCCAGCGCCGCGCCCGCTTCGAACGCGGCGGCAATCGTCCGCGACACGAGCTCAGCGCTCGCGAACGGGCGCGCCGCATCGTGGATGACGACCAAATCCGATCGATCGCTGACGGCGCGAAACGCGTTCAGCACCGAATCCTGGCGGCGTTCCCCACCGGCCACCACACGCACCGTCTTCGGCGTCGCCACCAGATACGGTGGCGGATCGCCGACCGTCTCGGGCGGCAGCGCCACGACGAGTTCGTGGACTTCCGGGTGCTCGAGAAACAGCGCGACGCTCCGCTCGAGGACGGACCGCCCGTTGACCGAGACGAGCTGCTTGGGCACCGTCCCGCCAAAGCGGCGCCCGCGCCCTCCGGCGGCGATGATCGCGGACACGAAGTGCGGAGTGGACAAGATCGTTGATTCTATAAGGGCTGGGGGCTGGGGACTAGGGACTGGGGACTGGGGACTAGAGACTGGGGACTAGGGGCCGCGGTGGCGTCCGGCCTTCGATGGAACTCAGGGCCGTCCTGAGTGCATCGAAGGACGGCTTCAGCCCGATGGCACGGACGCTAGCTCGGCACGCGATACGCTGGTTGGCGTGCGGCAACGGTTGCAGCGACGACGGCTTGCGCTTGATCCGCGAACCGTTTGGCGTCGCGGACGGTCGGGTTTGCGATCGCCGGCGCCGGAATCGGATCGTGGACGACCAGCAGCACGTCTGACGGTTCGGTGCGCAGCCGGCCCTTCGGCATCACCGCGCGCGTCCCGATGACGGCGACCGGAACGATCGGCAAGCCGGCTTCGATCGCCAACAGAAAGCTGCCGGCCTTGAAGCGCGCGACGCGGCCGTCGGCGCTGCGCGTTCCCTCGGCGTAGATGATCAGCGACAGTCCCTCGGAAATCAGTGCCCGCCAGCGGTTCAGAATCCCGACGTGATCGGGGTGCTGCCGGTCCACGAACAAGTGACGACCGCGCTTCAAATGCCAGCCGAGCACGGGAAACTTCGCGAGCGATTCCTTGGCAATGATCCGCAGCTGAAACGGCAGCGACCAGAACAACACCGGCGTGTCGTAAATGCTTTGGTGATTCGACACGAACACGTAGGTCTGCCCGCGCGTCACGCGGTCCAGCCCCTCGACGGCCACGCGCACACCCGTGGTCTTGAGGATCAGCCACGACCACGCCCGCGCGCAACGATGGGCGAAATAGCCGCGCGTGTCCCACAGACTCGAGACAATCGAGGCCGCGCCGAGGACGATCGTGTAGACACTGATGGCGGGGATCAGGAAAAAGACAGTCCGCCACCAGTGAAACCGGGAGAGCTCCAAGAAATTTACGTCAGCTCTGCGGGGCGGCGGCGGGAGCCACCGACGGCGCCGCCGGGGCCGCCTTCGCACGCTCGGGCGCGGCCTGCGCGCTCGCCGCCTGCTGCGCCATGCCCGGCTCGATGTAACGGCCGAAAATCATCTTGCCGGCGGTGGTCTGCAGCACGCTGGTGACGACGATGTCGATGGTTTTGCTGATCATCTTGCGCGCGTTGTCCACCACCACCATCGTCCCGTCGTCGAGATAGGCGACACCCTGGTTGTACTCCTTGCCTTCCTTGAGGATGAACACCTTCATCAGCTCGCCGGGGAGCACGACCGGTTTGAGCGAATTGGCCAGTTCGTTGACGTTGAGGACCTCGACGCCGCGGAGCTGCGCGACTTTGTTCAGATTGAAGTCGTTCGTCACGATCTTGCCCTGCAGCGTGCGCGCCAGTTCGATCAGCTTCAGATCGACTTCACGCACCTCGGGAAAGTCGACATCCGAAATGACCACCTCGACGCCGGACATCTTCTGAATCCGCTGCAGGATGTCGAGGCCGCGGCGGCCGCGGTTGCGCTTCAGCGAATCGGCGGAATCGGCGACGAGCTGCAGTTCCTTGAGGACGAACTGCGGAATCACCAGCGCGCCGTCGAGAAAGCCGGTGTCGCAGACGTCGGCAATGCGCCCGTCGATGATGACGCTCGTATCGAGAATCTTGTAGCGGCGCTGCGGGCCGGCGGCTTGAAACAGGCCAATCAGGCGGGCCGGCTCGAGCCATTCGCCGTTCCGGGCGCCAATCATCAGCCCGAGATACGGCAGCACGATGAGCAGAAAACTGTTGAGAAACTCGACCCGGACGTTGGTCGAATCGGCCCAGAACAGACCCGATTCGATGAGCCGCGCGATCCCGAGGCCGATCACACCGCCGATGAGCGCGCCCAGCACACGCGTCGGCGCGCTTTCGCGCACGCGGGTTTCGAATGCGACCACGAGCGCCGAGAGCACGACTGCAAACGCGACATTGAAACCGACACCGAGCGGAAGAGGGCGGAGCAGCGCCGCGGCGTACGCCACCGCGACAACGATCAGCACTCTCGCGAGCGCAAACCAGGCCATAAGGGACCCCGCTATAAAGGCCCAACCTTACCACGGTGCGAGGTGCACCGTGCACGGTGCAGGGTGCTGGTGCCTGGTGCCCGGTGCGGGGTGCGATGTGCGCGCGACGCGCCGCGGACAACAATGGCGCGGCGCGCGCGCACTAGGCACCTTGTCACGGTGCACCCTCGCACCAGCACCGTGCACCCTGCGCTCCGCACCACGCACCGCCCTACAGGAGCGCGTCGAGGGCTTCGCCGACCGTTCGGACGCCTACGAGTTCCAGGCGACCGTCGCGGTCGGTGGGATCGATGTTCGCCTCCGGCAGGATGCAGCGGACAAATCCCATTTGCGCCGCTTCGCGCAGGCGGAGGGTGGACTGCGCGATGCCGCGGATCTCGCCGGCCAGGCCGACTTCGCCGAACATGGCGGTGGTTGGCGGGATCACGCGGTTGCGGACGCTCGACGCGATCGCGGCCAGCACCGCCAGGTCCGATGCCGGCTCATCCACCGTCATGCCGCCGGCGATATTCACGAACACATCGTCGCCAATGAGATTCAGCCCGGCACGCTTTTCGAGCACCGCCAGCAGCAGCGAGAGCCGCTGCGGATCGACACCGCTTGCCATGCGGCGCGCGTTGCCGTAACTGCTCGTGCTCACGAGCGCCTGGACCTCGACGAGGATCGGCCGCGATCCTTCCACCGAACAGAGGACGGCCGAGCCGGGCGCATTGGCCGGACGTTCAGCGAGAAACAGCTTCGACGGATTCGGCACCGGCTTGAGGCCCGTCGACGACATCTCGAAGACCCCCAGTTCGCTGACGGCGCCAAACCGGTTCTTGACCGCGCGTACGACGCGGTGGGAGTGATGGCGCTCGCCCTCGAAGTAGAGCACCGTGTCGACAACGTGTTCGAGCGCCTTCGGTCCGGCGAGACTGCCGTCCTTCGTGACGTGGCCGACGAGCAGTGTCGGAATGTTCTGCCCTTTTGCCATGAACAGCAGCTGCGTCGCCGCCTCGCGCACCTGGCCGATGCTGCCGGGCGCGGACTGGAACTTCAGCGAGAAGACGGTTTGAATCGAATCGACAATCACGAGCGCCGGCTTGACGCGGGCAATTTCCTCGAGAATCCGTTCGAGACAGGTTTCGGCGAGCAAATACAGCGGCGCATTGCCGACCGCGAGCCGTTCGCCGCGGCCCTTGATCTGGTGTTCGGACTCCTCTCCGGAGCTGTACAACACCGGACCAATGGTGCGCGCCATGTTGGCGGCCGCCTGGAGGAGCAGCGTCGATTTGCCGATACCGGGTTCCCCGCCGAGAAGGACCAGCGACCCGGGCACGATGCCGCCGCCGAGCACACGATCGAACTCGCCGATGCCGGTGCTGATCCGCGGCTGTTGCTCGAGCTCAATCTCCGAGTACAAGCGCGCGGTCGTCGCGTTGGACGCCGACGCATACCGGTGTCCGCTCGCCGCCGCGGCCGGAAGCGACTCGTTCGGACGCTCCTCGACGAACGAGTTCCAGGCCCCGCAGTCCGAGCAGCGGCCGAGCCACTTCGGCGACTGGGCGCCGCACTCCTGGCAGACGAAGACCGTGGCGGCGCGTTTGCTCACCGCTCGTAGACTCTTTCAATCCGCGAGCCAACGCGGCAGACGATCTCCCACGGAATCGTCCCGATCGACGCGGCCATCTCCCGCGCGTCGATGCGATCGTCGCCCTGCGATCCGATGAGGACGACCTCGTCGCCGGGCGACACGTCCATCCCCGTGACGTCGACCATCAGCATGTCCATGCAGACCGAACCGATGATCGGAACGCGCCGGCCGCGAATCAGCACCACGCCGCGGCCCGCCAGCCGGCAATCGAGCCCGTCGGCGTATCCCGCCGGAACGATCGCGATGTGTGATGGCCGCTCCGTCGTAAAGCGCGCGCCATACCCGGCCGATTCACCCGGACGCATGCCTTTCACCGCGACGACGCGGCTGACGAGCGTCATGACCGGGACGAGCGGCACGGTGGACGCGAGCGGCGGCGGCACAATCCCGTACAGCAACAGTCCCGGCCGGACCCGTTCGAACCACACGCGCGCATCGCGCAGCGTCGCGGCGCTATTGGCGGCGTGCCGATAGCGCGGCCTACCGCCGAGCGCCTCGATCGCCGCCAGCACCCGGTCGAAGCGGCGGCGCTGCGTTTCGAAGAGCGGCGAATCGGGAACGTCGGCGGTGGCGAAATGCGTGTAGACCGCGTCGAGCTCGAGGTTGTCGCTGGCGAACAGTTCCGGCAGCGTTCTCTGCAGATTGTCGAACCGGAAGCCGAGACGATTCATCCCGGTGTCGATCTTCAGGTGATAGCGCAGCGTGCGTTTGTATTTCGCGGCGGCGGCCTGAACCGCCCGCGCCGCGCCCGGGGTCGAGATCGTCGGGGTCAGGTCGCCCTCGAAGAGCCCGTCCAGATCGCTCACGCTCAGCGCTCCGAAGACGAGAATTTCCGCGCGCACGCCGGCGGCGCGCAGCGCCAGGCCTTCTTCGATGTCGGCACAGGCGAGCAGATCCGCGCCGGCGTCCTCGAGCGCGCGCGCCACCGGCGCGGCGCCATGTCCGTAGGCGTTCGCCTTCACGACCGCGATGACGCCCGGCGGGCGCTCGCCGCGCTCGCGGGTGAGAAAGTCGACGAGGTGGCGATAGTTGGACTTGACCGCGTCGAGGTCGATGCGGGCGGTCGTCGGTCGAATCATGACACTCGGCTGGACGGCTAGTTGCCGGCCGCCAGATTCTCGAAGCGGGTGAACTCGCGGATGAACGCGAGCTTGACGACCCCGGTCGGACCGTTCCGCTGTTTGCCGATGATGATTTCGGCGGTGCCCTGCGCGTCGGTCGGCGGCTGGCTCTTGTCGGCGTACTGCTCTTCGCGATAGATGAACGCCACGACGTCCGCGTCCTGCTCCAACGCTCCGGATTCGCGCAGGTCCGACAACTGCGGCCGATGGTCGGACCGCGACTCGGGCGCGCGACTGAGCTGCGAGAGCACGACGATCGGGACGTGCAGTTCCTTGGCCAGCCCCTTCAACGAGCGGGAAATCGACGCCAGCTCGAGCGTCCGGTTCTCGAACTTGCCGCGGCCCTGCATCAGTTGAATGTAATCGATGATGATCAGGTGCAGCCCATGCTGCGAGGCGAGCCGGCGGCACTTGGCGCGCATCTCGAGCACGCCGATCGACGCCGTGTCGTCGATGAAGATCTTGGCCTCGCTGAGCGTTCCGATCGCCTGCGACAGCTTGCCCCAGTCGCGTTCGCCGAGAAAGCCGCCGCGCAGCCGGTGCGCGTCAATCCGCGCTTCGGCGGTCAACATGCGCAGGAACAGCTGCTCCTTCGACATTTCGAGGCTGAACACGCCGACCGTCATGTCGGTCTTGGTGCCGACGTGCTGCGCGATGTTCATGACCAGGCTGGTCTTCCCCATCGACGGGCGGGCGGCGACGATGATCAGGTCCGAGGGCTGGAGCCCGGAGGTCATTTCGTCGAGGTCGGTGAAGCCGGTCGGCACGCCGGTAATCAGTTCCTTGCGCGCATGCAGCTTCTCGATCGTGTCGAGGCTCGACTGCGCCAGATCCTTGAGCGCGACGAAGCCGTCGCTGACCTTGTCGTCGGCGATCGCGAAGATCGAATGTTCGGCCTGATCGAGGATGACGTCGGCATCTTCCTCAGCGTCGTAGGCCGTCGTCAGGATCTTGTTGGCTGAAAAAATCAGCCGCCGCAGCGTGGCCTTCTCCTTGATGATCCGCGCGTAGTGCTCGATGTTGGTCGACCGCGGCACGCCGTCGACGAGCGCGGCGATATACGACGGACCACCGACCTCGTCGAGATCGCCCGAACGGTTCAACTCTTCCTTGAGCGTGATCAGGTCGATCGCCTCGTTGTGCTCGGCGAGCTTGACCATCTTGTCGAAAATCCGGCGATGCGCGTCGCGGTAGAAATCGCCGGAATCGATCACCTCGGCGGCCAGGTTGAAGGCGTCGTTGTGCAGGAGGATCGCGCCGAGCACCGAGCGCTCCGCCTCGAGATTGTGCGGCAGCGTGCGTTCGGCGACGGCGGCGTCTGGCATGGGAACAGAAAAGAAAGAGGAAGTGAGAGTCTAGATCAAAGAAAAACGGCCGGAGAAAAATATTCTCCGGCCGCTCTTCAGAATCCGCTGACCGAACGGGTTATTCGGCCTTGGTCTCGGGGACGACGCTGACCTTGACCTTCGCGACGATGTCGCGGCTCAACTTCACCGGCACCATCGTCTCGCCAACCTTCTTGATGGGCTCGGCGAGCTGCAGCTTGCGGCGATCGACGTCGAAGCCCTTGGCCTTCAACGCGTCGGTGATGTCGGCGGCGGTCACCGAGCCGTAGAGCGCTTCGGTATCGCCGACGCGGCGCGCGATGGTGATCTCGACCGCGTTCAGCTTTTCGGCCAGCGCGTCGAGGACCTTGCGTTCCTCGGCCTCCTTGGCCTCGAACTTGGCGCGCTCGCGCTCGATCTGCTTCTTGTTGCCGTCGGTGGCGACGAGCGCCAGCTTGCGCGGCAGCAGGTAGTTGCGCGCGAAGCCGTCGGCGACCTTGACGACCTCACCGCGGCGGCCGAGGTTGTCCACGTGTTCTCTCAAAATGACTTCCATAAATCCTCAATTGCGAATTGCACGTTGCAGATTGCAAATTTGCATTTTGCAATGTGCATTTTGCAATGTTCAGTCCGTCACATAAGGAATCAACGCCAGCTGACGCGCCCGCTTGATCGCGGTCTGCAGCTTGCGCTGGTGCATCGCGCAGGTGCCCGAAATGCGCCGCGGCAGGATCTTGCCGCGCTCCGGCACGAAGGGTCCCAGGAGCTTGACGTCCTTGTAGTTGATGTCGTCGATCTTGTCGGCGCAGAACTTACAGACCTTGCGGCGCCGGAACATCGGCCGGCGCTGTCCCTGCTGCTTGTCCTTGTCCTTCTTGTCGCTGCTGCGGCCGCGGCCGCCGCCCGATCGTCCTTGTCCGAATGGCATGACTACACCTCTACTCCATCAAAGCGGTCGTCATCGGCGTCCTCGTTGTCCTGCGAGCGCCCTTCACCCGGCTGGCGCTGCGGCGGCAGACCGCGCTTGACGCGACGCCGCTCGGACTCGCTCTGACGCTTGGTCCGCGTGCGGTCGACGACCTTTTTCTCCTCGTCCACGCGCACGATCAGGTGACGGATCACCTGGTCGAGCACGCGCAGCCGGCGATCGAGCTCCTTCATCAGCTCGCCGCCGCCGTTGATGACTTCGAGGACGTAGACGCCCTCCTTGAACTTGCCGATCTCGTAGGCCAGCTTGCGGCGGCCCCAGTTCTCGGTCTTCTCGATCTGCCCGTGCATGCGCGACACGACCGCCGCGATCTGCTCGTGCAGTTCGGCCGCCTGCTGCTCGGTGGTTTCAGGGGGAAGAATGTAGACGAGCTCGTACTGTCGAACTGACATATGCCTGCTCCTTCAGGACGCTTCGCGGGTTCCAGGTGCCAGGTTCAAGGTTCCAGGTGCTGGTTCCAAGTGCCCGGTGCCAGGTTCTGCGACAGCGGCCACCAATCGGTGGCAAGGGGCCCCTCAACTCGCGGCGCCATGTGCGCGCTCGCTCGGGGCTATTCGCTTGTTTTCGGATCGCCGCCGTTGTACTCGTTCATCACCGCCTCGATCCCCGACGCGATGAACGTTTCCGCCGCATCGGCCGCGCGCCCGGTCATGCGCTCGACCTCCGCGGCTTCGTCTCTGTCGAACTTCGCCAGCACGTGATCGGCGAGATCGCGGCGGGCATCACCGCGCCCGACGCCGATCCGCAGCCGCGGGAACTCCTGACCGAGGTGCGCGATGATCGACTTGAGCCCATTGTGGCCGCCCGCCGATCCGCGCACCCGCGCCCGCAGCTTGCCGAGCGGGAGCTGGATCTCGTCGACGACGACCAGCAGATCCGTCGTCTCGACCTTGTAGTACCGCAGGACGCCGCCGACCGCCATGCCGCTCGCATTCATGAACGTCATCGGCTTGACCAGGAGCACCGGCTCCTCGCCGCGCCGTTTCGCGATCAGCGCATCGACGGGCCCGCTCTCGAACGCCAGGCCTCCCCAGCGGTGGCCCAGCGCGTCGATGACAGCAAACCCGATGTTGTGTCTGGTGCCCGCGTATTCGCGGCCGGGGTTGCCAAGCCCGACAATCGCTTTCACTACTTCTTCTTGTCGTCCTTCGCCGCGTCGGCGTCTTCCTTCTTGCCCTTCTTGATGACCTCAGGTTCCGCCGCCGCCGCTGGCGCAGCCGCCGTGGCTGCCGCCGCCCCTTCGGCCGGCGCCGCGACCTCTTCAGCCTTCGGCATGATGACGTGCACCACCATCAGGTCGGCGTCGGTGACCGGCTTCCACTTCGGGTTAACCGCGAGTTCGCGAACGCGGACGCCCTGATGCAGCATCAACTCGCTCACGTCGATCTCGACGTTCTCCGGAATGTCGCCCGGCAGGCACTCGATCTCGATGTCGCGGCGGATGAACTCGAGGATGCCGCCCTGCTGCTTCACGCCGTGCGGCACACCCTTCGACACGATCGGAATCGTGACGCGGATGACCCGATCCATCGCGACGCGGTAGAAATCCGCGTGGAGAATCGCGTGCGTGACCGGATCCAGCTGATAGGCCTTCACCAGCACCTTGGTGTCGCCCGCGCCGCCCAGCTTGAGCGAGATCAACGTGTTCGCGCCCGACTCCGAATGCAGGATGCGGAGCAGCGGTTTCGGCTCGACCGAAATCGCGGTCGCGTCGCGGCTGCCGCTGTCGGTCGTCGCACCATAGACGACGGCGGGCACCTTGCCCTCGCGGCGGGTGCGGCGCGCCTCGTTCTTGCCGAATGAATCGCGGACTGTGGCTTCGAGTATCGCTTCCATAAATCCCTACGTCCTTCTAAACGAAGAGGCTCGACACCGAGGTCTCTTCGTGAATGCTCTTGATCGCCTGGCCGAGCAGCCGCGCCACCGACAGCACGACGATCTTGCCGCACTGCTCGCGGGTCTTGGCCTGAGGAATGGTGTTCGTGACGATCATCTCGTCGATCGGCGACTTCTCGATCCGGTCGAGCGCCGGGCCGGACAGCACGCCGTGCACCGCGCAGGCGATGATCCGCGCCGCGCCGTTCTTCTTGAGCGCCGTCGCCGCCTTGGTGATCGTGCCGGCGGTGTCGACGATGTCGTCCTGGATGATGCAGGTGCGGCCCTGGACGTCGCCGATGACGTTCATGACTTCGGCGGTGCCATCGTCCGAGCGGCGTTTGTCGATGACGGCCAGCTCGGCATCGAGGCGCTTGGCGTAGGCGCGCGCGCGCTCCGCGCCGCCCGCATCGGGCGCGACGATGGTCAGATTTTCGTACGACTGCCGTGACAGGTAATCGATGATGACCGGCGCGGCGAACAGGTGATCGACCGGCAGGTCGAAGAAGCCCTGGATCTGCGCCTTGTGCAGATCCATGGTGAGCACGCGATGGGTGCCGGCGGCCACCAGCACGTTGGCGACGAGCTTCGCCGAGATCGGCACGCGCGGCTTGTCCTTGCGGTCCTGCCGGGCGTAGCCGTAATAGGGGATGACCGCGGTGATGCGCGCCGCCGACGAGCGGCGGAACGCGTCGACCATGATCATCAATTCCATCAGGTGCTGATCGACGGAGCCGTTGGGGGTCGCACAGGTGGGCTGAACAATGAAGACGTCGGTGCCGCGGATGTTCTCGTCGATCTGGAACGAAACCTCGGTATCCGGAAACCGCCGCAGCCGCGCCTGCCCGAGCGGCACGCTCAGGACGTCGCCAATTTCCTTGGCTAGTTCCACATGAGCGCTGCCCGAAAAAATTTTGAGCTCGCCGAAACCGGTCGCCATCACATCGTCACCACTCACCGGCAGCCGCCGAATCGTTTGGCTGGGGCGGAAGGATTCGAACCTTCGAATACGGGATCCAAAGACCCGTGCCTTACCACTTGGCCACGCCCCACCGTGCGCTTCCGTAGACCCCCTCCGCCGGAATCACCTGTCGGAGTGTTGAGATGCAGACCTCAGGAGTGGCTGAAACCACGTGGTGCAAACGGAAAGTGTATACGATGGGCTGCAAAACCGGCAAGTCCAAGGAGAACAGGGGGCTAACGCGGTCGTACGAGGCGGGTGTAGCCGCGCCGATCGAGCGTTCTGGTCACCAGCACGCGGCGACCGCGTCCTTCGAGCGTCCTGGCGACAGCGGACGCGTCCCGATCGCCGGCAAACAACCCGAAGACCGCCGACCCGCTGCCTGACATGGCCGCATGCGACGCCCCGGCCCGCCGCAACCGCGTGACCAGCCGGGAGATCTCGGGATGACGGGCGGCGACTGGCGGTTCCAGGTCATTGACCCACTCCGCCGCAATCGACGCCGATCTGACCAGCCCGGGTGCCGACCGATACTGCTCGTCCCACCACCCGTACGCATCGCGGGTGCTGACCCCGAAGTCCGGGAGCACGAGCACGACCGCCGCGCGCGGCTGGTCGACGAGCGGAAACAACAGGTCACCGCGTTCGACTCCGAGCGCCGTGCCGCCATGCAGAAAGAAGCTGACGTCCGCGCCCAGACGGCGTGCGATGGCCTGCTGTTCGGCCGCAGGCAGATCGATCCCCCAGACCTCGGACAACGCGCGCAACGTGGCCGCGGCGTCGCTGCTGCCACCGCCGAGTCCGGCCTGCTGCGGAATCCGCTTTTCGATGCGTACCCGCACGCCGCTCAGTCGACCGCGCCGGCGGCTGACGCGCCACAACGCATCGGCCGCCTTCCACACCAGATTCGTGTCGTCAGCCGGGCACTCCGGATCGTCGCAGGAGATCTCAAACGGACCGGCCGCCGCCGTGAACGTCAACGTGTCGTGCAGCGCGAGCGACTGAAACGTCGTGCGCAGTTCGTGATAGCCGTCGGCGTGGATACCGAGCACCCGCAAGGTGAGATTGAGCTTCGCCGGCGCGTGCACGCGAACGGTCCGGGAACTCCGCCGCGTTCCGCCTGCCCTGCTCGCCTTGCCTGCCCCGCCGGCCGTCATTTTGCCTCTGAAACCGGCCCTGCTCGGCGCAAGTCTTCCAGGGAGAGTGGCGCGTAGTCCGCGGGCACGCGCGGATGGAATGTCGCCGCCTCGAGCGGCACGTTGACCTCGATCTGCGAGACACGGAGCGTCAGGTCGAAGCCGGCGGGGTTCACGCTCGCGATTCGCACGGCGTGCGGCAGATCGTCGACGAACTCCTTGAACTCAGCACGCCATTCCGGCCGCCCGGGCTCCTTGTGCACGACCGCAACCAAACGCCAGGGATCCATCGCGCGGGCGCGACGCAAGTACCACTCGCTGGCACCGCGCACGATGCGCCATTCATCGCCGATCTGGGTGCCGGTCGGCGTCGCAAGTGCGGGCGCGCAGCCGGTGACGGTTTCGAGCAGTTCGGCTGGTGAGAGCGGCACGCCGGCGGCAGCTTCGAGTACTTCCGATGGCCGGCCCTGCCGCAGCACACGCCGATCGCGCGGCAACAGCAGCGTCACCTCCTCGCCGGCGGCCGCGAAGATGAAGACCGACGCGCCAAACGGCGCCGGCGCATCCAGATACGCGGACGAGGGGGACGCGAGCCCGACGAGGAGGCGGCCGCGCCGAATGCCCTGGCCACCAAGCTTGCCGCTCACGCCGACTTCAGCCGTAAAGGTTTTGATGGCGCGACAGGTGGATGTGACGCGCGTCAGGATCTCGGCCGCTTCCGGCGAAGGCACGCCGGGATCGGCGGGGAGCTTCATCAGCGCCGACGCGCACCCCGTCGACAGCGCCGACAGCGCGGCCGTGTAGAGCGCGGCCGCGCAGACGCCCGCCGAGCGACGGCTCATCGTTTCGGAAGCTTCTGGCGGGCCGAGCGGATCTTCTTGTCGATGTCCGCGCGCACGATCGAATCGCCGTCGCCCGACAGCGCCCGGTTCCAGGCGCCGATCGCGTCGTCGTAGCGTCCGAGCTTGAACAGTACTTCGCCGTAGTGATCCTGGACGACGGAGTTGGTGAGGAGCTGGTCGGCGGCCTTCCGTAGATTCTCGAGCGCCAGGTCGAGTTTGCCATCCTTGAAGTAGGCCCAGCCGATGCTATCCAGATACGAGCCGTTGTCGGGCTCGATCGCCAGCGCGCGCTTGATGAAGTCGACCGACTCGTTGAGCCGCTCGCCGCGCTCGGCGAGCATGTAGCCGAGATAGTTGAGCGCGGGCGCGTTCTCCGGCTCCTTGAGAATCAGCTGCCGGAACACGGCTTCCGACTCGGAGTATTTCTTCTGCTTGTCGAGCACGGCGCCAAGCTCGAACGCCAGCGAGGTTTCGCTCGGAAACTTGAGCTGCGCGTCCTTGAGCGTCTTCACCGCCTGGGCGCCGCGATTGGCGTCGTTGTAGCCCTGCGCGAGCGCGATATGGGCGTCGGGGTCGTCGCCGGCGGCGCGCACCAGGTCTTCGAGGACCGCGACGCTCTGGTCGATCCTGCCGCCGCGGCGAAGGGCGAGCGATTCGAGCCGCGCGAGACGGATGTCGCCGGGCCGCTGCGCACGCGCGGCGCGGGCGAGATCGGCGGCAGCGGTATACCGCTTCGCGCCGAGGTTCGCCTGAATCAGGTAGCCAGTGATCGACGGATCGTTCGGCGCGACGCGGCGGGCTTCTTCGAACGATTCGATGGCCTTGTCGAACTGCCCCAGTTCCTGGTACGCGAAGCCGAGGTGCGGCAGCAGTGTCCGCAGGGCAATGGCGCCGTTGTTCATGGCCCGGAAGGAGGCGAGCGCCGGCGCGATGGCGTCGACGATGGGCTGAAACTTCCGCTGCTCCTCGAGCGCTTCGGCGAGCGCGGAGTAGCCGCGCGGGTTACGCCCGTTCTGCGTGATGAGGCGGCGCGCCGCCTGCTCGGCGGCCTGATTGTCGCCGGCGGCGCGTTCGGCCTGGGAGAGGAGATAGAGCGCCCGCTCGTCGTTCGCCTTCATCGCGATCGCGTCGCGCAGCGTATCGCGGGCCCGGGTCGCATCCGACCGGTTGCCGGTGTTCAAGAGCGACTCGGCGAGGCCCAGACGCCAGTCGAAGCTGCCCGACGACACTTTCAGGGCCTTCTCGTAGGCCGCTGCCGAGTCGGACCATCGGCGGCTGCGGGCGTAGAACTCGCCGAGCGTCGCGTACAGGCGCGGATTGTCCGGAGCGGCGTCCTCGAGCCAGGTGACCGCCTCGGCGCTGCGGCCCGCCGCGGCGAACGCTTCGGTGAGCAGCATCGGCCCGTCGTTCCAGCCTGGTTCCTGTTTCACGAGTTCCGCGAGCACCGGGATCGCCTTGTCGTAACTCTGCGCGGCGATGTAGAGCCGCGCCAGCATGGCGCGCAGATTGGCGTCGGCCGACGCGATCGGCGGCTCGATCGCCAGCTCGAGATGCTTGATGGCGTTGGTGAGATTCTCCTGCTGCGTGCCGCGAGCACCGCGGCCGCTGGCCAGCGAGGCATAGACCGTCCCCAGCACGCGATGCGCGTCGCGGTTGTTCGGCGCAATCTTCAGCGCCTGTTCGGCGGTCTGAATGGCGTCCTGCGGCCGGTTCTCGCGCAAGTAGAGTTCGGCGAGATCAGCCGGAATATCGGAGGCCTTCGGATCCAGCTCCATCGCGCGCTTGTAGGCGGCAATGGCCTGATCGGTGTTGTCGTCTTCGAGCAGATGCGCGCGCAGGTACTGTTCGTACGCCTGCGCGGTGCGATCCGGCGGCTGCGGCGCCGCCGGCGGCGCGGGCGCGGGCCGCCGCGTCTGTCCCGCTTCAACGACCGGCGCGAGCGCGCCGAGCACTGCGACGAAGACTGCGATCTTCATAGAGGGATTCTTCCACAAAAGATTCGAGGAGTGGCATATATTCCAGGCATGGCCGTCGACCCCGAGCTGCTGGAAATCCTGGCGTGTCCGCATTGCAAAACACCCGTCACGCTGGTCCACAACGGCGCGGCGTTGAAGTGCGCGACGTGCAAGCGTGTGTACCCAATCCGCGATGACATTCCCGTCATGCTGATCGACGAGGCCGCGATCGAGCCCTGACCGCGACGCGCGTGAAAATCCTTCTCGTCCGCCTGCGGCAGATCGGCGATGTGGTCTTCACCACGCCTGCTCTGCACGCGCTGCGCGAGCACTACCCCGGCGCCCATCTCACGTATCTCGTCGAACCGGCGGCGGCGGCGGTCGTCCGCGGCAACCCCGATGTCGACGAACTGCGCATCGTGCCGCGCACGCGCGGCCTGCGCGGGGCCTGGGCCGATCTGCGACTCGGACGGATGCTGGCGCGCGAGCGCTTCGATCTGGTCATCGACTTTCACAGCGGCCCGCGAGCCTCTCTGCTGACGTGGCTCAGCCGCGCCCCGGTGCGCATCGGGTATACGGTGGCTGGGCGGTCGTGGATGTATACGACCGCCGTGGCGCGTTCGCGCGCCCTGCTTCCCCGCCATTCGGTCGACAGCCAATGGGATCTCCTCCGGTCTATCGGCATTCGCGAACCCGATCGAGAGCGGGATCCTTGCGTGATGCCCGTGGACAATACCGCCGTTGAAACCGTCGCGAGCCGTCTCGCGGCCCATCAGGTGCCAGCCGACGCCCAGCTGGCCGTCATGCACGTCAGTGCCGGCAATCCGTTCCGGCGCTGGCCGCTCCCGGCCTTTGCCGAAGTCGCCGCCACACTCGCGGCAGCCCACCCCGCCCGCCGGGTGATCGTGACCTCGGGGCCGTCGGAAGCGGATGCCGCGGCCGCAGTCATCGCCGCGGCCCAGGCGCGCCTGCCGGACGACGTGAAAGCCCGGATCCTTGCGTGCGGTGAATTTTCGCTGGTCGAACTGCGCGCGCTGGTCGATCGCGCGGCCGTTTTTGTGGGCGGCGACAGCGGACCGATGCACGTCGCCGCTACGAGCCGCGTGCCGATCGTCTCGCTCTACGGGCCGACGCTGCCGGCACGATCCGCGCCGTGGCGCTCGGCGCAATGGCGCGCGGCCGCCGTGGAGGTCCACGGCCTCGAATGCCGGCCGTGCGATCAACGGGTCTGCGCGCCAGGCGACTTCCGGTGCCTGACGCGGATTACGCCGGCGCAAGTGATTGCGGCAGCCGAACGGCTGCTAAACTCGGGGACCAGGGACTAGGGACAGGGACTAGGGACTAGGGATTGGTCGACGCCATGACGAACGCGCACGCGACGGCGGAACCCGCTCTTCATCACGACGCGGCGTCGCTTCCCGAGCGGCTCGAGCTCTTCGGAGTGCTGTCACTCTTCGGCGTCGCGGCCTTCGTCCAGTTCTCGATCGCGATCGCCCAGGTCATGCTGACCCTGGCGGCGCTCTCGTGGCTCGGGCTGTTGATTGTCCGCAAGGAACGGGTCGCCGCCCCGCGCTTCTTCTGGCCGCTCGTCGCCTACGGCGCGGCCACGCTGGTTTCGGCCGCCTTCTCCACGTCGCCGCGCATCAGTTTCCTGGACTCCAAGCAGCTGGTGCTCTTCCTGCTCGTGCCGATCACCTATCGGTTCGCGACCGAGAAGCGTGCCGCATGGCTTCTGACGATCGTCATGTCGCTCGGTGCAGCCAGCGCGGCGTACGGCATCTTCCAGTACGGCCTCCTGCATTTCGATCAACTGCAGCAGCGGCCGCAAGGCACGCTCGGCCACTACATGACCTACTCCGGGCTGCTGATGCTGGTCATCTGCATCGCCGTCTCGAAGCTGGTCTTCGGCCGCACCGAACGGTTGTGGGCGGCGCTGTTGATGCCGGCGCTGGTCTTCGCGCTCGTCCTCACCGAGACCCGGACCGCCTGGGTCGGCGTGTCGGTCGGCGTCGGATTGCTGTTGATGATGAAGGATTACCGGCTCATCGTGGTCATGCCGGTTGTTGCGGCCCTCGCCGTCGCGCTCGCCGGTCCGACGGCGACCAAACGAGTGGCCTCGATGTTCGACCGCAACGATCCGACGCGCCGCGATCGAGTGGCGATGATGCGGGAAGGCCGCGAAATGGTCCGCACCCACCCGTGGGTCGGCGTCGGACCCAACATGGTCAAGGAACTGTACGCCGACTTCCGCGTGCCGGAGGCGGTGGAAAAGGTCAACCCTCATCTGCACAACGTGCCGCTGCAGATAGCCGCCGAACGTGGACTGCCGGCACTGGCGCTCTGGCTCGGCTTCGTCGTCCTGCTCCTTCTTGATCTGAGGCGGGCACTCCGCGGTCAGGTCGATCGCGCCATCGTGGCGGCCGCAATCGGGGCCTTCGTCGCGATGCTCGCGGCCGGATTTTTCGAGTACAACTTCGGCGATTCCGAATTCCTGATGCTGCTCCTCATCGTCATCACGCTGCCCTTTGCCGCCGCGCGCACCACGCCAGTGAACGCTGCCGCATGAACATCCCGCCGCTCGGACGAGGGCGCGCCCAGGCCCTGGTCGACCGATTTCACGGCCAACGCGTCCTCGTCGTGGGCGACGTCATGGTCGATCGCTTCATTCTGGGCACCGTCCACCGGATTTCCGCGGAAGCGCCGGTCCCGGTGGTCCGCTTCCAGTCGGAGCACATCCGGCTCGGCGGCGCCGGCAACGTGGCGCACAACCTCCAGGCGCTCGGCGCGAGCGTCGCGCTCGTGGGGATTGTCGGAACGGACACGACCGCCGCGCGGCTCCGCGAGCACCTGCGTCAGTCAGGACTCTCTGATGCGGGACTGGTCGCCGACGCCACGCGGCCGACGATTGAGAAAGTCCGCGTCGTCACGAGCCGCAACCAGCAAGTGGCGAGACTCGACTACGAAGACGATTCCGATCCTTCACCCGAGATCCAGGCGGCCGTCGTCGACGCCGTGCGCCAGCACGCCAGCGATGTGCGCGTGTTGCTCGTGTCGGATTATTTGAAGGGAACCATCACCGCGCCGGTCATGCGGACGCTGACGGAGATGAAAGAGGGCCGGCCGCTGCTTGTCGACCCCAAGATTCCGCATCTCGACTTCTATGCCGGGGCGACGCTGATTACGCCGAACCATCACGAAGCGGAGGCGGCGACTCACCGCTGGATTCGCACCGACGAGGACGCGAAGAGCGGCGCCGCCGCCTTTCGCGATCGCGCCCGCTGCGACGCGGCGCTGATTACCAGGGGCGAGCAGGGCATGTGGTTGTCGAGCGCGGAATCCGAAGGAGCCATTCCCTCGGTCGCGCGGCAGGTTGCGGACGTGACCGGAGCCGGCGACACGGTGATCGCCACCGTGGCGCTCGCGCTCGCCGCCGGCGCCACGATTGCTGAAGCCTCGGTCCTCGCCAATCACGCCGCCGGCGTTGTCGTCGGCAAGTTCGGGACGGCGACGGTGTCGCCGGAAGAGCTGCTGGCGGCGATCTAGATGATCGGACAGGCTGAAGCCTGTCCCTACCGGGATCACGCGGCATCGGCAGGGACACGCTTCAGCTTGTTCGCGTACGTCGTCAGTGTCTGAAGTGTCTGCGTCCCGTGAAGACCATCGCCAGTCCGAACTCGTCGGCAGCGGCGATCACCTCTGGATCACGAACGGACCCACCCGGCTGGACGACGGCGGTCGCGCCAGCGGCGGCCACGGCATCGAGACCGTCGCGGAACGGGAAGTAGGCGTCCGACGCGGCCACCGATCCGGCGAGCGGACGCGACAAGGTTTTGGCGCGCTCGCGCGCCTTCATCACGGCCACGTTGACGGCATCGACGCGGCTCATCTGACCGGCGCCCACCGCGAGCGTCTGCTTCGCGTTGGTGAAGATCACCGTGTTGGACTTGACGTGCGCGCAGATTCGCCACGCGAACCGCAGCGCCTCCCACTCTTCCGCGGTCGGCGCTCGCTTGGTGACGACACGAAGCCCTTCCGGCAGGCTGCCGTTGCTCCAGGCCTCTTGCGCCTCGATGACCACGTCGCGCTCCTGGGCCAGCATCGCGCCGAGAATCGTCCGGAATTCGATGCCGCCGCGACGCAAGGCCCCAAAGTCGGCGGTCACGATCCGCATCCGCGCCTTCTTTGCGAGCACGTCCCGGGCCTCAGGCTCCACCGCCGGCGCTACGACGGCTTCGATGAACGTCGAGATGATCGCTTCGGCCGCCGCGAGGTCGATCGGCCGGTTCATCGCGACGATGCCGCCGAAGGCCGACAGGCTGTCGGCTTCCCGCGCCCGAATGTAGGCGTCGACCGCCGTGTCGCCGATCGCCACACCGCACGGGTTCGTATGCTTGACGACGACCGCCGCGGGCTCGTCGAACTCGAGCGCAATGCGGGCCGCTGAATCGAGATCCAGGAGGTTCGTGTAGGACAGCTCGCGCCCCTGCAGGATCGTGGCGGCGCCAAATCCCGACGGCGTGACGACGCGTCCGTTGTCGGCGCGGTTCGAGTACCAGGCACCGCGCTGGTGCGGGTTCTCGCCGTAACGGAGATCGCGAATCTTCTCGAGCGACAGTTCCGCCGCGGGCGCCAGCGACTCATCCGCGGACTCGGGACGATCGAAGCGGTCGCCGGCCACCGCGACCGTGGCGAGGGTCCGTGTAATCGCGGTGTCGTACGACGCGGTATGGGCCAGCGCCTTCCGCATCAAGTCGAAGCGAAAGGCCAGCGTCGGGCCGGCATCGAGCGCCTCGAGCAGCGGCCCATAGTCGGCCGGGTCGACAACGACGAGCACGCCGCGGAAATTCTTGGCGGCGGCCCGCACCATCGATGGGCCACCAATGTCGATCTCCTCGATGAGCGTGTCGAACGGCGTCGCCGGATTCGCGGCGGCCTTCACGAACGGATACAGATTGACGACGACGATATCCACCAGGCCGATCCCGTGGCTCTCGAGCGCCGCCAGATCGTCGTGGCGATCGCGGCGGGCGAGAATGCCGCCGTGCAGCTTCGGATGCAGCGTCTTCACGCGGCCGTCGAGCATTTCGGGGAAACCGGTGACGTCGGACACGTTCGTGACCGGCAGACCGGCCTCGCTCAACGTGCGCGCCGTACCGCCGGTCGACACCAGTTCAAAACCACGCGCGACGAGACCGCGACCCAGGTCGACGACGCCGCTCTTATCGGAAACACTCACCAGGGCTCTTGGCATAGAAAAGGAAGTCCAGTATTATCTCCCCGACGCCGGGCGGGCCTGGCGCCGTAAGGGAAAGGCCGCAGACGCGGTCTTTTTTTTTGCTCCGAGGTAGCTCATTCCGGGCTTGTCCGGAAGCGGCACACGTTCGGGGTTGGTTTACTGACGCGGCTTCCCGGCTGCGTCACAGCAAGAGCAGGAATAGAACGATGCGTATCACCGGCAAAGTCAAGTGGTTCAACAACGCCAAAGGTTATGGGTTTATCGAACGTGATGGAGGCAGCGATGTCTTCGTCCACTACTCGGCTATCCAGGGCGACGGGTTCCGTTCGCTCGAGGAAGGCCAGGCGGTGGAGTTCGAGATCGTTGACGGTCCCAAAGGCCCGCAGGCCGGCAACGTCACCAAGATCTAGCCACCAACTCCAGCAGGCCGGACGCCCTTCGGGGCGTCCGGTCAGCGGTTTCCCGACTCTCCTCCGAGCGCCCGCGCCGTAAAGTCCACCTTCCCGTCCTTCACCGCCACGCGAAACGCCACCTCGGAGCTGCCGCTCTCGCGCATCTTCTGAACCTGCGTCTTGACCAACTCGGCAAAGCGGTGAAACGGGACGCTGTCGGCGCCCACTTCCCGTCGCGCCTCGGCCACCGAGTCGTAGAGATCGTGGAGCTTGTCCATCTCGGCCATCGGATCCCGGAACGACGCGACGTGGAGAATCCGGTCGCCATGGCGCGTCGGTTCATGGCTGGTCTTCGGGGCTGGAAACGGACCGCTTCGCCCTTCTTCCCGCGCCCGCAATCCACGGTCCCAGAGATCGATGAAGGCCGCAAATCGTGATTGAAGCGTGCTGAAGCGGAACCGTTCGCCGGTGTTCTGAATCGACATCCGGTCGTACTGCTTGACGAGCGCCTCGACTCGCTTGCGCGTCTCCCACGGCGGCTTCGGCGCCCGGCCCGAGAAGAACATGTTGTATTCCGCCTCGAGACGCCTGAGTTCGGCTTCCAGCCGGTTCAAATCGCGTTCGACTTCTCCACCTGGCACGGCGGCTATCTCGGAAGGAGAAACCAGACCAGCGGCAGCCACAACTCGCGGGCGAACGGCAGCGGACGGTCGTCGATCAGGACTTCAGTGGCGTCAGCCGCGCCGACGATGAGAAAGAGCTCGTGGAGTTTGGCCGCGTCGCTCGACCAGAACCGCGCGCGGTAGCGCAGGTCCGCGTCCTTGCCGGTCTCCCGGAATTCCGCCGCGCCGCGCGCCAGGTCGAGCGCGTGCGCAAAACCGTCGACGGCCAGTCGGGGGAACACGAGCGTGATGGAAAACGGACGCCGCTCCGATCCGAAGAGCGTTTCGTGCAGCTCGGGATCGATGGCCGCGAGTTCCTCGTCGGTCGGCTGCTCGGGCAGCTCCTTGTACGGCCAGAAGCGCTCGAGCGGGCGGTACTTGGGGCGATCCTCGGTCATCGCGGTGTGAGGCCGTTAGCATACCATTTGGGTCGTGGCCGATTCGTCTCCCAGTCTCGTCGTCGGTTTGGTGTCGGGAACGCTGACGACGCTCTCGTTCATCCCGCAAGTGGTGCGGTCGTGGCGGCGGAAGTCGGTCGCCGACCTCTCGGCGACGATGCTGGTGACGTTTGCGATCGGGGTGGCGGGCTGGATTGGGTACGGCGTGATGACAGCGGCGCTGCCGGTGATTGTGAGCAACGCCGTCACGCTGGCGCTGGCGCTGGCGTTGCTCGCGATGAAGTGGACGTTTAAGTAATCCGCCTCCGCCGCATCACCGCGCCAATCGCGCCCAGGCCGATCAGGCCGAGAGTCGCCGGTTCGGGAACCGCAGCGGGAGCGGCTGCGGCGGCCGTGCCGTCGAAAACAACCGGATTGGACGGATCGACGGGATTGAAAAAGAGGGCCGAAAAGGCCGCATCGCCGACCGGACCGGTCAGGACGAAGCGGAATCCACCAAGGGACTGGCCCGGCCCGACATCGGTCCCGACCGGAGGCAATCCTGGCGCAATCGAGAACGCATTGACGAACCCGCTGCCACCGATGATGTCCCAGGGCGCGGCCCCGCTGTCGTAGTCAACCGCGGCCGAAAAGAAGATTGTCAGATCGTACAGATCGAGTCCGGCGTCCGCGACCGGGTCGCCGAGGTTGGCGAGCGTGTAGTCATACTGCACCAGACCGCCCGACAAAGCGGTCTCGACATACGTCAGGCTCGCGATCGGCGTCGCATTCGCGAGCGTCGGCACACTCAGCAAGCCGGCACACAGTCCCAGGCGTCCCGCCATTCGCTTCATCGTCTGCATCGTCATCGTTGTCGTCCAATCTCAGGGCGTCAGGGTGAATCCACCGCCAGCCAGCGGCAGCGCCGGCGCGGAGTAATAGACGCTTCCGTCGCCGCGCCGAATCACCAATGCAAAGCTGTTCGGCGCCGCGGCGTTTGCGGTCGCGGTGAAGGTGTAGCCTGCGGCGTTGTTGACGGACGCGGCTCCCTCAATCGTCGCGAGGCTGCCGCTAACCGCGTACGATGTGACGGAGCTACTGACCATGTTCATGCGCGTGCGCGCGTACGAATACTTCACCGCACCGCTCGCCGACGACGTGTCGCTGACGTCAACTGAGAAGGTCGCGCGATACGCGGGCGTTTCCGGCGAGTTGTAGCCGCTACCGGAGAGTCGCGCTTGCCGCGTCTCGACTTCGGCGAGCGCGAACACCGTCCCACCCAAGGCAGTGATCGGCGGCGTGCTGGTGCCGTCGAGTGTCACGCTGAACTTGCCGCCAGTCAAAAGCAGGCCGTCGACGTTGTCGGTCATGTCTTTGAGAGGCACGGCGCCGCCGGACAGGAGTACTGGCGCCCAGGCACTGCCGGTCCAATAGCGCAGCACCAAGGCCGCTTCAGCGGCACCGCTCACAGTGAACGGATAGTAGAAATTCGCGATGACTGAATCCGACGCGTCCGCGCCGACTACCTGGAGGTCATAGAACGCGTGAGAGAAGAAGATCGTGCCGATCCCGGGGTTGCCGGCGTAGGACGCGACGGTGACGACCGCGGCCGGCGTTCCGGCGCCGTTGTTCGTGAGCGTGGCGCTGATCCCCGCGGCAAGGGCGCCGCCACTTGAACCTGGCGGAACGACGGCGGTCCCGAGTGTCGCGACATTCGGACCACGAATCGTGAAGGCCAGAGGGTTCGACACCTGCTCCACCGGATTTCTGACCGCCACCAGCACCGTCGCAAGCTGTTCCGTGGCCGTCACGTCACCGGGCTGCAGCGTGACCAGCAACCGCGTGGAACTGAGCGCGAAGGTTACCCGCGGCATGCCATTCCAGAGCGCGATTGAGCCGGGGGTGAATCCATGGCCGTTGACGGTGATCGTCGTAAGCGCCGCACCACTGGCAGCCGACGCCGGCGCCAGCGTGTTGAGCACCGGTATCGGAGAGGCCGAGACGTTCTGCTCCTCAACCGCGCCCACGTCACCGGCCACGAGACCGTCGCCGTCGCCATCCATCACGCGCGGCAAGCCGCGCTGATCGACCGCCCGTGCCCAAACCGTGTTGGCATCGATCGCGAGACTGCCGGGCAACAAGGCGTGCGTCGCGGTCGGCCCGCCATTGGCCTGCAGTGGGCCGATCACCGTCGTAAACAGAGTCGCCTGATCGATGGTCCGCAGGCCCATCAGCTCCGCGGCGGCCAGTGTCGTCAACGGGCAACCGCCGTCCTGCCCAATCAGGTTGTCGAAGCTGTACCAGCGCGCGCCAACGGCACCCGACGGTGTCAGGCACTCGGAGAACGATCCGCCTGGCTGGCGGTTTCCAGCGAGGATCGTTCCGGTCATATAGACGTATGCGGAGTTGACGACGCCGGAAGAACCGACATTGTTCACGAGAGTGGAGTCGGCCACTCGCACGTCAAACGTTCCCGGATTGGTCGATGGGGCGTTCGTGACATCGAGGGCGCCGCCGCCGTCGGTCCCGACGTTCCCGCTGATGGTCGAGCTGTAAATCGCGACACAGCACGTGGCGACGTTGATTCCGGCGGCGACTCGCGCCCGGTTCTGGGTGATGGTGCTGCGCTCGATCACCGCAACCCCGCTGGTGTTGTAGATCGCGCCTCCTGAATCGGCGCGGTTGGCGCCAATCGTCGTCGCTTCGATGTTGAGCAGGCCGACGTTGTAGACGCCGCCGCCGATGACCGTCGCCACGTTGTTGAACAGGCTCGTACCGCGGCGGAGATCCACGGTGGTATTTGCCGTCACGGCGATCCCGCCGCCAATCGCGGCGCGGTTGCTGTCGAGCAACGTCTCTATCAACGTAGTCACGTCCGAGGCCGGACCGCCGGCAGGGCTCGCGGTATGGACTGCTCCGCCGCGCATCAGAGCGACGTTGAAGTTGATGAACGACCTGCTGATGGTCGCCGGCCCGCCGAAATCGACGCTCGTCCCGTTGGCGAGCGCACCGCCGTTTTGCGCCAGATTGCCGCTCAACACGCTGCCGTTGATGGCCATCTGGCCGAGATTGAGAATCGCCCCGCCGACGCTGAGCGGTGCCCGGTTGTCGCTCACTACGACGCCGGTCAACGTCACGAGGCTGCCGCCTTGACGGGCCGACGTCCAGATTCCGCCACCGCCGGCGCTGTCGATAGGACTGGTCGCGCCGATCACGTCGTTGCCGGCGATGACGCCGCCGTCAATCGTGACCCTGACACCACCGCTCACGAAATCCTGTACGAAGACCCCCCCGCCGTAGCGGCCGCCGCTGTTGTCCAGGATTTGTGAATCATTCCGCACGATCTGCGTGCCGCCGGCGAGTAACAGACCGCCGCCTCCCGAGGATCCGCTGTTGCGCCGAACGATCGCGTGATCGACCGTCAGCACATCGCCGGTCTGGAGCGCGCTGTAGATCCCTCCCCCGCCGCCAGCCACGTTGTCTTCAAGGATCACATCCGTCAGAGCCAGCGCGCGCGGCGCCGGCGGCACGACGAATGTCCGAGCGAAGCCGATCGAAATGCCACCGCCGGCATTCGCGGCAGTGTTTCCGCTGATACTGGTGCCAGTGATGCTCAACGACTGTCCGGCCATGCACACGCCTGCGCCGTTGAACGCCTGGTTCGTGATGATGTAGCCACCAGTCATCGTCAACGGCGCGATGGAGTAGATACCGCCCCCGGCCCGCACCGCCGCGCCCGCAACTTTGTTCCTGCTGATCGCGCTGCCGGTCACCGTCAGCGGACCGGCGCTCGCGATCCCGCCCCCAAACGACGATGCGACATTGGAATCGATTGTGGTATTGCCGACACTCATCGTCCCACCGGCCACCAGGATCAAGCCGTCGGCATCGAGGCGCCCGTTCGAGATGCCGCCACCGTATTGCGCCGAATTGCCGCGGATCTCGGATTCGGTGATAGTCAGATTGGCGTCGGCATTGTGTGTGAAGATGCCGCCGCCGTCGGTGACCGCACCGTTGTCGAGGACGCGGCTGCGCGCCAGGGTCGCGGTGGCCGTGCCATGAATGAACAGGCCAGCGCCCCCTTCAAAGGCGACGTTGTTGCGAATGATCGAATCCGTGACACTGACCGTACCCGCGAAGAAGGCGCCGATGCCACCGCCACTGCAGGATGTGGTGTTGCTTTCGATCACCGAGTTCCCGCGGACCAACAATGGGCCGAGACTGTGGATGCCGCCGCCATCACACGCCGCGGCGTTGTTGGCAACGATGCTCCCTTCCAACTCGAGCCGCCCGGCGTTATAGATGCCGCCGCCAAAAAAAGCCGCAAAGGGCGCCCCGGCGAATCCAGCGGCAATGCCGCGTCGCACGATGACGTGGTCGAGCACGAGCCGTCCGGCGGAATCGATGACGAACAGCCGGAACTGCGGCGTCCCGATCGCCGCATCCCGTTCGATCGCCGCACCGCCACCGTCGATGGTGATGTCCGTCGTGATCACTGGCAGAGCCGTCGGACCGAACTGCGCGTTGTGAGCAACGGCGTAACGATAGGGCGGCGTCAATGCACGCAAGTGAATCATGTCTGGGCCGCTGCCGCCCGCGCATTCGCCGACGGCGCTGCCCGTGGGCATGTCCGTGTTGGCCGCGATGATCGCTTCTACCAGCGTGCACTTACCGTCGAGCGGATCGACGATGCCGGTCGTGTCGTTGACGACGATGTCGGTCTTCACCGGAGTGAGCCGCAGGAAGCCCTGGTCGTCCTCGGTCGGTATGTTGTTGTTGGGTGTCGAGTCGCGGTCCGTCTCGTTGGCGGCCGTGACTTCAGCAGAGAGATCGATCTGCGCGGTGGTCGTGACGCGGGCAACCACGTGAAGAACCGGCGACGCGCTGACGGCAATCGCGCCGACGGTCCAGATTCCCGTGTTGGAATCGTAGGCGCCGGCGCCGTTGCTCGAGACGAAACTCAGTCCCGCTGGAAGCGGCAGACGCGCGGCGACACCGGTCGCGCCGACTGTCCCGGTGTTGGCCAGGGAAAGCGTCAGTGGCAGGTTCGAATTGAGCGGCGGCGTGAAGGTGCCGGTGGTCAACGAGAGTGAGAGATCGATCACCTGCGGTGTCAGGATGATCTTCTTTTGATCGTCTTCTGCGGCGCTCCCATTGCCCGGTGTCGAGTCGGGATCGAATGGCGTCGCACTCATGATCTCGGCGTTCACGGTGACGGGGAGCAAGGTGTCCAGATGGGCGACGACCTGCAGGCTCGCGGTCGCACCCTTTGCCAGTGAAGCGATCGACCACGTACCGCTGGCGAATGTCCCGCTGCCGTTGTCCGACACGTAGCTCAGACCCGTTGGAAGCGCGAGATTAGCGGTGATGCCGTTCGCGGTCTGGTCACCGGCATTGGCCACGGTCACCGTGAGGGTGACATCGCTGCCAACGGCGGGCTGCGTCGTGCTGGCGGTCAGCGTCAGCGACAGGTCCGCACCGTCCGGCGCCGGAACGCTAAACAGATAGGCGTCGATGATCCCGTTGGTATCCTGTGCGACCAGATCGGTGAAGCTCTCCGCGAAGATGTACCGGCCGTCCTGACTGAGCGTCACGTTGTAGACAGGTGGGGACGATCCGTCCGGTGGACGGATCACGGCGGTGGTGTTGGCGATCATGTCGCGCACCACCATGTCGCGGTTGTTGTGGTACGCGACGAAGCGCCCGGTTCGGCTGATCGCGGAGATCCGGCCGGACTCCTCCGCGGCCCCATCAGGGTACGGCAGGCTGGCCCGCCGCGTCGTGCCCGTCTGCAGATCGCGAACGAAGATGTCCGCAAACGGACCATCCATCAGCGTCTCTTCCGCGGAATCGGGATATGCCGGGTCGAGGTCTTCCCAGCTCGCGAAGCTCACGTAGCGCCCGTCGGCGCTGATCATGGGAAAGTCGGAAATGACGTAGTCTGCCGGCGTGCCATCGGGCCTGGCGCTCACGAGGACGGTCTGTCCGAAGGTCCGATCCCTCAGGTAGACGCTGCGCACCAGATTTGACGGCACCGACGGGGTCGGGCCGGCCAGCGTGTTGTCGAACACCGTGAATACGACGCGCCCGCCATCGGCGCTGATCGACGGCATGAAGGCGTCGGCGCCGACGATCTCAACGCCATCCGGACGGACGCTGACGCGCTCGGTCGTTTCGAAGGTCAGGTCGCGCACGAAGACGTCCAGGTTGAAGTTGTCGATCTCGCCGGGCGCCAGGTTGCGCGACTGGCTGGTGAACGCGACGTAGCGGCCATCGGCACTGATGGACGGCGCCATGTTGACGACGCCGTACTCGGCTTCCACGCCACTGGAGCCAACGCTGGCCCGAACAGTGGTCTGCGTCTGCAGATCGCGGACGAAGATGTCGTAGCCGCTGGCGGCATAGGGCGCTCCGACGTCATCGAACTGCTGATTGGTGTCGCCGGCGACCAGGTTCGTGGCCACGCTGATGAACGCCACGTAGCGTCCATCGGCGCTGATGACCGGCTGGCCAGACGCGCCGTTGCCTTGCGCCCCTCCCGTCGCCAGGCTGACGAGCGTCGTCGCGCCGGTTGCCCGATCGCGAAGGAAGACGTCCTGCACGCCGTTGGCGTCGCCCGCCACCAGCGTCGTCGAGGCGCTCGAGAAGACGACGAGACGGTTGTCGGCGCTGATATTGCCCTGGCCCGTGCCGTAGACGTTGACGCCGTCGATGAAGTCTTCGCCACCTCCGGCCACACCGGCCGGTGTGATCGTCACAAGTTCAACACCGGTCGCGACTTGACCGCGCGTGGTGAGCTGGAGCGTCAAGCACAGCACGAGCGTGGCCGTGAGGACTCGTGCGGAGCGTCGGCGGGACATAAGCTGCTACCCCCTACAGGCGGAAGCCGGGGGCAGAACAGCTCACGAGCAATCGGGGAATCCTGGCACGAGCATTCGGGTAGTGCTGACGGGGTTCAGAATCTGTTGCGACGCCATCCAGCCGTCGGCTTCTTCTCGCAGCTGGCGCCCTTCAGCGCCGCCAATCGTGCAACCGAGTTGCCGGCGGCTCACTCCCGCGTACCACTTCATCTCGCACTGCTCGAACTGGGCCAGCGCGGACCTGAGCATCTTCACAGCCGCCACGGCGTCGCCCTCGACCGAGGCAACCCCCGCCGAAAGCAAGAGACCCAGCGGACGTGCCCACGGCATCCCCTCGCGAACGATCCGACGGGCGCTCGCCCTGGCACCTCCCAGATACCGGCCGGAGCCGGTGGCCGCGGCCATCGCAATCGCGACGCGGCCATGCAGGTAGCGCGACTCGACGCGAAGCGCCTGCACGTAGTCCAGCATCGAGCTCCGATAGCCCGTTTCGTACTCATTGAACAGTCGCCACGCGGTTGCCGCATCGCCGCGATAGAGCGCGGTCTGGACCAGCGCCAGCCGCGCGCTGTAATGCTGACGGTGGAATCCGGTTTTCGACCACCGCCCCAGGGTGTCCATCACTTCGCGTTCACCGCCGTCGGGATCGTCAGCGGCCAGCCAGACCAGATTGACTCGCGTGCAAAGTTCCGCCGCCAGATACAAGTTGCCGCGGCGACGCGCCTCGGCGAGCAGCGGCGGAACGCGACGGCAGACTTCGCCAATCTCGCCGAGATACATCAACCCCCAGAGAAACATGTTCTGGGCCATGTTGACTTCCCAGCTCATGCCGACGCACTGGTCGCGCAGGATGGTCAATGCGCGTTCCGACGACGTCAGCGCGCGGCGCCAATGGCCGACCGAGGTCGCGCTGATCGCGTCGGCCATCAGCGTGATGGCGCGGGCCTGTGGCGTCCCGAGTTCCTCGGCCATCTTCTCCGCCCGGGCCGCCAAGGACACACTCGAGCGACGGAACGTCCAATCCGCGCTCCGCGCCGATGATTCGACGGCGAGCCCGCGCACGATGCGCGAGGGCTCGCCGGCATCGAGAGCCATCTTGAGGTGCTGCGCGATGAAGTCGGAGGCGGTGATGATGTCAACCAACGCCAGCCCCGTCGCGATCGACCAGCAGGTATCCAGCCGGAGCACGAGTTCGCGATCCAATTCGGATTCCGCGCGTGACGTGAATCCGGTCCCGCGCCAGATCAGACGGAGTCGGCGCCAGACCAGCGACACGAGCGCGCGCCGCGGCGTCGCGGCCAGCCGCAGGCCGACGCTTTCGAGGACGCGCCGGATCAACTCGAGCCCGCGATCGATGTGGCCGCCCGTGAGGAGTTGTTCGGCGGCACGCCGCCTGAACTCAACCTGCCGATGGGAATTGACCTCGGCGGCCGCGAGATAGGCTTCGGCCGCTTCGGCTGGGCGGCCGGCATTGGCGAGCGCGGTGGCCAACCCTTCCCGCCACACCGGAACGGCCGCCGCGCCGGGGGCCAGCGCCAGTGCCGCGCCGTAGAGCGAAGCGGCGCGATCAAAGGCCAGGGCCGCGCTGGCTTTCGCTGCCGCGAGCTCCGCCTGCTCGACGGCGCGATCGCGATCGTCCGCTCCCCGATAGTGTTCGAACAGCGCTTCGCAGTCCTCGCTGCGGCTGGCGACGAGGACGGCCGCGAGACGCGCGTGACGGCGCTTTGCCTCGCCGGCATCGAGGCCAGCGGCCAGCACTTCGCGAATCCGATCGTGGTAGGTCTCCACGCGCGCCGACGATCCGCTGCTGCGAATCAGCTGCGACGCCCGCAGCATCACGATCAGCGACTGGCGATCGCGGGCAATTCCGCAGGCGGCACAGATGATCTCGGGCGCCATCGGCCGGCCGCAGAGAGCCAGCGTTTCGAGAAACCCGCGGACCGAGGCGGGCAACGCGGCCATCCGATGGTCGAAGGCCACGGCAAATGTCGGCGCCTGGTTCACCGGACCCGCCGCGGCACTCGTGAACCGGGCCAGTTCCTCGAGCACGAGCGGACTGCCGGCGGCTTCGGCCGTCATCTGACGCCGATCCCGATCGGCAAGGAGGCTGTCATCCGGGAGCAGGGCATCGATCAGGCCGCGCGCCTCTATCTCGGTCAGCGGCGCCATCGGCACAGCCGTCCAGCCTGGCTGCCCCTCTCGCTCGAGGAGCGAACGCAGAAACGGCTGACCGGCCATTTCCTCGCTGCGAAACGTCAGGAGCGTGAGCATCGCCGGCACGCGCGTCGGCGACAGTAATTCTTCGAGAAGCACCAGGCTGTCGGTGTCCGCCCACTGCAAGTCGTCGATCCAGATCACCAGACGGCGCATCGCGGCGAGACGTCCGATGAGCACCGCGAGCGCGTCGAACGCCTTGCGGCGAATGCGAAGCGGATCGGCGGATTCGGCCGGTTCACGGCGGCTTGCTGCGGCCACACCGTGGACCTGCCGCAGCACCGGAAAGAGCCGGATCAGCGATGACAGGTCCGGCGGAAGCAGTGCGTCAATCTGACCAGGCGGCAACGACAGGAGATAGACGCTTAAGTCGTCGATCACACCATCGAGCGCCTTGTACGGAACCGACTCGTTTTCGTAACACCGGCCGGCCAGCACCACGGTCCCCGCTGACTGGCCGACTTCATCCAGAAACTTCCGCAGCAGCGCGCTCTTGCCGATACCGGACGGCCCATGAATGGCCACGGCCGTCGCCGTGTGACGATCAAGCGCCTGAAAGGCGGTTCGCAGGTGATCCAGCTCGCGCTGCCGTCCAACAAACAGCGATTCTGGATCCCTCGGCACGCCGGCTTTAGAGATGGATGCCGCAGCCAACAACTGCGCAAGTTCGCCACCGGATGGCCGCTTGTCCGGCCGGCGCGACAGCAGTTGCAGACAGATCGCCCGAAGGTCCTCTGGCGCGCCGACCGGCCATGCAGGATCCTCGACCTGCTTTCGGGCCATCACGTCAGCCGCGTCACCGTCGAACGGCACGTGCCCGGTCAGCGCTTCATAGAGCGTGACGCCAACGGCGTACCAGTCGCTGGCCTCTGACGGTCCGGCGCCGCCCATCTCTTCCGGCGCCATGTAGGCCGGCGTCCCACCGCGCACATGGCGAGTCTCGCCGCTCGGCGCCCGCTCGGCCGTGAGGCCAAAATCGAGAATCACGACTCGCCCTTCCGGCGTCACCAGGACGTTGGACGGCTTGATGTCACGATGCAGCTTGCCGCGGCGATGCAGCGCCAGCACACCAGCCACGAGCTGCGGGAAGACCGCTCGGATCCTTTGCCCCAAACCCCGCTCGTCGCTGCGAACGTGGCGCACGAAGTCGATACCCGGCACGAGCTCCATCGTGAAGAACGACTGCGCCTCGTCGACAAAGAGCTCGTAGAGGCAGACGAGATGTGGGTGCGTGACGTCCGCCAGGCTGCGGAACTCGCGCTTGAGCCGATAGAGATCCGCCGGGCCGCCGCGCCGCAGCATCTTCAAGGCGACGCTTTCGCCGCGCAGCTCGTCCTGGACTTCGTAGACCACACCCATGCCGCCCGCACCCAGACGCCGGACGACCCGAAACCGCGTCGTCCCCTCGAAGCGCGCCTCGTCGCGCAATGAGGGCAAGAGATCGAGTGGATGTTCGAGGAACGACGGCGCCTGCTGATAGGCCGACACGAGGCGAACCACCTCGGCGCGGAGTTCCGCGTCCCCGCCGCACGCGGCGTCGAGATAGCGGGCGTGTGCGGTCGGCTCGAGGCCGATGACCTCGTCGAAGATGTCGCGCAGGCGGCGATGACGTTCGGACGGCTGCGTCACGGCTGGAAATCTTATACTTCGAAGGTTGCGCCCATGATCCAGGACGGACCAGGACGAATCACGACGCTGCTCGGCGAACTCCGGCGCGGCAACGACGCGGCACGAGACGAACTGGTCGCGCTGGTCTACCCCGAGCTCCGGCGCATCGCCGCGCACTACCTCCGGCAGGAACGACCCGATCACACGTTGCAGACGACCGGCCTCGTCAACGAGATGTACATGCGTCTGTTCGGCGCGGCGGCAACCGACTGGCAGAGCCGCGCGCACTTCTTCGGCGCGGTCGCCCGCGAAATGCGCCACATTCTCGTGGACTACGCCCGCAGCCGCGATGCGAAGAAGCGCCCGGATCAACGGCTCAAGGTCTCGCTCGACGAAGCGACGATGATCGCCGCCGACACGCGTGAGGAGGACGTCGTGGCGCTGGATGAAGCGCTGTCCCGGCTCGAAACCGTCGACGGCAGGGCCAGCCGGGTCGTGGAACTGCGCTACTTCACCGGACTGAGCGAGCGCGAAGCGGCCGAGGCGCTCGGCGTTTCAGTCGCAACGTTGAAGCGGGATTGGACGTTCGCGAAGGCGTGGCTGTTGGATCAATTACGGACCGGCTAAAGCCGGTCCCTACCGCTGAATCGCAAGACGACGGTAGGGACAGGCTTCAGCCTGTCCGTCAATCATCAGAAGATCGCACCGATCGAAGAGGCCGCCCAGGCCAGAACCTGCGTCGGCAACACGCCGAGGTAGAGCACGATGACGGCGGCCACCACCAGCGCGGCGCCAGCGATCGCGGGGACGGCCGGGACGCGCGTGTCTTCACCCGCCGGCTTCATGTACATGTTGACGACGATGCGGAGGTAGAAGAACACCGACACGACGCTGGTGAGGACGCCGATGATCGCCAGCGAGCTCTGTCCGGCCTTCATGGCGGCCGTGAAGACATACCACTTCGCGATGAACCCGCCGAACGGCGGAAACCCGCCGAGCGACAGGAGGAACAGCGTCATCATCGCCGCCAGGAACGGCTGCGACTCGGCGAGACCCGCGTAGTCCTTGAGGCGATCGTTGGTCCGGCCGCGCGATTCGAGCAGGCCGATGACGCCGAACGCGCCAAGATTGGTCACCGCGTAGGTCAACAGATAGAAGAGAATCGCCCCCTTGGCTTCGTCGTTCGCGGAGACGAGCGCCAGCAGCAGATAGCCGCCGTGCGCGATGCTCGAGTACGCCAGCATCCGCTTGATGCTCGATTGCGCGACGCCGACCACGGTGCCGAGGATCATGGTGGCGGCCGCGACAATCCAGATGATCGGGCTCCACTGCCCGCGAAGCGGCTCGAAAGCGGAGAGGAAGACGCGCGCAAACGCCGCGAACGCCGCGGCCTTGACGCCCGTGGACATGAAGCCGGTGACCGATGGCGGCGCGCCTTCGTAGGCATCAGGGGTCCACATGTGAAACGGCACCGCCGAGACCTTGAAGGCAAAGCCGACCAAAAGGAGCCCAACCGCCATCAACTGGAGCGTCGTCGGCTGCATCGACTGCGCCGCCATCGCCGCGCCGATCCGATCGAGCCGCGTGCTGCCGGTGGCACCGTAGGTCAGCGCAATCCCATAGAGGAAGAACGCGCTGGCGAAGGCGCCGAGCAGGAAGTACTTCATGGCCGCTTCGGTCGCCACCGCCGAGTCGCGACGGATGCCAGTCAACACGTACACGGCCAGCGAGAGCACTTCGAGCGCCAGAAAGATGACCAGCAGGTCGACGGCCGTCGCCATCAGCATCATCCCGGCGACCGCAAACAGGAGCAGCGCGTAGTACTCGCCGGACGGCAAGCCCTGGCGTTCGATGACCGGCGCCGAAAGCGCAATCGACAACACGCCGATCACCACGAGCGTGATCGTGACGAACAGCCCGAAATCGTCGGCTGACACGACGCCGAAGCTGACCGCATGGCGTCCCCAGAGCAGCATCGACGCGATCGCCGCGCCAATCAGCCCGATGATGCCGAGCGGTCCGATCGGCATGCGTTCGCCGGGCGCCCGAAACGCTTCCGCGGTCATCGCCGCTATCGCAGCGGCGGTGACACACGCCATCGGCACGATCGCGGTCATGCTGCCAAACATCAGCGGCTAACCTCGGCCGGAGTGACGGACCGGCTGAAGCCGGTCCCTACCGCTGAAGCTTGAACGGGCGCGCCGCGGCGGACTTGTTGAAGCATGCGCTCGATCGACGGCTCCATCGGCTTCAGAAAGAGATTCGGCAGCACGCCCATCAGGATCGCGACCGCGACAATCGGCACGACCAGCGCCCATTCACGCGGCTTGAGATCGGGCAGCATGGCGTTTTTCTCGCTGACCGTCCCGTAGTTCACACGCTGGAACATCCACAGCATGTAGGTCGCCGACAGCACGACGCCACTGACGGCAAAGGCCGCAAAACGCGGATTCCAGGTAAAGGCGCCGAGCAGGATCAGGAATTCACCGACGAACCCATTGAGTCCGGGCAACCCGATCGACGACAGCGTGACAATCAGGAAGGCCGCGACCAGCCGCGGCATTCCCTTCTTCAAGCCGCCGAACTCCGAGATCAACCGTGTATGGCGGCGGTCTGACAGCATGCCGACAATGAGGAAGAGGCCGCCGGTGCTGATGCCGTGACTCAGCATCTGGTAGACCGCGCCCTGCACGCCCTGCATGTTCATCGCGGCGATGCCGAGGACGACGAAGCCGAGATGGCTGACGCTCGAGTACGCCACCAGCTTCTTCATGTCCGGCTGCACCATCGCGACGAGCGCGCCGTAGATGATCCCGACCACGGCCAGGAACGCGAGATATGGCGCGAAGAAGGTGGCCGCCATCGGGAAGAGCGGGAACGCGAACCGCACCAGGCCGTAGGTGCCCATCTTCAGCAGGACACCGGCCAGGATGATCGAGCCGGCGGTCGGCGCCTCGACGTGCGCATCGGGTAGCCAGGTGTGGAACGGAAAGAGCGGTACTTTGATCGCGAAGGCCACGGCAAAGGCGAGGAAGAACCAGAACTGCAGCCGCGCCGGGATCTCGAGGTCGTAGAGCAGCTGCAGATCGAACGAATAGCGGCCGGTCGTCTGCGCCTGGAGGACGGCCAGCCCGAGGATCGCCAGCAGCATGAGCACGCTGCCGGCCATGGTGTAGATCAGGAACTTGAGCGCGGCGTAGATGCGCCGGTCGTAACCCCAGATGCCGATCAGGAAATACATCGGGATCAGCATCGCGTCCCAGAAGACGTAGAACAGGAACAGATCGAGCGAGACGAAGACGCCGATCATCGCGCTCTCGAGCACGAGCAGCGTGACGCAGAACAGCCGCGTCTTCTTGTGGACCGATTCCCAGGAGCTGACCAGCGCGATCGGCGTCAGGAACCCGGTCAACACGATCAGCAGCAGGCTGATGCCGTCGACGCCAACCGCATAACTGATCCCGAAGCTCGGGATCCAGGCGTGGCGCTCGACGAACTGGAAGTCGGCCGACACGGGATCAAATCGCGACCACAGGAGCAGCGTTTCGGCGAAGACGAGTCCCGCCACGACCAGCGCGATATTGCGGATCAGCGCCTCATGCTCGTCGTCGTCGCGCAGGACCATCAGCACGAGCGAACCGACGAGCGGCAGCGCGATCAGCGAGGTGAGAATCGGAAAAGGCATCAGACGCTCACCGCCACAAGTAGTAGCCCAGCACCAGCACGACGCCGCAGAAGAGCGACGCCGCGTAGGCGCGGACCGAACCGGTCTGCAGCCGCCGGGTCAGCTCGCCGAGACCGCCGACGGCCTGCGCCGTGCCGTTGACCGCGCCGTCGATGCCGCGCGCGTCGACACCCTTCCACAGGCCTTCTTCGGACAGGAGTCTGATCGGCTGGACGATCGCGCCGTCGTACACCTCGTCCACGTAGTACTTGTGCCAGAGGAGACTGCGCAGGCCGCTGAAGCGCTCGGCCAGGGCGTCCGCGGCGCGGCGATTCTTGAGGAAGAAGAACGCGGCCACGCCGATGCCGGACAACGCCACCACCGTGGACACGGCCATGACCGTGAATTCCTCGACGGCCCTTTCCTCCATCTCGTGCTGCGCGACCGCCGACTCCTCCGGCGTCGCCGCTCGGAGTTCCGTCGTACCCGGCGGTGGGTTGACGGCCACGCTGGGCAGGAGGAACCTGCCGATCTCGTTCGAGCCGCCGAGCACATGCGGCACGCCGACGTAGCCGGCCAGGATCGAGCCGAGCGCCAGCACGATCAGCGCAAACGCCATCGGCTTCGGCGCGTCATGCAGACGGCCGCCGTGGCCATGCACGTCATGGCCATGAGCGCCATGAGCATCGTGTGCGTCGTGGGCGACCGTCCGCTCGCCATGGAACGTCATGAAGACGAGGCGGAACATGTAGACCGCGGTCAGAAATGCGGTCGCGACGCCAACTACCCAGAGCACACGATGTCCGCTCTCGAAGGTGGCCCAGAGAATCTCGTCCTTGCTGAAAAAACCTGAGAGGAGCGGCACGCCGGCAATCGCCAGCGCCCCGATCAGAAACGTCCAGTAGGTGACCGGCAGCTCGCGCTTGAGCCCGCCCATCTTGCGCATGTCCTGTTCGCCGCCGAGCGCATGGATCACCGCGCCCGAGCCGAGGAACATCAACGCCTTGAAGAACGCGTGGGTGTAGAGGTGAAAGATGCCGGCACTAAACGCTCCGACGCCCATCGCGAGGAACATGTAGCCGAGCTGAGAAACGGTGGAATACGCCAGGACGCGCTTGATGTCGTTCTGCACGAGGCCGATGGTGCCGGCGAAGAACGCCGTCAGCGCGCCGACGACCGCGACGATCGCCATCGTGTCTGGCGCATGCGCAAACAGCGACGCGTTGCGCCCAATCATGTAGACGCCGGCCGTGACCATCGTCGCGGCGTGAATCAATGCCGAAACCGGCGTCGGCCCTTCCATGGCGTCCGGCAGCCAGACGTAAAGCGGGATCTGTGCCGACTTACCGGTGGCGCCGACAAAGAGCAGCAATGTGGCCGCCGAGATCGTACCGAACGCCGTCTCGGGTCCGAGTAGATCGACGGCGTGGCGGATCTGCTGGAAGTCGAGCGTGCCGAACTGCGTGAAGAGCAGCAGGACGCCCAGAATGAAGCCGGCGTCGCCGATGCGATTGACGATGAAGGCTTTCTTGCCGGCGTCGGTCGCCGACTTCTTTCCGAACCAGAAGCCGATCAGCAGGTACGAACAGAGGCCGACACCTTCCCACCCGACGAACATGACCAGGAAGTTGGCGCCGAGCACCAGGACGAGCATGAAGGCGGCGAACAGGTTCAGGTACGAGAAGTAGCGTGCGTATTCGCCGTCCGCCTCCTCGTGCATGTACGCCGTCGAGTAGATGTGAATCAGGGAGCCGATGCCGGTGATGACGAGAATCATCAGCATCGACAGCGGATCGAGGCGCAGCGTGAAGCTGGCCTGAAACGCGCCAGAGGTAATCCAGTCGAGGACCGGTTGCACGATCGCCTGGTCGATCGCGTCCTGTCGCAGCAGCTGCCACGACACCACCAGGCTGACGCCGAAGGCGCCGAGCATCGCGAGGACAGCCACGCCGCCGGACGCGGCCTTGGTCAGCCGCCGCCCAAGGCTGGCGTTGATCAGAAATCCGAGGAACGGCAGCAGCGGGATCAGCAGCAGCATCGTCTGTGCCTTACCACTTGAGTGCCGTGAAGGTATCGGGATTCAGCGATTCCCGATGCCGGAAGAGGGCGATGACAATCGCGAGGCCGACCGCCGCCTCCGCCGCGGCGACGGTCATGACGAAGAACACGATGATCTGGCCATCCACCGTGCCGAGCGCGCGGCCGAAGGCCACGAACGACAGGTTGACGGCGTTCAACATGATCTCGATCGAGAGGAGGATCGTGATCAGGTTGCGGCGAACGAAAACGCCGGCGGTCCCGATGGCGAAGAGGACCGCCGACAGCATCAGGTAATCCTGAAGGGTCGGCACTAGCGCCTCCCCCGCGCGTCTTCGCGCCTGGCCATCAGCACTGCGCCGAGCATCGCGACGAGAATCAGGATCGAGGTCACTTCGAACGGAAACGCGTACTCGGTAAACAGCGAGCGGCCGATCGCCGCCACCGACCGATTGACGGCCGCGGCTTCGCCGCCTTCGAAGCGCGCCGAGACGCGGCCTTGACGCAGCGCCCACACGAGCTCAGCCGCGAGGGTCACGGCGAGGATCGCGCCGAACCGCATCGGTCCCGGACGGAGGAGCGGGTGGACGCGCTGGTCGTAGTCCGTGTCCTCGTGCGGCGCATTGAGCAGCATGACCACGAAGAGGAAGAGCACCATGATGGCGCCGGCATACACGATGATCTGGATGACGGCGGCGAAGGGCGCGTCGAGCAGGACGTAGAGGCCGGACAACGCGCCGAACGACGCGATCAGCAGGAGCACGCTGTAGATCGGGTTGCGCTGGGCAATGACCATCAGCGATGCGCCGATCGCGATCGCGGCAAAGACATAGAAGGCCGTCATGACCGCTCGAAGTACAGCACGCCAGCGGCGGTGATCAGCATGTTGATCACCGACACCGGCAGCAGAACTTTCCAGCCAAACGCCATCAGCTGGTCGTAGCGATAGCGCGGCAGGGTCCACCGCATCCACACGTAGAAGAAGAGGATCGCGCTGACCTTGAGCAGAAACCAGATCCAGCCGAGCGACGCCGGCAGCAGCGGCCCGTGCCAGCCGCCGAGAAACAGATCGGTCGCCACCGCCGACACCGTGACCATGTTCACGTACTCGGCCAGAAAGAACATCGCGAAGCTCATCGAGCTGTACTCGGTGTGATAGCCGGCCACGAGTTCCTGCTCGGCCTCGGGGAAGTCAAACGGCGCGCGGTTGGTTTCGGCAATCCCCGCGGTCATGAAGATCAGGAAACCCAGCGGCTGCAGAAAGATGAACCAGCGCGGGATGAACCCGAACCACGTCCCGGCCTGGCCGTTGACGATTTCGCTCAACGACATCGAGTTGGCGACCAGGAGCACGCTGGCGAGCGACAGCCCATAGGAGAGCTCGTAACTGATCATCTGCGCCGAGGATCGCAGCCCGCCGAGCAGCGAGTACTTGCTGTTCGAACTCCATCCGGCCAGCACGATTCCATACACGCCCATCGAGGCCACGGCAAAGACGACCAGTATCGCCACATTGACGTCGGCGACTTGCAGCTTCATCGGCTGGTCGAGCAGTCCAAAGAACGTGGTCTCGGCGCCGAACGGGACGACTGCAAACGCGGTGAATGCGGCGGTGGCGGAGATGATCGGGGCGAGCGCGAACAGCCACGGATCCGCGGCGGACGGCCGCAGTTCCTCCTTGAACATCAGCTTGATGACGTCTGCGAAGGGCTGCAACAGCCCTTTCGGGCCGACCAGGAGCGGACCGATCCGCTGCTGAAGCATCGCCGCGACCTTGCGCTCCACCCAGACCATCGCCGCCGCCGAATGCAGCAGGGCCAGGAAGACGAAGAAGATCAGCGCAATCTGGACGATGAGCAGGGCGTTCAATGCGCCCCCACCGGACGGCCGGCCCGCCAATCCGCCGTCAGCGTGCAGCGGCCCTCACGAATGTGCGCCTCGTACTCATGGCGGAAGTGCTTGATGGTCGTGAGCACGGGCGTCACGGCCGCGTCGCCAAACGCGCACAGCGTCTTGCCGGCGACGTTCCCTGAGATACCAAGCAACAGATCGAGATCGCGCATCTGACCCTGGCCGCGCTCGATCTTCTGCAGAATCTTGTGCAGCCAGTCGGTGCCTTCGCGACATGGCGTGCACTTGCCGCACGACTCGTGCCGGTAGAAATGCAGGAGATTCTCGGCCAGCCACACCATGCACGTCGTATCGTCGAGCACGATGAGCCCGGCCGAGCCGAGCAGCGATCCGGCTTTCTGCACGGCGTCGAAACTGGCCTGGACGTCAAGCTGCTCGGGGAGCAGAATCGGCACCGACGAGCCGCCCGGAATGACCGCCTTGAGGGTCCGGCCTTCGCGCACGCCGCCGGCGCGATCCTCGATCAGCTCGCGCAGCGTGATGTTCATCGACGCTTCATAGACACCCGGCCGTTTGACGTGACCGCTGACGCAGTACAACTTCGGCCCGCCGTTCTTCTCCGGTCCGAGCGCCGCGAACCACTCGGCGCCGTTCTTCAGAATCAGCGGCACGTTCGAAAGCGTTTCGACGTTGTTGACCGCGGTCGGGCAGCCGTAGAGGCCGACGACGGCGGGAAAGGGCGGCTTGTTGCGCGGCTGCGCGCGCTTGCCCTCGAGCGACTCGAGAAGCGCCGTCTCCTCGCCGGCTTCATAAGCGCCGGCGCCGCGGTGCACGTAGACATCGCAGTCGAAGCCGCAGCCGAGGACGTTCTTGCCGAGGAAGCCGCGCGCGTACGCTTCGTCGATGGCGTGCTCGAGCACGTGCTGGACGTGGAAGAATTCGCCGCGGATGTAGATATAGGCGACTTTCGCGCCGATGGCGTAGCAGGCGATCGCGCAGCCCTCGATGAGGAGATGCGGATTCCGCTCCATCAAGAGATGATCCTTGAAGGTCCCCGGCTCGCTTTCGTCGGCGTTGCAGGCGATGTAGCGCGCCTTGGGCGACTTCTTGTCGACGAACTGCCACTTCATGCCGGTCGGAAAGCCGGCGCCGCCGCGGCCACGCAGCCCGGACGCCTTGACCACCTCGATCACTTGATCGGGCGTCTGCGCGAGCGCCTTCTTCAGCCCCTCGTACCCCTCGTGCTGCAGGTAGAAATCCAGCGTGGAGCAGTTCGGCTCGTGGACGTGGGGGGTCAGTAATGGTTCCATGGTTGCAGCATCAATCCGGCTACAGCCGGATCCCACCGAATGTGCGGATCCCACCGAATGTCAGGATCCCACTCATTGCTTCTCCACTCCGTGGCGTTCGATGACGTGATGGCAGCCGGAAAGCGCCGCCTCGCCCTTCGTGCGCAGATCGTCGAGCAGTCGCCGCACATCCTCCGGACGCTGATGCTCTTGCCAGGCGTCGTTGACCATGATCACCGGCGCCCGATCGCAGGCACCGAGGCATTCGACTTCGAGCAGCGTGAACGTCCCGCTCGCATCCGTCTCACCGTTCTTGATCTGCAGGGCGTCGCGGATCTCCTCGGTGACGCGCTCGGCGCCGTTCAACGCGCAGGACAGCGTGCGGCAGACCGCGAGCACGAAGCGGCCCACCGGCTTGGTATAGAACATCGTGTAGTACGACACGACGTCCTCGACGTCAGCGGCCGTGATGCCGAGCAGGCCGGCCACGTAGCGCATCGACTGGCCGGTGATGTAGCCCTGCTGATCCTGGACGAGGTACAGCGCCGGCAGCACCGCCGAACGGCGCTGGTTGGGCGGATAGCGCTGGACGACGGTTTCAAAGCGCGCCAGCCGCTCAGGCGTGTAGACGAACGGTTCGCCCGGCTCCACCAACGTCCGCGCGGACTTGTGGAACGTGGCGTCGTAGGCCATCTTGGGATGAAAACTCACCGGTCCACATCTCCCATCACGACGTCGATCGATCCAATGACGGCGATGACGTCGGCAATGAGCCCGCCGACGATCAACCGCTCGAGCGCCTGGCACGCGAGCAGCGACGGCGCCCGCGACTTCACGCGCCATGGACGGTTGGTGCCGTCCGAGACCACCGTGAATCCCTGCTCGCCGCGCGGCCCCTCGACCGGCACGTAGACTTCGCCGGCCGGGACCGTGAACCCCTGCGAATAGATCAGGAAGTGCTGAATCAGCGCTTCCATCTCGGTATACACACGGTCCTTCGGCGGCGGCGTAATCCGCGGATCGGCCACCGCGTGCGCGCCGAGCGGCGTGATGCGCTCGAGCGCCTGCAGGCAGATCTTCACGCTCTCCTTCAACTCGGCGATCCGCACCAGATAGCGCGCGTAGACGTCGCCTTCGCTCCGCACCGGGACGTCGAAGGTATACGTCTCGTAACCGAGGTAAGGAAAGGCCTTTCGTACGTCGTAGTTCACGCCCGCGGCCCGGGCAATCGGCCCGACCAGACCGAGCGCCACGGCGTCCGCTGCCCCAATCGTCCCGACCCCGCGCGTGCGCTCGATGTAGATCTCGTTCCGGGTCAGCAGGTCTTCGTACTCGGCCAGCTTGGGCAGAATGCGTTCGAGGAACGATCGCACGGCTTCGTGAAAGCCGCGCGGCAGATCCTCGCGCAGACCGCCGATCCGCATGTAGCTCGGGAACAGCCGGAATCCGGCGAGCATCTCGTTGAGATTGAGCAGCAGCTCGCGCTCGCGGAAGCAGTAGAGCATCACCGACACGGCACCGACTTCCATGCCGTGCGTGCCGAGCCAGACCAGGTGGCTGTTGATCCGCTGCAGTTCGGCGATCAGCACGCGGATGTGGCGCACCCGCTCCGGCAGTTCCAGGCCGAGGAGCTTCTCGACCGACAGGCAGAACGCCATGCTGTTCGACTGCGCGCTCAGGTAGTCCATGCGCTCGACGAGCGGGATCACCTGCTGCCACTTCTTCTGTTCGATCGTCTTCTCGATGCCGGTGTGGAGGTAACCGATCGTCGGCGACGCCGAACGGACCGTCTCGCCGTCGAGCTCGAGCACCAGACGCAGCACGCCGTGCGTGCTGGGGTGCTGCGGCCCCATGTTGACGGTCATCGTTTCCGTGCGCAGTTCAGCCAAGAAACGCTCGCTCCACGAGATCGCACATGACGTGCAGCAATGTCCGGTGCATTTCCTGAACCCGCGGCGTCGAGTCGGAATGCACGTTGACGTGAATGTCGGCGTCGCGGCCCATGGCGCCGCCGTCACGGCCGGTCATTGCGATGGTCTTGAGTCCCTGCGCCCGCGCCTTGTCGAGCGCGAGGACGACGTTCGGCGAGTTGCCGCTCGTGCTGATCCCGAGCGCGACGTCGCCGCGGCCGCCGAGCGCCTCAATCTGCCGGACGAAGATCTGATCGAAGGCGTAGTCGTTGCCGATGCTGGTCAGGACGCTGGTGTCGGTGGTCAGCGCCACGGCCGGCAGGCCCTTGCGCTCGCGCAGAAACCGGCCGACCAGCTCCGCGGCGAGATGCTGCGCATCCGAGGCGCTGCCGCCGTTGCCGAAGATCAGCACTTTCCCACCCATCTGCATCGCGGCGGTCATCGCATCGGCAGCGGCCACGACGCTGTTGACATCGCCCTGCTTGAACTGCTCGTGCAGTTCGATCGTCGCCGCCAGCGTCGCGCGGACGACGTCACTGCCGTGCACGGCGATCCTTTTCGACGTTGGCGCGGAACTCTTCCGCCGTGACCTGCATCGGCTGGCTGGTCTCGGGCTTCAGGTGGATCTGCACCGGCGCATCCTTCCGCAGCGGATGCCCCTCCCAGTCCTCCGGCATCAACAGCCGGCGAAGATCGGGATGGCCGGCGAATTCGATGCCGAAGAGATCCCACACTTCACGTTCGAGCCAGTTGGCCGCCGGCCACAGACCGGTTGCCGTCGCGAGACGCGGCAACGCGCCCTCGACGCGGACCTTGACCCGAACCCGGACGCGATGCTCGATCGACACGACGATATAGGTGACTTCGAAGCGCGGCTCACGCGGCCAATAGTCGGTGGCGGTCAATTCAGCCAGAAACGCGCAGGAAAATTCCGGACGATCGCGCAGCGCCGCCAGCACGGCCAGCAGCTGCGCGCTCGAGACGTAACAGGTCGTCTGGAGGTCGATCGACGGCGCCGCTTCGATCCCGGCGTCCGGCAGGAGTTCCTGCAGTCTCGCGATCAGCGCGGGCGGCTCCATTACGCGAGCTTCTGCGCGGCAATCTTCCGTTGCAGCTGCACGATGCCGTAGATGAGCGACTCGGGCCGCGGCGGGCACCCGGGCACATAGACATCGACCGGCACGACCTGATCGACGCCCTGCACAATCGCGTAGTTGTCGAAGACACCGCCGACCGACGCGCACGCGCCCATCGAAATCACCCACTTGGGTTCGGGCATCTGGTCGTAGATGCGCCGCAGCGCGGGCGCCATCTTCCGCGACAGACGGCCGGCGACGATCATCAGGTCCGATTGGCGCGGGCTGCCGCGAAAGACTTCGGCGCCGAAGCGCGCGATGTCGTAGCGGCCGCAGCTCATCGCCATCATTTCGATCGCGCAGCAGGCAAGACCGAAGGTGACCGGCCAGATCGACGAGCGCCGGGCCCACTGCACAACCTGTTCGACCGTGGTCGTCAGGACGGGGATTTCGGATTCGAGGCCCACATCAGTCTCCTGCCGTTGCGCGCGGCGCCGCCGGCTCGTTGCCCCAGTCGAGCGCGCCCTTGCGCCAGACGTACACGTAGCCAGCAAGCAGCAGCGCCATGAACAAGACGACCTGCACGAATCCAGGCCAGCCCAGATCGCGCAGCGCCATCGCCCACGGATAGAGAAAGGCGACTTCGATGTCGAAGAGCAGGAAAATCATCGCGACGAGATAGAACTTCACCGATTGCCGCTCATGCGCATCGCCGACCGGCGGCATGCCGCACTCGTAGGGCGCCGACTTCTCGGGCGTCGGCTTCTTCGGGCCAAGCACCGTCGACAGCAGGACCGAAATCAGCGCGAACCCGGCGCCGAGCCCGATCATGATGACGATGGAAAGCCAGCCCTGCATGGTGAGATCGCTTCCGTGCGATGAGCTTGTGAACGATTTCTCAAGCTCGACTCTAATGCTAACGGATTGCCTCGCGTCCGTCCACGGTTTCCCACGCGTACCCGGGCGCCGTCGTCAGCCGCCGATCCTCGATCGGCCGTCCGATCGTGAAGTGATAAAGGCTCTGAAACTGGTGCCCCTGCAGCCCGAACGCCGCGTGCACCGGATCGTCGTAGAAGCAGCCGATCCCGGTGCCGCGCCCACCGCTCGCCTCGGCCTCGAGATAGAGCATCTGGCCAATCACGCCGGACTCCCAGAAGAGATGCCGGTAGAACGACGGCCCGGCTTCGTCAATCGCCGCGTCGAACTCCGCGATCATCCCAAGGCTGAAAAATCCGTCGGCGGCAATCTCCTGGTCGCAGCTCAGATTCCGCGACATCGCACGGCAGTCGCCACGCGCGAGACGGACCAGCGGCAGCCGTTCATGCGCCGGCTCGCGCAGCATCGTCGCGCCGAGCGCCGCATCAAGCCGAGTCAACCCCTCCGCGGTCCGGCCGAACGCATACAACCCAGGGGCGACATCGTCGACGCGATGAACGAACAGCAGCAGATGCAGCCGCGGTGTCCACCACAACGCGTTCCACGGCGGCGTCGCCGCCGGCAGAACCCGCTCGAGGATCTGAAAAAAGTCTCGCGCGGACAGACGGGAGATGCCGTCGAGCGCCACCGCGCTGCGCCGCTGCAGCATCAGACGCCGGGCATCCAACTCGCCGCGGGGTGACGATGGCGCGCCGGGCGGCAAGGCCGTCGTGTCCGAATGCGCACGTCCCGGGTCCTCAGTGGCGGCGGCGATCTCGTCGATGAACGTCCATTGAATGTGTTCGACACTCAATTGACTCGCGTTGCCGGTCCACTCCGCTGAAGCCGTGGCGATCAGCAGATCTTCAGGATCGCGGTCGAGTACCGCTGCGCTCAGTCGCGGCCCAATCGCCAGCAGACAGCCTGGATCCTCGCGCTCGGCTTCCGCGAAGTCGCCGTCCCGGTCGAGGCCGATGAGCGCGGCGATCTGCCGATGCGACCACCGCGGCAGCATCCGGCACTGCCAGCCGAGCATGGCCGCCGCGAGACCGAACGCGGCGATCGCGTGTCCGAGATCGTGCTGACAGTAGCGGAACGCCCGCTCGCCGTACTTCCACGCTTCGCGCCAGTGAATCGATGACAGCGCGATCAGCACCACATCGTCGCGCCGCCACCCGTCCCAGGCGGCCGCGTCGATCGCGGCGCGGCGTTCGAGCGCGTGGACTTCGGCCGCGTAGTGAAAGACGCCGGCCTGCGCGCCAAACGCCGCGAACGATCCGCAGACGATGTAGGCCTCGGTCGGGTGCAGATTGCCGCTCGACGGGTTCACGCGCAGCGACCAGCGCGACGAACTGAAGGCCTTCCAGGCCGACAGGCCCAGCGAGTGACGAAAGAGATCGCCGATCGCCGCGGCGGTCAGTGGTACGGGCGCGAGGCTGGACCCGAACAGCTCGTCATAGGAGGCCGGCCGCGGAGCGTAAGGCTCCGGCGCGGCATCCGGAGCGGGATACAACGGAAAGCGCGGCGCGTGGTGAAAACTGCGAAACGGGCGGGGTTGCGACGCCCAGTCGAGATAGCCCAGCGACCGGGCGAAGCGTTGAAAGTGGTGCTTGGTGCCGTCGTGGTACCGGTGAACGGGGCTATCCGGCGACGACACTCATCTCTTTCATCCGGCGCTCCACTTCTTCGAGCGCCTGCTTGATCTGCGCCCGCCGCCGCTCGTGTGTGGTGTTCCCGAGCTGTCCTTCGAGTTCCGTGCGCGCGAGCCGCAGCGACTCGATGGCCCGGACCTGCTCCGGATTGCCCTTGTCTTTCGTGCGGGTCGTCGCGCGCTCGCGTTCGAGCTCTTCCATCCGCTCCTGAATTCGTGCGTCTGCGTCGATCAATCCCTCGCCAGCGTCACCCATGTCGACTTCGCTCCGTCCAAATGAAAGCGGTGGGAACAGGCGTCAGCCTGTCCAAAAAAGAGTGCCAGACATTATAGGTTCTTCAGGGTTCAAAAAGTTCGAAAGGTTCGATGGGTTCGAGAGGTTCTAAGATGGGCGGATGGGTGCTCGCGAAAATTCTGAGCCGCTGGCGCCCTTCCATCCCGCCGTCCGGCGGTGGTTCGAGGCGTCGTTCGTCGCGCCAACGCAGGCGCAGGCGCTGGGCTGGCCGGCGATCGCCGCCGGACAGTCGACGCTGATCCTCGCGCCGACCGGCAGCGGCAAGACGCTCACCGCATTTCTGTGGTGCCTCGACCGGCTGATGTTTTCGCCGGTTCCGGACAAGAAGCAGCGCTGCCGCGTGCTCTACGTCTCCCCGCTCAAGGCGCTGGCGCTCGACGTCGAACGCAATCTCCGGGCGCCACTTGCCGGCATCGCCCGCGCCGCCGAGACCGGCGGCGACTCGTTCACGTCGCCAACGATCGCGATCCGCAGCGGCGACACGCCGGCCCGCGAGCGCGTCCGTTTCCAGCGCGAACCCGCCGACATTCTGATCACGACGCCGGAGTCGCTCTATTTGCTCCTGACCTCGAACGCGCGTGACGCGCTTCGCGCGGTCGACACGATCATCATCGACGAGATCCACGCGCTCGTGCCGACCAAACGCGGCGCGCATCTCGCGCTGTCGCTGGAACGGCTGACGGCGCGATGCGCGCGGCCGCCGCAGCGGATCGGCCTGTCGGCGACACAGCGGCCGCTCGACGAGGTGGCGCGGTTTCTCGGCGGGACGGTGCAATCCGCCGCGGGACGTCCCGCCGCGCCGGCGAAGGCACGGTCACGAAGCCGCGCCGCGACCGCCGCCCTCGTCGCGAATCAGAGCGCCGGCGCCATCAGCGAGGAATTCGCGGCCCCCGGCGGGCCCGTGCGCTACCGGCCCGTCACCGTCGTCGATGCCGGCGCGAAACGCGCGCTGGCGCTGCGGATCGAAGTGCCGGTCGAAGACATGGCACGTTTGACCACTGCGGACGACCCTTCTGCAAGCCCAGGGTCGTCTCGAGCGCAGTCGAGAGACGACATTCCCAGCGGCCCCGCGTCGATGGGCGACACGCGGCCATCGATCTGGTCGGCGATCCATCCGCGGCTGCTGGAACTGATTCGCGCGCACCGTTCGACGCTGCTCTTCGTCAACAGCCGGAGGCTCGCCGAGCGGCTCGCCGGCGCGCTGAACGAACTGGCCGGCGAGATCCTCGTGCGTTCGCATCATGGGTCGCTGGCCCGGGAACAGCGCGTGGAGATCGAGGACCGTCTGAAGGCGGGCACGCTCCGGGCCCTGGTCGCGACCTCGTCGCTTGAGCTCGGCATCGACATGGGCGCGATCGACCTCGTGATTCAGATCGAAGCGCCGCCAAGCGTGGCCAGCGGCCTCCAGCGCATCGGGCGAAGCGGCCACTCCATCGGCGCGGTCAGCGAGGGCGTGATCTTTCCGAAGTTCCGCGGCGATCTGGTCGCCTGCGCGGCGGTGGCCCGGGCGATGCACGACGGCGCGGTCGAAGCCACGCGGTACCCGCGCAACCCCCTCGATGTCGTCGCCCAGCAGATCGTCGCGATGACGGCCATGGATCAGTGGCGCGTCGACGATCTGTTTGCGGCCATTCGCGGCGCTGCGCCGTGCGCCGAACTGAGCCGCGCGGTCTTCGACGGCGTGCTCGACATGCTCTCCGGCCGTTATCCCTCGGACGAATTCGCCGAACTGCGCCCGCGGATCACGTGGGATCGCACGGCGGGCACGGTGACGGCCCGCGAGGGGGCCAAACGTGTCGCGATCGCCAATGGCGGGACGATTCCCGACCGCGGCCTCTACGGCGTCTTTCTCATCGGCGCCCCGCCCGGGTCCGCGCGGGTCGGCGAACTCGACGAAGAAATGGTGTTCGAGAGCTCGCCCGGCGAGACCTTCGTGCTCGGCGCGTCAACCTGGCGGATCGAAGAAATCACCCACGATCGGGTCCTGGTGTCGCCGGCGCCCGGCGAGCCGGGGAAGACGCCGTTCTGGCGGGGCGATCGCGCCGGCCGGCCGCTCGAACTCGGGCTGGCGATCGGCACGCTGATGCGCGATCTGATGCGGATGCCGGCGGCCGCGGCGATCGACCAGCTCACCCGCTTGCATGACCTCGACGCCCGCGCCGCCGACAATCTCCTGCAATACCTCCGCGACCAAACGGCGGCCACCGGCGCCCTGCCGGATGTGTCGACGATCGTCATCGAACGCGTCCGTGACGAACTCGGCGACTGGCGGGTCTGCGTGCTGTCGCCCCGCGGCGGCCGCGTCCACGCGCCATGGGCGATGGCGGCCGCAGCCAAGATCCGTGAGGAACGCGGGATCGACGTCGAGACCTTGTGGGGAGACGACGGGTTTGTCGTGCGGTTCCCGGACGTCGACGAGCCGCCCGATCCGCAGTTGCTCCTCCCGGAGCCCGACGAGGTTCAGGCGCTGGTCGTCCGCCAGCTCGGATCGACCGCGCTCTTTGCCGGAAAGTTCCGCGAAAACGCCGGCCGCTCGCTGCTGTTGCCGAAACGGCGTCCCGGACTCCGCGCGCCGCTGTGGCAGCAGCGCAAGCGCGCCGCTGATCTGTTGGCCGTCGCCTCCCGCTTCGGATCATTTCCGGTGCTGCTCGAAACCTATCGGGAGTGCCTGCGCGACTTCTTCGACATCCCCGCGCTGGTGCAGACGCTCGCGGGGATCCGCAGCCGCAAGATCCGGCAGGTCGTCGTCAATTCGGAGAAACCGTCGCCGTTTGCCGCGTCGCTGCTCTTTACCTACGTGGCCAGCTTTCTCTATGACGGCGACGCGCCGCTCGCCGAACGCCGCGCCCAGGCGCTGGCCGTCGATCAGTCGCAGCTGCGCGAGCTGCTGGGCGATGCGGAGCTCCGCGAACTGCTCGACGCTGAATCGCTGGACGCCGTCGAACGTCAGCTGCAGCGTTTGGACGGCTCCTATCGGATCAAGCACCGCGACGCACTTCACGACGCGCTGATTTCGCTCGGCGACCTCACGGCCGAGGAAGTGGCGACGCGCATGGCGGCACCGGAGCTGGCCGCGACCGCTCTCGACGAACTCGTGGCGGCGCGGCGGGTGCTCGCCGTCCGTGTCTACGACCAGACGCGGTTCATCGCGGTTGAAGACGCCGCTCGCTATCGCGACGGGCTGGGGACGCCGCTGCCGCCCGGTCTCCCTGCCGCGCTGCTGGCGCCGGTCGCCGATCCGCTCGGTGATCTGGCCAAGCGCTTCGCCCGGACCCATGCACCGTTCCCGGCCGCGACGCTCGCGGTCCGCTATGGTCTGTCACAGGAAGTGGCGACCGCGGTGCTCGTCCGCCTCACTGAAGAAGGACGTCTACTGGAGGGCGAGTTCCGCCCGGGCGGCAGTGAACGCGAGTGGACCGATGCGGACGTCCTCCGCATGATCCGGCGGCGCTCGCTGGCGCGTCTGCGCCGCGAAGTCGAACCGGTCGAGCAGTCAGCGCTGGCCCGGTTCGCGACCAACTGGCAAGGCGCGGTGAGGCGCCGCGTCGGCGTCGACGCACTGCTGGACATCGTCGAGCAATTGCAGGGGGCACCGCTCGCTGCCTCAATCCTCGAACGCGAAATCCTCTCAGCTCGCCTCGATGCCTACGATCCCGCCGGGCTCGACGCGGTGATGGCGGCCGGCGAAGTCATCTGGGTCGGACTGGAACCGCTCGGCGACCGGGATGGTCGAGTCGCGCTGTACCTTGCCGATCATGCGGTTCGTCTCCTGCCGCGGATCGAGATCGACGCGGCGGCATGGTCGGCGCGCGAGCGCGCGCTCATCGATCACCTCAGAGCGCGCGGCGCGTCGTTCTTCGCGGACCTGCACCAGGCGGCCGGCGGCGGATACCCCGCGGAAACCGTCGACGCTCTCTGGAATCTGGTCTGGCAGGGGGTCGTCACGAACGACACCGCGCACGCGCTCCGTGAGTTCACGCACGTCCGTCTCGCCTCGCGAAAGCGCGAGCGGGCGAATCTCCCGGCCGTGTTTCGATCGCGGCGGCTCGTGCCGGCCAGCGCCGAAGGGCGCTGGTCGCTGGTCGCAGGACGAGGCGAGAGCGCGTCGTCGAAGCGCCCTTCCGCCAAAGAGACGACGGCCTGGGCCACTGCCTTCGTGCAGCAGCTCCTGTCACGTCACGGCGTGCTGACGCGCGAGTCGGTGCGCGCCGAAAACGTGAACGGCGGTTTTGGCGCCGTCTACCCAATCCTCAAAGCCATGGAAGATGCCGGGCGAATCCGCCGCGGCTACTTCGTCGCGGGACTCGGGGCCACACAGTTTGCCCTGCCGGGGGCCTTGGATCTCCTGCGCTCCACGCGCGAAACCAGCGACGAAGAGCCCGAGGTGGTGACACTGGCGGCAACCGATCCCGCCAATCCTTACGGCACCACGCTCCCGTTTCCTCCGCTGCCCGGAAAGACCGGCGAAGCGGAACGAGGCGCCACGCGCAGCGTCGGCGCCACCGTGGTCATCGTCGACGGCGCGCTCGCCGGTTTTCTGCCGCGTGGCGACCGTGCGCTCCTTGCCTGGCTGCCGGAGGACGAACCGCGGAGAAGCCGCGTGGCCCGGGCCCTGAGCAGCGTGCTGATTGCCCGCGCCCGTTCGGGTGGCGAGGCACGGCGCGGCATGCTGCTCGAGGACATCAACGGTCAACCTGCGACGAGCCATCCGCTGAGCGCGTTCCTGATCGCCGCCGGTTTCATCGCCGGTGCCATGGGCCTGCAGCCAACGTTCCCGAGACCGCCGGTCTGATCCTGTGCCTGAAGGCGACACGATTTTCCGCACCGCCGAGACGCTGCAGCGCGCGCTCGCCGGCCGCATCATCACGGCGTTCGAGTCGGTCTACCCGGCGCTGATGCGCGTGCACCACGATCGCCCGGTGACCGGCCGGACGATCGAACGCGTCGCGGCACGCGGGAAACACCTGCTGATGCACCTTACCGGTGACCTCACACTGCATACGCACATGCGGATGCACGGCAGCTGGCACATCTACAAACCGGGTGAACGCTGGCAGGCGTCCGCGCGTGACATGCGGATCGTGCTCGGCACGGATCGCTATGTCGCAGTCGGATTCAACGTGCCGGTCGCTGAATTTCTGACCGGCGCCGAGTTGTTCCGGCATCCGCACCTCCAGGCGCTCGGACCCGATCTCGCGCAGCCGGACTTCGAGCGCAACGAGGCGATCCGGCGGTTGCGCACCCTGGCTGATGAGACAATCGAGCGCGCGCTGCTCAATCAGCGCGCCGTCGCCGGCATCGGCAATGTCTTCAAGTCAGAGGTGCTGTTTCTTGCCGGACTCCATCCGCTCCGTCTCGTTCGCGATCTGAGCGACCAGGATCTGGATCGTCTCCTTGACGACGCGCTGCGAGTCATGAAGATGAGCACCCTGCCGCGCTCGGGCACGCTCAGTCCGGCGAGGGGGCGCCGAACGACAGGCAGCCTGAACCCGAACGAGAAGCTCTGGGTCTACGGCCGCGCCGGGAAGCCGTGCCGGCGCTGCGGAGTCCCCGTCGAGTCAACCCAGTCACCGCCGGAGGCGCGGTTGACGTACTGGTGTCCAACCTGTCAGAAGATGGACTGAACGAAGGAGGCGTCGTGCCCTATTTGAAGAACCTGTTTGCGATCGCGCTGGTCACGCTGCTCGTCGTGCCGTTTCCCGGACGGGCGCAGGCCAAGCCTGACTTCTCGGGTCGCTGGACGCTCGACGAAGAGAAAAGCGAACCGGCCCCGACGGGACGAGGCGGCCGCGGACTCGGACGTGGGGCGGGTGCAGGCGGACCAGTCGTGATCGCGCAGACGGCCACGGAGATCACCATCGGGGCGAACACCTACAAGTTGGACGGAACCGAGACGGTCATCACCGGCGCGCGCGGCGGCGAGTCGCGCGCCACCGCGGCCTGGGACGGCTCGCGGCTCGTGATCACCACCTCGCTCAACGTGCGCGGCGCCGCGATCACGACGAAAGAATCGCGCTCGCTGAGCGCCGATGGCAAGGTGATGACGGTCGAGACGACGCTCACCGGACCGCAGGGCGGCAGCGGCTCACGCAAGACAATCTTCAACAAGTCCTGACGGGCGCTCGCCCTAGGGCATCGAGATCTCCTTTACGGTCTCGGCAACGTCTTCCTTCGAAATGTCGTCGCTGACGGCGATATCCGCCTGAGCGATGACGCCGATCAGCCGGCCGGTGCTGTTGACCACCGGGACGCGCCGGATCTGCCGGTCCTGCATCAGATCGAGCACAGCCGCGGCATCATCGTCTTCCGTGACGGACGCGAGCTGGTGACGAGACATGTGCGCGTGCACCTGACAGTCCCCGGTACAGCCGGCGACGTGACGGACGACGATGTCGCGGTCGGTGATGATGCCGGCGAGCGACATAGTTTGGGCATCGGTCACCACTGGCAGCATCCCGATTTCCTTGTCGCGCATGAGCACGGCGGCTCTGCTGATCGACTCATCCTGGGCGACGACAACCGGGTTCGGGGTCATGATTTCGCGCGCGATCATGGATTGCTCCTCTTGAACTGGCCCCTCGCAGGGTCGCGAGACGCTCCATCCCTCGGCGTCAATGCACGTCGCGCGCCGATCAACCGCTGAGCTCGTTACACGCATTCGCACGGACCATCGCTGTCAAGAAACGTCGACACTCCGCCGATAGCTCGAACGAGTGCCTGGGCCGCTCGATTCACGATCTTCCATACACGTCGCTCGACAGCCGATCCTGGACAGCCGGCGTCAGGTGGCGGGCTATGAGCTGCTCTACCGCGGCGACGCGCTCGCCGGGTCCTGCGTCGCGGATGGCGACACCGCGGCGTCCCGCACCATCACGGACGCGCTCCTCGGCTTTGGCCTCGACACGCTGACCTCCGGGGCACTCGCGTTCGTCAATTTCACCAGACCGTTGCTGCTGAACGGCGCCGCGCTGCTCCTGCCCCGCGAGCGTGTCGTTGTCGAGCTGCGCGAAGACATCGCGATCGACGAGGCCGTCGTCAAAGCCTGCCGCGACCTGCAGCGTCAGGGCTACGCGATGGCGCTCGACGATTTCACCGCCGGGACCGACGCCGAAGCGCTGCTGCCTTACGCCAGCTACGTCAAGATCGACGTTCAGAACACCCCGGACTGGCCGGCGTTGGCGCGGCGACTGCGCGGACCTGGACGGCTCATCGTCGCCGAACGTGTGGAGCGCCACGACGTCGTCCTCGACGCCCAACGTGCCGGCTGCACCCTCTTTCAGGGTTTCTACTTTTGCCGCCCCGTCACGTTCAGCGCGCGGGCGATTCCCGCGAAGCGGCAGGCCTATCTCAATCTGTTCGCCTCGCTCAATCGTCCGGATCTGACGATTGCGGCGCTCGAGGATCTTGTCAAACGCGACGTCTCGCTGACCGTGCGCGTGCTCCGCTCCATCAACTCCGCCGCGTTCGCGCTCGAGCAGCCGATCACGAGCGTCCGTCAGGCGCTGGTCCTGCTCGGTATTCAGCAGGTGCGGCGATGGGCGTCGGTGTGGGCGATGGCCGGCTTGAGCGCCGGAAGCCCGCCGGAAGTCATCACGGTGAGCCTGTTGCGGGCCCGCATGTGCGAACAGCTGGGCGGCATTCGTCACCAGGACGAGGCCGGCGAGCTGTTCCTCCTGGGCCTGTGCTCGACGCTCGACGTGATCCTCGATCAGCCGCTCGAGCTGGCGCTCTCGACACTCCCGACCAGCCCACGGCTGCGGGCCGCGCTGCTTGGCGACCGCGGCGACTGGCGCGCGCTGCTTGATCTGGTCATCGCGCGCGAGCGTGGATACTGGACCAGCCTGCCCGACATGCTCGACGCGCTTGGACTCTCCGACACGATCGTGTCGAACGCCTACGCTGAGGCGCTGGAATGGACGAGTACCGTCGCCGGGTGGAGCGCGGTCGCGTAGCGTCGCGGTTGCGCGTTACTCGCGACCGCGATTGAGCACGGTGCGTTTGTCCGAGTACTGCAGCCGCACTTTCACGAAGGTTGCGTGGGTGATTCCAAGCTCGCCGGCGATCTGCCAGATTTGCGCGTCTTCATCAGCCGCAATGGCGTGATCGGCCGAGGCCACCGCGAAGAGACAGTGCAGAAGGTCCAGGCGCTCGTCCTCAGACGCGACATCGCGAAACTCGCGGGTGACGAGAAAGTTTTCCGTCCCGCCAAACAACCGGTTCTGACTCTTGGCCATTTCGACGACGAGCGTGGCCTGGGCCTCGGGCAGCTTGCCTTTGTCCTGGACGAGCGCGACCATCGCGGCGCTCTCGACGTCGCTGATGTGAGAATCGGCGCCGGCGACGCGGCTCAGCACGTAGGCGAACGCCGCGACAAAGCGTGCGCGCTCGGGCGTCAGGCGATCGAGTTCGCTGGAGATGCGGCGCACCGTGTCGGTGTCCCCGCGTGGATCGGTTGTTTCAGCGAACCCGCGCAGCCAGTCGCGCCATGTGGCCATGCGGCATTGTAGATCCCGACCGACAGGCTGAAGCCTGTCCCTACCGCGATCGCGAATCCGGCCCTGAGCGTAGGCGAAGGGCCCGACGCCACCGGAACTGCTGCGGCCGGACGCCACCGGAAATGGGTTACAGCGAATTCAGGAATGTGATGAGCAGCGCGCGCTGGGTGGCGTCGAGCAGATCGAAGCGGCGTCGCGCCGCCTCCGCTTCGTTGCCGTGGCGCCGGATCGCGTCTTCGCTCGTGCTGGCGCTGCCGTCGTGCAGCAGCGGCCGGCGGACCCGCAGGCCCCAGAGCGCCGGCGTCCGGATTTCCTCCGGCCGCGCGGCGGCCTGTGGAATCCCGTCGCCGGTGGCGACGTCGTGCAGCAGGAGATCCGAGAACAGCGGGACGGCGACGCGGTTGAACACCGGACTGCTGGAAGGACTGGTCATCAGCGTCGGCGTGTGGCACGCGCCGCAGCCGATCGCGCCGAAGACCTGCTCCCCGGATCGTACGGCGTCGGACACGGCGCCGCGGGGCGGTGGCGCGAGAAACTTCATGAACGCCTCGAAGTTGTCGATGGCCGCCAGGTGCGTCCGCGGATCCGGAATGTCTTCAGGATCCGGCGTCGGATCGCACAGGCGCAGCTGCGCGGTGGACACGCCGGTCGACAGCTCTTCGCGGAAGATTTCGTTGGTGATGCCCATTTCGTTCCGGTAGGCGTCGGCGCTGAAGGTCCTGAGCGTCGCGTGCTGCGCCTTCCAGCCGAAACGGCCGATTCGTGCCTGCCCCGTTCCGGCATCGACGATTCGCGCCGCCCGGCCGCTGATGCCGTCGCCATTGCGATCGTCCGGATCTTCGAGCGCCAGCAGCGTCTCGTCGGGGATGGCTTCAATCAGGCCGTCGCCGAACACCGGCAGCGGCACGCGACGCGCGATGATGTTGGCTTCGAGCGGAATGCTCGGCTGGCAGCTGTGCGTGGGGTTCGAGAACAGGTGAAACAGCGTGTCGAGCGACGTGCCGTCGGCCGCGGACAAGGCGCGAATCGTTCCCTGAGCATCCCGATACGCCGCGCGCACTTCCGAGACGAGGCTGACGCCGCCGATGGCCGGAACGTTGTGGCAGACGGCGCAGCTCGCGGCATTGAACGAGGGACCGAGGCCTTCTTCGGGCGTCTCGACTTCCGTGAAGTCGTCCAGTCCGAGGCGGAAGCGCTCGAACTCCGCCGGCAAAATCCCCGGCAGTGGATCGCCGAACCGCGCGCTGATCTGGGCCTCGAGGGACGGCTGCACGCCGGCGGCGAACGCCGCGACCCACAGGATCCCTGCACCGATCAGCCAGCGGCGAATCGTCATCGCTGGTTGCCGGTACCCGGCGTCCGGGCCTTGACCTGCAGCGTACCGTGCATGAAACCATGCCCCGCTCCACAGATCCGCGAACACTCGAAGGTGTACGTCCCTGGCTGCGACGTGTCGATCGGCACGCGCACGTCGCCGCGGCCACGCTTGGGAATCTCGATGTTGATGTCGCCGGGGCCGACCAGACGGAACCCGTGAGCGGTGTCTTCACTGGTCAGCCGGATCTCGACGTTGGCGCCTTCGTCCACCGTCACCCTGGCGGGCGTGAACGTGAATCGCTCAGCGACGATGTGAATGACGCGCGGCGACGGGCCTTGATGCCCGCGTGCCGACGCAGCCGTGATGGACAACGTCGCGACGATGACGATGAGGAAACGCATGGTCATCTAGAACCACCACCCGAGCCCGATGTTGATGGAATGCGGCGCCGGAACGACCGAGCTTTGACTTCTGACGTGCGTGTAGTCGAACTTGATCGCGACATCAGGGTCGACCCAATACGTCCCGCCGACAACCCAGGCGTCGCGGTCCAACTGCGGGAGCGCAATCGACCCTGCCGGCATGCGCGCCTGCGTGTCGAAGTTCTCATAGCGGACGAACAGGGCCGCGTCGTGCGGCAGCGAGGCCGGCAGGAACCGGTAGCTGGCCTCGACATAAGAGCCGCGCAGCTCGCTGGCAATGTTGGGATCGATGCCCGTCGTCCGTCCGAGGGAATCGTTCAAGGCGCCGGCGCCGTCGATGTAGACCTGCGCGTGCTGCGCGCGGGCTTCGACGCGGCCGCGGGTGAAGCGGGCGTCGACCTCAAACAACCCGACGCTGGTGTCGATCCGCGGCACGGCAAATCCGGTGTCGCCGCGCCAGAAGCTCGCGCCGATCTGCAGACCCCGCGTGCCGACGTACTCGACCCGCCCGGTGTAGGCGGCACTCCGGACCTGGGCATGGCTGCCATGCTGGGCGCCGCCGCGGATGCCCTCCGCGGCGCTGAACTGGGTCGCGTCGAGCGGCGCCATCACGTAGGCGCGATAGCGGAACCCGCGCCCGAGATCGCCGTGCAGCCCCGCACCCGCGTCGAACCACGTGCTCGGAATGATCACGGTGTCGACGAACGGCCGTTCCACGCCGTGGTAGACCGGCGGTTCATGCCGCTCGTTGATGAGACCGACCGGCACGAGCAGCATCCCGGCACGAAAGTTCAGGGCCGGCGTTACCAGGAAATCGAGGTACGCCTGCTCGAGTTCGAGTTCGCCGCCTTCTTCCCGGCCTTCGACGAACCCATGTTCGATTTCGAGTTCGCTGACGAAGCGCAGCCGGTCTGAAAAGCGATGCGTGAAGAGGAGCACGAAGCGGTGGAAATCGAGCTCGCCGTCAGCGTCAGTGGGCTGGTTGAAGTGAAAGTCCATGTAGCCCGAGATCGGGCCGGTCTGCGACGTGCCAGAGGTGGACGTGGCGGCCGGTGTCGCCGATTGCGCGACCGGCTCACGGGGTAACAGTGCCGGGGGACTCAGCGCGGGCCCACCCATGAATAGCGCCGCGATCAAAGATTCTGCGAGGCAAATCATTTATTTTGAATAATCAAAACCGCGCGAGAAGTCTAAGGGGAGAACCCCGGCCGTGTCAATGAAGGTGATCGAAGGTTGGTGGGGCTTACGCGGCCGGCAGCTGCGATGCGGGAACTGCGCCACCAAGCGCGCCGGACTCGACAGCAGCAAAGAGGTCGACGGCATTGAGCGGTTTGGACAGGTAGCCATCCATTCCGGCCGCCAGGCATCGCTCGCGATCGCCGCTCATCGCGTGGGCGGTCATGGCGATGATGCGCTGGTGCCGCGGCGTCCCGGTTTCTTTCGCCCGGATCGCCTGAGTCGCTTCGTAACCACCCATGTCGGGCATCTGGACGTCCATCAACACCACGTCGAAGGGCTCGCGCGCGAGCGCGGCGATCGCCTCCGCGCCGGTCGCTGCCAACGTCACCTGGTGCCCGCGACGCATCAGCAGACCCAGCGCTACGCGCTGATTGACGACATTGTCCTCCGCCACCAGCACCCGGCGGCTGACAACGGCGGCTGGCTCCGACACGCGGCCCCCGGCGTCGGATGTTGTGCCCGCGGTCGGCACTTCACATTCGAGCGTGAAGGCGAACGTGCTGCCGCGGCCGGGCGTGCTCTCGACACGAATCTGCCCGCCCATCATCTGCACGAGCGTCGACGAGATCGCGAGACCAAGCCCGGTCCCGCCGTAGCGCCGCGTCGTCGAACCATCGACCTGCCGGAATGCTTCGAAGACGCAATCGAGCTTGTCGGCAGGAATGCCAATCCCGGTGTCGGCGACGCTGAAGCGCAGGAGCGCGTGCCACTCGCGCCGCTCCTCCATCAGCACGGAGACGATGACCTGACCGCCCTCGGTGAACTTGAGCGCGTTGCCGACCAGATTGATCAACACCTGTTTGAGCCGGACCGGATCGCCGACGATGCGCGGCGGCAGGTCGTGGCCGATGTCCGTGAGCAAGCGAATCCCCTTTTCATTCGCGCGCAGCGACAGCGGCTTGACGACTTCGGCGACCAGGTCGGCGACCGTCACCGGAATCGCCTCGAGCTCCAGTTTGCGCGACTCGATCTTCGAGAAATCGAGAATGTCATTCAGCACCGTGAGCAGCGATTCCGCGGACATCTTGACCGTCTGCATGCAGTCGCGTTGATCGGGCGTGAGCTCGGAATCGAGCGCCAGCGCCGTCATCCCGATCACGCCGTTCATCGGCGTCCGGATCTCGTGGCTCATGTTGGCCAGGAACTCGCTCTTGGCCTGGTTGGCTTCCTCGGCGGTCCGTCTCGCGGCGTCGAGTTCCGCGGTGCGCTCGCGGACTTTGCGATCGAGGTCGTCGGTCAGCTCCTGGAGTTCGACGTTGAGCTGTTCGCGCTGCTGCAACGACTGTTCGAGCCGCCCGTAGGAATCGCCGAGCCGCCCCTGCATGTCGTTGACGCTGCCAATCAACGCCGCAATCTCGGCCGGCTGATCGTCGGTGATGGCGCCACGGGCGGTGACGCCGCTCCCGGAGACTTTGGTGACGAGCGCGACCAGTTCCTCGAGCGGATTGGTGATGGGACGGGTGAATCGCCGTGCCGCGAGGACCGCGCCGGCGAGCGCCACGCCGAGAAGACCAAGCATGACGACGTAGTAACGGCCCGACTGCAAGGTCACGCTGATCCGCGGCCGGGTGACCAGGACCTGCCAGCCGTGCGATTCCGTTGTACGCGCGACCAGCTGGTTGTCGCGCATCCGGGAGGAGGTCGCCCGGTAGACCCGACCGGAAGCACTGGACCTGACCAGGGGGCTGTCGGCGAGTGACTGCAGCGGCAGATAGCCGGTCGCGGGACTCGCGTAGGCGACCCGGTGATGGGGATCCAGAATCACGATGCGTGCGTCGGCGAATGAACGCCGATCGTCGAAGCGTTCGAAGTTCGACAGCTGAAGCGGGGCGGCAACGACGCCGGCGAATTCACCGCCGGCGAAGAACGGCGCCGCCATGACCATGGTTGGCTTGCTGGTGACGCGCCCGTTCTGCACTTCGGAAATCGCGACCTTCCCGGTCGCCCGCGCCTGACGGAAGTACTCTCGATCGGAGTAGTTCTGTCCGCGCCGGGACCCGAGCGGCACCGTACTGTCGACGGCTTCGCCATTCGCATTCATGACGAACACGCGCTCGAATCCCGTGTGGAATTTCGCGTATTCGTAAATCAGTCGATGGCGGCTTGCCTCCTCGTAGCCCATGCGCCCGATCGAGGCGGCGAGCGTCTCGAGTGCCGCGGCATGGGTGTTGAGGTGACTCTCCACCTGCTCGCGCAGTGCCGCCGCTGTGTCGGCCAGATAGTCACCGGCCTCGGCTTCCTGACGAGCCGCGAGGAGACGGCCGGAAATGCCGCCGATCACGAGCACCGGCGCCATCGCCGTGAGCACGAACGCGCGGAAGGAATAGCGCCGGAGGGACGGCCGCTCGCCGAGGGCGGCGCGGGCCGGCATCATCGCCGTGCCCCAGCGCGCGATGATCGCCATCGCGACCATCTCTGCCGCCGTCGCCATCGTCACGCGGCTGACAAACTGTTCCGCCGAGAGCTGCCAGATGGCCGGCTTGAGATGGGCAGCACCGAACCAGTCCGGACAGAGCCCGAAGACCAGGCTGACGAACGTCCAGTAGAAGATGACGCCGGGCAACGGCGTCCACGACCGCACTGCGACGGCGCCGCCGACGAGCCCTTCGAGCCAGTAGGCGCCGATGACCATCGCGCTCGTTTGCGATGAGAACGCGAGACCGGTCGCGCCGATGGCGGCCGCGACGAAGCCCGGCCCGGGACCGAGCAGGAGGGCGACCGTGAGCGTCGCCAGGCGGCCGGGTACGAACGGCAGCACAGCGGTCGGCAACAGCGCGTTGAGCGCAAAGCCCACGAGTCCCGCGAGAACCGCGACGCCGTAGTGACGGATTCGTGCCGGACTCATTCAGCGAAGCGGCGAGACCGAACGGACGGTCAGGTCCACCACAGCGAGGAATCGGCAGCGACTGAGCGAGCTTCATCGCGCGGAATCCGACTGCGCACCCTGGCACGGACCGGTTGTCAGGAATGGACGCCGGGGGCCTCGTGCCCGGTACGGGCGACGTACTCGACGTAGGAACCGGGATAGAGATGCGGTTCGATGTCCGTCCCGCTCTCGCCGCCGAGTTCGAGCACGCGATTGCTCAGGCCGCGCAGGAACTCGCGGTCGTGCGACACGAACAGCATCGTGCCGTCGAAACCGGCGAGCGACTCGAGCAGCATCTCCTTCGTCGCGAGATCGAGATGGTTGGTCGGCTCGTCGAGGACGAGGAAATTCGGCGGATTGAGCAGCATCCGCGCCATCACGAGACGCGTCTTCTCGCCGCCCGACAGGGCGCGGATCTTCTTGTCGGTTTCGTCGCCGGAGAACTGAAACGCCCCGGCCAGATTGCGCAGGACGCCGATGCCTTCGTGCGGGAAGTCGCGCGTCAGCTGCTCTTCCACCGTCAGATCCGGATCGAGCAGATCGAGCGCCTGTTGCGCGAAGTAGCCCATCGCCAGGCTGGCGCCCAGCTTGACCTCTCCGGCATCGGGCTTGACCGCGCCGGCCACCATCTTCAGCAGCGTCGACTTGCCCGCGCCGTTCTTCCCCATCACACACCAACGCTCGCCGCGACGGATGGTCAGGTTCAAGCCCTGATGAACCACGCGCTTCCCGTACGCCTTCGACACGCCCTCGAGCGTCGCGACCAGATCGCCAGAGCGCGGCGGCGCGCGGAAGTCGAACTTGACCACGCGCCGTTTCTTCGGCAGCTCGATCTTCTCGATCTTTTCGAGCGCCTTCACGCGGCTCTGGACCTGCGCGGCCTTGGCGGCGTGCGCGGCAAACCGCTCGATGAAGCGCTGCTCCTTGGCGAGCATCGCCTGCTGGCGCGCGTAGGCGGCCTCGCGATTCGCCTCGCGGATGGCCCGCTCGCGCTCGTAGAAGTCGTAGTTCCCGGAATACATCGTGATCTCGCCGCCATCGATCTCGGCGATCTTCGAGACGATGCGGTTCATGAAATCGCGGTCGTGCGAGGTCATCAGCAAGGCGCCGTCGCGCGCCTTGAGAAACGCCTCGAGCCAGATGATCGATTCGATGTCGAGATGGTTGGTCGGCTCGTCCATCAACAGCACGTCGGGATTGCCGAGCAGCACTTTGGCCATCGCGACGCGCATCTTCCATCCGCCCGACAGCTCGCCGACGTCGCCGTCGATGCGATCGGCCTCGAACCCAAGCCCGTGCAGAATCTCGCGGGTGCGGCTCTCGAGCGCGTAGCCGCCCAGGTGTTCGTACTCGTCCTGGACTTCGCCGAACCGTTCGAGCACCCGATCCATGTCGTCGGCGCGCGCGGGATCCTCCAACGCCTTCTGGAGTTCCTCGAGCTCGTGATGGAGATCGCCAAGGCGCCCGCTCCCGGCAATGGCCTCGTCGAGGACCGAGCGGCCCGACATCTCGCCGACATCCTGGCGGAAATAGCCGACGGTCAGCCGCTTCGGAACCGAGACGTCGCCCTCGTCCGCCTCTTCCTCGCCCGTGATCAGACGGAAGATGGTGGTCTTGCCCGATCCGTTGGGTCCGACCAGTCCGACTTTTTCACCTGGGTTGAGCTGAAACGCCGCGTCGACAAACAGCACCTGACGCCCGTACTGTTTGCCGATTCCCGTGAGCGCAATCATGGCGTGAGCGTCACGGTCACCTCGGCCGCGAAGAGCATCGTCCGATCGTTGTCGCGCGCGGCCCATTTCATGAGCGTGGCGACGCTTGGCGTGACGCGCTTCTCGAAGACCGTCTTCCCGTCGGCCACCACGGTGATCGGCTTCGACACGTCGAAGGCATCGGGCGAGATCAGCAGCGTGAATTGCCGGACGCCGCGCGTCGTCGCCGTGACGACATTGCCGGCCCGCACGAGATCGACGCGGCCGGACGGCGCCGAATGCTCGAACATCGGGGTGACGCGCGGGGCGCTGACCGGATTGAATGTGCCCTTGAGATCGACCGCCTGGCCATCACGGGTCACGACGAGCGTCATCGCTTCGCCGGCATCGTAGGTGCTCAGGAGATCCAGGATGTCGACGCCGCCAGGAATCACACGCTGATTGATCTTCGCGATGACGTCCCCGGGCATCAGGCCGAAACTCGCGGCGTTGCTGCCAGCGTCGACGCCGGTCACACGCGTCGCGGCCGCGCGAATGCCGAAATTCGGAACCGGCGCGGAAACGAAATCGTTCACGTCGGGCAGGCGCGATGCTTCCGGCCGTCCCTTCGCCAGCGTGTCGATGGCCAGCCAGTGCGAACGGTTGGTGCCGGCGGTCATGTCGCTTTCCCACGTGAGCTTCTCGGGCAGCGGGACGCGCGGATGCTCCCGCACGAAGGCCTCGTAGCTTTCCTTCACGTCAGGCCACCATGCGGTGTTGTGGACCGCCTCCGGCTGCGGCAGATACTTCACCGTCACGCCGCCGCGGATCATCTGGCGGATGGACGGCTCGACGAGCGTCGTCGGATACAGCGGATCGCGGCCGCCGTTGACGATGAAGAACGGCTTGTTGACCGTGTTGTTCGGAAAGATCTGCCCGTCGATCCGGACGTTTGAGCTGCGCAGTACCGGAATCGCGCCGTTCAGCGGGAGGAACACCGCAAACGGCGTCGTGTCGCGCATCGAGAAGTAGTAGGTGCCGGTGCCGCCGTCCGAGACGCCGGACAACGCGATCCGATTTTCGTCGACGTTGTAGGTCCGCTTCACGCTGTCGAGAATCCAGCGCAGATTCTCGAGCTGCCGATCCGTCCACCACTCCGCGGCATTCCATGCCGTCGGCAGAATGTAGATCTGCTCGGCACCGGCCAGGGCGCCGATGCCGTTGCCGCGCGGCGCGGCGTCGGGGCGGCCGACGCCGCCGTGGAGCTGGATGCGGACCTGGTAGCTTTTCGCCGGGGTGTAGGTCTCGGGAACATCAAGCGTGTACGCGAAGTCGTCCTGGCCGACGCGATGCGTGAGCTTCACGATGCCTTTCGGCACATCGGCCGCGTAGGTCCGGCCGCGCCTCAGGATCGCGCGCGCCTCGTCGAACGTCACGCCGGACCTGACGACGGCGTCAACCGCCTTCGCTGCCTCAGCGGGGCTGGCGGCGCGGAAGAACTGCGCGAACGCCGCGTCGACGGCGGGAGTCGCCGCGCGAGTCGACAGGTGGCCGACGAGCACGGCGAGAGCCAGGACCATGAACACGCCCCGACCCTGCATCCCTGCCTTGCGGGGGTCAGACACCCGGTGATCGTTCCGGTGTCCGACCCCACTGCCTGACGATCTTGTCCTAATCAACCGCTTCAAGCGTCACCACCGTGTTGTAGTCAGGTTCCATGGAATCCGGATCGACGGCTGCACCCGAGAGCAGCACGTTGCCTTCGGGCCAGTGGACCTCAAGATTACCCGGTTTGATTGGCGAGCGGCGAACGCGCCCCTCGAAGGCGCCGTCCGCCGAGGTCAGGCGGACGCGCTGATGCTCGCGCAAGCCGAGGCGATCGGCATCGGCCGCGCTCAGCAGCACATCGTCTCGCCCGGCGCCGGTCAGCGGATCGATCTCACGCTGCACCATCGAATTGAATTGCTTGCCGCGACGCGTCGACACGCGAAAGCGATCGGCCGGCGGTTCCGGCCGGTTGTGAATCCCGGCCGCGATGAAATGCGCCTTCGCGTCGAGAGTCGCAAATCGACCGTCAGCAAACAGCACGCGGCCGCCCCACTGGAACTGATCGCCCTTCGCGGCCAGCGTCTCGATGCCGGCGTAGAGCGGAATGGCACGGGCGATCTCGTGGCGGATGGCCTGCGCGTTGTCGAACCGGATGTAGTTGGCGCGATTGGGCCAGGCGCGGGCGATCGCCTCGCTGAACGCCCACCACTCGGGACGGGCAGAGCCAATCCGGCGCCCGGGAATTTCTGGCGAGAAGATGATCCGTCGCTCAGTCGACGTTTCCGTTCCGCCGCCTTCGGATTCGTAGCGAGTCGCGGCCGGCAAGAGCACGACGTCGCCGTCGCTATCGGCGATCATCGATGACGTGACGACGAGATCCTGATGCACGCGCAGCGCCGGGCGCCGCAAGGCCGCTTCGGAGCGCGGACGGTCGGCCAACGTCTCGAGGAAGTTGCCGCCAAGCAGCCAGAACAGATCGACGCCGCCGGCAGCGGCGTGTTCGATCATCTCCGGTGCGGTCCACCCGCGGCCGGCAGCCACCGGAAATTCCCAGACCCCACTCCATCGCGAGGCAGTGGCCCCATCGACGATCGGCACGCAGCCCACCTCCGCTCCGCCCTGGACGCCCGAGTGGCCGCGAATCGGCACGAGTCCGCACCCCTGGCGTCCAGGCAGGCCGCGGGCCAGACCGACATTGATCAGCGCGCCAACGGTGTTGACGCCGTGCGCGTGCTGCGTGAGCCCCATCGACCAGATGAATACCGCTTTCGGCTTACGGACGAGCAGCGCCGCAAACTCCCTGATGTCGTCAGCCGCGACACCGCTCTCGGCAACGATCGCCGTCCAGTCCCACGCCAGCGCCTCGGCCTTCACCTGCTCGAAGCCGGTGGTCCGTGCGCGGACGAAGTCCTCGTCGACGCCCCCGGACTCGATGAGCGCGCGCAGGACGCCGACGAGCAGCGCCCGATCGCCGCCGGTATGGACACCGATGAAACGATCGGCGATCTCCGTCCCGAACAGCGCGCTCTGCGGTTTGGACGGCACCCAGTAGCGCTCGAGGCCCGGCTCGCGCAATGGATTGACGACGACGATCGTGGCGCCGCGGGCCTTGGCCTCGGCGAGGTACTTCACCGCCACCGGCTGGTTGTTGGCGACGTTGGATCCGAAGAGGACGATCAGGTCGGCCTCGAGCCAGTCGATGTAACTGCAGGTCGAGGCGCCGTGACCGAGCATCGCCTTCATCGCCGCGGTCGACGCCGCATGACACAGGCGCGCCGCGTTGTCGATGTGCGGCGAACCGAGGAGACGCGCCGCTTTCTGGGCGACGTAGTAGGTTTCGTTGGTGATGCCCCGCGACGTGAGGTAGAAGGCCGCGCGCTGCGGATCGACCAGGCGCAGCGAGGCCGCGATCCGATCCAGCGCCTCGTCCCACGACACGACCAGGAATCCAGGCTCGCCACGTTTCCTGAGCATCGGCTGCGGCAGGCGGCCCAGCGCACGAAGATCGGCCGAACTGGTCGATCGGAGCGATGCCACGTCGGAGAGGACTTTCACATCCATCTCGGGCGCCGTGTTCAGCCGCATCAGCTCGAGGCGAACCATGCAGAGATGCGTGCCGGGAAGCGTCCAGTCGGTGATCCCTGAGGTCCCGAGCGCGCAGCCGTCGCAGACCCCGTCGCGCAGGATCCGCCACGCGAAGGGCAGCTGATCGCGGTTCTCCCACGCGATCCGCAGCATTTCCCGGTAGTGATGCGGTTTCTGCTGGCCGAAGCCGAAGACGCTCACGTCCTCACCCGGCGACCCGATCGGGATGCGAGTAGATGTTGCCGCCGCCATCGCGCGCAAAGCCGATCAGCGTGATCCCGGCCCGCGTGGCCAGGTCGATCGCAAGGCTGGACGGTGCCGAGACCGCAGCAACGATCGGAATCCCGGCGCACCATGCCTTCTGGACGATTTCAAACGAGACGCGGCCGCTGACGCACAGGACGCACTCCGCAAGCGGCAGACGATCGGCCATGAGCATCCGGCCGATCACTTTATCGACGGCGTTGTGGCGGCCAACGTCCTCGGCCGCGGCGGCGAGCGTGCCACCGGAATCGAAGAGTCCTGCCGCGTGCAGACCACCGGTGGCCTCGAACGCCGGTTGGACCGTCCGCAGCCGCGTCGGCAGCGACAGCAGCACCGCCTCTGAAACCGGCGCGGACGCCGGCAGCGGGACCAGCCCGCGGCCGAGCGTGTCGATCGTCAGCCGTCCGCAGACCCCGCAGGCCGCGTTGGCCATCGTCTCCCGGCGTTCGCTGAGACGGTCGTCGACCGTTTCCGCCGCCGGACCGGCCAGGAGGACGTTGACGACCTGGTCGTCCGCGGATCGTTCTCCGGGCAGATCGCGGCAGAACTCGATCGCGCCGAGATCGTCCGCGGTTTCGATCACGCGCTCCGACAGCAGAAAGCCGGCCGCCAGCTCGCGGTCCTGGCCCGGTGTGCGCATCACGACGGCGAACGGACGGCCATGGAGCCGCACTTCGAGCGGTGCCTCGACCGCCACGGCGTCGCGGCCCTCACGGCGTTCGCCGGCGCGGACGCGGACGACGGCGAGATCCTTGATCGACATCACACGTGATTCCGGAGGCTCAGCTCGCGTGGATGCGGATCCAGATAGGTCTGGCCGGAAAGGTAGGCGACGTGATGCCGCCGGACATGATGACGCATCAACGTGATCGGCACGATGAGCGGCACCCGTCCGGCACGGTGTTCGTCGATCAGCGACAGCAGCTCCGTGCGCGAATCGGTGTCGAGCGACTTCTTGAAATAGCCGACCATGTGCTGCAGCACGTTGGCGTGCCGCTTCGCGGTGGCGACGATCGCGAGCGCGCGCATGAAACCGGATTCGTACGCGTCCGCCAGCGTGCGCCGCGCCTGGGCTCGCGCGCCGGCCACCAGCTGTCCCAGCTCGCGGTACGCCCGCGGCGAGTGCGCCATCAGCGTCAGTTTGTGCGCGGTGTGAAACGCCACCAGATCGCCAACCGTCCAGCGCCGCCCAAACAGATCGCGCAGGCGGCGATACGCAAACACGCGCTCGATGAAGTTCTCGCGCAGGCCTGGATCGGCGAGCCGGCCTTCTTCTTCGACCGGCAGATGCGGAAAACGCGCGATGAGCGCTTCGGCGAACAGACCGCGGCCGCTCCGGTCGCCGACCCCTGACGGTCCGTAGACCTTGACCCGCTCCATCCCGCAGCTGGGTGAATCCTTCTTCAGGATGTACCCGCTCAGCCGCTCGTCGAGGAGCTGTTCGGTCCGCTCGGCCGAGTACTGTCGCAGCCGCGCGGTGACGTCCTCGCCGGTCTTGATGACGATCAGCGAGACGCGGCTCGCGTCCGGCCGCGCGGCGTTTCGCCCGGACTGGTCGCGCACCAGGCGCATCGGGTCGCGCGGCGTGCCGAACCCCGCCTCGACCTCAGGACACACCGGCACCCAGCGCACGTGCGGGCCGAAGGTTTCGACCAGGAAACCGTCACGTTTGTGGCCGGCGTCATAGCGGACCGGCTCCCCCAGGAGGCACGCCGAAACTCCGACGCGAGGACGGTCGTCGCTCACGTCCGTCATTCTATGATCCGGGCATGCCTAAAGCAGGTGAAGGATTCAGCCGGCGTCTCGAAGATCTGTCCGCCGTCGTCACGCGCTGGACCGGCAGCAGCAGCGCGTTTGGCCTGGCGCTGGGCATCATCCTGGTGTGGGTGGCGCTCGGACCCGTGTTCGGCTACTCCGACACGTGGCAGCTGGTCATCAACACCGGCACGACCGTCGTGACGTTCCTGATGGTGTTCCTGATCCAGCGCTCCCAGAACAAGGACGCGCTCGCCATTCACCTCAAGCTGAACGAGCTGGTCGCGGCGATGAAAGGCGCAAGCAACCGGCTGATTGACGTGGAAGCGATGTCAGAGGACGACCTGCGCGTCCTGTCGCGGTTCTACGCGGAGCTGGCCGAGCTCGCGCGGCGCGAGGGCGACGTCTCGGAATCCCATTCGGTCGAAGAGGCGCGGAACCGGCATGCCGAGAAAACTGGCGGCGCTTAGAATGACACCTTATGGCCAATCAGTCGTCGTTCGACATCACGTCTCCGGTGGACTTCCAGGAAGTGGACAACGCCTTGAACCAGGCGCGAAAAGAAGTGGCGCAACGCTACGACTTCAAGGGCGCCAAGGCCGATATCATTCTCAACACGACCGACAAGACGCTGACGCTGGTGGCCGACGACGAGTTCAAGATGAACGCCCTGTGGGAGATCGTGCAGACGCGGCTGATCCGCCGCAGCGTCCCGGTCAAGAATTTCAAGGAGACGGAGTCGGAGGCCGCCGCCGGCAGCACGATGAAACGGGTGATTCCGATTCAGGAAGGGATCCCGATCGAGGCCGCTCGCGAGATCGTGAAGTACTTGAAGGACAAGAAGATCAAGAAGGTGCAGGCTTCGATTCAAGGCGACCAGGTGCGCGTCACCTCGCCGTCGCGCGACGATTTGCAGGAAGCGATCCGCGCGCTGCGTGAGCATGACTTCGGCGTGTCGCTGCAGTTCGGGAACTATCGCTGATGGCGCGCGACGCTGCCGAGCGGTTGCGGCGCGCGATTCTAGGATTATTCGTGCTCGGCTCGACGGGAACGCTGATCGAGCTGGTGCTGATCGGCCACGACGAGGACGTGTGGCAGTACGCTCCGCTGATCGTGATCACGCTGGCGCTGGTCGCTGCCGCCGCAGGCCTCGGAAGGCCGTCGGCGGCTACGCAGCAGGCGTTTCGGGCGGTGATGGGACTCTTCGTGCTGAGCGGCCTGGCGGGGATTTGGCTGCACTATGCGGGGGCCGCGGAATTTCAGAGGGAGATCGATCCATCGATGGACCGATGGGCGCTGACAATCAAAGTGTTGCGCGCGAAAGCGCCGCCCGTGCTCGCGCCGGGCCTGATGATTCAGCTCGGACTGCTTGGTTTCGTGTGGTCGTTTCGCAGCAAGGATGGAGAATCATGACCCGAACGCTTCAGTGCCTGATCGCATTTCTGATCGTCCTCGCCGTCAGCAGCGTACCAGCCGTCCGCGGCCAGGTGGGTAGCGGTCTTCTCGACGCCAACACCGCGGCTGAAGCCGACCTCCTCAAGCTGCCGCACGTGACGCCGGCGATCGCAAAGGCGCTGATCGAGAAGCGGCCTTTCGCGAGCGTCGTGGAGCTGAACACGTTCCTGCTCGCGCAGCAGCTCACCCCGGCGCAGATTACCGAGCTCTACGGGAAGACGTTCGTCCACGTGAATCTCAATACCGGGACGCGGGAGGAAATCCTGCTGATTCCGGGCGCCGGAGCGCGCATGGCACGCGAATTTGCCGAGTACCGGCCGTGGAAGACGTGGCCGCAGTTCGACAAGGAGATCGGCAAATACGTGGGACAGCAGGAAACCGATCGACTCAAGCAGTACGTCTTCATTCCCGTGCCGCTCAACAGCGCGACCGACGAGATGATCCTCAGCATTCCGGGGGCCGGACGCCGCATGGTGCGCGAGTTCAAGGAATACCGGCCCTGGAAGACCCAGGAACAGTTCGACCGCGAAATCGGCAAGTACGTCGGGCCGAAAGAGACGGCACGTCTCTGGCGCTACGTCGTCATCGACTGATAGAAAGAGGACGCGTGGCTCCTGCACGAATTCGCGTGGCCGCCGCGGTGCTGGTGATGACCTGCGCGGCGGCGGTCGTCTGGGCGCAGCGCCAGGACGGGTTCTTCGGCTTCGGCCGCTTGCCGGAAGGGCCAGGCGTCCCGGCGCGCTATCCGCCGGCGCAGTTCGAGGACGGCGCGTTCACCGTCTGCAAGGTTCAGTACAACAGCGTCCGGTACGAACAGATGGGCGTCGGCTGGGCGACCGACTACCCCTACGCCGGCATCAACCTGATGACGCGTTTGTCGGAGCTGACGAAGACGCCGGTCAGTCGCGACGAAGCGGGCAATCCCAACTTCTGGGTGGTGAAGCTGACTGACCCGGCGCTCTTCCGCTGCCCGTTCACGATCGCCTCGGATGTTGGAACGATGGGACTGTCGACCGAGGAACGGCTGGGCCTGCGCGACTACCTGCTCAAGGGCGGGTTCCTCTGGGTGGACGACTTCTGGGGCACCGAGGGCTGGGAGCAGTGGGCCAGCGAGATCGGCCGCGTCCTGCCCGAATATCCGATCGAGGAGATCCCACTCGACCACCCCATCCGCCATGCGATGTTCAACATCGGCGAGGTCAAGCAGGTCACGAACATCAATTTCTGGCGCCGCAGCGGCGGCGACACGCGCGAACGCGGCGACGACTCCGCACGCGCCAACTTCCGCATGATCACCGACGCCGCCGGCCGCATCATGGTGGTGATGACGCACAACACCGACGAAGGCGATTCGTGGGAGCGCGAGGGTGAGGACCACGAGTTCTTCCTGCAGTTCTCGCCCGACGGCTACGCGCTCGGCGTCAACGTCCTGTTGTATGCGATGACGCACTAAGTGATGCTCGAAGGGCGAATTGCAAAGGGCAGATTGCAAACTTGACGAACACCCGCCTGTCGCGTTCCCGTAGTCCTGAAATCCTAAAGTCCTGAAATCCTGAAATTTCAAAATGTCCGCTTGACACCCTTCGCCTGGGCTGCTACCTTGTCATAACAAGGTAGCTTCCTGAGGGCTTGTGGGCGTCAACGAAAAGTTCGCGGCGATCAAAAAGGGGCTGCTGGAGTTCCTGATCCTCCGCATCGTGTCGGCGGACAAGGTCTACGTCGCCGACATGCTGCAGCGGCTCCACGGCACGGAGTTCGCGACCCAGGAAGGGACGCTCTACCCGCTGCTCAGCAAGATGCGCCGCGACGAACTCCTCGACTACGAATGGCAGGAGTCTGACGCCGGCCCGCCGCGCAAGTACTACCGCCTGACCGCGAAGGGACGCTCGCTGCTCGGGGAACTCAACGAGTACTGGAAAGACATCAACGCCACGATTACGGAGCTGGGACGCTAGCCATGCACAAAGTCGTCACCATCAACCTCAACGGCCGGGCCTTTCAGCTCGACGATGACGCCTACGAACTGATGCGGGCCTACCTCGAGCGCGCCGAAGGGCAGCTCCGCGACAACCCGGACCGGGCCGAAATCATGGGCGACCTCGAACAAGCGATCGCCGAAAAGTGCGAACGCTACCTCGGTGCCCAGAAGACGGTCCTCACGTCCGGCGAGGTGAAGCAGATTCTTGATGAAATGGGACCGGTCGAAGCTGGGGCGCCCGACCCTCAGACTGGTGCTGGGGCCGCCCCCGGCGACCCCAAGCCGTCCGCCGCGACTCCTCCAGCCGACCCGACCAAACGTCTCTATCGCATTAAGGAAGGCGCGCTGATCGGCGGCGTCTGCAACGGTCTCGCGGCGTACTTCGCGCTCGACGTCACGCTGCTCCGCGTCGGCTTCGTCGTCATTGCGCTGATCGATCTCGCGTTGATCCACACGCCGATCGCCGTGCTCGCCTACATCGCCATGATGCTGCTCCTGCCCGAAGCGAGCACCGGCGAAGAGCAGGCCGAAGCCCGCGGCATTCCGTTCAACGCCACGGAAGTCGTCAATCGCGCGAAGAAACTGCACGCGGAACTGCGCAACGAAAACTGGCGGCACAAGAAGCGCGAATGGCGTCGGCAACGGCGCGAATGGAAACGCCAGTGGCGCGGCCAGGGAGAACCCTGGGCGTGGACACCGGCACCGATGGCGCCCCCAACCTACGGCTCGCGGCTCGCCGCCGGCATGACGATGCCGATTCTGACGGCAATCAATGCGGTGATCTTCTGGGGCGGACTCTTTGCCATCCTGTCGCTTCTCAGAAAGGGCGACGTCTACGGTATGCGGATGCCGGAGGGGGTCCCCATCTGGATCGGGGTGATCATCGTCTTCGTGTTGATGCAGGCGATTGGCGCGCCGCTCGAGGCCGCGCGACGAGCCGGCTACCAGACGCTGGGCGGGGCCAATGCCGGGTGGTTCGCCGCCTGGGACGGGCTGCTGGCGGTCGGTTTTGGCATCCTGGTCCTCTGGTTCGGCTACAACCACATGCCGGAGATTCGTGACGCGCTCACTCACCTGCCCGATATCTGGCACAACTTCATCGATTCGTTCCGGCGGCCGTGACCGATCGGCCGCAATCCGTACGGCGGCGGGCACCGTAAGAGGAGTATTAGGAGATCGTGACGAGTTTGCCCAGGGTGCTCCCTTTCGCGCTCGATTCGCCCTTCAAGTCGGTACGCTACAATTTGCCGCTTGTGAACTCGACGGTGCGCGATCAGAGTCACGAGCACGACGCCGTCCAGGCCGATCTGGCGCTCCTGAAGCGGGTGTCGGCGCGCGACGCGACGGCGATCAGCGAGCTGTACGATCGCCACAATCGTCTGCTGTTCGGGCTGATTCTGCGCATTCTCGGGCAGCGCGGCGACGCCGAGGAAGTGCTCCAGGAAGTCTTTCTGGCGGTCTGGAACCGCAGCGACCAGTTCGATGCGGCGCTCGGGACACCGGTGGCGTGGCTGGTGCGGATCGCGCGAAACCGGGCGGTCGATCGCCTGCGAGCCAACGCGGTGCGGGTCAGGGCCGTCGAAGCGGGGGCCGCGGAGCCGCCGGCGGTTGAAAGTCCGGAGGCGCATGCGGTCACGAGCGAACAACAGCGCGTGGTCAGCCGGGCGCTCAAGGCGCTGCCCGACGAACAGCGGATGCTGATCGAGCAGGCGTACTTTCTGGGGCTGACACAGTCGGAACTGGCGGAGCGGCACGCGCTGCCGCTCGGCACGGTGAAAACACGGATCCGGACCGGAATGCTGGCGTTGCGTCAGCTCCTCGGCCCGATGGAACTCGCACAATGAGCCACGACCACGACGCCGTTGAATTCGACGATCTCCTGACCGTCGCGCTGGCCCGTTCCGCGGCCAACAGCGCACCGCGTCCCGAGGTCAAGAAGGCGTTGCTGGCCCGGCTGCAGGAACCAGCGATCCCGCCCGGGTTTTCCTTCACCTGGGATGCGGATCCGTCGTGGCAGCCGCACCCGGTACCGGGAATTCGGATGAAGGTCCTGTCGATGAATCGGGCGCAAGGCTACGCGACCCTGCTGCTCGACGTGGCGCCCAACACCCGCTTCCCGTCGCATCATCACGGCGCCGCCGAGGAGTGCTACGTGGTCTCGGGAAGCCTGCACACGTGCGGGCGGCGGCTCGGCCCCGGCGATTTCGTCCACGCCGACGCCGACACCGATCACGCCGAGTTGTATACGGAAGAAGGTTGCCGCGTGCTCCTCGTGGTCGAACCCGAGGAGTTCATGGACGCGAACGCCTAAGGTCCAGGGTCCGGCTGGCTAGTGACGCGCCGTCGCATTGACTTCGGCGGTGACCAACCCGCTGCGCCGCCGGGCGAAATCGCTCAGCGTGACGACCGCCGCTTCGAAGTCCGCATTGCTGTAAGGCTTCGAGTTGTCCTCGAGCACGGCCTGACGGATCTGGTCGTACTCCTTCGCCACTTCCCGCTCCATCCAGCCCCGCGAGTCTCCCGCCGTCAGTTCCGACGATGACCGCGCGCATTCGAGCAGCGTGTCGAGGAAGTAGTTGTACATGTCGGGCAGGTCGAGAATGCCCGAGACCAGACGGTTGCGCTGCGCGTCTGGGACGCCGGTAATGTTGTGGAAGATGGTGGAGTCCGGCGTCGCTTTGAACGCCTCGCTCTTGTCCCAGGCAATGAGCCGGAACGAGGTCGTGTTGTTGAGACGATAGATGTAGAAGTTGTTGATCCCGTAGTTTCCGACGAACCCGTCGTAGTCGGCCAGAAACACTTCGACGGCAAGGTGGCGCAGGAACTTCTGCATGTCCAGAAACGGCGCGACGGCGGACCGGAACGCGGCGCCGGAATTATTCACGGCCTGCACCCACTGCGCGATCACGCTGCCCTGCGGGTCGTTTTCACGCGTTTCCGGCTTGAACGGCAGCGGCACGTAGGCGTCGGCGCTGGAGCCGCGGTCCTCGAAGTAATACGGCTGCCCGTTGGCGGGATAGTCGTACTTGTACAGCCAGCCTGAATCTTCGCCGAACGTGCGCGTCAGGTAGTCCTTGTCGATCGACTCGACGATGGTGAAGGCGCCCTGATACTCGTCGTTGACGTAGAGGCGCGTGTGCGTCTCACGCGGCGCCGGCTCCGCCAGACGGCGGAACAGCAACATCGCGATCCGCTCGTGCATGTTGGTCGAGTCCTGGGTGTTGTTGCGCAGCACGAACGACTTCAGGGTCAGGAATTTCTGGTTGGTGACGTAGCGATCGAAGTCGACGCGCAGTCCGGGCTTGACGCCGCTGCGGCTGCCGGTCCCGCGCGACCGGATGCCGATATTGCGGACGACGATCCCCTCCCACGTGAAATCCGCCGGATAGTACGTATTGTCCAGATAGTTGTCGCGCAGCGTCTGCCAGTCCCGCGCGTTCATCGTCAACCGGATCGTCTGCAGCCGGCTGTCGTCGAAGAACGCCTCGGGCCCGCTCCCGGACGAAGGCGGCGCCGCGGTGTTCGTCCCGACGCCGAGCAGCGGCTGCGATTTCGGCGCGCGAATCGGCTCGGCCCGCTTCTGCTCCGCCGCGAGCACCGTCACCCCCGCGACGACGACGGCACCCCACGCAAGCGATGAAAGGATCTTCATTGTTTGTTGAGCGAAAACTCGCCCGAAGAGATGGTTGAGACCGGGCAGCTCGAACCCGATCCGCCGTAGGTACCCGACAGATTGTTCGCCGAGGCGGTGCCGCTGCCTGACACGCTCACCGTGCAGGTGCCGTAGCCGCCGTCATAGCCGCCGGGCGGAACCGTCAAGGCAAAGTTGAAGGAATTCCCCGAGACGCTGCCGGTGATGCTGCCGCGTCCGGTCACCGTGACGCCGGCGTTGGCCGGGTCGGCATTCGTGGACGTGAACGTGCCGGCGAACGAGTCGCCCGATTGCGTCAGGACCCACGTCATGTTGCCGGACCCGCCGTTGTCACGCGCGGTCCCCGCCCAGGTCCCGGTCACGCTGGCTGAAGCGCCCGGCGTCGTGGGGGTCGATGTTCCAGGGGTCCCTTCAGAGCAGGCGGCGATGGACGCGGTAACGAGCAGGACGAAAGCCAACCACGAGAAGCGGTCGCGAAGCATCAGCACCCCTTCGCCGGACCGCCGGCCGCAGCGGGCGAAAGCCTCAGGGTCCGGGAACAGCGAATGCTAGCACGAACAAAGGGGCTACCCGCGAGCTTCCCGAGGCTGCACAACGAGCTCCCTCCGGTCGCGGCCGCGGAGGACGTGGAGGATCGTGGCGCGGCCGATACACTCCTCCGTCAGGCACCGGTGCAGATCGTCCACGCCGGTCACGGGTGTCGCGTTGACGGCGAAGACCAGGTCGCCGGCGCGCAGCCCCGCGCTCCGGGCTGGACTGGCCGATTCGATCGACACCACCAGAACGGCGGACGACAGGGCGAGACGATGCTCGCGCGCGAGAAGACGCGAGATCGGCGCCGTCTGACCGGCGACGCCGATGTAGCCGCGACGAATCCGGCCATCCCGCATCAGGCGCGCGGCGACGAAGCGAGCCGTATTGCTCGCGATCGCGAACGCCAGCCCCTGGGCCGGGAGGATCATCGCGGTGTTGATCCCGATCACTTCGCGCCGTGTGGTGACTAGCGGTCCGCCGGAATTCCCCGGGTTGAGCGCGGCGTCGGTCTGGATGACATCGTCCATCAGACGGCCCGATCGGGCGCGGAGAGAACGGCCCAGCGCGGAGACGACGCCCGCGGTCACCGAGTGGGCGAACCCGTGCGGGTTGCCAATCGCAATCGCAATCTGTCCGGGCCGGACGGCGCGCGAGTCGCCAAAGGTTGCCCACGGCAATCGCGCATTCGTGCCATCGCCGACGCGGAGCACGGCCAGATCGGTATCTGCGTCCCGTCCGATCACGTCGGCGCGGAGCGACCGGCCGTCAGGCAGCGTCGCGCGCAACGCGGCGGCGCCTTCGACAACGTGCTGGTTGGTGAGGATGAATCCGTCGGGCGTGAAGATGACGCCGGAGCCGGCGCCGCGATCGGCCTCGATTTTGACCACCGCGGGGCCGACGGCGTCCACCGCCCCCATGACCGCCTGCGAGTAGCCGTCGAGCAGCGCGTCATCGTCGGGTGACGCCGATGGCAGGGCCGCCATGCCCCCGAGTCTAGACGCGGCGGAGTGAAGGGCGGATCACCCAAAAGGGCGGGTTCAGTCCTTGGCGCCCTTTTCGGTCACGATAACGTTCTCCAGCCAGTAGCCGCTGGCGCCCCCGGTGACGACCTTCGCCGTGATCTGATCGCCGGGCGCGACGGTGTCGAGGATTTTCTCGTCCTTGACCACGTAGGGCATCGCCATCGCCGCCATGAAGTTGGGAATCGCGTCGTGGTCGACGGTGATCATCTTGCCGGGCTTGTCGACGGACAGGACCTTGCCCTTGAGGTCGTAACGCTGTTCAGCAGAGGCCGTCGCCGGTGCGGCGGCGGGCTCGGACTTCGCGGTGTCCGTGGATGTGCAGCCGGCCAGTCCGCTCAGGGCCAGTACGGTCATCACTCCAACAAATTGTCGAAACGCCATGGGCCGATTCTAGCGCGACAAAAGCTTTCTTGCGTTTCCCTTATCTGATCGATAATCCGCTGCATTCACCAATTTTGGAGGCATGCGTGAAGACTCACCGCATCGTGTCGTCGGTTGCCCTGGTCCTGTTCGCGCTCGTCGCCGGCCGGGGTCTCTTTCCTGCCGTCCTGGCCCAGCAACCAGCGGCGGCCGCTGCCAAGAATCCCTATCTGAAGCTGGTCGAGCCGTGGCCGGATGCGTCGACGCTGAATGAGCGGAAGCGCTTGGCCGAACAGCGGCCGCTCTTCCACGAAACGGCGCCGCTCGTCTTCACACTGACCTCGAACTTCAAGGTCATCGACAAGGACCGCAATCCGGACAGCCACACCGAGTATCCGGGCACGCTGATGGTCGAGGGACAAGGCAACCGGCCGCTGAGCGTCACGCTCAGCGCGCGCGGCCATTTCCGCCGGATGGCGCGCAATTGCCGCGCCGTGCCGCTCAAAGTCGAGTTCTCGGGCCGCGACGCCGCCGGCTCGGTCTTCGACGGCCAGAGTTCGCTCAAGCTCGGCACCGGCTGCGAGCGCAACGACGAATACGATCAGATCACGCTTCGCGAGTACCTGACGTATCGCCTGTTCAACGCGGTCACGCCGCAGTCGTTCCGCGCCCGCCTCGCGCGAGGCACCTACATGCAGACCGACTCCGACAAACCGCTCGCCACGCGCTACGCCATCTTCCTCGAGCATCAGAATGACGTCGCGCGCCGCATGGGCGGCCGCATCGTCGAGATTCCGCGCGTGGAATTCAAGACACTCGAAGCCGAGACGCTGACGCGCATGATGCTCTTCGAGTACATGCTCGGAAACACCGACTTCTCCATTTACGCGCTGCACAACGTCGTCATCGTCCAGACACCGGACAAGATCTTGTGGCCGGTTCCGTACGACTTCGACATGTCAGGCCTCGTCAACGCGCCGTACGCGAACGCCGATCCGCGGCTCAGGATCGCCAGTGTCACCGAACGGCTGTATCGCGGTCCGTGCCGGACCGTGGAGGAATTCGACAAGGCGGCGGCGCCGTTCCGCGCCCACCGGCAGGAGATTCTGGCGGAGGTCGCCGACATGAAGGAGCTCGAACCACAGCACCGCGCGAGAATGAAGGTGTATCTCGACGACTTCTTCAAGGACATCGAAACGGCGGACTCGCTGAAGAAGAAATTCGTGAACGGCTGCAAGGCCGTCCCCGCGATGTAGGGTCAGTGATGATGCGCCATGCCGGCGTCGCGAACCGGCCGCCAGCGTAGAAACACGTGATACGAGTGTGAGGTCGCGTAGAACTGCGACAGCTCCCGCGGCATCTTGTACCACGTGACATCCGCACCCACGCCCACTCGCCCGAACGACGACGTCCACGGCAGATCCCGCAGATAGCCGACCGTCCCGACATCAATCAGATAGTAGAAGTGCGGATGCACGTCTTGAAGCGTGTGCACGTGGAGGCCGATGACCTCCTTCTGCGCAACCTCGAGGCGGCCATAGACCGTGGACACTGGCGTTGCGCGCAGGTTGCCTTCGAAGAGCACGCCGTCAGCGTCGCCATTGAAGCCGTTGAACTCGCGGATGCCGCCCCACGCGACCGTCGCGTTCAGCGCCCGGTTCTTGACCGCGCCCTCGTACGACACCGAGGCCGTGATCTTCGAGTGATCGAAGGGAGACCACGCTTCGGGCCGGGTGAGATGCCCGCCCGAAACCTGCGCGTGCCACGGCCCGCGATTGAACTGCGCCCGGACCGCCCATGAATCGAGCCGCGGCCGTTCGATGTTCAGACGATTTTCGTCGGGCTCGGCGCCGCGAAACACCGACGATTCGAAGGTGAACGGTCCGGCGGTCACGCCGGCCCGCAGCACGCCGGGCGTGCTGTGCGACGAGTCCAGATAGTGGTGCAGCAGCGGGACCTGCGGATTCTCGCGGCCCGATTCGCGGTGCATGAACGGCGTCGGACCGAGCGTCGGCGATCCGACCAGATCCGCGCCTACCACGTAGGTGGCGCGGCCGAGCGGCGCGCGATACGTCACGCCAAGGCCCATGACGAGATCATGCGGATGCTGATAGTTCATGATCGGCGCCCGCTTGAACACCTCGCCGGTTTGAAAGAGCTGCGGTGAGCCGCGCGCGGCCATCGTGAACGGCTCGAGCGAAGCCATCGCCGTCACACTCAACCGGCCGCGGCCGAGATTGCGTTCACCGCTGGCCATGAACCAGTTCTGCGATTCCCAGGCGGTCGTGTCGAGGAATTGACGCTGCTGGTGGTTGTAGCCGAAGAACGCGTTCGCGTCGGTCGTCCAGGTCCACCCGGCCGGCGACGGCATGACGTGCTGATGGTCCGCCGGCATATCCTGTGCGAACGCGGCGCGGGCGGGAAACACGGCCGCCAGCACCAGCAGCGCGCAGGCAAGGAGATAGTGAAGTCGCAACGTCGTACAGAAAAGCAAGGCGCCTGCCGCTCGATATGCCTTGGGTTCGAGGCGTCGGCCCGCGTCATCATCTCGCGTTGCGTAAGCGCTTACGCGGTCGGTAACTCGCCGGCCCGCTGCGCGATTGAATTCTCGAAGCAACTCAGTTGGTCCCAGTCTTGCGAAGCGGCACAAGGAGGATCATGTCCACGACTCACGCACTCTCAGCACTCGCGGTCTCGTTCACGCTCGTCACGTTTGGCGCCGCCCCGGCGATCGCGCACCCGGCTCCGGCCGATCCTCCCGCCGCCGCGGCCGCCAGCACGGCCCAGGACGACGACACCGACGAAACCTTTCATCCCGCCGAACCCGACTATCGTCTGATCAATCTTCCCACGACGATGCGGCTGCCGCTCTTCAAGGGCAACTTCGATCTGACGCACCGCTTCGCCGGCAATCTTCGCGACGGCAGCAGCTTCGGCGAACACGCCGAGACCCTGTTCGGCATCGACGAAGGAGCCACCGTCGGCTTCGAGTACCGCATTGCGGTCGCGCGTCACCTCGAGGCGGCGGTCTTCCGCACCGCGTACGCACGCACCATTCAGATGTACGCGAAGTACGACGCGATCCACCAGCACGGCTCGCGGCCGCTCTCGGCGTCCTTGGTCGTCTCCATCGAGGGCGAGGACAACTTCAAGGAGCACTACGCCCCGGCGGTCGGCCTGTCGCTCTCGCGTCAGATCGCGGATCGCGTCGCGCTCTACGTCGTCCCGACGTTCGTTCACAACGCGAATCCGCTCGGCGTGCTGGGGCTCGACAACGACGTCTTCTTCGTGGGTTTGGGCGGCCGGGTACGCATCGCGTCGGAGGTCTACATCGCCGCCGAGGTCTCGCCGCCGGTCGGCAGTTCGATCCTCGGCACGCCGGAGTTCGGCTTCGCCCTCGAGCGGCGCGCCGGCGGCCACATGTTTCAGTTCAACGTGACCAATACCTTCGGCACGACGCTCGCGCAGATCGCGCGCGGCGGCGCGGCGCAGAATCTTCAACTCGGCTTCAACCTGTCGCGCAAGTTCTTCTGATCCACGAGCCCGAGCCGCACTTCCATCACGAGCCGCGCGCGAGGACGTGCAGTCCCGTGCGCGGCGTACCCTCGTGCGATGAAGATCCGTGTCGATTCCCTCTATAAGTCCGGCTAGCTGTCCGCAGGCTTTGGCGAAGGCGGCCAGCCGGACCCCAGAAGAGGGGATGCATGGGCACGCTTGGTGAGCTCATCGCCGTCGACCATCGGCAGACGCTGGAGTTCTTCGTCGCCGGTCTCCAGGACGTGTCGGAGCCCGGCGTCGACGGCCAAGAGCTGCTCTACAACGCGAGCGTGCTGGCGCACTACGCCCAGGTCTCGACGCGCAGCGAGAGCGACTGGCCGGCGCCGTCCACGCTCGGCGAAATCTTCGACCAGTTCGTGATCGGCCCGACCGCGCCTGACGGCGCCACGCTCGAAACCGCGGGCGCCCAGTGCCTGGTGCTGACCGGATTTTTCGAAGACCAGATGGCCCCGCGCCACAACATTCGCTGGTTTGCCGAGGTTGGCGCCAGCTTCTTCAGTCGTGCAGCCATGCACGAACCGCTGGTCGCCAAGGCGCGGCTCCTGACGATGATCGCGCTCCGGTTTGAGCCCTGGCGGCGCCGGCACGCTCGGCTCAGCCGGGAACTCCGTCTGCAGCCCTACCTGCTGGGACTTCGCCCGTCTGCTTCGGCATAAGATTCGACCGATCTGCGGCCCGCCGGTGTCTATGTCCCTGATCTGGCGGCCCTCCCGTCCCAACTAGAGCGGTGCGGGCTCCGTCTAATGCGGGAACGATGACGCAACCTCCCGGCTGGCGGAATCGGGCGCGGTCAGCCACGGGCCTGGGACGATGGTGCCGGGTTCTGACCGTGCTCGGCGCGCTGTCGTCCGGCGTGACGAAGGCTCGAGGCCAGGACCCGGCGGCCGCGATTACCGCGGTTCGCGTCGAAGGCACGCCTGACAGGGCGGCCTGGTCGGCGGCAGTCCCCGCCAACGCCTTCATCCAGCGCGAACCGGCCGAGGGTGGTTCGCCGAGCCAATCGAGCGACGTGCGGGTCATGTACGACACGACGACGCTCTACGTTCGGGTCCACGCCTTCGACACCGAACCCGATCGCATCCTGTCCTACTTGACGCGGCGGGACGAAGACTCGCCGAGCGACTGGCTGCACGTCTTCGTCGACTCGTATCACGATCGGCGGACCGCCTATGAGTTCGCCGTCAACCCGGCCGGCGTGAAGCGCGACGCGTATTGGTACAACGACAACAACCGCGACGAAAGCTGGGACGCGGTGTGGGACGTCAAGGTCCATCGCGACCCCGACGGGTGGTCGGCCGAATTCGAGATTCCGTTCTCGCAGCTGCGATTCACGCCCTCGCCCGCCGCCACGTTTGGATTCGCGGTGTCCCGCGAACTGGGTCGTCTCAAGGAAACCTCGACCTGGCCGCTGCTCGCCCGCAGTGCCACCGGCTACGTCTCCAGCTTCGGCGAGCTGCGCGGGCTGTCGATGTCGGGATCGCCCTCGCGGCTCGAGGCCATGCCGTACACGGTCGCCAATCTGGCGACGCAGCCCACCGCCGGCAACCCGCTCATCGACGCGGTCGCCCCGAATCTGGCCGTCGGATTCGACGGCCGCTACGCGCTAACCCCTGCACTGACGCTGACCGGCACCATCAATCCTGATTTCGGACAGGTCGAAGCCGACCCCGCCGAAGTGAACTTGAGCGCGTTCGAAACCTTCTTCGAGGAACGGCGGCCGTTCTTCATCGAGGGATCCGGGGCCTTTTCCTTCGGGCTGGATTGTCCGAACTGTTCGGGGCTGTTCTACTCGCGGCGCATTGGCCGGGCGCCGCAAGGCGGTGACGCGCTGCCGGACGGCGACGACGTCTTCACCAGCGCGCCGTCGCAAACGACGATCCTGGGCGCCGCGAAGCTGACCGGCCGGATCGGCCGGACGTCGATCGGCGTCCTGCATGCGGTCGCGCGCGAGCAGGAAGCGGACGTGCTCGACGGACCGGCCCGCTCGGCACAGGTCGTCGAGCCGCTGACGAATTACTCCGTCGCCACCGTCCGGCGCGACTTCGTCAACCAGTCATCGGTCGGCGCCATGGTGACCTCGACGAACCGCCGCCCCGCAGCCGGTCTCGATTTCCTCTCCGATCACGCCAACACCGCCGGCGTGAATTTCGACTGGCGCTTCGGCGGCATCTACAGCCTGAACGGGAATCTGATGGGCAGCCGCGTCGACGGCAGTCCGGAAGCCATCGAACGGCTGCAGAACAACAGCCGACGCTACTACCAGCGGCCCGACGCCGAGGTGAATCGCTTCGATCCAACGCTGACGACGCTCGCGGGCGCGGCGTCCCGCCTCTCGCTCGGCAAGATCGGCGGCCAGCGCGTCCGCTTTCAAACCAACGTCGGCTTCCGCACACCAGGATTTGAAATCAACGACCTCGGCTTCCTGCAGCGCGCCGACGAGCGGAACATGAGCAACTGGATTCAATTCAGGAGCGACGTGCCGAACCGCTGGGTGCGCAGCCGCAATATCAACTTCAATCAGTACGCGCGCTGGACTTTCGACGGCGAGCCGCTGAGCAGTGGCGGCAACATCAACGCGCACGTCGTCTTCCTGAACAATTGGCGGCTGGGCGGCGGCCTCAATCTGAACGGCCAGGAACTGGACGACCGGCGCTCGCGCGGCGGTCCGGCGGTGCTCGTCGAGGGCTTCACCGGGCATTGGGGCTACTTCAACACCGATGACCGCTGGCCGATCACGCCCAGCCTCGAATGGAATGTCGGCGGCGACGGGCACGGATCCACGTTCTGGCGGCTGAACCCCGAGATGACCGTGCGACCGTCGCCTTCAATCAAGGCGTCGCTCGGCCTGCGCGTGCAACAGGACGTCACCAACGAGCAGTGGATCACCAACGAGACCGACGGCGCGGGACGCACCCACTACGTATTCGGGCGCCTCGATCAGACGACGGTCAGCTTCACCGCGCGTTTGAGCTACACGATGACGCCAACTGTATCGCTGCAGCTCTACGCGGAGCCGTTCGTATCCGCCGGCGATTACGCCGACACGAAGGAACTCGTCGACGGTCGCAATCCGTCGCTCGCGCTCCGCTACGCGCCGTACACCTACGGCAGCAACCCGGACTTCAACGCCAAGTTCTTCCGCACCACCAACGTCCTCAGGTGGGAATACCGTCCCGGCTCGACGCTCTTCGTCGTCTGGCAGCAGGCGCGCGTCGGCAGCAGCGACCAGGGCGCGTTCCGCTTTTCACGCGACGTCGGCGACATCTTCCAGTCCGACGCCACCAACGTTCTGCTCGTCAAGTTCGCGTACTGGTTGAATTTCTAACTGACGCGTGCAGTGCGAAGAACTAGGTGTGAAGTGCGATCAGAGGTGCGCGCACGTCGCACGTCCAATCGCACGCCGTACTTCGCACCTCGCACTCCGGTCGCACATCGCACGTCGCACTTCGCACTTCGCACTTCGCACTTTACCTTCTCTGACAGGCGACAGTCCCGGTCAGCTTGTCGTGCAAGGTGCGCGCGTCGGACCCGAGCGCGGACAGACAACCGAGTGCGACCAGCGTCCCGGCCATGACGCCGAGAAAAGCGAGATACGACGAGCCGGTGAGCAGCGAGAGCGTCAGGATCCAGAAGCCGGATGCCTCGACGACGTGCCGGAACCAGCGCGCTCGCCGCGGCGCCGGCGCACCATCCGCCAGCCGGACCTCGAGTCCGAGTGTTCGCTTGCCAAGGGTCCGGCCGGTCAATGGATCGAGCGCCCACGCGAACCAGAGAATGAACGGCATCAGGTAGACGATCTCGCCGAAGACACCGAGGATCATCGGGAGCGGTCCCTGCCAGATCGTTTCCGCGTCGCCGATGCGAAGCGTCACGACGGCGCGGCGGGCGAAGAACAACCCGACGGTGGATGACAGCCCGATGCTGATCGCGAACGCGATCGTGGCGTCGATGACTCCCGCGGCGAGGCGCCGCCAGCGCGGCGCCGGCATGACCGACATCCTTGTCCGCCGTAGCGTTGGCGAAGGCGGAGTCACCGCCAGCTACTGCTTGGTCAGCGTGGCGGTGCCGTTGCCGCCGGTGGCAGAGGTGAATTGGAACGTGCCGGTGATCGTGTTGTTGTTGACCGTGCCGGCGTAGAGGAACGAACCGATTCCACCCGGCGTGACCGTACCGGTCCCGCTGCCGGAGCCGTTGGCCAACGTACCCGAGCCGCTGCCAACCGTCGCGGCGGAGAAGGTGAACGTCAGGGTGTTCCCGGAAATGGTGCCGGTCCCCGTCCCGGTTTCGTTGCCGAGGCCCAGGCCGAGGCTCTGGAGCCCGATCGTTCCGGTCGCCGTCACCGTCGTTTGATTCACGGTGAAGGTCGCCCGCAGCGTGCCCGACACGTTGTATCGCGTGTCCGTCCACGTCCCCGTCCAGGTCCCGGCGAGAAACGAGAAGGTCGTATTCGTCGAACCTGTGGACCCCGTGGAGCCCGTGGAATCCGACGGATTCGTTCCATTGTCGCTGCTGCAGCCGGCCAGCAGGAGCCCCGCAACCACAACCCACGAACATGACCGCCACAGTGTGTTCCGCATGGATGCCCTCTACCAGCGGCCGCTGGCGCCGCCGCCACCTGACGAACCGCCGCCGAAACTGCTGCCACTGCCGCTCGACGAACTCGAGCCGCCTGACGAGGAGGACGAACCGCCGCCCATGACCCAACCGCCCGAGCGGCCGCTCCCCGCTCCCCGAGGACCGATCGCCATCGCCCGGAACGACGCACTGCTGCCTTTGCGCCACCCGAAGACGAGCATGGCGATGGCGAACGGCGTGAGGACCCAGTGCGTGACGTTCATGAACGGCAGCAGCGATATCAGATACGGCATGCCGCCGAACAGGCTCCCGAAGAGAATCGGAAAGAAGACTTTCGAGCGGAAGCCGGCACCGAGCATGAACGCGCCGATGCCGACAAACGCACCGAAGAACGGCGTCGTCAGCAGCGTCGGCGGCATGTCACCGCGACTTGCCAGATTCGCGAGCCGGCGCCGTTCTTCAGGCGTGACGACTTCATTCGCTTCGACAATCGACGCAATGCGCTCGACGCTGGCGAGAATGCCCGCGGAATAGTCGCCGTTCTTGAACGAGGGGATGGCATTCGTGCGGACAACGTCCCCGGCCAGACCATCGGGCAGAACCGGCTCGAGCCCGTAGCCGACTTCGATGCGGATCTCTCGCTCCGTTGGCGCGACGAGAATCAGTACGCCGTTGTCGCGTCCCTTCTTGCCGATGCCCCACTCGTTGAAGAGTTTCGTGCCGTATTCCTCGACCGACATCCCGTCAAGCGCACTGACGGTCACGACGGCGATCTCGGCGGTCGTCTGCTGTTCGACGGCGCGAATGCGGCTGTCGATCCGGGCGCGGACGTCGGCGCTGAGCACGGACGCCGTGTCCGTCACGTAGCCCTGCGACTTCGGGAAGTCGGCCGACAGGCCCGCAACGCAGGCGAGGACCAGCAGGCCACCCGCGAGCACCGCCCGTCCAATCCGCAGCCGCTCATTCATGGAAAAAGTGTCGCACAAGATATCCTTTCACATGCTCCAGATTCGACTGGCCACACCCTCAGACCTGAACGACATCGTCTCGGGCAACCTGGCGATGGCGCTCGAAACCGAGCGGCTGCATCTCGACCAGCCGACGCTTCGCGCCGGCGTCCTCGCGCTGCTCGAAGGGCGCGTGCCCGGGCAGTACTGGGTGGCCACCAGAAACGGCCGCTACGCCGGACAACTGATGGTCACCTTCGAATGGAGCGACTGGCGCAACCGTGTCGTCTGGTGGATTCAGTCGGTGTATGTGGCGCCGGAGGCGAGACGCTCCGGGGTATTTCAGGCGCTGTATCAGCACGCCAGGGAGGAAGCGCGGCGGGCCGGCGCCGGCGGCGTGCGGTTGTACGTCGACACGACCAACACCACCGCGCAGGCGGTCTACACCGCGATCGGCATGAACGGCGGGCATTACCGCGTGTTCGAGGACATGAACTTGGAACGATGACTTTTCGCCGCGGTCCGGCGGCCTCATCGTGATGGGCGGCCGCGCGCAAGAGGACTGGCTCCACGGCGTGCCGAAAGCGCCACACGTGCTGGCCGGACGGATCTCGATCAACTTCCAGAGCAGTTTCCAGGCGAAATCCGGCTAAAGCCGGACGCCACCGATGAGACATCCGGACGCACAATTCAGCGATAATGCGCGCCGGGAGAATCGCCCATGCCGAAGCGCGTCCTGCTCGCCATCGCCGCCCTCACCGTCACTCTGTTCTGGATCGCCGCGCCCGAAGCGCAGAACGGCGTCTCGCCGTACAAGGTGAACTTCAACTGGGACAAGCTCGAAGGGCGCAAGATCGGCGTCGCCAGCGGCATCCGCCCTGATCCCGACGGCACGCATCTCTGGATTCTCGATCGCTGCGGTGCCAACGGCTGCGGCGACTCGGATCTCGATCCGATCATCCAGGTCGATCTCGACGGCCGCTTCGTCCGGAGTTTCGGCAAGGGCGTGATGAACTTTCCGCACGGCTTCTTCATCGATCGTGAAGGGTTCATCTGGGTGACCGACGGCGCGCCAGCCGGCGACCCGCGCGGTGAAGCCGGGTTCAGGAAGCGCATGGGCCACCAGATCTACAAATTCAGTCCGGACGGCAAAGTCGTCATGCGGCTCGGCGAAGCCGGTGTCTCAGGCGCCGACGAGAAACACTTCAACGGCCCGACGGGCGTGGTCGTGGCAGCGAACGGCGACATCTGGATCACGGACGGACACGGCAGCGCGCAAGTTGGCCCGAACAAAGACAACATGTACGGATCACGCGGCGGCAACAATCGCCTCGTCCGTTTCTCAAAGGACGGCCGGTTCCTCAAGTCGTGGGGCGGCGGGATTGGATCCGAAGGCAGCCTGCCGCTGCAGTTCAACGATCCGCACGGCATCGAGATCGACAGCGACGGACGGCTGTACATCGCCGACCGCGGCAATCAGCGGATTCAGGTGCTCGACAAGGACGGCAATTTCATCACGCGCTGGACGCAGTTCGGCAAGCCGAGCGCGATCGCGATCGACACGAGAGGCAACATCTACGTCGCCGACGGCATGTCCGACGCGCACTGGAATCCGGGCTGGGAGCGGGGCATCCGGATCGGCGATCTCAAGACCGGATGGATCAAGGCCTTCCTGCCCGACGAAGAAGCGACACGCGGCGCCGGCACCGAGTTTCTGGGCGTCGACAGCAAAGGGCGTATCTTCTCAGGCGCGAGCGGGCGGCCCGGCCTCGTCGTTCACGAGCTATTCCGCCCGCTGTTCTAGCGTCAGACCATGTGTGCAGTCCGACTTAAGCCGGACTCTACAGCGCGTCGAGCATTGCTCTCACTTTAGGCACGACCTGCGTCGCATACAGTTCGATGCTGCGCATCAAGAGGTCGTGCGGCAGCGTGCCGTTGCTGTACTTCATGTCGAAACGCGCGAGGCCGAGCCGGCCGATCGTCGTGACGATCTTCTTCGCCACCGTCTCGGGCGCGCCGACGTAGAGCGCGCCCTCCGGCCCGGCTTCCTGTTCGAAATGCACGCGTGACACCGGCGGCCAGCCGCGCTCGCGGCCAATCCGCGTCATCATCGACGCATAGTGGGGCCAGAGTTCCTCTCGCGCCTGCTCGTCGGTCGGTGCCACGTGTCCTGGCGAGTGCACGCCCACCGGCAGCGGCGCGCGGCCGAACTGTTCCAGGCTCCGTCGATACAGCTCGACAAACGGCAGAAACCGTTGTGAACTGCCGCCAATGATTGCCAGCGTGAGCGGCAAGCCGTGACGCGCGGCCCGGACCACCGACTGCGGACTCCCGCCGACGCCGACCCAGGTCTGGAGACGCCCGGACTCAATCGGCGGATACACGAGTTGATGCGACAGCGCGGCGCGTGTGCGTCCCTGCCACGTCACCGGTCCTGATTCGAGCAGCCTGGCAAAGAGATCGACTTTTTCCTCGAAGAGCGCGTCGTACTGACCGAGGTCGTAGCCAAACAGCGGAAACGACTCGGTGAACGAACCGCGGCCGAGGATCACTTCGGCACGACCGTTCGAAAGCGCGTTCAGCGTTGAAAACCGCTGAAACACGCGGACCGGATCATCCGTGCTCAGCACCGTGACCGCTGATCCCAGCCGGATACGGGAAGTCCGTCCCGCCAGCGCCGCAAGGACCACCTCCGGTGCCGACACCGCGAAATCGGCGCGATGATGCTCGCCGACGCCAAACGATTCGACTCCCAGCTGATCCGCGAGCACGCCTTCCTCGACGACATGGCGCAACGCTTCAGCTTGTGAAATCGGCTCGCCCTGTGAATCCAGCGTGACATCTCCAAACGTATCCAGTCCAAATGCGATCGGCATGCGCTCCATTCCGGTAGGGACGCGAGAGTCTCCGGTCGAGGTTCACGAGGAACCGAGAGAACAGTCGAGCTTACTCAGTGTGAGTTTTTATGCGGAAGTGCGCAATTTGTAATCGGGCTGAAAAAATCCGGAAAATTGCCGCGCTACCCGACTCTGACTGGTATTGAATAGGTGGAAGAGGCTCTCCGTGATGACGTGTCCTACCTGTAAATCCGAAGACATTCGTCGCAGTGCCACTCGAGGTTTTGAGGGGATGCGTCGCGCCCTGATGGGGGGCGATCCGTTCCGTTGCAGGGCGTGCGGCTGGCGGGGCTGGATCGACCGCGGCCCGCTTGAAATTCCCGGCAGCGAGCGCCGCTCAAAGGCGCCACGCATGGACCGGACGACCGCGCTGGGCATGGCGCTCGTCGCCGCGCTGTTCGTCTTCGTCGTCGGCACGATGTACGTCCTCGGCAACATTCGCACGGCCCCGGCATCTCGCGCCGGTGGCGGCAACATCACGATCCGCAGCAATTAGTTTCGTCCGCCTTGCAGCGGACTCCTCGCACGGCCGATAGAGCGATCGAGTGTCCTCTATGCAACGGCCGCTTCTGCACCTCGTCCTCGTCGCTGCGCTGGCTCTCTGTGGACCCGCCGAAATGGCTTGGTCCGCGCAGCAACCCACCACCAAAGTCCGCGGCATCGTCGCCGACAACTCTGCCGCCGTGCTGCCCGGTGTCGTCGTCAACGCGACGCTGGCGGACGGGACGCTGGCCGCCACCACGACGACCGATGCCGCAGGGAACTATCAGTTCGAGGGGCTCCCGGCGGCGCGCGTGACCCTCGTCTACGAGCTCGAAGGATTCTCGCCGGTCTCGATTCCGATCACGCTCGAACCCGGCACCGAACAGACTCTGAATCCGCGGTTGTTGCTTGCGCCGCGATCCGAAACCGTCGAAGTCGTCGCCAAGGCGCCTGAACTGCCCAAGCGGCCGGCGCTGCCGCCGCCGCCACCGCCACCCGTGATCCAACCCGTCGTCGAGCACGATCGCGATTCGGTGTGTGGCCCAGCCAAACCGGATCCCAAAGCTGAATCGTTCGGGACGATTCGCTACCGGCGTGACGAGAGCGGCGCGTCGCTGTATTCGAAGGGTGATGTGCTGGTCATCAGCGGCGGCAAGAACCGTGGGCTCGAAGTCGGCACGAACTACAGCGTCCGCCGGACCTACAAGACGGACGGCGCGAGGCGGGACACGCTCGAACACACCGCCGGCGTGCTGCAGATCGTCGAAGTGGGCGACCGGGATTCGCTCGCCGTCGTCGTCTATGCCTGCGATGCGTTCATGCAGGACGATCGGCTGGCCGCGTTTACGCCCGAACCGATTCGGACGCCCGAGCCGCTCGGTATTCCCGCCTTCGACAATGCGGCAAGAATTCTGTTTGCGGATGTCGGTCAGCTGCTGGGGGCGTCACGCCGCCTGATGGTGATCGACCGGGGGACGAACTCGGACCTGAGGGTCGGCCAGTCGCTGACGCTCTTCCGCCAGCGCGAACGGCGTGAACCGCAGGTGATCGGCATCGCGGTCATCGTCGCGATCCGCTTCGAGTCCGCAACCATCCGCATCGATCGGGCGACCGACGAGATTTCGTTCGGCGACTGGGCGGCACCGCAGCGCTATCCGCCCACACTGACCGCCCAAAAAAATTGACGCCCGGTCCGGGATTGGACCGGGCGTCTGCGTTTTCACGCGTTCTGGCAAGAGCCAGAACCTTCAATCAACACACACAAACTTACGTTCTACGGTTTCGCTCTCGCGCAGCGGCGATGCTAGTTCCTCGCCGGTGCGCCCGGGTCGCGCGGTGGATCGTCCATGTGCAACCTCCCAGGTCGGTGAGCGCCGTGCTACTTATACAAATACGCCTCTCGGAGAGCGGAGTCAAGCTGACCTGTGGATTTCAGGAATTCAGGATTTTAGGATTTCAGGATCGAACAAGACTATCTGGCCCTCAAGTCCTGAATTCCTGAAATCCTGAATTCCTTAAATTCTAGAATTCAGTATGCACTCTGTCGCATCGCTTCTGACTCCGCCAGAACCGTGCGAATACCTTCACGATCGCACCTGGCGTCTGCAGTTGGAGGTCGTCGACCAGATCTCCGCCGCGGAGTACATGGCGCAGCTGAAGCGCGGTTGGCGCCGCTTTGGGTACACGATGTTCCGCCCGGCGTGCCCCTCGTGCCGCATGTGTCAGTCGCTTCGCATCCCGACCGATGCCTTCCGCGCGAATCGCAGCCAGCGGCGCGCGTGGCGGGACAACGCCGACCTGGCGCTCAGAATCGGCGAGCCGTCGGCATCGGCGGAAAAAGCCGCGTTACGCGAGCGGTTCCAGCACTACCAGCACGACGCCAAGGGCTGGCCGATGGAAAGCGGCGACTACACCGAGATGTTCGTCGACAATCCGTTCCCAACCGAGGAGTGGTGCTACTTCCTCGACGATCGGCTGATCGCGGTTGGCTACGTCGATCGGTTACCGGAAGGTCTGTCGGCTATTTACTTCTTCTACGACCCCGCCGCACGCCAGCGATCGCTCGGCACGTTCAATGTGCTTTCGGTGATCGCCAGCGCGCGTGAGCGCCAGCTTCCCCACGCGTATCTCGGCTACTACGTCGAAGGCTGCCAGTCGCTCGAATACAAGGCGAGGTTCGCGCCGAACGAAGTGATCGGACCCGACGGTGAATGGGAACCGTTCGTTACGGAGTAGCGTTCGCGCGTCTGCCTGCCCTGCCAGCCTCGCCGGCCCCGCCTGCCCGCTATCGTCTCGTCGCCAAGTCGTAGACGAGACCGCTGACGCCGCCCGCCGCCGCACCAACCGCCGCACCCTTCTGGCCGCCGGCCAGCGCGCCGATGAGTGTGCCGGCGCCGGCGCTGCCGCCCACGATCAGCACTTCGCGCTCCCAGGATCGCTTCTTCGCCGCACGCGCCGGAACGCGCGGCTTGACGATCGGTTTCACACGAGCGGTCGTCAGGCGAGCGGCCGCACGGCTGACCGAAGGTGATGTCAGGTCGGCTTCGCGAAGGAGGACAGCTCGTGAGGACTCACTGCCGCGCTCGGGAATGAAGAGGTGGGCGGCCCGTCCGTCCGTGAGCGTGACTGGAACCAGCCGCCCACTCGCCCCGGAGGCCGCCGCCAGCGCGACGCCGGTGTCTACCGTCATAGCCGCCGTCCGCTCACAGCCACCGGTCGCCAGGCCCAGCATCGCCGCGCAGACCGCGGCTGCTGCCGTGGTCGTTGTTGTCTTGGTCATGGTGCCCTCGCACTCCTCAGCAGATCGGATTGGCATCCCGTTGCACAGTTGTTCGAGCAAGAGCGAGGCCACCCGATTCGCGTTTACGCAAGCAGCGCCGTTCCGTCTAACCCGATGACGAATAGCCCCGGCAAATGAGGAGGAGTCATGAGGGTGGTGTCGAGAATCTTCTGGGGAATCACGGTGGTGGCGGCCATGGGTGCCACGCCCGTTCTCGCGCACGATCGACCGCACCGTCCGGAGCGGCCGCACCGCCCCGAACGGCCCGAACGGCCGCATCGCCCGGAGCGGCCGGAGCGGCCGGAACGGCCTGAGCGCCCGGAACGGCCCGAACGGGCGGAGCGTCCGGAACGGCCCGAGCGCGTCGAGCGGCCCGAGCGGCCGGTTCGGTGACGGACCGATAACCCGGATAGCGCCAAGGTAAATTGCACTGGCACCGATGAACCGCATCCGTCGCGCGCAACTCGCGGCGCTCGTCGCCATCGTCGTGGCGCCGGGCGCCGTGTCGGCCGAGGACACGTGGCAAGTGGGCTCGGCGCCCAGCTTCTCGAGCGGCCGCTACGGCACGAGTTCGACGACCGAAGTGCTGCACACGCCGTTCACCGCACGGCGCATCTTCGCTGACGGCGATCTGACGCTCGTCTTTCCGTTCACCTGCATCAGCGGCGACGGGAGCGTGACGGTCGTGAACGGATCGCCTGTCCGCAGCGAACGGCTCGACAATGCCCGGACGACAGACGGATCGACGACGACGCGCGGCAGCGGTGCGACACGGGGAACTCCCGCGACGCCTACCACGCCGGCAACTCCCGCGCCCGCGTCGAGCTCCGCCTGCGGGATGGGCGACATCGTCGCGCGCGGTCGCTACTACGTGGTCGATGCACGCGGCTGGGTACCGACGATCGCACTCCGCGGTCACGTGAAGCTGCCCACGGCAAGCGCGGGGCAGGGATTGGGCACCGGCCAGTCTGACGAAGGCGCCGGCGTCGAGATCAGCCGTTCCGCCGGGCGCGGCCGGCTGCTGATGGTCGACGGCGGCTACACATTCATGGGGCAGCCGGACGGCATCGAGTTCAACAATGTCTGGTGGTACGACGTCGGGCTCGGTCAGACATTCGCGCACGGCGTGCTGAACCTGAGCGCTTTCTTCGAGGAGTACCGCGCCATCGTGCCCGGACTGGACAACTCGCGCGACATCCTCGCCGCCCTCAGCATCACCGGATCGCGCGGCTGGCGCCTTCAGTTCTCGGCGCTCATCGGACTCTCGGACGGCGCACCCGACCACGGCGTCACCTTCGGCGCCAGCCGCCGCTTCTAGACGATGACTGAGCGCAGGCGCCCGGTCACCGGCGATGACGACGCGGCGCTCGTGCGGGCCGCGCAACAGGGCGACCGCGACGCGTTCGGCGTGCTCGTGGCCCGCCACGCCGCCGCGATTCTCTCACTGACGACCCGTCTGCTGGGCGCTTCGGCCGACGCCGAAGACGTCGCGCAGGACAGTTTCGTGGCCGCCTTCAACGCCTTGCCGGGGTTTCAGGGCGACGCCAGGTTTTCCACGTGGCTCTACCGCATCGCCGCGAACAAGTGCACCGACCGGCTGCGCGCCCGGCGGCCCGAAACCGTGCCGCTCGAGCCCGGCGACGACACCAGCGCCGCCTGGGAGGCAGCCGCGAGCTTCGACACACCGCAGCGCGAGTTCGAGCGATCCGAACTCGCCGGCGAACTCGATCAGCGGATCCAGGCGCTGCCGGAGGTCTACCGGGAATCGTTCGTGCTGAAACATATCGAAGGGCTCGGCTACGACGAAATGAGCTCGATCCTCGGGGTGCACCGCGACACGCTGAAGATGCGCGTCTACAAGGCGCGAACGCTATTGTGCGCATCGCTCAAACATCTGGCCGGAACGCGACGCTAGGCGGGACACACCATGACTGAGCCTGAACTCCTCCACCGCTTCGTCGACAACGAACTGACGGTCGACGAGCGCCTGCAGTTTCTCGTGCGCCTTGGCCGCGACGAGGCGCTGCGCGAGCAACTGATCGAACTGGAACAGCTCGCCGCCGCTGCGCGCCGGCTGGCCCGCCCACAGCTGCCGGCCGACTTCGTCTCGCGCGTCCTCGATCGCACCGCCGTGCCGGCTGACCAGTCTGCCGGATTGCAAGCGGGAAAGCGCAACGGCCTCTGGACCCCGCGCACGCTGACCTGGAGTCTGGGCGGCCTAGCCGTGGCGGCTTCGTTGCTGCTTCTCGTCGGCACCGTCACCGTGATGATGCTGCGCGAGCCGCGGGCGTTGAGCGTGGCAACCGCTGGCGCTCCCGGCGGTGATTCGCCGGTGCTCGTCCGGCTCGTCGTCCTCCGTCCCGGCGCCGCCAGCATTCAGATTGCCGGCGATTTCAACGGCTGGAATCCGGCGCGCACGTCGCTGACCCAGGTCGCCACTGGCACCTGGAGCGTCACGATTCCGCTGCCCCCGGGCCGCTACGAGTATCAGCTGGTCGTCGACGGTCACGAATGGATTGCGGATCCGTTTGCCGCGGAACAGAACGACGATGGCTTCGGGTCGCGCAATGCGATCCTCGACGTGCCGCCGTCGCCGATCGAGGCGCCACGAGGAGCCGTGCTGTGAACGGCATGGGCGCAGCTTGCGCCACCTGGAAGCGTCGGCTAGTCTCGCCTCACGATGAACGCCGGCGCCGGCATCATCTCGCTCCTGTGGATCGCGATCGCCAGCGCGAGCTGCGCCGCTCGGGTGATCCCGTCGCCGCCGGTCGCGACGCCGGACGGCGTCCGATTCGTATTCATCGACGCCGCCGCCACGCGTGTCGCGGTGGCTGGATCGTTCAATCAATGGTCGTCGAGCACGCATCCACTGATCCGCGACGCCGGACGGCCGCGCTGGACCGCGACCGTGCGTCTGCCGCCTGGCGAGTACCAATTCATGTTCGTCGTCGACGGAACCTGGATCACGCCTCCTTCCGCCGAGGACTACGCCGATGACGGGTTCGGGACGAGAAACGGCATCTTCGTCGTGCCGAGCGAGGAGCGCTAGCATGTTGCTGCTCATCGTCTTCATTGCGCTGCTGGCGCCACGGGAGACCGCGGCGCAGACACCCTCCGCTTCCGAGCGCGACACGATCGTCAGGCTCCATGTGGAACGCGGGGGCCGCGCTGAAGAGGTCGAGCCGCTACTGCGGATCAGCGACGAGGCCGCGCGCAAGGGGCTGCCGATCGCTCCGCTCGTGAACAAGATCCGCGAAGGGCTCGCCAAGAACGTCGCGCTGCCGCGGATCGAAGCCGTCGTGCGCGACATCGCCGGCAATCTCGAGACCGCCGATCGGTTTTTCCGTCAGCTCACGCCGGAATTGCCGATGCAGAGGCGCGAGGCGGCGCTGACGCTCCTCGGCGAAGCGCTGGCGTCCGGCGTCACGTCCGAGCAGGTGCGCGAGCTCGCGCGGCAGACCGAGACGCCGGGCCGCGTGCAGTCGGCTGACGCGCTGGCCAGCGCGGCCAAAGCGCTGTCGCTGATCAAAGACGCGCGCCTCCCGGTCGCGGATGGCACCGCGGTGATGGCTGAGGCCGGACGGCAGGGGTTCCGGCCCGATCAGCTTCTCGATGTCGGACGCGAGGTCAAGCGGCGCGAGCAGGACTATCAAGCCGGACGTGCCAGCCTGCGGTCACTGCGCGAGGCGATCGCGCGCGGCGAGCGGCCGGAGCAACTCTTCCGGGACAAACCAACTGCACCCGAGCGCCCCACCGCGACGGCCGAACGGCCGGCCGAGGATCGGCCCGTGACGAGGCCCGAACGGCCGGCCCGTCCCGAAGCGCAGCGTCCCGATCCGGCCGCCAGACCTGAGCCGCCAACACGTCCAGGCAACCCGCGGTAACTGCGCGCTGTTGCAGTCTTTTCACCTGATTCAAACACCCGGAACGATTGCACCGCGCCCGGAACCGGCGTAGGCTTTCCCTCATTGAGATGGCAGGTTCTGAGGGAGGATCTCGTATGGCGGTTCGATTTGGTGCGGCCTGGCGTCTGATCGCCGTCGCGGCGGCCATGGCGGCCGGCGCAGCCACGCTCGCAGCGCAGGCGCAAACCCGACGGCCGTGGGTCGTCGAGCGCCTGGCTGACGGACATCCGGATTTTCACGGCGTCTGGGCCAACAACACCGTCACCCCGCTCCAGCGTCCGGCGGTCTGGGCGAACAAAACGAAGCTCACCGACAAGGAAGTGGCGGAGCTTCAGGAAGTCGCGAAGCAGATCTACGACAACGACGGCGACGCGCAGTTCGGCGACGGGCTGATCAACGCGATCCTCGAGAAGATCACCAAGCCCGGTTCCTACGATCCCGGCACCGGCAATTACAACCAGTTCTGGATTGCCGGCCGCGACTGGCACGACCGCCGGACCTCGCTCATCACCGATCCGCCGGATGGCCGCCTGCCCGCGATGACGCCTGAGGGTCAAAAGCGTCGCGGCGAGGAAATCGCCTACCGTCGGGCACACGCCTTCGAAGATCCGGAAATGTTTCCGCTCGGCGAGCGTTGTGTGAATTTTGGCTGGCCGAAGATCGGCGCCGGCTACAACAGCTACATGCAGATCGTGCAGGCGCCGAACCACGTGATGATCATGGCGGAGATGGCGCACGACGCGCGCATCATCCCGACCGATGGCCGGGCTCGAACTGGGGCGCGTTCATACAACGGCGATCCGCGCGGCCACTGGGAAGGCGATACGCTGGTCGTCGAAACGATCAACTTCTCGCCCAAGAGCGATTTCATGGGTTCGCACGAGAACCTCAAGCTCGTCGAGAAGTTCACGCGCGTCGAGCGCGACATCCTGAACTACGAGTTCACGGTCACCGACCCCTCGGTCTGGACGCGCTCGTGGACGGCGATGATTCCGCTGCTGCTCAAGAACGAGAACATCTACGAATACGCCTGCCACGAAGGCAACGAGGCGATCCCCGGAATGCTGCGCGGCCACCGGTTCCAGGAGCGCGAGTCGCTCGGCACCCGGTCGTCAAAGTAGGAGTTGCGCCATGGAAATGAATCGCCGCGACGCGGTCGCCGCCTTTGCGCTGTTCGCCGAGTTCCTCGCGTTGTCCAGTTCCGCGGAGGCGCAAACCGCGCCGGCAGCCGCGGCACCACCGGCACCGGTGTTCGTGCAGGATCTGCCGAACGTCACGCTCGACGGCTGGCAGGTGACGGTGTCGCACGTCGACTATGCTCCGGGCCGCGTGGGCACGGCACATCACCATGCCGGGTTCGTCCTCGCCTACGTTCTCGAAGGTGAAATCGTGACCAAGGTTTCGGGGCAGGGCCCGGAACGTACGCTCAAGGCCGGGCAGATGTTCTACGAGCAACCCGGTGCGACGCATGAAGTGTCGCGCAACGCGAGCCAGACCAAGCCCGCGAAGCTGCTGGCGATGATTTTCGCGAAAAAAGGCGCGACCCTCACGGAACAAGGGTTCGCGAAAGACTAACGCGAAATCTGCCGACGCTCTTCTGCGCGCGCGCCGCGCAGAATGCCTTCCATCCCGTGATTGCCTTCGTGGCAGGCGTACTCGTACATCATCTCGTCGGTGCGCCGCAGATAGGCCGTGCCCGACCACGCTGAAGTCCAGACGGTCGGATCGGTCACCGTGAAGTCGTACTTGACCGTATTGGCGTCGGCGAGCGAAAAGCGCTCGACCACGTGCAGGTTCTCGTCGGAGGCCCAGTTCCACCCGCTGAACTGATTCCACTGGTAGCGGTTGAAATTCTTCGTCTCGACGACGAGCGTGTCGCCTTCCCACTTGCCGCGTGACTCGCCGCCCCACGTCTGCATGCCGGTCGGCAGGAACGGCCGGCCATCGAGCGGCACGACGCGCGCCGTGTGCACCATCTCGGTGTGAATCATGACGTGCGCCGGCGTCTGCACGATCTGCACGTGCTGGTTGTAGCCGACGCCGACCATCGGCGGGCCAGCGTTGTAGCCGAGCAGGCATCGTTCGGAGGCGTCACGATCTTCAGGACCAGCGGCGTTCGCGCGCAGCGTCGCGCGATGTTGATCGGCGCGCTTCTGGGCGTCCGGCGTCAGCGGCGGCAGCAGGCCGTTCTCCGGGGAGGTGATGAGCGAGGTCCGTCGGTCGGGCACGATCTTGGTGCCGAACTCGTACCAGAACTGGTTGTAGCCGCCGACTTGTCCGGCCGGCAGTGGCGCCGAGTCGGCTTCCTCGGCTCGCGATCGGTTACTGGCCACGGTACGCTCGAACTGCGCGGCTTCTGCTTCGGTGAAATGACTCTTGTTCGCGAAGGCCGCCGGCCGCTGCAGCGGCGTCGCCGTTGCGTAGTCGAAAATCCCCTGGAGATCGGGTTTGCCGTCCGGCGTGCGCGGCAACGCAGGAGCCTTGGTCGCCGCGGGTGCTTTCGGCCCTTGAGCGGCAACTGGCAGGCCGGCCGCGAGCGACACCGCCACGAGAACCGCCGGACCGAGACGAAGCAGAGAATGATGACGCATCCGTTCAGCCTGGGCCCAGCGCCCAGAGATGTCAAGCGGAAGTCGTTGAATCCCGCTTCAGCCTCACCGCAGCCAAGCTCCGGCTAAAGCCGGAGTTCACGACACGTTACTCGGCACGCAGCGCCACAATCGGCTCGATGCCCGTCGCGCGCGAGGCCGGCCCCCAGCCGGCCAGAATCGTCACCGCGGCCAGGAGCAGCATCGTCCCACCGAAGCTGATGACGTCGGTGGCGGTGACGTTGTACAGCAGCGATTGAATGACGCGCGTCACGAGCACCGCGCCGACGACGCCCAGCCCGATCCCGACTCCGGCCAGGCGGACGCCGTCGATGAGGACGCCTGAAAAGATGTGCCGCCGCGTCGCACCAAGCGCGGCGCGCACCCCGAACTCTTGGGTCCGTTGGGCCACCGAGTACGCCAGGACTCCGTAAATCCCGATCGAGGCCAGGAAGAGCGCAACAGCGCCGAAGATGGAGAACATCCAGGACAGCAGCCCGCGCGACCACACCCGCAGTTCGCGGACGTACGTACCAGTGCGAACGTCGAAGAGCGACAGCTCCGGATCCGATTCGCCGACCGATCGACGCGCCAGCGTCGTGATCGAAGCGGGCGTTGCGCCGCCGACACGGATGGTGATGCCGGCATCGCGGACCGTCTGATATGGAAACGGCACCACGGCGAGCGGCTCGACGTTCGCGGTGTCGCTGACGAGCAGCGGCTGGAAGTCTGAGACGACGCCGACGACCGTCAACCACTGATCCGGAGGCTCGCTGAGCAGCCGGAACCGCCGGCCGACGACATCGGCCTCCTTCGCCCAGAATCGCTTCACGAAGGCCTGGTTGACGATGGCGACGCCGGAGCGGCGAAGAGCCTCGGCGTCGGTGAACTCGCGTCCGGCCACCAACGGTGTATCGATGGTCTTCAACACGTGCGGAGTCGCACCGAAGTAGAACACGCGCGGCTCTTTTCCGGGTTCGGCCGCCACGCCATCGATCGCGATCGGTCCAGTCGTTCCACCACCGCCGAGCGGGATCAGGCTGGACGCAAACGCCGCGGTAACGCCAGGCAGCGCCTCGACCCGCCGCAGCACGTCTTCCATGCGATTGGTGATCGCTTCAGGAGTCGCGTAGGCATCGCCCGCCAGGAGCACGCGCATCGTCATCAACGGCGCGGTCTCAATGCCGGGGTCTGCTTGTTGCAGTTCGAGGAAGCTTCGAACGAAGAGCGAGGCACCAACGACGAGCACCAATGAGAATGCCACCTCGGCGACGACCAGGACCTGACGGGTCCGTTTGCGGCCGCGGCTGCCGCCCGCGCCGCGGCCACCGTCCTTGAGCGTACCGAAGAGATTGCGCGCTGACGCCTGCAGCGCCGGTGCGAGGCCGAAGATGACGCCCGTGAGGATGGCGACGACGACGGTGTACGCGATCACGCGTCGGTTCATGCTCCAGTCCACGTAGTACGGCATGGTCACACCCGGCGGCACTGAGCTGGTCAGCAGCTCGAGCCCTCCATAGGCGATGACGACGCCGAGCGGCGCGCTGAGGAGACCGAGCAGCACGCTCTCCGTGAGCAGCTGCCGGATCAACCGCCGGCGTCCAGCGCCGAGCGCCGCCCGCACCGCAATCTCGCGCTCGCGCGCCGTCGCGCGGGCCAGCAGCAGGTTGGCCACATTGGCGCACGCCACCAGAAGCACGAGCGTCACCGCGCCCATCATCGCGACACTGGCGGTCTGAATCGAGGCTGGCATCAGGTCGTCCCGCATCGTGACCACGCGGCCGCTCCACCCATCCTCGTCGCGCTCGGTCTTGCCCAACCGTTCGGCCACGCTGGCCAGTTCAGTGCTGGCCATGGTCATCGAAACGTCCGCCGCCAGTCGCGCGTACGGAGTGACCGTGCGGACCTGGCGCGACGACGCATGCTCGAGCGGCGCCAGCGGGATCCACAGCTCGCTGACCTGCGGAAATTGAAAGAGCGGCGGCATCACCGCGATCACGATGTGCGCGCGGCCGTTGACAACGATCGAGCGACCCAGGATGGCGGGGTCGCCGGCGTAGCGCCGCCGCCACAGCGCATCGCTCAGGATGACGACCGGCGCCGCTCCGGCGCGATCGTCGTCGGCACGAAACTGCCGGCCGAGCGCCGGGTCGATGCGCAGGAGCGGAAAGAGATTCCAGCTGATCGCAGATCCCTGATAGCGATCCGACACGACGCCTTCGGTGATCGAGATGCTGCGATACGAATGCGCGGCCATCTCCGCGAACGCGCGGGTCTGCTCGCGCCAGTCAAGATAGGTGCGATACGACGTATTGCTCCGCGGCACGTTGTTGGCGGGCTGCGTCGCATAGAGCGCGACGAGCTGCTGCGGATCTGAAAACGGGAGCGGCCGCCACTGAGTGGTGTCCGCGATGCTGAAGACGGCGCTGTTGACGCCGATCCCGAGCGCGAGACACAGCACGGCGATGAACGTGAATCCCGGCGCCTTGATCACGCTGCGCCATGCGAAACGCAGATCCTGCACGAGTGCATCCATGCGCGGATACTACGACGTGTGGGCGCGTGGAGTTGCAGCGATTGCGCGAGCGTGAACAGATCGCACACTGTGTGCAAAAGCTTCACAACGAGCACGCAGAGATCGCAGAGCTCTTTCGCCGAGGCACCACACCATCACCGTCAACGCCACTCGTCTCATGTCGCGTTCTCCGGGTCTGGCGAAGAATCATCGTTCGCCGTCAGCATCCGCCGCAGCGCCTCCAGCGTCTCGGCTTCCGCGGCGGGCTTGTCCTTCCGCCAGCGCAGCATGCGCGGAAACCTGACGGCGATACCGGACTTGTGGCGCGACGATGCGGCGATGGCTTCGAATCCCAGCTCGAAGACCTGGACGGGCTCGACGTGGCGGACGGGACCGAAGCGCTCGATGGTGTGGCGGCGGATCCAACGATCGAGGTCGGCGATCTCGGCATTCGACAGTCCGGAGTAGGCCTTGGCGATCGGCACGAGCGCGCCTTCGTGCCACACGCCGAAGGTGTAGTCGGTGAGCAGGCTGGCACGCTTGCCGCTGCCCGGCTGCGCGTAGATCAGCACGGCGTCGACGGTGTGCGGTTCGATCTTCCACTTCCACCAGTCGCCGCGCTTGCGGCCGACGCCGTACGGCGAGTCGAGCCGCTTCAGCATCAGCCCTTCGACGTTTCTCGCGCGCGAGTCCGCGCGCAGCGTGGCGAGTTCTTCCCAGCTGTCCGCGCTCACTACGGCGGAAGGTTGTACCACTGAGCTGGCAATCCGGCTAAAGCCGGATCCCACAGCTACGACATGTTCCAGGAGCTGCCGGCGCTCGGCGAGCGGACGTGTCCGAACGTCTTCGCCGTTCCACTCGATGAGGTCGTAGACCATGAAGACGACCGGGACCTCGCGCGCCAGCCGCTCGACCTGCTTCTGCCGGCCGATGCGCTGCTGCAGCGCGAGGAACGGCATCGGTTGTCCGTCGCGAAACGCCAGGACTTCGCCGTCCAGCACCGTGCCGTCGGGCAGGTGGGTCGCCGCCGCGACGATTTCAGGAAAGCGTTCGGTGATCAATTCTTCGCCGCGCGACCAGAGGTGCACGTGTCCGGCGCGCCGGATCAGCTGCGCGCGGATGCCGTCCCACTTCCACTCGACGAGCCAGTCCGTCACCGGACCCAGCGTCTCCGGCGGATCCTCGAGCGGCGCGGCCAGGCAGAACGGGTACGGACGCGAACGATCGGTATCGGTGCTGTCGGACGTGACCAGCGTACGGAACCAGTCCGCGGTGGCCGTCCACTCCCCCATCAGACGCGCCGCGACGGTGGTTGTCGGCAGGCTGGACGACTCGGCCAGCGCTCGGACGACGAGCGTTTGCGACACGCCGAGTCGCAGCTCGCCGGTCAGGACTTTCAACAGCACCAGCCGCTCGCCGCGTTCGAGTGTGGTCAGCCAGCCGATGACGGCCCTCTGTTGCTGATCCGGCGTCATCTGCCTCAGCGAAAGAATCCGTTCGAGCCACCCCTCGAGCGCCACGTCCGCGGATGGCTGGACCTCGAGCTGATCGAGAATCAGCGCCGCGGTTTCGGCGCCGTCGCCGACGGCGGCCCAACACTCTTCCAGAAGCCACGGCTCGAGGGCCGTTGCCGCCAGCGTCCAGTCGCCGACTGCGGCCCACGGGAGCAGGCGCTTGAGACGACGACCGGTGAGGAAGAAGACGGCCCACGCGGCGTCGCCAGGCGGCGCTTCGGAGAAATACCTGACCATCGCGGCGACTTTGTCGTTCGTGGACGTCGTCTGGTCCAGCGCGCTGAAGAGCGCGGCAAAGCGTCTCATGTCGCTTCGCCCTCGCCTTCCCACGCCGTGCGGATCACACCGCTCTCGATTCCCCGCGAACGCAGATAGCGTGCGAGCGGCTCGGGATGTCCGTGGGTCGTGAGCACCCGAGGGGCACCGACATCCGCGATGGTCTGAAGAAGCGCCGGCCAATCGGCGTGGTCCGACAGCACGACCCCGCGATCCACATTGCGCTGGCGCCGGACACCGCGAATCCGCATCGTGCCCGAGGCGAAGGCGTCGGAAAACTCACCAAGCCGGCGCATCCACGGCGTGCCTCGGGCCGAGAGGGGCGCGAGGACGAGTTCACCGGCCGTGGTCTTACCGCGGCCACGTTCGACGAGCATCTCGGTTTCGAGCATCCGGACGCCGGCGCGACGATACAGTCCGGTCATCGTCGCGATCGATCCGTGAATCAGCACGCGGCGATCGGTCAGCCCGGCGAGCATCGCCAGGATGCGCTGCGCCTTGCCGAGCGTGTAGCAGAAGAGCACCGAGGTCAGCCCGGCGTCGCGATTGGCGTCCCACCAGGCGAGGAGATCGGCGGCAACCTCCTCGGTGGGATCCCAACGGAAGATCGGCAGCCCAAACGTCGCCTCGGTGATGAACGTGTCGCAGCGGATCGGTTCGAACGGCGGACACGTCGGGTCGACCTCGCGCTTGTAGTCGCCCGAGACCACCCAGACGCCCTCGTCCCCTTCGATCCGCACCTGCGCCGAACCCAGGATGTGACCCGCCGGGTGAAAGCTGACCGTGACGCCGCCCATCCGCAGCGGCTCGCCGTAGGGATGCGTTTGAATCACGGCGCCTGGATCGAGGCGCTGTTCGAGCAGCGGTCCCGACGGCGCCGCGCAGAGGTAGGCGCGGCTCCCGGGCCGGGCGTGGTCGCCGTGCGCGTGGGTCACCACGGCCCGCTCGACCGCGCCCCAGGGATCGAGATGGAAGCCCCCGGCCGGGCAGTACAACCCGTCTGGCGTTTCAAGAAGCACGGGAGCGAGTCACCTCACGTGTGACGGAGCGCATCGACGGGGTCGAGCGCGGCAGCCCGGCGCGCCGGCCAGTAACCGGCGGTCAGCCCCACACCGACCGCGCTGATGAGCCCGGCCGCCACCGCCCACATCGGCGGCACCGCGGAAAATCCCGTCACGACCATCTGCAGCATGAGCCCGATCGCGAGCGCCGCGCCCACTCCGGCCGCACCGCCGACGCCCGAGAGAAAGGTCGCTTCGAGCAGGAACTGCAGCAGGACTTCGGCCTGCCGCGCGCCGACCGCGCGCCGCAGTCCGATCTCGCGGGTGCGCTCCGTGACGCTGATGAACATCACGTTGGCGATGCCGATCGCGCCGATCAACAGGCTGACGCCGGAGAGCGCGATCGTGGCGAGCACAATCCGGGCGCTCACGCTGTCGAACGTCGCGATGATCTGATCGGCCGTCGAGAGCGAGAAGTCGTTCGGAAGATCGGTCGGAAGCCGTCGCAGCTGCCGCAGAATCGTCTCGGCCTGCCGCAGACACTCGTCGCGTTGGCCGGGCGCCGCGCGCAGGTACAAGACGACACGATCCGGCTCGCCGAACCGGCGACGAGCCGTGCCCGCCGGCAGCGAGAGGACGTTGTCCTGCCGGTTCTCGCCGAAGAATCCGCCGCGGCGCTTCTCGAGTTCGCCGACGACGACGTAATTCTCGCCGGCGAGCGTGACGGTCCGGCCAAGTGGCGACTCCGCGCCGAACAACGCGCGCGCCAGGCTGGCGCCGACGATGGCGACGCGCGCGGCCTGCCGATCCTCGAGCTCGGTGAACGGCCGGCCGCCGGCGAATTCGGCACCGACGATATCGAAAAACGTCGGTGAGACGCCTTCGACCAGCACGGTATCAGACACGTTGCCGCCGGCCCGCGCGACCAGCGCCTCGCCATTCACGGTGTTGGGCACGATCACTTCGGCACCGACGTCACGGATTGCCGGCCCGAGGCGCCGCAGTTCGGCCGCGAACTCGAGCCGGAGCGGCCGCCGGTCGACTTCCGCTTCGCTCGCCGGTGAATAGGGATCCCCGGTCAGGTGAAACGCAAAGACATTCTCGGTGCCGAGTTCGCGAAAGAGCAGCGCGATCTGATTGCGAACGTTGGCCAGCACCGACGCCACGAGCACCACCGTGACGATGCCCACCACGATGCCGCCGACGGCCAGCGCGGAGCGAGCGGGTTGGGAGCGCAGCGACTCGATCGCGAGCGTCACCGGCTCTCCGGCCACGCCGAGCCACTGCGGGAACCGGACTCGCGTCACTCCGCCCTCAACGCGGCGACAATGTCGATCGCCGCCGCGCGGCGCGCCGGATACCAGCCGGCCACGACGCCGCTCGCGATGGCCGCGAGCAGACTGACGATCGCGGTGGGTGCGCTCATCGTCAAGACCAGACCCGCGACGCGGGACGCGATCGACAGCAGCAACGCGCCGCTCACGAGACCGACGGCGCCGCCGAGCAGGCCGACGAGACCGGCTTCGGCCAGCGTCTCGGCGACGACCTGCGCGCGGGACGCGCCGAGCGCCCGCCGAATGCCGATCTCGTGCGTGCGCTCGGTCACCGACACCAGGCTGGTGTTGGCCACGACAACGACGGCCGCGATGAGCGCCATGATCGAGATCGGGATCGCCGCGGCGCCGATCCGCTCGGTAATCGTCGTGACGAACGATCGTCCGGCATCGGGGGTGATGATGTCGAAGGTGTCGTCCGCGCCGGGACCGAGGTGCCGGCGCGCGCGCATCGAGACGCGTGCGAGATCCTCGGCCGCCTGCGTCGTGGTCGCGTCAGGCGCCCGGGCGAAGACCTGCACCGTGTCGGACGGACCGAAGGCGCGCTCGAAGGCGGTGATCGGCATCCACACGTATTTATCCAGCGAGACGCCGCCGGCGGTGCCCTGACGAGCCTGGAGACCGACGACCGTGAACGCACGCCCCGCAATGCGCACGGGTTGCCCGAGCGGATCGGTCGCCGGAAACAACTGGTCGGCAATGGCGCGCCCGATGACCACGACCAGGGCGCCCCGCACGTCCTCTTCGGCGGTCAGAAAGCGGCCGGCATCGACCTCGATAGTGCGGATGGTCAGGAGGCTCGCCTGAGTGCCATTGACGCTCGCGTTTTCAAACCGGAGGCTGCCGCGGACGACGTCAGCGGCGCGTTGCGCGGTCGGCGCGTACAGGACCCGGCCCTCTGCCACGCCCTGCAGAAAACGGACGTCGCTGCGCGTGATGTTGGGATTGCGGGCCAGCTTCTCGGCGAGCTCGCGACGGCTCACATTCCCGGTCGCGAGCTTGGCGATGACAAACGTGTCGCTGCCAAACGCCCTGGCGCTCGTTTCGCGCGCCGATCGCGCCAGCGCGTCGAGCCCGGTCTGGACGACCGCCGTGGTGGCGACGGCCGCCGTCACCGCCAGCGTCGCCAGCGATGAGCGCAGCGGGTTGCGGACAATGGTGCCGACGGCCTCCAGGACGCTGCGGCTCTTCACCGATCACCGCCGGCTGACGGTCGACACCGGCGCGCCGTCGCGCAACTCGCGCAGCACCTGATACGGACCGGTGACGACCTGGCGCCCCTCCGGCACACCGGCGATCTCAATCGCCAGACCACCGATGACGCCGGCGCTCGCCGGCGTGAATCGCGCCATCCCGTCGTCGACCACGAAGACACCGGAGCGGCTCTGGCCGTCGAGCATCCGGAGCACGACGCTCTGCAGCGGCACGGTGAGCACGTTCGTCCGTTCACTCGTCACGATCTCGGTGTCGCACGTGAGACCCGGGCGCAGCCCGGGCTCGGGGTGCTCGAGACGTACGACGACCCGGAACTCGCGCGCTGCCGCGCCGGTGCCGGACACCGGCAGGGCGCTCGCCCCGATTTCGACGACGTGGCCGGCGAACTTGCGCCCCGGCAAGGCATCGAGCGTGACGTCCGCGCGCTGGCCGTTCCGGATGGTGAGCACGTCGGCCTCGGCGACCTTCACCTCCGCATCGATGGTGCTGAGGTCGGAGATCGTCATGAGCGTCGTGCCGGGCTGGTTCTGCACGCCGATCACGACCATCTCACCGTTGCGTACGCGAAGACGCGTCACGATCCCGTCGATCGGCGAGACGATCGAGGTCTTCGAGAGCACGTCGCCGGCACGCGTCTGCTGCGCGCGCGCCTGGGCCACCCGGCGTCCCGCCGCGTCCAGCGCCCGGCGGGCGCGCTCGACGGCGGCACGCGTCGCGTTCACCTGGGCCGCGGCGGAGTCCGCGGCGGCCGCCGCCGACTCCAGATCGGAGGCGGGCACGAGCTGCTCGCGGCCCAACTCACGGCGTCTGGCGAGAATCTGTGCCGCATCCCGGGCACGCGCCTCGGCGACCTCGACGTCGGCGACTGCTGCGCGCACTTGCTCTTCGGCGGCACGCTCGTCGGCTTGGAGGGCGCGCGTCTGCTCGGCCGCACTGAGCGCGTCGCTCTCGGCCTGGACGGCGTCGATCCGTGCCAGGATCTGTCCGGCCTTCACGACGTCGCCTTCGGCGACCGGTAACGCGACGATCTTGCCCATGACGGTCGCGCCGATGTCGGCGTACCGGGAGGCCACGATTTCTCCGGACGCGGTGACGGTGGACCGGAAGGTCGGCTGCTTCGCCACGATGCCGAGTTCCACGGTCACGCGCGCCGGCCCGCGCCGCGAGACCGCGACGACCGCAACCACCACGGCGAACAGCACGAGGACGACGAGCAGGACGGTGCGACGCGTCACTCGGTAACGCTAACACGGCGAGCCATTTGCCTGGCTGACCTCGATCGGATCGGCCCTCGGTCACACCTGCGCTAGACTGAACGACATGCCCGGTGAGGTGGACGCCGAGGCACCACACATTCGTGCCGATGAAAGTCGTCGAAGTCTGAAGAAGTGCTGTGCGAAGCAAGGGGCAGGGCGCCAGCCCTGGGGGCGCGGGCGGCATGCGGATGCGCCGCGAGATTCCGCCAGAATTCGAAGACTTCCGCGATCAGCACTGGTGCCGCGAGGACGCGCGGCGGATTGAAAACGCCTTTGAGGCGGAGCGGTTCATCGAGCGCGTCGGCTTCGCCGCGTGTCTGACCGACGTGCGCCGTCCGGGGCCGTCGCTGTATGTCGCCGTCTGCGGCAGACGCGACGCCGTCATGCCGCGCAACGTCCAGAAGGACGAGGAGGCCTCGCTCACCTGGAACCTGAAGGACGAAGTCGTCAGGCGCGGCAAGGTCTACTACGGCAAGCTCGCGCGGGGGAAGGCGATGTTCGTCGCGCCGCGGATGGTCCCCTATTTCCATGCAATCTGGGGCATGCGCCGTACCGAGGAACCGCGGCGCTTGAGCCGAAACGCTCGCGCCGTCCTGAAGATCCTGCGCCGTGAATGGGAGATGGCGACGATTGATCTCCGGCTCGAATCCGGCGTCAAGGACCGTCAGGCGCTGACGCACGCGCTCGACGAACTGCAGGCGGCCATGCTCGTCGTACCGAGTGAGGTCGTCTATCAGCCGAAGTTCACCTACATCTGGACGCTCGCGGTCGGTCGCTTCCCGGACGCGCTGGCACAGCGCGTGAAGCAAGACGAGGCACTCAAGGAAATCGCGCGCTGCTTCCTGACCACCGCCGGCATGACGATTCCCGGCGAGCTGGCTCGCGTCACCGGCCTCTCGCGCCCGGAGGCTGGGCGCGGCAACCGCGCGCTCGTCGCGGAGGGCTTCGCCACCATGCCCGCGGTCGGCGAATATCACCTCATCGCAAAAGCAGACGGCGAAGCGTCTTGAGATCGTTCAGCAGCCGCGCCGTCATCGTCAGATGGTGCTGCAGCTGGGTCAGCTTGTAGTCCACGAGCCGGAGCGCGTCCACCCGTCGCGAGTTGCTGTCGGCTTCCGAGCGGCGGATATCGTCGGCAATCCCGCGATCCACATCGTCCACCTGGGTAATCAGCAGGTGGACGTACTCATGCGCACTTTCGATGCTGTCGAATGGCGAATCAGCCATACCACAGCGTACTGCGGTTCAAGGTTCTAGGTGCTCGGTGCTAAGTGCTGGGGTCAGCTGTGCCGCTTCGAGAGTTGTGAATCGCGGACCGTGGGCGCGGCGGGTTCGTCGGCAGGACCGTCGAAGTTCAGGTGCGTGACGTGATCGCTGCGGCGCGTGGCGGGGCCGGCGGGGGCGTCGGGCGTCTGATCCCCACGCAGCCACTTCGACACCTTGCGGGCGACGTGGGTGACGCCGTCTTCGGGCGCGACGGGAGTCCGCTTCCCGCGCGGCCACTTCCGCCGCTCCTCAACCTGCAGCCACGTCGAGAGAAACGCGAAGCGCTCCGACGCACAGACCGGACAGCTGTTCTCCGCGTGCAGCTCTTCGCAATCGAGGCAGAGCCGGGCGACTCGCAACTGCATCGCTACTCCGACGCCGGGGGAGGCGTCGCCGACAGGCGACCAGGATCAAATTGTACGGCCTCAGCCTGCGCAATCCTGACGACCGCGCAGAGTTGTGCAAGCGTGTTCGGACAGCCTAAAGGCTTTCCCTACCGGTACGACGACCGGTGATCCCGGTAGGGACAGGCTTCAGCCTGTCCGAGACATGCATCACCGTCTCGTGATCGTCAGCGTCGCCGATGCGCTCTTCGTCTGGTCGGCAACGGCGACGGCGGTCACGACAACGGCCACGCTCGGCACTGAGTTCGGCGCCGTGTAGAGCCCCGTGCTGGTGACTCGGCCGACGGTGCTGTTCCCCCCAACCACGCCGTTCACCTTCCAGATCGCCGCGTTGTTGGAGGTCCCGTTGACGGTCGCTGTGAACTGGCGCGTCTGACGAATCCTGACCGCCGCGGTCCGCGGGGAAATCGTCACGCTGATCACGGGCGCGGTCACGTTGACCGTCATCACGTTCGACTGATCCCCATCCGGCATCGTCGCGAACACCGGCACGCCGGACTTCGCGGCGGGTGCGGTGCCGCTCGCCGTCAGCCGCGTGGCCGACACGAACGTGGTCGGCAGCGCGACGCCGTCGAACGACACGACGGCCCCGGCGACGAAACCGGCGCCGTTGACCGTCAGTGTGAAGTTGCCGGTCGTGAGCGACGCCGGGCTGACCGACGTGATGCTCGCGTGGGGAACTACGGTAACTGCCGCGGCGCCCACCGCGGTCGGCGATGCCGTACTCGTGGCGCGAACGGTGACGGTGCTCGGGTTTGGCACGACCGACGGCGGCACGTACTGTCCGTTCACGTCGATCCGCCCGACGATGACGTCGCCGCCGGGAATGTCGTTGACGCTCCAGGTGACACCAGCCGCCGCGCCCGTCACGGTCGCCGTAAAGTTCTGCACCTGCCCGAGCCGTACGGTCGCGGCCGATGGCGTGACCGTCACGCTGACGCCGTTCTGCCGCGCCGCCCCGGAGTTCGCATCGATGCGTAGAACCGTGGCGTCCACGGCTTCAAAGTTCGATCCGACGAGTGAAGAGAAGCGATGAAGGTTGTCGTCGTTCCAGCGCGGATCGGGCTTGCCCGAGATGTACCAGGCGGAGCCGTTGTCGGCGAGGATGATGCCGTACTTCTTCATCGCTCGAAGGATGACTTGAACGTCGGCCGGATACGTGCTGATGTCGAACGAAGCTTTCAATCGGAAGCGCTCGCCCATGCGCGGATACTGGGTGCCGGTCAATGACGAGGCATAGTGGCGGGCCGGCCAGACGAATTCACGCTTCGTCTGCGGTGCAGTAAAGCGGATCGCGTGCTTGATCTCGCCGCTCGCCATTTCCTCGTACGTCACGAGGCCCGGCACGATCGGCAGGCCGGCGGCGTCGGCCGACGTCCACGTCGACGGACGAAGCGCGTTCGATCGCAAGTCGTAGATCGCGCCAGAATCCGCCGTCCAGTTCGAGGCACCGGGAAAGGCGCGATAGAGCTCATACAAGCGGCAGTTGTCCACATCGATCGCGATGGCATGGCGGTCGCCGGTGGCGTTCGGGCCCCCTTCAATCGGCGCGTTCAGCGGCACCGCGTAGGGGCCGGGATCGCTCTCATCCCAGTAGAGAAAGCTCGCTGGATATTTGGTCTGCGAGCCCGGCACGGTGATAAAGGGAATGCCGATGGGTCCGCCGTCCCACATGCCGGCACCGAAGTCGGCGTGGAATCCGCGAGTCGCACCGATGGTGTTCACCAGCGTTGCCGAGTTCGCCATCGCCGGCAACGCGTCGATCGGCGTGTTCCAGATGTTGTCGGCGGGCAGCACCGGACATCCGCCGATCAGCTGTTGCGCGCCGGCGGTCGCCACACAGGCGAAGGTACAAAACACACTGAACACGGCGGCACGAACCATGAGGGACTCCTGATGACGTTGGAATGCGGGAATCGCGCCTCAGGAGAGGCAACAGCCGTGCCCGGCCCCGGCCACACCAATCGCAGGGCGATTCGTACGGCGGCGAGAGAGTTGCGTGACGGATCTGGCGGAAAACTTACGGAGCTGTGGTCCGGCTGGCTTGATTCCGGTGGCGTCCGGCTTCAGCCGGACGAGAGTGGCTGGACTTGCTGTGTCGTGGAATTGTCGCGCGGGGGTGAAGCGCTCACTTCATCGCGGCGATCGACTCGACCTGAATCTTCTTCGTGCCGGCGTCGAGGCTCCCGACGACGCGGACGCGTTGTCCGGCCAGCTTCTCCGGCGCGCGTTGATCGCTGAGGCCGTAGACCTCCTGGCCGACCTGCAGCACATACGGGACGCCGTGGCTGTCCACGCATGCGACCGCGCACTCGGCATCGGTGGGTCCCATGCCCATGGCTTTGTGTCCGTCCTTGGCGCACGTGGCGTCGTTGATGACGCCGACAAAGGTCTGGCCGGCAGGAGCCGCGGAGACAGACGAGAGGGCGAGAATGAGAAGGGCGACGGTTTTCATGAGGCGTGTAATCCGGCTAAAGCCGGACACCACCGTTTCGGGTTTCGGTGGCGTCCGGCTTCAGCCGGATTGCCAGGCGGACTACTCGCCTGGAACCATCAAATGCGCCGTCGTCGTGCCGGCGTTCATGATCCACACGCCGCCCTGCTGGTTGTTCTCCGGCAGGCCGAGCGTGGCTTTCGTCGCCATCGGCACGGCGATGGTCATGTGCGAGCGCGTGTGATCCTTGTCCGGGCCGTTCAAGTGGTACCAGACCGAGCCGAACTCGGGCTTGACGCGCGTGCCGTCCTTCTCGGCGGCGTCGAGCGCCGCCTGCTTCTTGTCGCCCATCGCTTCGAACTTGAAGTTCTGCGCCGAGCGTTCAAGGTTGGCGATGCTCGTGCACTCGAGCGCGAACGGCTGCATCCCCGGGTAGCCGGACTGGTCGTAGCACACCAGCCGGTTGGTGCCCTTCTTCAGCGTCTCGTACGTGAAGTCCGGCTTCCACTTGATCACCGTGGCGCCTTCGCGCAGATTCGCCGGCGCCGCCAGGAGCGGTGTGGCGATCGGATCAAGCGCCTGGGCTCGCGCCCCCGAAGCAACCACCAAAATACCGAGCACTGCCAGGATCGTGGCTTTCATGACGAAGACCTCCGTCCGATAGCCTATTTTTTCTTGGCGACGCCGTCTATGACGAATTGCCCCTGCATAAAGTCGAAGCTGGCCTTGACGGCCCCCCCCTCCGGAATCAACGACAGGGTCGTCGGAATCTGCATGCCCTGGACGTCGAGGCTGTATTTCAACACGAGGGCGCCGGCGCTCGTGCTGATATCGGTGACCGCGACGGGCTCCGGGATGACCGGCTGCATGCCAATCGCGGCCGCGACCTTGCCGCCATCGTCCTTCACCATCAGCTCGACCGTGACGGCCCCCTGCGGCGTATCGAGCGGAATTTCCCAGTTGCCCATAAACGCCGCCGCGTCGCTGGACGGAACCTGTGCCGCGGCCGTCATCGGCAGCGCGACGACGACCAGTGCCGCGGCCGCCACCATCGTCAGAATCTGCTTCATGCGTGTCATCTGGCCTCTCCTTGTGTGAAATCCAGTCCCCAATTCCTGAAATCCCTAAATCCTTAAATCCTTAAATCCTTAAATCCTGAAATCCATGTTCCCTACGCCCACCGATACCCTTGCTTCGACAGCGGCAGTGACCTGACGCGAACCCCGGTAATCGCAAAGATCGCATTGCAGACCGCCGGCAGAACGGGCGGCAGCGCCGGCTCGCCCAGTCCGGTCGGGTTGTTGTTCGTCTTGATGAAATGGACGTCGATCGCCGGCGGCGCCTGCGTGAGGCGGACCGGCGGGTACTGGTTGAAGTTCGCCTGCACCGCCTTGCCGCCTTCGATGGTGATTTCGTACCCCATCATGTGACTCAACCCTTCGATCACGGAGCCTTGCACCTGACTGACGGCGTTCAGCGGATTGATCACCTGGCTGCCGATGTCGGCGCAGACCCAGACCTTGTTCACCTTGACCCGTTTGTTGGCGTCGACGCTTACTTCGGCGACCTCCGCGAAATAGCCGCCATGGCTGAAGTGGAAGGCGCACCCGACGCCGGTGCCCTTCGACAGCGCGCGCTTGCCCCACTGCGATCGCTCGGCGACCGCGTCGAGAACCGCCTTCATTCGCACGGCGTTGAAGTCGAAACTCGAAACCGGTCCGGGCGGCGGCGTGGCGATGAGCGCCTGTTTGAAGGCCATCGGATCCGCGCCGGCGGCGTGGGCGAGCTCGTCGAGAAACGACTGGATGACGAACGCCAGCCCATTGCTGCCCGGCGCGCGCATCGCGCCAGTCGGAACGCCGAGCGGAATCGCCGAGATATGGAGCCCGAAGTTCGGGACGAATTTCGCCGGGAACTCGGTGTTGGCGATGGTCGCCGAGTTCGCATAGCGCGTGCCTTCGCCGAAGGTCACGAAGTGGTCGTGCCACGCGGTCAGTTTTCCGGCCGCATCGACGCCGCCCTTGAAGTAGTGGAAGCCGGCGGGACGATAGAAGTCGTGGCGCATGTCGTCTTCGCGGGTCCACAGCAGCTTCACCGGCCCGCCAATCGTCTTCGCGATCCACGCGGCTTCACACATGTAGTCGTTGGTCAGGCGGCGGCCGAAGCCGCCGCCGATCCGCAGCTGGTGGATCGTGATGCTCGCCGGCGGAATGCCGAGAAGGCGCGCCACCTGCGGCAATCCCTGCTGCGGCGTCTGGCTCGGCGCCCACAGCTCGAGTTTGCCGTCCTTGAAGTTTGCGGTGCAGTTCTGCGGCTCGAGCGGCGCGTGTGACAGGAACGGATAGAAGTACGCGCCTTCGACGACCTTCGCCGCACCGGCGAGCGCGGTGTCGACGTTGCCGTCGGCGCGGAGCTGACGCTGCGGCGCGCCCTTCGCGAGTTCGTCGGCCGCTTTCTGGAATCCGGCGCTGCTCTGCGCCGCCGTCGCTCCCTCGTCCCACGTCACGACCAGCTTCTGCCGCGCGGTGCGGGCCTGCCACCAGCTGTCGGCGACAATCGCGACACCGCTGACGAGACCCGTCAGATCCGGCGTGCCCTCGACGACAAAGGCGTGACGGACGCCGGGCATCGCCTTCACGACATCGAGATTGGCGCTGACGACTTTGCCGCCGAAGACCGGACACTTCTCGAAGACCGCCCACAGCATGCCGGGCAGCGTGAAGTCGATGCTGTAGATCGGCTGGCCGGTGACGATCGCCTTGTTGTCGACGCCCGGCGTCGGCTGACCAACGATCTTGTAGTCCTTCGCGTCCTTCAGCTTCAGCGAACGTGCCTCGGGCACCGGCAGCGTCGCGGCCTTCGCCGCGAGCTCGCCGTAACCGGCCGATCGATTCGACGCCGCATGGAGAACGCGGCCGCTCGCGGTCGTCAGCTCGGTGTCGGGCACGCCCCAGGTCTGCGCCGCCGCAAGGATCAGCATCCGGCGGCCGACGGCACCCGCCTGCCGCATCGGATCCCAGTTGCCTGGCGTGGACAGACTGCCGCCCGCCATCTGGAAACCGTATTTCGACTGATCGACATCGGCGAATTCGACGCGGACGCTCTTCCAGTCGATGTCCAGTTCCTCGGCGATCAGCATCGGCAGCGACGTCTTCACGCCCTGCCCGACTTCCGGGTTCTTGGCCATCAACGTGACCGTCCCGTCGGCGGCGATCCGGATGAACGACGTGAGCGTCGCCGCTGCGGCGCCGCTTTGCGCATCGAGTTCGGTCGGCAGATCGCTGTAGGCCGCGATCAACATGCCGCCGCCGGCAAGGGCACTGACGCGGAGAAACGAACGGCGATTCATCATCATCACCATGGGCGGTTCTCCTCAGCGGTTCCCGGTGGCGCGCGCCGGGACCATCTCGGCGGCGCGGTGCACGGCTTCACGAATCCGGAGGTAGGTGCCGCACCGGCACAGATTGCCGTTCATCGCGCCGTCGATGTCGGCGTCGGTCGGCTTGGCGATGCGCGTCAGCAGCGCCGCGGCCGACATGATTTGTCCGGCTTGACAGTAGCCGCACTGCGGCACGTCCACCGCCTGCCACGCGAGCTGTACCGGATGCGTGCCGTCGGCTGACAAACCTTCGAGCGTCGTCACCTGCGCGTCGGCGACCGTCGAGATTGGCGTCTGGCACGACCGGACCGCGCGGCCGCGGACGATCACCGTGCATGCGCCGCATTGGCCGATGCCGCAGCCGTATTTGGTGGCCTTCAAGTTGAGCACGTCACGGACAACCCACAAGAGCGGCATGTCGCCGGCCACATCGACCGTCGCCGGCTTGCCGTTGACCGTCAGCTTCACTGCCATGCGTCCTCCATGTAATCCGGCTAAAGCCGGACGCCACCGAGATGGAATCAACCGAGAATCGTCGTCAGGCGTTCGAGCACTGTCACCAACTGCTTGCGTTCCTTCGCGGCCATGGGGCCAAGGCGCTCAGCGACGTGGCGTTCGGCGCGATGCTGAATGTCTTCCAGCGCGCGCCGGCCGGACGCCGTGAGCCGGACGAGCGTCTGCCGCCGATCGTGCGTGTCGATCCAGCGTTCCACCCAGCCGCGCCGGACCAGCATGTCCACCGATTTGGAGATCGTCGACAGACTGACCGCCTTGTGCCGAGCGAGATCCGTCATCGTGCACGGGCCCGCGGCAATCCGCATCAGACTCCCCATCTGGGTCGGATCGACATAGCGCTGCGAACCGCGCATGTCCGCGGCAACGCTCTGCATCACGAGCATGACGGTCTGCAGCAGCGCCTTCGCGGCTGCCGTCTGTGACGAGGTCGCGGCCATGAAATATCGAGCGGCCACGATAGCGTCCGCCGCCGAATGGTGTCAATGGCGAAGTATTGGCCCTACCAACTATTGGCCGGTCCAACCGAATAGTCGGACAGCCTTTAGGGTGTCCGTCCCGCAGGCTTCGGTAGGGACAGGCTTCAGCCTGTCGGCGTTCGTCAGTTCGTCGGCGTCAGCGTCTGTGTGAACCAGGCCAGTAGCGCCGCCTGGGCCTTCTCCGCGTCCGCGCCGCGGAACCCATGGCCCGCGCCGGGCAGCGTGATGAAGTCCGACTTGATCCCGTTCTCCTGCAGCGCCTTGATCATCCGCTGACTGTGACTGATGTTCACAGTGGTGTCGGCGTCGCCGTGAATCAGCAGCGTCGGCGGATCGTCTGGCGTGACGAAGAGGATCGGCGAAATGTCAGCGGCCTTTTCCTTCTCGAAGTTCAACGCCGGAAAACGCTGTCCCTCAGTCGCCGCCACCTTGCCGCGCGCCATCGTCCGCAGATCGACCGGCGGGTAGTACGCCACGACCGAGGCGACGCGATCGCTCTCGTGCATGAACGGTTCGGGATCGTTGGGATCGCCGTTGTCCGAAGCGTTGCCGATCATCAACGACAGATGGCCGCCGGCACTGCCGCCATGGACACCGAGCCGGTTGGGATCGATGCCCCACTTCTTGGCGTTGAAACGCACGAAGCGCACGGCGCGCCTCACGTCGGAGACCGCATCCGGCACGAAGTACCGCGGGCTGCTTCCGTGGCGGATCGGGATCACCGTGAAGCCCTTCTCGAAGAGATACTGGAAGCGCTGCGCCAGTTCCTCCGGCGGCGTCCACCGCGAGACCCATCCGCCGCTGACCATGTACAGGATCGCGGCGCCGTTGGCGCGCTCCGGCTTCATGACGTCGAGCGTCATCGCCAGCCCGTCCTTGTGACCGTAAATCAGGTCCGGCATGATCTGGATTTCGAGGGCCGCGGCCGGACTACTGAGCATTCCGACGAGCAGCAACGCACCAGCAATGCGAACACCCATCTGAGCCTCCTTCGAGCGGTGCGAGTGTACGACATTGGTCGCTCCGTGACGCCAGCGCCGGCAACTTTTCCTGGACGCCGGAGGAAAGCCAGCGAAATCCGGCTAAAGCCGGGCGCCACCGAGGGGCTCCGAAATTCCCAAAATGGGTCGTCCGATGACCAGAGTCCGCAGGAGTCCTAAACGAACGGCGTCGGTGGGAGGTGAACCGATGTGACTTTCAAGGGATTTTGGCCGGCTGTCGTCGACGCCTTGAAGGTGTTCGCGGGCGCGTTTCATGCACGCGTTTTCGATCATCCGCCTATGCACACGCGCCCTGTGGAAACCGCCACCTCTCGGGACCACGCTGACTGGCGCTTCGCCGACCGCCGCGAGGCGGGAAAGGTGCTCGCCTCGAGGCTCGGCCATTATCGCGGCCAGCCTGGTGTGGTCGTTCTGGCTCTGCCGAGAGGCGGAGTGCCGGTGGCTTTCGAAGTCGCGGCGGCCCTCGAAGCGCCGCTCGACATCTTCCTCGTTCGCAAGATCGGCATGCCCGGGTCGCCGGAGTTTGCGATCGGCGCCGTCGCATCGAACACGGAGCCGGTGTTGAGCGACGACGTGATCCGCTGGTCCGGCCTCTCGCCCGCGGCCGTGGCCGAGGTCATCCGTCTGGAACGCACCGAGCTGGCTCGCCGCGAACAAGAGTACCGCCGCGATCGCCCGTCGATTCCGCTCTCCGGCCGGACGGTCATCCTGGTCGACGACGGGCTGGCAACCGGCTCGACGATACGGGCGGCGATTCGCGCCATTCGTCAACACGAACCCAAGCGGATCGTGGTGGCGGCTCCGGTGGGCGCGCGGCAGACCTGCCGGGAAGTCGCGGCGCTCGCCGACGAAGTCATCTGCGCCCGAACGCCGGAGCCATTCGACGCCGTCGGCCTTTGGTACCGCGACTTCTCCCAGACCACCGACGCCGAAGTCCGCCTCCTCTTGTCGGCGCGCTGACCGGACGGACAGCTGGGAATAAACCGCACCCCGCTGGGTATGATCCCCACAGTCGTCCCGAACCATGACCGACCGCGAGCGATCGAGCGCCTGGCCCGGCTTCGAAGCCGAGGCAATGCCGCACCTGGACAGCCTGTTCCGGATCGCGATGTGGTTCGAGCGAAACCGCGACGAAGCCGAGGATCTGGTACAGGACACGCTGCGCCAGGCTCTCGAATCCTTTCACCGCTACAAGCCGGGCACCAACTGCCGGGCCTGGCTGATGACGATTCTTCATCACGTCCGCAGCAACCGGCTGCGCGCGAAGGGTCGGTCGCCGCTCGTCAGCGATCCCGAGGGCCAGCTGGCGGGCGCGATCCCGTTCGTGCCAGCGGTCCCCGAGGAATTGACCGATGAAGACATGCTCACAGCGCTCAAGCAGATTCCGCAGCAGTTCCAGGAAGTGCTGCTCCTGAGCGACGTCGAAGAGCTGTCGTACAAGGACATTGCCGCCACGCTCGGCGTTCCGATCGGTACCGTGATGTCACGGCTCCATCGCGGCCGCGCGCTCCTCAGACAGACCCTCGCACGGTCCGGACGCCACACGTCCTCCTCGTCGGAAGGAAAACGCGCATGACAATGCAGTGCCGGGACGTGCGCGAGGTGCTGGACTCTTATCTGAGTCAGGAGCTGCTGGTCGAAACCAACCACAGCGTGCTCCGCCATCTCGAAGGCTGCCCCGAGTGCCGGGCCGAACTCGACACGCGGTCGCGCGTCCGCTCCGCGCTCAAGCGCGCCGTTCGCAGCGCCGCGGATCTGCAGATGCGTCCCGAGTTCGCCGCTGACGTCTCGGCGCGGCTGCGCACTCAACCCGCGCGCGCGAGCCGTCCGTGGATGACGCGGTGGCTGCCGATCGCGGCCTCGCTGCTGCTGGCGGCGGGCGGGGCGCTCTACTTCCTGGGTGGACCTGCCGCGCCTCAGTCAGCGCGCGACGCGGTGGGCGACCACCAGAACTGCGCGCTCCAGTTCCGGTTGTCCGAGAAACCGGTCTCGCTGGACGAGGGGGCGGCGCGCTTCGATCCCGTATTCGCGCAGCTGAAGACCGTGCCCCCCGACGAAGTGGCCACCGCCAGCGGACCGCTCCGGATCGCCGACCGGCACGTCTGTCTCTTCGCCGGCCACCGCTGGGGCCACGTGGTCTTCAAGTCGGGCGATCACGCGGTGTCGCTGCTGATGCCGGCCCGCGAGGGTGGCACGGTCGCGGATGCGGACCTCGCCTTCCTGTCCCCGGTGGACGGGTTGTCCGTCGCGTCGTTCAGCACCGCCGGCCATTCCGCCTTCATCGTCAGCGATCTGCCCGACACCGCGTTTCAGCAGGCCGCTCGCGCCATTGCCCAGCCAATGCGCAGCCTCGCCGCCGCCCTGCGGAATATTCTGACCACCACCGGTGATTAATCCTCCGGGACGGCGTGATGGAACGCCGTCAGGAGGATTCATGGTCGCGACCGCCATCGACGAAACCGCGCTGGTCACCGCGCTCCGTCACGGCGACGAATGGGCGTTCGAAACGCTGGTGCAGCTGCACGGACAACGTCTGCTGGCCGTTGCCGAGCGACTGATGGGCAATGAAGACGACGCGCGAGACGTGGCGCAGGCGGCCTATCTGAGCGCGTTTCGCGCGCTTCGCCACTTCGAGGGGTCGTGCCAGATCTCGACCTGGCTGCATCGCATCGTCGTCAATACCGCGCTGATGCGGCTGCGCTCGAAGCGCCGCAAGCCCGAGCAGGCGATCGACGGCGAACAGCTGGAACAATTTTCCGCCTGGACGGCGCCAGCCGACGAGCTCCTCGAACAAGAGGAGACCCGGGTCAGAGTGCGGTCGCGGATCAATCAACTCCCTGAGAAGTACCGGCAAGTGTTGATCCTGCGAGACCTCGAGGAACGGACGACCCAGGAGGTCGCGACCGCGCTGTCGATGACGCCGTCAGCCGTCAAGGTGCGTCTGCACCGGGCACGTCAGGCGCTGTCGATGTTGTTGCGGGAAGACTTCACGCACGCGTGACGGACAGGCTAAAGCCTGTCCCTGCCGCTGTCGGGCGGCGATCCCGGTAGGGACAGCCTTTAGGCTGTCCGCTCGTTGTCGGTTCAATTCGGCCGCGGTCCGTAGATCGGCATCGGTTGACCGACTTCAAGCGCACCAAGATCTGGCGCGCTGCCCGAGAAGCCGTCGGTGATATTCGGGATCGCGATCCCCTTGTCGACTGCCGCCGAACCGGGCTTCAGACGGAAATCGAAGTCCTTCGCGTCGTACAGCTTCTGCACCGTCGCCAGGTCTTTGCCATCGAGCTTCGGCACGTTCATGAGCACGCTGTAGTCCAGCATGACGCTGTGCTGATCCTGCTTGGTCGCGGCCGAGTACTCCGCGAGCGTCTTGTAGCGGCGCTGCTCGAGGCGCGACTCGCCGCCCGCGGTATCGTCGCCACCGCGTCCGGCGCCGCCGCGTCCGCCAGGCGCCGCCGGCGGCGCCGCGCCGCGACCACGTTCGGCCAGCGCCCGGCCGTTGGCCGGCATGGGATCCACGATGGCGACGTTCCACGGCGGCGAATTCCACTGAAACGAGTACTCCGCATTCGGATTGACGCCAAAACCGTTGTAGTCCGACGACGTGTAGTTGGTACTGGTGTTGACGCTGAAGATCGCCGGCAGCGCGTTCGCCGGCAGCATCAGGTTGTTGCGCCAGTGCGCATTGGCGGTCGAGCCGCCGCTCGTTTCGGTGAGGATCGTGTTGTTGTAGTAGAGGATGCCGGGCGAATTCGCAGTGAGACGCGTCGAGCCGCCGGGCGCGTTGAAGACGATGTTGCGAATCCAGTACGACGGTCCGCCCACCGACGGCTGATTGCTGATCGGATGCGACGCCGAGTTGATCAGCATGTTCCGCATCATGCGGATGTTGTGCATGCTGCCGTCCATCTCGATCGAATTGTCGTGCGCATTGGTGATGTAGTTGTTGTAGATGTCGATCGCGGCCGGCCGGCGATCCCAGAACTCCTTGGGTGGATAGTCCGGGCCGTCAATCGGGTGCGAGCCGTCGGGCATCCCGTACATCTCGGTGTCGATGCCGTCGTGGAAGTGGGCGACATAGTTGTGGGCGATGACGTGCCCGCCGCCGTAAATCCTGATGCCGGTGTACGACTTCATCACCGGCGGATACTCCTGCCCTTCGACGTGCTCGAACTGCTGCCAGAACGCGCCGTTCCAGCCGGTCAGGTGCCTCGGATCGTTCCGGCCGATGATGACGTTGTCGGCGATGTAGAAATCGCTCGAGCCTGAGTAGTTCGTGAAGATGCCCATGCCGACGTCTTCGAAGCGGCAGCGTTTCACGGTCAGCCCGGTCGCGCCACCCTGGAACTGCGTCCCGGCCCAGATCGCGATGGTCGTGTTCCGGAAGGTGATCCCTTCGAAGTAGTTGTAGTCGGCGTTCTTGACGTTGAACAGGTTGAAGTTGCCGCGGCCGTCGAGAATCACTTCGCCGTCACCGGCGGCCTTGATCACGATCGGCTTCTCCGGCGTGCCCTTACCGTTCAAGTAGTACGTGCCCTCGAACGTGGTCGTCGCATTGACCGTCGTCTGGTTGCCGTAGAACTCCCAGTGGTAGGCGTAGAGTCCGGCGTGGACGAGCACGGTGTCGCCGGCCTTGACGCGCGGCCGGCCGCCCGGCGCCGTGTCGCCGGCGCCGCACCAGTAGTTATAGGCGCACATGATCCCTTCAAACGACGGCGCGATCTTTGGCCCCTGCCATTTCACCGGGTAGACGTGATACGTCGTTCCGCCGGGCGCCGGCTTGGGCTCGGGCCGCGTCCGCACGGTGACCGTCTTGGTGGCGTTGGCCGCTGGACCGGTGATGCCGTCCGGATCCGTCAGGACAAAGCGCGCCTCGTAAGCCGTGTCGGGCGTGAGGTCCAGAATGCTGCCGGCGAACATGTTCGGCGTCACGAGGTTGAAGACGCTCGGCTGCCAGACGCGCTCGTTGTGCAGCCGCATCAGCGGCATTCCGGTCTTCCACGCCGTCTCGCCCTGCTTGCGATACGACACCGCGACGCTGGCGTTGCGGTTGGCATCGCCGTCGATGCGCCACTCGAAACCGAGATTGATGAGCGTCGGATGCTCGACGAACAGTTCGCCGGGCGTGACGGTCACGTCGCTCGGCGCCGCGCTGAGATGCGAGTTCATGACCAGCGCGCCGGCGAACGCCAGGCCGAGCACCGCGGTCGAAAGGAGTCTTTTCATGGGGGCACAGCGTAACGCAGTACCTCCATTGGCGCCAGATCGCGTATCAGCGGTAGGGACAGCCTTTAGGCTGTCCGTCGCTGTCCGTCGCTGTCCGTCTAGACTTGAACCATTCATGGCGAACGCCCTCAACATCCTGCTGCCGACGATCGGCAGCGCCGGCGACGTGCACCCGATCATCGCCCTCGGCAGCGCGCTGCAGCGGCGCGGCCACCGCGCCACCCTCATCACGAACCCGCTGTTTCAAGAGCTGATCGAAGGTCAGGGGCTCGGGTTCCTGCCACTCGGGACCATCGAGGAGGCGCGCGCGACCATCGCCAATCCGGATCTCTGGCATCCGCGCAAAGGCTTCAACGTCGTCGCCGAGAGCGCGATCCTGCCGTCGATGAAGACGGTCTTCGAGTACATCGAGCGCCACGCCGACCGTCGTACCATCGTCGCGGCCTCGAGCATCGCTTTCGGCGCGCGGCTGGCGCAGGAAAAGCTCGGTGTGCCGCTGGCGACCGTGCATCTGCAGCCGAGCATCATCCGCAGCCTGGTCGATCAGGGCATGGCCGGCAACATCCGCATTTCGGCCTCGCAGCCGATGTGGTTCAAGCGCGCCTTCTTCTGGATGGCCGATCGGACGCTCATCGACAAGGCGCTGAAGCGTCCGCTCAACCAGTACCGCGCAACGCTGGGGTTGCCGCCGGTCGATCGCGTGATGCATCGCTGGATGCATTCGACGCAACTCGTCATCGGCTTCTTCCCGGACTGGTTTGCCGCGCCGCAGCCCGACTGGCCACCGCACCTGCATCTCGTCGGCTTCCCACTCTGGGACAGCGGTGTCCGCCTTCGTCAAGGCGACGGCGGACCGGTCGACGGCGAGTGGCCGGCTGAAGCCGAAGCCTACCTCCGCGAGGGCGAGCGACCGGTGGTATTCACGCCCGGGTCCGCGGCCGCGACGATGCATCGCTACTTTCGCGAATCGGTCGAAGCCGCGCGGACGCTGGGCATTCGCGCGATGATGGTGACGAATTTTCCCGAACAGGTGCCGACCGATCTTCCCCCGCGCGTGAAGGTCTTCGGCTATCTGCCGTTCAGCGTCCTGCTGCCGCGTGCCGCGCTGCTCGTCTATCACGGCGGAATCGGCACGCTCGCCCAGACCATTCGGTCCGGGATCCCGCACCTCGTCGTGCCCAACGGCCACGACCAATTCGACAACGGATGGAGAATCGAACAGCTCGGGCTCGGCAAGAGCCTGCCGCAGACCAACTACAAGGCCGGCGCGGTGACCGCCGCGATTCGCCGCATGCTTGACGATCCCGAGCTTCGCGGCCGCTGCCGCACGTATGCCGCGCGCGTCGACTCCGACGCCGCGGTCGCACGTGCGTGCGAGCTGATCGAGGGGCTGGGGGCTAGGGAGTAGGGGCTGGGGCTGGGGCCGTCAACACCACTTGGCCGGTGGCGGCGTTTCTCGCTCGCGCGAGTTCGCTCATTCGTACGAAGGCTCCGCTTCGGAACTCCGCGTACAGCCTCGCGATCTCTTCGCGCGTGTCGGCGATGAACGGCCCGTGCGAGACGATTTGGTCGCCCTGCGGTTGGGCGGCATAGAGTACGAGCCGCGCGCCCTCGGCTCCGGCCGTGATGTGGATCGCGCTGGAACCCGGACCGCTCAAACGATCGAGCCAGCCCACTTGTCCAGCGTGAAGCGATGCTGCGTCCGGCCCCACGGACAGTTCGCCCGACACCGGAAAGACAAAACCGTTGTAGGACGCCGGCAGATTCTGGACAAATCGCGCGCCTGGTTGGAGCACGGCTTCGACGATCGTCACCGGGACGTGATTCCGCGTCGGTGCCTGCAGGCCGCCCGACTCGCCGCTATAGATGCGAACCGTGACTCCGGGCTCGACTCGAACCGGAATCACGTCGGCATGCAAATCCTGAAAATCAGGCGTCGTCCAGCGTTCCGCCTTCGGGAGCGTGAGCCAGAGCTGGAGCAGACGCACCTTGCCTCGGGCGGCGACGTTCTCGCCGTGAATCACTCCGCGCCCCGCCGTCATCCACTGCACTTCGCCGGCCCGAATCGTGCCGCCCTCGTCCCGGTCGTAGATGTCGCCCTCGAGCAGCACCGTGACCGTTTCGAACCCCGCGTGAGGATGCGCGCCGCCGATCGCCCGTTCGCCCAGATCAAGATGGTCGTCCGCCAGCATGATGAACGGATCGGTGAACGCAAAGCCCTCGTCGCCAAGGACCGGCGCCATCAAGTGACCGGGTCCCGCGAAGCCCTGCACCAGCGGCGGCAGCTCCCGGACCACCGCGAGTCGACGTTGGTCGCTCATAGGATTCCCCTTTCTCTCTTTCTTCTTCCGCCTGCCCGGCCCGCCCTGCCTGCCCTGCCCGCCGCGCCTGCCCTGCCCGCCGCGCCTGCCCTGCCCGCCGCGCCTGCCCCGCCCGCCCTGCCTGCCCTGTTAGGCCTCAGGTCAACGACACGTCTGGACGCCGGCGCCCGGCGAGCGGCACGACCGCGCCGGCCAGTCCGACGGCGATAGTCGTCGCTCCCCACAACGATCCGCTGAGCGGCAGCCCCAGCCAGGCATCCAACGACCAGAGGCCCGGACCGCTGAAGGCGAGCGTCACCGCGGCGGTCGCAATCAGCAGGTTGTATTCGTAGCCGCCGCTCGAAAGAAAGAACCCGCCTTTGCCGTGCGCGCTGACCGCCGCCACGAGCATGACCGCCACGATGAGCGCGGCGGCGAGCGGCGTGGCCAGGCCCATCGCCAACAGCAAGCCGGCCCCGATCTCGCCGATGCCCGCCGCTGAGGCATACAGGCGTCCAGGCCTGAATCCAAGATGTTCAAAGCCCTTCGCGGTCGCCTCCAGGCCGTGACCGCCAAACCCGCCGAACTTCTGTGCGCCGTGCGCCGCCAGCGTGATGCCGACGACCGTCCTCAAGAGCAGCAATCCAAGATTCATGACGAAACTCCTTCTTGTTTAATCGATAGACGATCTATATATGAACCATACAGGCCAGAAAAATACCTCACACGTCCGCCGAGACCTTCCCCATCAGCGCGGCGAGTTGCTGGGCTTCGCCACGCGTGAGCTTCTTGAACAGCTCACGCTCACCGTCCTGCTGAATCCGCAGCCCGTCCTTCAACGCTTTGCGGCCCGCCGCGGTCATGGCGGCCAACCGCGCGCGGCGATCCTTGGGCGCCGACTGCCGGGCAACCAGGCCGTCGGCCTCGAGCCGGTCGACGAGCTGGGTGATGTTGGACTTGACGCATGAGAGGCGCTCGGCCAGCTGGCCGAGCGGCAGGGGCTCGCCCGCTTCCCCAAGCACGTTCAGCGCCGCGAGCTTGGCCAGGGACAAGCCGATCGTCGCCAGCCGTGTCTCGACGTGCGTCTGGGCGGTGTTGGCCGTATGCAACAGCGAGAACAGCCCGGCCGGCGGCTGCGCGCGCCTTTTGTTCATGGCTGTATTATACAGTCCTGGAACGTTCGCGTCCAGACCGGGTTTCTCCAGTCCCCAGCCCCAGCCCCCAGCCCCCAGCCCCTAGTCCCGCCCCTAGTCCCCAGCCCCTAGTCCGCAACTCTGGTAGGGATGTCGTCGGCGCGCTGACTGGCGCGGAACTCGATGACGCGAAAATCCGCGAGCCCCTTCGCGCAAAACGGATCCTGGCGCATGATGCCTTCGAGCTCGTCGCGGCTGCTGGCGACAGCCAGGATGATGCCGCCGGTCCTGGGGATCTGACGGCCGGACACCAGGAAATGGCCGGACGCGTAGTGCTTCTTCAGGAAGCGCACGTGCGCCGGCATCGCCGCGTCGATCGCCGAGAGACTCGCTTTGTAGCTCAACTCGACGACAAACATCAGCGGCCAGCCATGCTCATCGCACCACCGGCTTGCCTTCCCAGACCTTTCGCTCCGGCGACCGTGGATCGTTGACGACGGCGGTGGTCGCGTTGAAGATCATCACCGCGCGCGTCGTCGTGTCATAGGTCGGCCACGACGGCATGCCCGCATGATTCGGATTGCCGGTCTTGGCAAAGGCGATCCACGCCTCGCTCATCGCATCTTCGACCGCCTTGGCGCCCGGCCGCGCCGACGGATTCGCGGTGGCATTGCTGAACACGAAGCCGATCTCCGCGCCGTGCGCCGCACCGAGCGCAGTCGGCGCGAAGTCGAAGCTGTACTGCCAGGTCGGCGCCACTTTCGATTGCGCTTCGGCGAGCCGGATCGCGCTGATGTGGAACCGATTGCTGCGAATGGCGACCATCAGATCCCACGGCGAGGCTGTCGACCGCGACTGTTTGTAGGCCGCAATCAACGGCTCGACGCCAGGATTCTTGAAGTCCGGCGCGAGATCGGCGCGCAAATCATCCTCGGAGAACGGCTTGCCGAACTTCGGATGGTCGCGCGCGTAGAGCGCGAACTCCTCGCGATTCGTGCCGACAATCACGGGAATTCCCGCGGCACTCGCGGCGGCAACAGGCTCGAACATGTTCGCGGGCAGGTAGGCGGCGTCGACAACGGGGCCGAAGTCCGGCGTAGTGCGACCGGTTTCCGTCACCGCTGCAAGGACCGTTGCCACCGGGAGCGACTGCAGCTGCTCCACCGTCGTGACCTGAAGTTTCGCCATCACGGTTTCGGCGTTGCGCGTCGCCGTCGCCAGCGGAGTACCCGCCAGCCGCGCGCCGCTCTCGATGATCGCGCGCTTGAAGAGCCCTTTCGCGCTTGGCGTCCCGAGCAAGGTCGACACCTTGGCACCCCCGCCCGACTCGCCGAAGATCGTCACGTTGCCGGCATCGCCGCCGAACGCCGCGATGTTGTCGCGGACCCACTCGAGCGCCAACTGCATGTCCTGGACGCCGGCGTTGCCCGAGGCCTTGAAGCGATCGCCGCCGGCCTTCGCGAGATGCAGGTAGCCGAACACATTCAACCGGTGATTCACCGTGACGACGACGAGATCGCCGCGTTTGGCGAGACGCGCACCGTCGTAGAGGCGCTCGGAGCCGGCGCCCGCATAGAAGCCACGGCCGTGAAACCAGACCATCACCGGCCGCCGCGCGCTGTCCGCGGCAGGGGTCCAGACGTTGAGGACCAGGCAGTCTTCGCTCATCGGCAGAAGCGCCGTTCCTTCGCTGCTGCGCCGGCCGACGTCGCCGCCCTGCGGGCAGACATCGCCGAAACGGGTCGCGTCCTTGACGCCGTCCCACGCCGCGACCGGCTTCGGCGGCAGAAATCGTGCGTTGCCGGCCGTGCTCTGGCCGTAATGGATGGCTTTGAATAGCGCGACGCTGGGATTGCTCAGCGCCAGGCCGCGCAGCCGGCCGGCCTTCGTCACCACGACCGGACCGCTCGCGGCTGCTGCGGCCGGTGTCTGCGAGCGCAGTGCGGTGGAGAGACCGAGAACGACCAGCAGGAGCGCCGCAATGAAAAGGCTCTTCTTCATGCGGCGCATTCTATCGAAACAAAAGCTTCACAACGAGACCGCTGAACGCGAATCGCGGCGCGCATTTGCTCTACCATGTGCCCATGACGATTGGACGCCGCGCGCTTGGCACGCTCGTCGTGGCCGGCCTTGCCGCCACCATCGCGCACGGGCAGCAAATCCGAGTAGCGCCTGAATCGGTGGGAATGTCGGCGGCGCGGCTGCAGGAGGCCACCGCGCTCTTGAACCGCTACGTGACGGAGCAGCGAATCGCCGGTGCGGTCGCCGGCGTCGCGCGTCACGGCAAGCTGGCGTATCTCGAGGCGGCCGGAGTACAGGATCTGGAATCGCGCGTGCCAATGACGCCGCGTTCGCTGTTCCGTATCTATTCGATGACCAAAGCGGTGACCGCCGTCGCCGTCATGATGCTGAACGAGGAGGGCCGGTTCAGCCTCGACGATCCGGTGTCGGCCTTCATACCGGAATTCAAGAACGTGCTCGTCAACGGCGCGTCCGGAGAGCCTGCCCGAGCCTCCGCACGTCCCATGACCATCCGCGATCTGCTGCTGCACACCTCCGGCCTCAATCACCGGACATCGGAGATCTATCGGCGCGAACAGGTCCGATCGCGGACGATGACGATGTCGCAGTTCGTGTCGAATCTCGTCCGTGTCGGGTTGATGGAAGAACCTGGGACTCGGTACCGCTATAGCGAAGGCACGACCGTCCTCGGACAGCTCGTTGAAGTCTGGTCGGGCAAGCCGCTCGAGGTCTTCTTCAGCGAACGGATCTTCCGTCCGCTGGGGATGAACGACACGATGTTCTGGGCGGCGACACCAGATCAGCGCGCACGATTGACGACGGTTTACGGTCCGGCGGCTGGCGGCGGACTGACAAAGGTCGATACCGAGACGCTGCCGTTCACGGAACGTCCGACCCTCGTCGAAGGCGCCGTCGGGCTCCTCTCAACCGTTCCCGACTTCATGCGCTTCGCGCAGATGCTCTTGAACAAGGGCGAACTCGACGGCGTCCGCCTGCTGAAGGCCACGACCGTCGAAACGATGACCGTGAACGGATTGCCGCCCGCGATTCTTCAAGCGCGCGGCGGCCAGATGGGATGGGGACTCGCAAACGTCGATGTGCTCGTGAATCCGACGCCGAGCAATCCGTCAAGCCGTGGTGAGTACGGCTGGGACGGCACCGCCGGCACCATCTTCTGGAACGATCCGGTCAAAGACACCGTGACCGTGCTGATGACGCAAAGCTCTCCCGCGAATCCCGATCAGATCCGACAGCGCTTCAAAGCGCTCATCCAGCAGGCAGTCGTCAACTGACGGCAGGCATCGGCAGGGACAGGCTTTAGCCTGTCCGCCAGGTCAGGAAGGATCTTTCTGGCGAGTCTTGACGATGCCGCCCATCAGCCCGATGCCGACAATCACCAGCGCAGCGGCAATAATCCAGACACTGCTGATTCCCGCTCGCGACGCGCCGTACGCCAGCCCGGCCACAACCAGCAACGTGCCGATGAAGTAGATCACCATGTTGGTCATCGCGCTACTCTCCCTGGCTGAGACAAAGCAACGTAGTTGCCAGCAGAGAAGGCGGCTGAGGCTCGGCGGACCGGCTAAAGCCGGTCCCTACCGAAGCGGCGTGATGCAACATCGGTAGGGACAGGCTTCAGCCTGTCCGCTCGCAGCTAGTTCAGCGGGATGAAAGCCAACGCATTGTTGGCGTTCATCGGAATCACCAGCTGGTTCGCACCCGCGTCGTAGCACATCGACGCCGGATTCGGGATGTTCCGCGCAATGAGCTCGGCCGGACGGCCGGGACGGATCCGCGAGACGCCGCCCTGCTGCACGCTGCTCACGTACTTCGTCCCGTCCGGCATCACCACCAGCCCGTCGTTGCCTGGCTGCACCGCGTTCTCGGTACGCACGAGCTGACCCGCGGGCGAGAACGTCAGCACGGCGTTGTCGCCGATGTTGATGACGACGATGTTGCCCTGCGCGTCGAAGGCGATCCCGTTCGGCTGGCGGAGCGGCGCACCCTGGATGAAGATCGTCGCGGCGCCGGCCGGCGTGATCTTCCACACCTGCCAGCTGCTCGGATCGTTCGGGGCACCGGTCTGCGTCGCGTAGATCGTCCCGTCGTCCATCACCTCGATGTCGTTGAAGCCGGTCGCGCGGTCGACCTTGATGTCAGCGCCCTGGGCGCCGGTCTGCATATTGAAGCGGCGAATGACGGCGACCGTCGGATCGGTCGGGCTCGTGCCGCCATCGCGATCGGAGACGTAGAAGAAGCCGCCGGAGATGTCGCTGCCCGACGGTTCGTTGAAGACAAGCGGCGGGTTCAGATTGGCGCGCTCGTTCGGCGCCTGGATGCCGACCCATCGCGACGTGTGCACCGAGCCGTCGTGATTGAGAAACGTGATCCACGCATTGTTGGTCTGCACGGCCTGCCCAACGCCGCGGTTCGGCACGACGACGACGCCGCGCCCGGCGTCGTACGAACAGCTTTCGGCCGAATAGACCGAACCGTAGACCTTGACGTTGGTCGACATCGGCTCGAAGGCGCCGTCGGCAGCCGGCAGAATCGGTAAGCCGAGGCGGTTGCCGGTGACGAACGGCTGCCGCCCGGCAGGCGGCTGTTGGGCGAGCAGTGCACCGGCGGCAGTACCAATCGCGAGCGCCACGGCGCTGGCGAGAACAGTGTGTCGAGTCATGGCAGATCTCCAGGAAAGGCGGAACGAAAGCCTGGATTTTCACACAAATGAATGACGAACCGTCCCTACCGCCAGGGCGTCGCCGCGCTTAGAATGACCGCGCTATGGCCCGACTGTTCCTCGCCACACTGATCGCGCTCGTGACGGCCGCCGGTCTGTCGGCCGGCCCCCAACAGAACGTGCCGCTGCGCGCGCCGGCCGCGGACCCCAGCGATCAGGAGCCGTTTCCCGATCGCGCCACGCTCGCGGCGACGAAGCGGACGGTCGACAACCGGCCGCTCTTCACGTCCACCGACGTGCTCGTCTTCAGCCTCGTCGCCGACTTCGGACAGGTGCAGCGCGATCGCACGCCGGACGGCGAAAAGATGTATCCGGCCAGCGTGGTCGTCATGGAGAAGGGCAAGGAAGTCTCGATTCCGGCGAAGATTCGCACGCGCGGCCACTCGCGGCTGAAGCCGGACTTCTGCACGTTTGCGCCGCTCCGCGTCGAGTTCGACGCCAATCCGGTCGGCACGGTCTTCGAAGGCCAGAAGAAGCTGAAGCTCGGGGTGCACTGTCGCGACTCCGGCCAGTACCCGGACTACGTCGTCCGCGAGTATCCGGTCTACCGCATGTTCAACGTACTGACGCCCCGATCGTTCCGGGCGCGGCTCGCCGAAGCGCACTACGTCGATGCCAAGAATGGCAAGACGATCAACGTCCGCGGCGCACTCTTCCTCGAGGACGACGACGATGTCGCGCGGCGGATGGAAGGGCGGATTTCGGATACGACGGGGCTCCGCTATCGGGGGCGGGTCGACGCGGAGACTTCGACGCTCGTGACGCTGTTCGAATACATGATTGGCAACACCGACCTGTCAATCCGGTCGCTGCACAACATGCGTATCGTGCTCACGCCTGGCGGTACGCGTTATCCCGTGCCGTACGACTTCGACTTCGCCGGCGTCGTCAACGCCATCTACGCCGGACCGTCACCGATGCTGCGGTCGATCATCACCGACGTCCGCGATCGCCTGTACCTCGGACCGTGCCGGACGCCGGAGGAGCTCGAAAACACGTTCAAGCACTTCCGAGCCAAACGCGCGGAGCTGATGGCCGTGTACGACACCGCGCCGATGCTCAAGCCGAACTACGTGGCCAGCGCGAAGAAGTATCTGGATCAGTTCTTCACGCTGATCGATCGCCCGGACCGGGTCAAGAAGGCGTTCATCGACAACTGCGAGACCCGCCCGTATATGTAGCGGCACGCGGTAGGGACAGGCTTCCGCCTTCGCCGAGGCTCCGGCGGACCGCCGTAGCTTTAGCGGAGGCTGGTTAGCCTGTCCGTTTATAATCCGAGACCCGCGTGAGATTCTCCTCAGGTACTCGTCTCGGCGTTTACGAACTCATCTCGGCACTCGGCGAAGGTGGCATGGGCGAGGTGTATCGCGCGCATGACACCCGGCTCGGCCGCGACGTCGCGTTGAAAGTGCTCCATCCGGACGTCGCGGACGACCCGGCGCGCCTCGAACGCTTTACGCGTGAGGCCCGTGCCGTCGCGGCGCTGAATCACCCGCACATCGTGACGCTTTACTCGACGGAGGAGGCCGACGGCGTCCGCTTCATGACGATGGAACTCGTCGAAGGCCATGCGCTCGACGCGGTGATCCCCGCCGGTGGCATGACGATTCCGCGGTTCCTCGAGATTGCGTTGCCGCTCGCCGACGCGTTGATTGCGGCGCATCAGAAGCAGATCACCCATCGCGATCTGAAACCGTCGAACGTGATGGTGACGACCGAAGGCCGCGTCAAGGTCCTCGACTTCGGTCTCGCGCGATTCGGCGAGACGGTGCCGAGCCTCGACAAGACCACCGTCAAGCTGACCGAAGACGGTGCCGTCGTCGGCACGCTGCCGTACATGTCGCCCGAGCAGGTCCAGGGCGGCACGCCCGATGCGCGCAGCGATCTCTTCTCGCTCGGGGTGATGTTCTACGAAATGCTGACCGGCGTCCGGCCGTTTCGCGGCCCGTCGTCTGCGGCTGTTCTGACGGCGATCCTGCGCGACATGCCGGCACCGGTGCACGAGCAACGGCCCGACGTGCCCGAAACGCTGGCGCGGTTGGTGGGACGCTGCCTGGAAAAGCACGCGGACGAACGGATTCAGACGGCGCGGGACGTCTTCAACGAGCTCCGCCACGTCCAGCGGCAGCTCGACTCCGGCGGAGCCGCGCAACCCCGGCCCGGCTCCGGCACCATGCCCCGATCCACGGCGCTCAACCTTCGCGTCGCCGTGCTGCCATTTCTGGCCCGCAGCAGTGATCCCCAAACGCGTGAACTGGCCGAGGGGCTGACCGACGACTTGACGACGGGCCTGGGGCGCTTTCCGTACTTGCGCGTTGTCTCGCAGACGGCCAAGGGCCACTTGCCGTCTGAACCGATCGATTCGCACAAAGCCGCGTCGATCCTGGGCGCGCGGTTCGTCATCGAAGGAACGGTTCGGCACGCTGGCGGCACCGTGCGCGTAACGGCGCGTCTCACCGACGCCGAAACCGGCGCGCATTTGTGGGCCGAGTCATTCGATCGCGACCTGGCGGCCGGCATGTTCGCGGTCCAGGATGACATCGCCGCCCGGACGATCGCGCAGGTGGCCGATGCGAGCGGCGCGCTGGTCCGGACGATGGCGGCGACGCTGGCGGAGACGCCGCTCCAGGCGCTGGCGGCGGCCGATCTCATCATCAAGTTCTTCTCGCACATCGAGCGCTTTCAGGCCGACGAGCACGCCGCGTTGCGCACGGCGTTCGAACACGCCGTCGAGCGCGAGCCGCACAATGCGACCGCGTGGGCATGCCTGTCGAACCTCTACGCGCAGGAATACGAGCTGGGCTACAACGTGCTGCCGGACACGCTGGCTCGCCAGCAGCGCGCCGCGGAGCGATCCATCGCTGTCGATGTCACCTCCCAGTACGGGTGGATGAGTCTGGCCGTCGCTCGCTATCTCAGTGCCGACATGGCCGCCGCGCGGCAGGCGGCGGAACGCGCGATCGGCCTGAATCCGCTGAACACGCCAATTGTGGCCTACATGGGACTGGTGACCGCACTCTCCGGCGATCGTCGCCGAGGTCTCGAACTGGTGCAGCGCTCGCTCGCACTCAACCCGAATCTGCCCGGCCACATCCACTTCGTCCCGTTCCTCGATCACTACGTCAGGGGCGACTACGAAGCCGCGCTGCTCGATGCCAAGCGCATCAACATCCCGCACATGCAGGCGGCCCATCTCGCCATGATTGCGGCGGCCGGACAATTGGGACGCGTCGACGACGCGAGAAATGCCTTCGAAAGCCTGCGCCGCCTGAACGCCGACACGACCGACGCGGCGGCGGCCCGCCGCGTGTGGGAACGCCTGGTCCACGACCCACCGATCGTCGATCGGCTCGTCGAGGGTTACGAGAAGGCGATCGCTCTCGTCCGCTAGCGTCCTGCTCCGCCTGGCAAGCCCGCTCGCGATGGAAAATTCTGCAGCGGGTTCCACGCCCGGATTGCACAAATTCTTCAACATCCGTGCTGCAGCTCGCGAAATCTTGAACGTTTCGTCGATTCCATGCGACGGCACTGCGGCATGGCGTTCGCAGGACGACGGTAGAATGAGCCGCATGACGGGGCGTGACGATCGCCTGGACGGCCTGCCCGCAAGGCTCACTTATGACGACCTCCTGCTGCTCCCGGAAGACGGGCTGCGGCACGAGTTGATTGACGGAGAGCACTACGTGAGCCCGTCGCCGAACGTGCGGCATCAGCGAATCGCCGGACGACTCTTCCTGGCCCTTGGAAGCTGGCTCGAGGAGCATCCCGTTGGCGAAGTGTTCATCGCGGCGCTGGACGTCGTCTTCGACCCGCACAACGTCGTCGTGCCGGACGTGCTCTTCGTTTCGGCAACACGGCCGGAACTTGTCGTCGAGCGGCACGTGAGGGGTGCCGACTTGGTGATTGAGGTTCTCTCGCCAAGCAGTCACCGTCGCGACGAAACGCTCAAGCGCGGCCTGTACGAGCGCGAAGGGGTGAAGGAGTATTGGATCGTCGATCCGGAGCACGATCGAATCCGGGTCTTCGTGCGCGAAGGAAAGACTTTCGGAGCGCCAGTTACCCTGTCGGCGGAGCGCGATCAGCAGCTCACGACGTCGCTCATTCCAGAATTTCAGCTGCCGCTGCGGCGCCTGTTTCGATGATCTCCGTCCTGACCCTTCCTGCCTCTGCGTGCAATCCGGCTGAAGCCGGACGCCACCGTTGTTTGCATCACCGCTTGCCCTGCCAGCCCTGCCTGCCCCGCCAGCCCCCTACTTCCCCATCACGTTCCCGCCGTACTTCGTGACACCCAGGCTGCCGACGAGCGCCAGTAGCGCACACGCCGCCATCAGCCAGGCCGGCGCGACGTTGGTGCCCATGTCCCGGATCATCGTGGTCGCAATGAGCGGGGCCGTGCCGCTGAAAATCGTAAAGCTGATGTTGAACGCCAGCGCCACGCCCGTGAAGCGAATACGGGTCGGAAACAGATCGGTCAGCAAGCACGCGAAGGCGCCGTTGGTGAAACCGGCGCAGAAGCCGGCGAGCGAGAGCAGCAGCGTCAGATTCATCGATCTCGATGCGAGCGCGGCGTAGAACGGATACGCCAACACCATCAGCAAGGCGACGCCGAGCCGCAGCAGATGACGCGGCGCCATGTGTTCCGCCAGCCATCCGGTCATCAGAATCGACGCCGCGGAAACGATGACACCAACGGTCTGAGAGAACACCGCGTCCGCCGCTTCATAGCGAAGCACACCCGAGAGGTAGGCCGGCAGGTGGGAAAAGAACAGACCGTTGAAGCAGGCGGTGCCAGCCAGCAACGCGGAACCCACGAGGACCGGCGCCGGATGCGTCTGCAGCAGTTCGCGAAACGGCTGCCGTGCGGCGAGGCTCTTCATCCGCGCGAACTCCGGCGACTCTTCGAGCGACCGCCGCAACATAAAGCTCAGAACGCCGCCCAATCCGCCGGCGATGAAGGCAATCCGCCAGCCATAGATCGGAATGGTCTCGGCTGACAGCAGCGTTCTGACGGTCAGGCTCACACCTGTTGCCACCGCCACGCCCATCGTCACGCAGGCAAAGACGACAGCGCAGGCAAACGGCGCGATGCGCGGCGCGGTTTCGACGACGTAGGCCAGCGCGCCGGGCAGCTCGCCGCCGAGACAAAATCCCTGCACGAGCCGGAGGAGGACCATCAATGCGCTGGACGCAATGCCCCACTGCGCAAACGTCGGGACGAGGCCCATGCCGAGCGTCGCGCCCGACATCACGAAGACGGAGAGCAGGAAGACGCGGCGGCGGCCGTAGCGATCGCCGAAGTGGCTGAGGATGATGCCGCCGAAGGGGCGCGCAAGGTAACCGACGGCGAAGGTCGCAAACGACGCCATCAGCGACGCGAGCGGCGACGCGCTGGGAAAGACCGCCTGCGCGATGTCGCGGGCAAAGACGCCGAAGATGACGAAGTCGTAGAACTCGAGAGTTCCGCCGAGGCTGGCCAGAAAGAGAATCCGCCAGCCTCCGGCGGGAATGCGGTCGCCGCCCACCATCGCGCGGATTCTACGCGACACCGGTGGCGTCCGACTTTAGTCGGACTTCAGAGGGTCGAGGTCCGGCTGAAGCCGGACCCCACAGGGGAGGGTTACGCGGCGATCGCGTGACCGATCGTTGGCTCCAGCGCCCGGTCCAGAACGTCCGTGACGGTCCCGACGATGTGGAACGTCATGTGGTCGCGAACTTCTCGCGGCACGTCGTCCAGGTCGGCGGCGTTCCGCTCGGGAACGATCACCTCAGTCAGTCCGGCGGCGTGTGCGGCAAGCACCTTCTGCTTCAGCCCGCCAATCGGCAGCACGCGGCCTTGCAGCGTCACTTCACCCGTCATGCCGATGGTGCTCTTCACCGGCCGGCCGGTGAGGAGCGACGCAATCGCCGTGACCATCGTGACGCCTGCGCTCGGTCCGTCCTTCGGAATTGCGCCAGCCGGCACGTGGATGTGCAGCTCCTTGCCGTCGAACGCCTCTGGTTCGATGCCGAGTTCAGCCGCGTGACTCTTGACGTAGGTCAGCGCGATGCGCGCCGACTCCTTCATCACATCGCCGAGCTGACCGGTCAGCACGAGCCCCTTGCCCGGCATGGCCGCAGCTTCGACGAACAGCACGTCGCCGCCAACTCCCGTCACGGCAAGCCCGGTCGCTACTCCTGGGACGGAGGTGCGGACCGCCGCCTCGTGGAACACCTTCGGCCGTCCGAGCGCTTCGCGCACCGCCGCGGCGTCGATGGCGATCGGCGCCTCCTTGACCGCTGACGCGATCTGCGTCGCCGACTTCCGGAGCAACGTCCCGAGCTCGCGCTCGAGCTGCCGGACGCCGGCCTCGCGCGTGTAATCGGTCACGACCAGGCGCAGCACGTCGTTGGTCACCGTCGCCTCGTCCGCCCGCAGCCCGTTCTGTTCGAGCTGCCGCGGCCACAGGTGCCCGCGGGCAATGGCGACTTTCTCCTCGGTCGTGTAGCCGTCGAAGCGGATCACTTCCATGCGGTCCAGCAGCGGGCCCGGAATCGTATCGGCCACGTTGGCGGTCGCGATGAACAGGACGTGCGAGAGATCGAGCTCGACATCCAGGTAGTGATCCCGGAACGAGTGGTTCTGCGCCGGGTCGAGCACCTCGAGGAGCGCCGACGACGGATCGCCGCGCCAGTCGGATCCGATCTTGTCGACCTCGTCGAGCATGATCACCGGGTTCATCGTGCCCGCATCGCGCAGCGCCCGCACGAGGCGTCCCGGCAACGCGCCGATGTAGGTCCGGCGATGACCGCGGATCTCGGCTTCATCCCGCAGGCCGCCGAGCGACATGCGCACGAACTTCCGTCCGGTGGCCTTGGCAATCGATTCGCCAATGGACGTTTTGCCGGTTCCCGGCGGTCCGATGAGCGTGAGCATCACGCCGGACCGGCGCGTGTCGATCATCCCGCGCTCGGCGCGCAGCTTTCGCACCGCCAGATATTCGGTGATCCGCTTCTTCACGTCGTCGAGGCCTTCGTGATCCGCGTCCAGCACGTGGCGCGCGTGCACCGGATCCAGCCGTTCGTCGGAACGCTTGGACCAGGGCACAGCCAACAGCCAGTCGAGATACGTGCGGATCGTCGCGGCCTCGGCGTTCTGATCGCCCAGCCGCTCGAGCCGCGAGAGCTCGCGCTCCGCCTGCTCGCGCACGGCATCGGGCATTTCGGCTGCGGCGATCTTCGCGCGGTAGTCGTCGGCCGCGGAGGCGTCGTCTTCGCCGAGTTCCTTGCGGATGGAGTCCATCTGCTTGCGCAGGAAGTACTCGCGCTGCTGCTTCTGGGTGCCGCTCTCAACGTCTTCACGGATCCGCTTCCGGACCACGAGTTCGGTGAGGCGCTCCTGCTGGAGGCGCAGCGCGAGCTTCAAACGCTCGACGACATCGAGCGTCTCGAGCAGTTCGATCTTCTGCGTCAGATTCAAGTCGGGCGAATAGCCGGAGGTGTCGGCCAGCGCGCCAGGATTGCTGATCGAACGCAGGAAGGCGCTGATCCGCCCGTCGTCGCCCTTCAGCTGGAGAATCTCTTCGACGATGGCGCGGTACTCGCGTTCGAGTTCACGCGTCAGATGACCGGCCGGCACGTCGTCCGGCCGCTCTTCTACGGTCACGCGGAGAACGCCGTGGCCGTCGGTCTCGGCCGCGCCAGGGATGCCGCGATGCAGCCCGACGAGCGACACCGCGGCGTTGTGGCTGGACAGCCGGACGCGGTTCGAGACTTCGGCAACGACGCCGACGCGGGCGAAGACCTGGCCCTGCCGCGGCACCAGCAGCACGCGCGAATCGCTGCCGGCGTCTTCGAGCGGCAGCGTGACCGTCATGCCCGGGAAAACGATTCCGTCGTCGAGGGGAACGAGTCTGAGTCTGCTCATGGTTTTTGGGCGCCCGGTTGAATACACCCGGACCGGAATCCGGGTGTCTCGGGCGCTTCTAACCTCTAGGACGCAGCAGACTGACAGGAGGGTGCGTACTTACTTCTTCTTGGGATTGCCCTTGTGCTCTTCCTTGGCGCGGGAACCTTTGTTGGCGGCTTCCTTCTCTTTCGCGCTGCGCACCTGGATGTTGTGCTTCTCGTTCACGATCGCCTTGTCCTTGGCGTAGCGCGTCACCCCGGCGTAGGGGTGCACGTAGACCCCCTTGTTCACCCAGGTGCGCCGCCACGGATCGTTGTTGAGAATCAGCATCTTCTGATTCCACAGGAATTTGGTCGAGCTCCAGCCCCAGGGCGCGTAGACGGCCCCGAGACGGACGCCGTAACCGAAGCGGATGCCACCGCTGATGACGAATCCAGGACGCGGCGGCGCATAGACGACAAACGGGTCGTAGTGCGGAATCGGGAAGTACCACGGATCGGCGGGAATGATCTCGATGTACGGACCGTTCCTGACGATGATCTCGCGGTTTGAGCGCAGATAACCGTAGCGGTACGACAACTCACGGCGACTCTGCACCGCATCCATCACATCTTCGGGTTGAGACAGGAAGGCGGCGCCGAGCTCCTCGGTCCACGGCATGCTCGTCGCCATCATGTTGAGAATCTCAGGGAACGGCAGCAGCGCCTGAACGCTCGGCTCGAACGGTAGACGGTCGGCGGCAATGAGCGACGGCAGCTGCAGACGCGGCACGTAGTGATGCTCGTCGGCCCACTGTGCGGCTTCGGGAATGTCGGGCGCGAACGTCGCCGCCGTCAGGATGTTGCCGAGCAGCGAGTCCGGATAGAGCGCAATCGGCGACACGATCCGCTCGAGCTCCTGCTGCGGATACCGCTCCATGGTCCGCGGGGGTGCCGGGAGCGGTGCGCCGATTGGCTGAGCTAACGCTGGAACGGCCGACAAACCGAACAGAGTCAGTGCGATGGACGGAAGCAAACGATGCGTCACAATGGCCCTCGTGAACGAATTAACAATTGTCAATTCGTAAGACTATCTCTTCCCAATATTGGACTGATCAGCCGCGGCAACGGTTGCATCGGCGTCGAACTTCAGAATGTAGCCCGCCTTCAGATTGCTATCGGTGGCCGCCTTCACCGCCTTCACGTAGGTATCGTGCGTCGGATAGAGCGCAGCCAGCGTTGCCGCGTCGAAGTCCGTGTGCGATCCGTAGAGACGACAGAAGCCGGGGCCGGAGTTCTGTCCCGTGTTCACACCGGTGGGCACCGCGTGCTCCGCCAGCCGGATGCCGCCGCGTGCATTGCCGTGCTCGTCGCGCACGGCCACGGCTGGAGGACCAACCGACGACGTTTCGATCGGCGGCGCGGTCGGCGGCAGCGTGCCGTCTTTGACCCAACGCTGCAGGTGATCGAACGCCGCGTTCATCACGTGATAGAACGGCACGTGGCTATACGGCGGCCGCTCGCACGGACTGGCGCCGCCCATGCCGCTGGCGCCTGACGGCGCCGCGGATGTCGCAGCACGTCCAGCGGTCCCGGTCGCGGCAGCGGCCGCACCACCGCGGCCTCCCGCTGAGAATCCCGGAGCCACGGGGCTGCCGTCGCGCTGCGTCAGCTTCCGCGAGCTGGCGGTGAACTGCGTATCCACATGTGAGTCGCCGGCGACTTCCCAGGATCGGAAACTGGCGCTGTCCGGCTGCCGCTGTGCCGCTTGCCCACCGAGCACGTCGGTCTCGGCGAGCAGCTTGAACACTTTCAGCGTCCCGACGTCCGGACGAATCCGCGCACCGCCGCCGTGCACGACCACCGCGTCGAAGACCGGCGCCAGTAGATGCACTGAATTGACGTACGTGGCGAGACGGCCCGCGGATTGTGAATGACCGGTGGCAAACAGCCGCTGCACGCGCAACCCGCCGACGAGCGCGCCGCCGGCCCGCACCGCCTGCGCCGCCTGTGCGAAGAGGTCGTACGACAGGTCGTCGTTGCTGACTGCGCCGCCGTGCGTCACATCCAGCGATCCGTACCGCGTCGCGTTCCAGACCTTCAACGCTTCCACCCCGACGCGCTGTGCCGAGACGCCGACCCACACATATCCGGCGCGCATCCAGTAGTCGTGCGACTGCAGCCAGTCGATGTCGAGATCGTGCCCGGGCGTGACGTTGTTCCACTCGATGATCGCCGTGCCATTGAACGCATTCGCCGGCGGCCGGCGGACGATGACGCGGGATTTGTACGGGTGACCACCGTCGACGATCGCTCCTGTGGCACCTTGCGGCGTGGTGTAGCGATTGGCGGTTCCTTCGATGAAGAACTCTTCCTCGACGTAGCCGTATTTCTTCAGGTCGTCGACGCTGGCGGAATACGGATAGTCGTGGGACGGATCGCCCAGTGGCACGCTGGCCTTGATCGGACCGCTCACCTTCGCCGCAGGAACCGCGGCGGCGCTGAGGGACGCGGGAGCCGCCGTGCACAGCACGAACGCTCCCGCCCCCGCGAGCAGACTACAGACGAACAGTCGAGCGACGGGCCGAGTCCTTCTCGCCATATGCCTCCTGCGCCTTGCGCAGCGGCATGATACCCAAACTCCGCGCACTAACGGCGTTCCCAGCCCGTGTTGTAGCCGGCGCGGAACCCCTCGCGGTAGCCGGCCTGATACTCGGGTTTCGGCCCCATCCGGGACACGTATCCGGAATCGGCCGTTTCGAGCTCGCGCTGGCCATCAAGATCGAAGCCCTGTTGACGATCGCGATCTTCGCGCCCGGCGCTTCGGCCCTCGGCCTGTCCACGCTCGTAGCCGGCCTGATACGCCGCGCTTCGCGCTGCTGGCGCCGGAGCCTCAACCCTTGCGCCGGAACGGAATTCGTCCCGACTCACGCGGTCGTCCCGGTTGCGATCCAGCGATCGAAACGTCCCTGGCGCCTCGTACCACTCGTACGGCTCGATGAATCCGTCGCCGTTCGCGTCGAAGTCCCAATAGCGGTCCTCGTCAGCGACGCGGCCGCCGGCCAGGAATTCGGGGCGGCTGAGGATGTTGTCGTGGTTGACATCCGCCGCTCTGAACGATTCGCGATCGTAGCGCCACTCCGCGCGAGTGATGCGGCGATCCCGATTGCGATCGAGGCTGGTGAACGCTTGCGCGGTCCAGTTCGTGAAGCGGCGAAGCACGCCAGGACTCGGCGCCTCGACCACCTCATCGCCAGAGAGGACGCCGTCCCGATTGAGATCGACGCGGCGGAACTCCTCGGGCGATCCGCGCCACTCGGCACGGGTGACGACGCCGTCCCGATCCCGATCCATGGCACGCATGTCCACCGCCGATTGTGCGCCGGCTGGAGCATTGATCGCCAGCACGCCCGCCACCATCAGTACGCCGCGCAAATAGGTCATCAGCTTTCTCCTCTTGAGTACTGCCGATGAACGTTGCCAACCACGTGCCACAAGCCGTCTCGAGCACACCGCCGCATTGCGGCGATACTGTCGGGAATGCCGGCCCGCTTGGGGTGGCGCGACGAAGAGGCGCACGACGGTCGCATCGCCTGGCTGTTTCTGCGTCTTCTCGGCGTCGTGTATCTCGCGGCGTTCTGGTCGCTGGGCACGCAGATTGTCGGACTGATCGAGGTCGTGTCTGTGGGGTCCGGCGCTTCGACGCCGCTCAGCGCCGTCCTGAGCCTGTCGAAGGACGGCTTTAGCCGGACCTTCAGTGAAAGTACCGCTCAAGTCCTGTGCTACGGCGGCGCGGCTTTGTCGCTTGCGCTCATCGCGGGGCTCGCCCCGGCCGTTGTACTGGTTCTGTTGTGGCTCGACTACTACGCGCTGACGGTCGCCTGCGCGCCGTTCCTCCCCTATCAATGGGACACGCTGCTCCTCGAAACCGGATTCCTCGCGGTCTTTCTCGCGCCATGGGTCTGGCGCGAGCGTCGCGAGCGCCTCGAGGATCCGCCCAGGCTTGCCGTCTGGATGTTTCGCTGGCTCCTCTTCAGGTTGATGGTCGCTTCCGGCGCCGCGAAGCTGACCAGCGGCGATCCCACATGGCGGGACTTGACGGCGCTCGCCTTCCACTTCGAGACCCAGCCGCTCCCCACACCGATCGCCTGGTATCTCCATCAATTGCCCGGCCCGGTCTTGAAAACGATGACGGGACTGTCGCTGGCCATCGAACTCGCGGCGCCGTTCCTGATCCTCGGCGGCCGCCGGCTCCGTCTCACCGGCTTCGCGCTCCTCGCGGGATTGCAGGCGGTCATCGCGCTCACCGGCAATTACACGTTCTTCAACCTTCTGTCCGCCGCGCTCTGCCTGTTCATGCTCGACGATCGACTGCTGGCGCGAAGCGGCGGCCGTGTCGCCGACAGGACGACAGCGCTGCCATGGCGGAAGACCGCGCTCATCGTGGTCGCGTTCGCCACTTTGCCGGTCTCGCTCTTCATGTTCGCGGGGTCGCTCCGGGTGCGGCTTCCTGGCGCGGTCTTCGTCGAACCGATCGCCGAGATCGTGCTCCCGCTGCGACTCGTCAACCGCTACGGCCTCTTCGCGGTGATGACGACCACGCGTCCCGAAATCGTGATCGAAGGAACGGAGGACGGAGCGACGTGGCGCGAGTATGAGTTCAAGTACAAGCCCGGTGACGTCAAGCGGCGGCCGTCCTGGGTGGCGCCGCATCAGCCGCGGCTCGACTGGCAGATGTGGTTCGCGGCGCTCGGCGAGTGGAATACCGAGCCGTGGCTGCACGACTTCTGCTATCAGCTGCTCGACGCAAACCCGAAGATCCTGGCCCTGCTCGCCCGCGATCCGTTCGACGGACGCAAGCCACGCGCGATCCGCGCGGTGCTTTATCAGTACCGATTCAGTGGATGGACGGCGGGACGACGCGATGGCACATGGTGGCTGCGCGAACGCTTCGCCGACTACTCGCCGGTGATCTCAGCTCCCTAGCGTCACCGGAGCGTCACCGGGAAGACGGCTGTCCCGCTGTTGGTGATGCGCGGACCGGTGATCGACTCGTTGGTTTCGACATCGGTGAGCACGCCGACAATCTGCGTGCCGTCGAACGTCCCCGCGAAGGTGAAGGTCCTCGTCCCGCGGTTGTTTTGGCCGCTGCCGTCCGGACTGGTGAACGTGTATTCCTGGCTGTCTCTGAAAGTCAGGTTGTCCTGCGTCCCAGCGAGCGGCCAGTCGTCATAAGTCTCATGGCTTGGCGCCGGGTCGGTCAGCCGGCAGGCCGCGTTGTAGTGCAGCGTCCGATCGACGACGATCTGCGCTGTGCCCTGTGCGGTGCTGGCGCTGATTTCCTCGATGACGATCGTCAGCGTGCCGGACATGTTGATGGTGAAACCGCAGAACGGCGGCGGGCCGGTGGCGACGAGTGGGCCTGAGAACGTGCCGGAGTAAGGCGTTCCGCTCGGACCGAGGACGTTGGTCGCCACAACAGTTCCGCCTGCGACGGCGCCGCCGACGATCCCCAGCGTCGTTGCCGTCGAGAGTCCGCCGCCCGTGCCGCCAGCCGCGCCGCCGCCGGCCGTGCCGCCACCACCGCCCGCGCCACCGGTCCCGGCGCCAGCGCCCGAGACTGCTGCCGCCTGCGCCGCGGTCATCACGTTCGTCTGCGCGATCGTGACGGCCGTGGTCTGTCCCTGAAACGCGGCCGATGCACTGATTCGCAGGGCGCCGGTACCGGTCGGCGTCAGTCCGCTGGCAATCGCCCGTCCCGTCGCGTTGGTCGTCACCGTCAGCGTGCGGCTGCCGGACAGCGTCGCGCGTCCGCTTCTGATGGCGAACGTGACCACGGCGCCAGACACGGGCTGATTGTTGCGGTCGCGAACCTCGACGATCGGGGCGACGGCCGTGTTCTGCTGAACGACGTTGACGGCGTCCTCGCCGGCGATGACGACAATTTTCAAGGCTGGCGCTTGGGCGGCCATCGGGCGCAGGCCCATGACCACCGCCGCACCAACCGCAATCCCACCGAGCCACACGCGATGGCGGAAGCACATGGATTTCTGCCCTCTAACCTCTAACCCCCAGCCCCCAGCCCCCAGCCCCCAGCCCCCAGCCCCTAGCCCCTAGCGATCGACGTCCTGATCTGTGCGATCGCGTACTGGGTGAGCGCCTCGCCGTTCGGATCGCCGTCAAGCTGACCGTCGATCGTCAGCATCGCCGTCCCGTGCACGACGGCCCAGATGTAGCGGGCCAGTTGCATCGGATCGTCCGCGCGGACGATGCCCATCTTCTGCTGCGCGACGAGCGCCTCGACGAGCACGGTGAATGCGCCGGTCGCTTCGGCGACGAGATCCGGGTCGCGTTCACAGCGCTCGATGAAGCGGCCGAACATCACGCGATAGTGCGCGGGATGCGTCGCGGCGAAATCGACGTACGCGCCGGCCATGGCTTCGAAGCCGGGACGGCCGCCGCCGTGCGCCGCCCACGCTTCGGCCGTCGCGTCCCGGAGCATCCGGAAACCTTCACGGGAGACCGCCGCGAGGAGCGCCTGCTTGTCGGCAAAATGGCGGTAGAGCGCTGTCCGCGAGACCCCGAGCCGATCGCCAATCGCGCGCAACGTCAGCCCTTCAACTCCTTGCGCTTGAATCAGTTGGAGCGCTTCGGCGATCAGCGCCTGACGGAGATCGCCATGGTGATAGCGGCCCACCGGTTTCTTCCGGCGCCTCGTGGCGCGTCGCGCCTCGGACCTCGCTCGTCGCCCTTCCCTCGCCCGTCGCACCCGCGCACCTCGCACTTTCGCACTTCGTTCGCACTTCACTCCCGCACGTCGCACCAGCGACCACTCTACCGTCCGTATGTTGACAGCGTCAACACCGTACGCTAGCTTGATGTTGACAGCGATTACATCGCAGGAGAAGCGTCATGAAGAAGTTGCTGCAGGGAAGCGCACCGCTGGCCGTGACCGGACTCTTGATGATCGGCGTCCTGGTCGTGGCCCTGATCGGCCTCGCCGTCGATCCGCGCCTCGTCAACGGCGCCCCGGCCTGGCTCAAGCCGGCCAAGTTCGCCGTGTCGATCACGATCTACACCTGGACGCTGGCGTGGATCTTCACGCTGATTCCCGAGTGGACCCGCACCCGCCGCGTGGTCGGCCGTACCAGCGCGGCGGTGTTCGTCGTCGAAATGGTCATCATCGTGCTGCAGGCGGCGCGCGGCGTGGGCAGCCACTTCAACGTGGCGACGCCGTTCGACGGCATCCTCTATTCGGTCATGGGGATCTTCATCGTCCTGCAGACCGTCACGAGCGTGGCCGTCGCGGTCGCGCTGTGGCGGCACCCGTTCGCGGATCGGGCCCTGGGCTGGGGGCTCCGCCTTGGCATGACGATCACGCTCCTCGGCGCGATAATCGGCGGCATCATGGCGCCGCCGACGCGCGCGCAGATGGCGGCGGCCCGCAGCGGCGAACGCGTGATGCTCTCGGGGGCGCACAGCATCGGCGGACCAGACGGAGGGCCGGGACTGCCCGGGACCGGCTGGAGTACCGAGCACGGCGACCTGCGCGTCTCGCACTTCTTCGGCCTGCACGCGCTCCAGGTCCTCCCGCTCGTCGCCATCGTCCTCGGCCGCCGGCGCACGCCGGAACCGGCACGCCTGCGATTGACCGTGGTCGCCGCGGCCAGCTATGCGAGCCTGATCGCCATTCTGTTGTGGCAGGGGCTGCGCGGCGAGTCCGTGGTCGCGCCCGATGCCGTGACGCTCACGGGCGCGGCAGTCTGGGCGGCGCTCTCGTTCGCCGCCGCCTGGATCGCCGCGATGCCGCGCTCGGCGATGAGCCGGACGGTCACCGTCTAGAAACGAGGTCGCATGTCGCCCGAACAAGTCTTCTCGGTTGCCAGTACGCTCGCCGCTCTCTCGTGGGTCTTGCTCGCGGCGCTGCCGCGGCAACGCTGGGTCACCGACATCGCCACGGGGAAAGTCGTGCCCGGCATCTTCGCGGTGATCTACATCGGCATCGTGGCCTCGACGTTCTTCAGCAGCGACGGCGGCTTCGGGTCGCTCGCCGCCGTGAGCACGCTCTTCTCGAATCCGTGGGTGCTGCTCGCCGGCTGGCTGCACTATCTCGCGTTCGATCTCCTCATCGGCACCTGGGAAGTGCGCGACGCCCAGGCCCACGGCGTCCCGCATCTGCTGGTCATCCCGTGTCTCTTCCTGACCTTCATGTTCGGGCCGACCGGCTGGCTGCTGTACATGATCGTCCGCGCGACACGAACATGGACAAGCTAAAGCTTGTCCCTACCTCTGAGGGTCCCGGTAGGGACAGGCTCTCGCCTGTCCCGCCGTCCGCTCGCTATCCACCACGCTGCAGATAGTCGATCAAGAACACCAGCGTAAACGGACTCAAGAGCGTCGAGACAGTGACAACGCTCGTCGACAACGCCGCGTCGAGATCGAACTGCAAGGCGAGCACGGTGGTGACGACAGCGGCAGGCATCGAAGCCTCGACGATCGCCGCCTGACGGGCCGCGCCGGTCAAGCCGAGGGCGGCGGTCAAGCCAAACGCCATCACCGGCGCGACGACGAGCGACATCGCGACGGCGGCGCCCACGGCCGCAGGGTGCGTGGGCCAGGTCGCCCGTTCGAGCTGCATACCGAGCACCAGAATCATGACGGGAATCGCGGCGTCGTTCAGCAACGTCACCGGACGGAGGATCGCCAGCGGCACGGAGACGCCGGTTCCCATCACGATCAGCGCCACGACGACGGCGTAGAGGGCCGGGACTCGCGCCATCTGCACCAACGCGTCGCGCACGCTGGCTCGTCCGCTCGCCGCGACCAGCACGCCACAGCTGTAGACCAGAATGGCACTCGTGACGAAGTAGACGTTGGCAAAGGCCAGCGCCTCTCGACCAAACGCGAACAGCACCACCGGCAGCGCGTAGTTGCCGCTGTTGGAGAACATCACCACCAGCAGGAAGCTGCTCGATGTCGCGCGATCGAGACGCAGGACGAGCGTCAGCACTTTCGCGGCCGCGCCAAGCAGGCCGAGGAGCAGCACGCAGAAGAGCGCCACGCGCCACGACTGCGCGAAGCTGACCTCGGTCGTCACAAACTGCGTGAAGACCAGGCAGGGCGACAGCGCATGAAACGAGACCGACGCGACCGTCTTGACGTTGGCGCCGGCGTAGCGCGCGAGCAGGAAGCCGACCGCGGCGACGACGAAGATCGGCAGGATGTCCTGCGTGAAGATCGAAAGGATCGACGCCACTACTGGACCGGGCGTGGCTTCGTCACGAGCGACGGCCAATTGACGACAATGTCGATCGGTGGCGCCTCGTTCTTGCCGGCCGGTACCAGCAGCAGGAAGCGCTTCCCGTCTGGCGAGACCTGCCAGCGATCGCTGTCGTTGAAATAGCTGACCTGAATCGGCGCATCGAAGAGTGCAACCGCCGGGCGTTGCGAAAATGTCGGACTCAGGCTGATCGGCACCGACATCAGGGTCGGGCCGCTGAAATAAAAGAGCTCTGTGCCGTCGCGGCTCCAGCGTGGTTCGACGCCGCCGCCGCTCGAGATCATCCACTTGCCGTCGGCGCCGTTCGGAAACGGCTGGACGTACACCTCGGAGGTGCCTGTTTCGTCGGAAATGTAGGCGACGAAGCGGCTGTCCGGCGAGAAGACCGCCTGCGCTTTGCGGCCCGGCGTGACCAGGTACGGAACCGGCTTGCGTTCAACCGCCGGGCTCATCGGCACGACCCACAAATCGAGTTCGTTGGATCCAGCCGCTCGCGGCAGGGTGTAGATCGCCCAGCGGCCGTCCGGCGACCAGTCGTTCACATAGGCATTGCGCTCGGCCTGGAACACCTTCGTGTCAGCGCCGGTGCCGTCGGCGGCCCGTTCCATCAACTGGACGATGCCTTCGCGATTGGACGCAAACGCGATGCGCCGGCCATCAGGCGACCACACGGGCGTGGAGTCGTTCGCCGGATCGAACGTCAATCGTGAGTTGCTGCCGTTCCGTAGATCGCGGACCCAGAGGTCGTTCGGGCCGTTCTGCGAGCTTTCGGCCACCGCGACCTTCCCGCCATCACTCGTCAGTGCCACGCTTTCGAGAATTCCCGGGGCGCCAACCGTTCCCACGGCGGCACCCGAGCGATCGAACCAGGTCGGCACGGTGATCGGCCGACTGCCGCGAGCGCTCGTCGCCAGGATTCCGTTGTCTGACAGAGACGCCGCGGCGGCTCCCGCCACAATGAGCGTGGACTCCGGGCCGAACGTCATCGTGTCCAGGTCGATGGCCGAAGCGACGAGCCCGGATTCGTCGAGCCCCATGGCGAACGTCAGCCGACCTGGCGCGGTCGCCACCAGACTGCGCGAGAGGTCGGCAATTCGCTTCGGCGAGCCGCCGTCGAGGGTGCCGAGGTACGTCGCGGGTGCGCTGCCGGGCGCCGATCGCGTGAAGAGAAACCGCCTGCCGTCAGGGAGGAAACTCGGCAGCGTGTCCACTTCGCGCTTCGCCACGTCCGCCGCGGTGACATCGCGCGGCGTCCGGTCGACCAGCGACACGCGGCGAATCGAACCAAATTCCGCCCGAGGAGGGTCAATGAGGATGATGCCCTCGCGACTCCACGCGCCGGTCCGAAACCGGCAGTTGCAGACCACTCGCGATGTCCTAAGAGTGAGGTCATAGACCTGCGCGAGGCCGGAGGCCTGGTAAAGCAGCACGTTGCTGTTCGCCGACCACACTGGCGATCCCGGGGGACTGAAATGTGTCGAATTCGGCACCTCGCTCACCTCGCCGGTCGCCAGCGTCCGCACCCTGAGAGACGGAAGCCCCTTGTCGGCGAGGTAGTACGCCACGTACTTGCCGTCTGGCGACAGCGCGAACGCGCTGGACGCGTTGTTGTACGCGTCGATCGTCGCGCGCGGCACTTGAAAACGGACGACTGGAGAATCAGCGGGAACCGTCGCCGCCGGCCTGCGCCACGTGAGCGCGGTCGCGGCGATCGTGGCGACCACGAGGGCGGCGACCCAGCCGCTGAGCGCAAGCCAGCGGCGCGATGCCGCGGCCGGCGTGCGCGCCTCGACGCCGCGGTCCTGCACCAGGCTCATCGCGTCGCCGATATCGCGCAGACGCTTCTTCGGATCCTTCTCGAGACAGCGCCGCAGGAGCGACCGCACGCGCGCCGGCGCCGCGTCGATGTCCGGATCCTTTGTGAGCACCGCCGCGAGCACGTGCGAGATCGTCTCGCCCTCGAACATCCGGCGGCCCGTCAACATTTCCCACAGCACGACGCCGAACGCCCAGATGTCCGCGCGCTTGTCGACCGGCTTCCCGCTCGCTTGCTCGGGACTCATGTACGCGGCCGTCCCAAGAATCATCCCGGCCATCGTCATGGCGGGAGACGTGATCGTCGGCGACTGTGTTTCAGCGCCTGCCCAGCCCGCCCCGCCTGCCCTGCCAGCCTTTCCTGCGTCGCCCGCCCCGTCGATCGCCTTCGCCAAACCAAAGTCGAGCACTTTGATCGTGCCGTCAGTACAGACCTTGATGTTCGCCGGCTTGAGATCGCGATGGACGATCCCTTGCTCGTGCGCGGCGGCGAGCGCGTCCGCGATCTGCGCCGCGAGCGTCAGCGCTTCCTCGAGCGGAATCGCCCCCTGCATCAAGCGGTCGGCGAGCGTCGGCCCTTCGACCAGTTCCATGACGAGCGCGATGATCCCTTCCGCCCGCCCTGCCTGCCCGGCCCGCCCTGCCTGCCCGGCCCGCCCCGCCTGCCGTTCCTGCCCTTCCTGCCCTTCCTGCCCTTCCTGCCTTTCCAGCCCATAGATCGCCGCGATGTTCGGATGATTCAGCGAGGCGAGGACTTCCGCCTCGCGCTGAAACCGGGCCAGCCGGTCGGGATCGCCCGAAACCGAGGCGGGCAGGACTTTGATCGCCACCGATCGCTTCAGGCGGGTATCCGTCGCCCGATACACCTCGCCCATTCCGCCTTCGCCAAGCAAGGCGGCGATTTCATAGGGGCCGATGCGGGCACCGGGTTGAATCGGCAAGATGTCGAAGGAAACTGGAACGAATTATACGGGGACGGTCAGTCTCAGTTGGCGCCGGCGAGTTCGAGCACCGCCAGAACCGGCAGGTGGTCCGAGGCGTTGGGCGCGTCAACCACATGTCCCTCGACCATCCGCCACCGCGCCGCCGGACGGACGAGCAGGTAGTCGAGGCGGTAGATCAGACGCGCGCCGCCGTCCATTGAGGTGAGTCCCGGGATGGGCAGCTCGCGCCAGCGCTCGTGCAGAATCCGCAGGACGTCGCTGTCTTCCGCGCTGTTCAGATCGCCGCCGAGAATCGAAACCCCGTCGTCTCCGGCGAGCAGCTGATTGATCGCGATGGCCTGCTCATTTCTGAAGTCGCCGCGACCGAAATCCAGATGGGTGCTGGAGAACGCGATCACCGGCGCATCGGGCGTGGGACGCACTTTCACGGTCAGCAGTGTTCGCGGTTCACGCCCCGCCCCGCCCGGCAATGCGCGGTTGACGACTGAAAGCATCGGCCACTTCGAGAGGATCGCGACACCGTACGCGCCACCCTGATACGGCATCGCCTCCCCGAAAGCGGGATGCAGGCCGGTCAACCGGCCGAGTTCGATCGCCTGACGAACGCCGCTCGATCGCTCAGTCGCATCGTCCACTTCCTGAAGGGCGACGAGATCAGGCCTGGCGGCGGTGATGACCCGGGCAATGCGCGTGAGGTCCCATTGACCGTCGACCCCCTCGCCGTGATGAATGTTGTATGTCAGCACGCGCACCGTCATCGTCGATTGGGCAGCACCCACTGTGGATAGGGCGAACGCCGCCAGCAGAGACAGGACGGGTGGCAGGCGGCGCATCGCGTTGGACAATCGTCCGCATATCCCGCTCGGTGGTCAAGGTTAGAATCTCGTCGATGGCCCGCACTTGGTTGCTGATCATCTGTGCGACGGGAGCGGCGTGCACTTCAACGACCACGCCGACTGAAACCGCGCCCCCGGCGCCGGCCGCCAATCGTCCTCCCGTCATCGCCAACGTCACTGCCACGCCCGGGTTCGGAATCCAGGACCGTACGAGCTTCACGTTCGCCGTCGCGGCGACCGATGCCGACAACGACGCGCTGACCTACTCCTGGGACTTCGGCGGCGCGTCGAGCACCGGAGCAACAGTGTCACGGACGTTTGCTACCGGCGGCGCGAACTTCGTGACCGTGACGGTCTCGGATGGACGTGGCGGCGCGGTCACCGGGACCCCGCCGCTCATCGTCGGCACATTGACGGGACGCTGGCGCGGCATGGATTCGCTCTTCGGTCCGCTCGACGTGACGCTGACCCAAACGCAGGGCAAGATGACCGGGACGTTCGCGACGGAAGACTTCTCGGCGCCGATCCTGCCCTTTTCGCAGACCGTCGACAACACGATCGAGGCAGACGGCATGTTCCGCATGTCATGCGACGTCCCGCTCGTTGACCTCAGTACCGGCCGAGAGTTCGCGAGCCGCGTCCGATTCTGGGGCACGCTCGATTCAACCGGGCGGCGCATGACCGGGACCTTGAGCTCCAACGACTTTCAGCTGACGAACTACACATTGGACAAGCAGTAGGTGCTGGTCCCGGCGCGTGATGCGCGGCCGGGTTATGATTCGGGCGCCAACCCACCAGCATGTCCCTCGCTCCCGGCACCCGATTGGGCTCCTACGACATCTTGTCGCCGCTCGGCCATGGCGGAATGGGGGAGGTCTATCGGGCGCGCGACCGGAAGCTGGGACGCGATGTCGCGCTGAAACTTCTTCCGCAGAGCGTGATCGGCGATCCCGCCAGGCTCGCGCGGTTTCATCGCGAGGCGCAGGTCCTCGCATCGCTGAACCATCCGCACATCGCCCAGATTTACGAGATCGACGACGCGAATGGCGCCTCCTTTCTGGTCCTTGAACTGGTCGAGGGCGCGACGCTGGCGGAACGTCTCAGGCTGGGGCCGCTGTCAGTTGAGGAGTCGGTGCGAATCGCGCGGCAGATCGCCGAAGCGATGGAAACCGCGCACGAGAAAGGGATCATCCATCGCGACCTGAAGCCAGCCAACATCGCCCTGACATCGAAAGGCCAGGTCAAGGTACTGGACTTCGGCCTTGCCAAGGGCGTCGAGGGATCCGCCAAGTCCGGACCATATCTGCCACCGGATCCCGAACACACGGAGCTGTCAACGATCACCTCACCCGCGGTGATGACGGACGTCGGCGTGATTCTGGGAACAGCCGCGTATATGAGTCCCGAACAGGCGCGCGGCAAACCGGTCGACGCGCGCACCGACATCTGGGCGTTCGGGTGCGTGCTCTACGAGATGCTGACCGGCGATCGGCCGTTCCTCGGCGACACGGTCGTCGACGTCATCGCGATGATCCTGACGCGCGAGCCGAACTGGGAGCGCTTGTCGTCGCGAACCACGCCGGAGTTGCGCCGGATTGTCCGGTGCGCGCTCGAGAAGGACGTCAACGCGCGTCCGAATGACATCGCCGTGCTCAGGCGGGAACTCGAGGAATTGCCGTCCGCGGCGGCGCCTTCAGGAGGAGCACGTTCGATCGCGGTTCTCCCCTTCACGTTTCTGAACGAAGTCGAAGACCAGCAGGCGCTCTCGCTGGGATTCGCGGACGCGTTGATCACGACGCTTGGCAACGTCGAAAACGTGACCGTCGCGCCGACATCGGCGATCCTGCGCTACGCGCCCGGCACCGAACCGCGCCGCGTCTGCCAGGAACTCGGCGTCCGCCAGGTGCTGCAGGGCAACGTGCAGAAACTCGGCGCGCAGTGGCGCGTGTCGATTCAGATGTTCGACGCCGCGTCGCAGCGCATCACGCTTTCGGAAAAGCACAACTTCCGGATGGAAGATGTGTTCGAGGTCCAGGACGAGATCGGACGCCGCGTGGCGACCGCGCTCGAGAGCCGGTTCGCGACAGCTGCCCCGAAGTCGCGCGATCGCTACAGCAGCGACCCCGAGGCCTACGGCGAATTCATGGCCGGCCTGCGCGCCAGTTACGACGACTCGCCGGAAGGCACCCGTCGCGCGGCCGATCACCTCACGCAGGCCGTGGAACGCGACCCTGATTTCGCGCTCGCGCACGCCTGGCTCTCCTACGTCAGCATGCAGGCGCTGTTCAACTTCGAGGCGGAACGGGTGTGGCTCGAGCGGGCCGAGCGGCACTACGCCCGCGCGCTCCAGCTGGACTCGTCGCTGCCGGAAGCACACTGGGCCGGCGCAGCGATTCTCTGGAGCCCGGCCAAGAATTTCCGCCACGCGGAGGCGATCACCGCCCTCGAGCGGGCGCTCGATGGACGGCCCAACTTCGATCGCGCCTGGAATCGCCTTTCGACGATCTGCCAGCATATCGGCCGGTTGCCCGAGGGATGGCTGGCGCACGAGCGCGCGCTCAAGTCGAATCCCGCCAATCCCAGCCGAAATCGCGAGTGGCTGTTGCTCTATTCCGGGGACTTCGTCGCAGCCGAGAACGCCGCGGCGGCGTGGCTGCAGCAAGCGCCGTCAAACTTGAGCGCGCTCTACTACGGCCCGCAACCGCCGCTGATGCTCGGGCAGCTCGATCTGGCCGAAGCGCGGCTCGAGGAGTCGCGGCGGCGCAACTTCAACGACCCGGGCATCGTCAGCCTGCGAGCGATGCTGCATGCGCGTCGCGGCGAAGAGGAGCAGGCGCTTGCCTGCGTCCGCCAGTCGCTTGACGTCCCGATTTCCTTGGGCCACGCGCATCACACCTACTATCAGGTCGCCTGCGTCTACGCCGTGCTCGGCGATGTCGATAAGGCGCTCGCGTGGTTGGAGCAGAGCGCCGACACCGGAAATCCCTGCTGGCCCTTCTTCAAGGTCGATCCCCATCTCGATCGGCTACGGCAGCACACCCGATTCCAGGATTTGGTCGCCCGACTCGAACGCGAAACCATGGCGATCAAGATCCGGCCGATCGGATGAAGGCCAGCGGGCTCTGGCGGTCGGCGCGGCTCGCGGTCGGCGCAGTCGCCTGCGCGACACTGGTCGCCACGGTCCGCGCACAGGATGCGGGACCGCTCCTCGAACGCGCGCTGACGCAATTCGAAGGCGGACAGTTCACGGACGCGGCCGCGACCTACGACGAGCTCGCACGAGTCGCGCCAGCCCGGGCTCCGTACCTCTGGCAGCGTGGCATCGCGCTCTACTACGCGAAGCGCTACACCGACTGCCGCCGGCAATTCGAATCGCACCGCAGCGTCAACCCCGACGATGTGGAGAACGCGGCGTGGCACTTCATGTGCGTCGCACGCGGCGAATCACCGGAGAAGGCGCGCGCGGCGCTGCTCCCGGTCGGACCGGATCCTCGAGCGCCCATGCGCGAGATCTATGAAATGTTTCGGGGCCGCCTGACGCCGGCGCAGGTCCTGACGGCCGCCCGCTCCCCCGACGCGCTGTTCTTCGCTGAACTCTACGTGGGTTTGTACTTCGATGCGCTCGGCATGACCGAACCGGCACGGCAACATTTGACGATCGCCGCCGCTCCTCAGTATCGGGCCGCCGGCGGCTATATGCACATGGTCGCGGTCGTACACGTGCGCTCGATGCCGTGACCGCGGCGGGGTCCGGCCAAAAAGCTTTTGCACCAAGACCGCTGAAACCACAGAGAATTGCATCCTGCCAAGCCGCTCGGTCATGCGACGAACCTCACAGGAGCTCGAATATGAAGGTTCTCACTCGCGCGCTCACGTGTCTGGCCGTCATTGCGTTCATCGCAGGGCTGCAGGGCCAATCGCGACAGGTGGACTGGCCCGCGTACGGCGGCAACGGCGATGGGAGCCGGTACTCGCCCGCCGATGAGATCACGCCGCAGAACATTCGGCGTCTGACGCCGGTCTGGCAGTGGACACACGGCGAGAAGCCGCTCGAGGAGTACGGCACGACGCCGTACCGGTTCGAGAACCAGCCGCTGATGGTGGACGGCGTGCTCTACGTCACCACGCCGTACAACAACGCGGTCGCGCTCGATGCCGAAACCGGCAAGGAGTTGTGGCGCTTCGACAGCGGCGCGGTGAAACTCGGCACGATTCCCGGGACCGGCTTCAAACATCGTGCGCCGGCACTCTGGCGCGATCGCAATGACGGCAACAAGCTGCGCATGCTCCTCAATACGCGCAACCAGCTGTTCAGCCTCGACGCGCAGACCGGCGAGCCGGTCGCGTCCTTCGGCGCCAACGGCGTCGTGTCGCTCACCGACGGCTATCCGCGTCCGATCTCCGACATCCGCCACGTCAACCACGGCGGCTCTCCTCCGGTCGTCTACCAGGACATCGTCGTCGTCGGCAGCGCGGTTCCCGATCGCTATCAGATGATCAATGAGCCGCCGGGCATCGTGCAGGGATTCGATGCACGGACGGGACGCCGGCTCTGGGTGTGGAACGCGGTGCCACAGTCGCCGACCGACTTCGGCGCGGATACATGGGAGGAAGGATCGTGGCGGTTCACCGGACACGCCAATGTCTGGGGGCCGATGGCGGTGGACGCGGCGCGTGGACTGCTCTACGTCGGCACGAGCACGCCCGGCAACGACTATTACGGCGGCCGCCGGCTTGGCAAGAACGAGCCTGCCGAATCGATCGTGTGTCTCGACATCACGACCGGGTTGCGCAAGTGGTCGTTTCAGATGGTGCATCACGGTCTCTGGGATTTCGACAATCCGGCGCCGCCCAATCTGGTCACGATCATCGTCGACGGCAGACGGATCGATGCCGTGGCGCAGGTGAGCAAGCAAGGCTTCACCTACGTCTTCGATCGCGTCACCGGTGACCCGGTCTGGCCGATCGTCGAGCGGCCGGTGTCGACCGTCACAGACGTGCCCGGCGAAAAGGTCTGGCCGACGCAGCCGTTTCCGACCAAGCCGCCGCCGTTCTCGCGGCAGGGGGTGTCGCTCGAGGACGCGAACGACCTGACGCCGGAGATCAAGCGGCTGGCACAGGCCGAAATGCGGAAATATCGAATCGGTCCGCTGTTCACGCCGCCGTCGCTTGGCGGGACGCTGCAGCTGCCTGGGGAAGAAGGCGGCGCGAACTGGAGCGGCGCCGCATGGGACGCGCAGACCGGACGGCTCTACGTGCGCGCCAAAGACGTCATCCGCTACAGCACCATCGTCGCCAGCAACGGCAGCGACAAGTTCATCGACGCCGCGTTCTCGGGTCATCTGCCGGCCCCGCGGGCGGGAACCGAGCTGGGACCGATTCCGCTGATCAGGCCGCCTTACAGTCACCTGACGGCAATCGATCTGAACCGGGGCGAGATCGTCTGGAAAGTGCCGCTCGGCGAAGGCAGTCCGACGGTGCGCAGTCATCCGCTGCTGAAGAACGTGCGCCTGCCGGACCGGTTGGGATCGCCCGCGAACGGCGGCGCGACGCTCACCGGCGGCGGATTGATCTTCCTCGGCGGCGGCGACGGCTATCTCTACGCCTTCGACAAGAACGACGGGAAGGAATTGTGGCGCGGCAGATTGCCATATATGAATGCCGAGAACACGATGACGTACCGCACACGCGCGGGCCGGCAGTTCGTGCTGGCCTCGACCGGCGCTGGAACCGAGGCGGCGCTCGTCGCCTTCGCGCTGTCGACGGGCGCGACGACAAGTACTCTGCAGCCACAGCCGTCGCGGCCGCCACAGCCCGTGGCGGCCCAGACGACCGATCCGATCCGCGCCGGCGAAGAGGTCTTCAATCGGATCTGCAGCGCGTGTCACGGCGAACAGGCACGCGGCGACGCCGGCCCGGGGCTGGTCCCGTTCTCTCGTGGGTACGCGGAGCTGCTGGGAATCGTGCGCGAAGGGACGGGCCAGATGCCGCCGATGTCGCCCAACCAGGTGCCGGACCCGGCTGTCGCGCAGATTGAGGCGTATCTGAAGTCGCTGCCGCGCTGATCTTCCTCAGTACGTGGGCTCCGGGCTTTAGCCGGAGCGAGCTGAATCCGGCTGAAGCCGGATCCCACGATAGCAACCGGCTAGGGTTTCGGTAACGCGAAGCTGAAGATCGTGTTGCCCGACGCAAGGGCGACGTACTGACGGCCGTCGATGGCGTAGCTGATCGGCGCCGCGGCATTGTTGCCGCCGGTCTGCGTATGCCACAGATGCGCGCCCGTTTTGGCGTCCATCGCGATGATGTTCCCGTCGCGCGTTGACGCGAAGACGACACCGCCCGCCGTCGCCATCAGACCGTTGGTGATGGATCCCTGAAAGATCTTGAAATCCCAGACGGTGCGGCCGTTTTCGGGATCGATCGCCTTGATGCCCGCGCTCGGCGCCGGATCCGACCTCTGGCGCGTCGCGAGACTTCCACCGGCGTTGCCACGCCCGAGGTATTGACGTCCCCGCTCGACACTCTGCGTCGCGCTGACGTACTGCGCGCCGGACTCCGAGTACTCGAGATAGAACCAGCCGGTCTGCGGGCTGTACGACGGCGACTGGAAGTTGGTGCCGCCGCCAACCGACGGGTAGACGAAGAAGCTTCCCTGCGCGCTGCTGTTCGATCCGGGTACGACTTGCGGCCGGCCGTTCGCGTCGAACCCGCTGTTCCAGTTCTGATACACGAACGGCGTGCCGGCGAGAAAATGCCCGGTCGTGCGATCGAGCACGTAGAAGTGTCCGTTGCGATCGGCGTGCAGCAGCAGCTTGCGCATCTGTCCGTGCCACACGCGATCGACAAGCACCATGTCCTGCACCGAATCCCAGTCGTGGCCATCGTTCGGCGTGAACTGGAAGTGCCACTTGCGCTGCCCGGTATCGGGATCGAGCGCGACGACGGAGTTGGTGAACAGGTTGTCGAGATCGCCACGCGGCTCGCGATCGAATTCCGGCGCGGGATTGCCGATCGGCCAGAACATCACGTTCAGCTCGGGATCGTAGGTGCCGGTGAGCCAGGCCGGCCCGCCACCCGTCTTCCAGCTGTCGCCCTTCCACGTGTCGTGGCCAAACTCACCAGCACCCGGAATCGTGTAGAACGTCCACAGCAGCCGGCCGCTCGCGGCATCGAACGCCTGAATGAACCCGCGCGTCGCGAACTCGCCGCCGGTGACGCCCACGATCACTTTGTCCTTCACGACGAGCGGCGGGCTGGTGATGCTGCGGCCTTCCATCGTGTCAGCCAGCTGCACTTCCCACATCGGGAGACCCGTTCGGGCATCCAGCGAGACCAGCGCCGCGTCGAGCGTGCCGACAAACAGCCGATTCCCCAACACCGCGACACCGCGGTTGAACGGATTGATCTCGTACGGATTCTTGACCTTCTGCGGCCGGGCGTAGCGCCAGATTTGGCGCCCGCTCCGAGCGTCGAGCGCCAGGACCGTCAGCGGATCGCCGCCGCTCGTGACGTACATCACGCCGTCGACGACGACCGGCGTGACCTCGAGCGTGGTCGTCCCAGGCACCGGCATTGCCCAGGCCGTCTGCAGCGTCCTGGCATTCGCCGGCGTGATTTGCTCGAGCGGCGAGTAGTGGAGCCCCTGATAATCGCCCCAGTACATCAACCAGTTCTGCGATTCGCGGTTCGCGTTCTTCAGGCGCTCGAAGGAGACGCCGTCGCCGATCGGCTGCGCGCTCGTCTTCGCGAGATCGCGCCCCTTCTGCTGCAAGAGAAAGGCGACGAGGTTCGTCACCGCAACGGCACTCAAACGCGCCGCGGTATCGCCGGGCATGAGCGAGCCGGTCTCGACGCGCGACGCGGTGGTCGTCTTGTCGATCAGATGCAGCCGGCCACCAGCGTCAACCATCTGCAGCGAAAATGTGTCTTCGTTCCGGCGCACGCCACGGACCTCACGGCCATCGGCGGTTCGCACGACGACGGTGACCGGTGCCGGCCCGCCGCGTCCGCCGGCCGGAAACGCGAGCGGTAGATTCGGATTCACGATCTTCTGGCGGAGCGCGTCGGCCGAGAGGCGGGCCGCGTTCGATAGATCGGGGCCGGTCACGCCGCCGCGGCCGTTGATTTCATGGCACGTCCAACACCGGGCGGCGCCATAGAACAACGCCTCGCCGACCGCCGCAGCGGCGCCCGATACCGGCGCTGCCGCGACGCCCGCACTCGAAGCCGCCCGCCCCTGAATCGATCGGATGTACGACACGAGCTGCCAGGTCTGCGTGTCCGACAGCCGCGCGAACGGCGGCATCTGCGTGCCCGGAATGCCCTCACGAATCGCGTGGAAGACGTCACCGTCGCCGTCACCGCGCGACAGAGTCGCCGTATTGAGTGCTGGACCGCGATCGCCCTGGCCGGCCGCACCATGGCAGGTCTGGCAGGTCTGGTCGTAGAGCGACTGCCCCGCTGTCACCGCGCCGACGTCAGCGGCCAGCGGATTTCTCACTGTGTCCGACTGCTGCGCCGTCATGGCGATGCCGGCCGTCGCGAAAAGCAGCCCGAGAGCAATCCAGCGCCTGGCCATGGTGGGCGGATTATATGCGTGCAACGCAGGTGCTAGGTTCTAGGTGCTAGGTTCTAGGTGCTAGGTTCTAGGTTCTAGGTGCTAGGTGCTAGGTGCGGCGTGCCTTTAGCGTGACAGAGCGACGCCGACGCCGGCCAGAATCGTCGCGATGCCAACGCCCGCGAGCGCCGTGACCGACTCGCCGAGGAACACCCGGCCCAGCACCAGCGCGACGATGGGAATCACCAGCGTGCTGTAGCTGACGACCGTGGCGTCGAGTTCTTTGATCAATCGGTAGTACGCGGTGAAGGCGACCACCGAGCCGAAGACCGCGAGGTAGACGAGCGCGATCACGTTGCGCTGATCCCATGCGGCGGCCGACCAGCGTTCGGTTGCCGCACTCGTCGCGAGCAGACAGACCGCGCCAAGACCCATCCCGAGCGTGTTCAGCACGAACGGGTCGCTCTTCGCGCCGTACCGCTTCATGGTGACCAGATTGACCGCCGCGCAGAAGGCACCGAAGAGCGCCGCCGCCATGCCCAGCACCTGCGAGGCGTTCAACCGCTCTTCCGGCCAGAAGAGAAACGCCGTGCCGATGACCCCGATCACGATGCCGGAGATCTTGCGCAGCGTGAGGACTTCGGTCTTCGTCCAGAACGCGCTCAGGAGCGCCGTCATCAGCGGCATCGTGGCGAACAGAATCGCCGTCAGGCCGCTCGAAATCCGCGTCTCAGCCCAGTAGACCGCAGCGTAGTCGAGCCAGAACACGAGCAGGCCGAGCGACAGAATGCAGATGCGATCGTCACGGGTCAGAGAAGCCGGACGCTTGCGGCCGAGCGCGATGAGACCGACGAGCGTCCCGGCCATCGCAAACCGGAGGCCGGCACCGAGAAACGGCGGCACGCCTTCGGACCCGACTTTGATGGCCAGCCACGTCGACCCCCAGATGAGACAGATCAGCCCATAGAGGAACGCCGTCATCGATCGCCGCGTCGGCTATTTCAATTCGACCGCGATCCGGTCCGCCGGCTGCGCCGACGTGTTCTCTTCAGCGTGCGTGGCTGCGCCCGCCATCCGCACATCGTCCGCCTTCGCATTGGGCTGATCGTTCATGTAGGCGACGACGCGGTTGAGGATGTGTTCGTGCGTGGCGCCTTTCTCGTGCGGACCAAAGTGGACGCGCAGGACGCGGACGAACTCGTTCTCAAACTCCACTTTGTAGTGGGTGGGATCGACGGCCACCGGATCCAGTTTCGTCACCGGCAGGGGCCCGGCGGGCGCGCCCTTGAGGTCGACTTCGAGGATGCGAATCGGATGGTCGCTGATGTTCTCCGACGTGTAGGGCCCGCCGGCCGGCCGCCAGCGCACGTCGCCGCGCTTGAATTCGATCGTCGTCGTCTTGTCGCCTTCCTTGCGCGTCATGACGCCGTTGTCGAGATAGATCAGCACACGGTGCGTCGCATGCCCGTTCCGCGAAATCGACGGCGTCCGCGGCTGAAGCGTCGCGACAATCACGCGCGCCTGCGGCGTGTCGAGCTTCGGCGTAATCGTCGCCGGCGCGGGCGGGTTCTGCGTCTGCGCCACTAGCGTCACTGGCAGAGAGAGCAGAAAAAGGGCAATGGTCCGTCTCGTCATGGCGCACATCCTACACGACCTGATGCGTAACAGGACTCAGTGTGGGATCAACGACGACGCGGTGGCTGATAACCATCAAACGCAGGCCCGTCGTAGAAGAGCCGCCAGTCGGCGAAATCCGGACGGCCGACCCCGGGAGCGCCCGGTTTTGCGTAGGAGGCCGTCACCGCGCCGAGGAACTTGCCGGCTTTCAACGTGTCGTCGTGGATCTTCGTGAAGAGCCGCTGATACTCGGGGTCGCTTGCCGGAAGACCGGAGAAATTGGTCATGTCGCCGTTCGAGCCGAGCAGCACGTCGACGCCTGGCACCATGGCGATGCTGTAGGCGTTGGCGACGCCGACCGGTGTTTCAATCTGCACGATGACGAGCATGTTGTCGTTGATCGTCTGGCGGTAGTTCACGCCGTTGACGCCCCAGATTGATCCGGCCTGCCCCGCGCCCATGCTGCGGCGCCCGTCCGGCGGATATCGCGCATAGCGCGCCGCGTCGATCGCCTTCTCCACCGTATCCACCGTCGGCACGACGATTCCCAGCGCACCGATGTCGGTCGCCTTTTGAATGTTGGCCTCGAGCGCGTCGGGCACGCGAATCACCGGGGTCGCCACCGGGCGCGGGCACGCCGCGATCATCTCTTCGACGTCGCGGAACGACATCGTACTGTGCTGCATCTCGAACCAGATGTAGTCGTAGTGCTTCGCGACCTCGCAGTACAACTCGACGTTCAACCGGCTGATCGTGTAGGTGAAGATCTGCTTGCCGTCGAGCAGCTTCTGCTTGGCGTTGTTGTACAGCCGCGCGTTCGGGTTGTTCAGGCTCGCGCGGACCGCCCACCCCTGCGCGCGGGGATCGGTCGCCTGCCCCGAAACCGCGGGACGCCAGTTGGCGGCGCTCAAGAGGAGCGCACATGTGCTCAGTCCGAGATGCAGATGCTGTCGGTTCATCGTCCTGCTCCGCTACGCCGGCGTGGCGTTTCGATTACGGTGCGTTCCGGCTTCCGTAACGACGGTGGCGTCCGGCTTCCCAACGACGGTGGCGTCCGGCTTTAGCCGGATTGCAGAGACTTTAACCGGATTGCAGAGGCGGTGATGGTATCAGCTACGAATACAACGGGACGTCAGTGCCCCCGATTGCGCGGGGAAATAGGCAGGCGGGGACGGGCGGGGCTGGCAGGGCAGGCAAAAGCCTCACTGCCAGCTAGCGCCGCGCCTGGGCGCGAGCGGCTGCGACCGGGCGACCGTCGATCTGAAGATAGTCGTAGGTCATCTTCAACGACGCAGCGCCGAACAGTCTGACCTCGGCCTTTGACTCGAGCGAGACGGGCACGTTGGCCCCGGCAATCCGTTCGTACTGGCGGACGATTTCCACATTTCGTACCCAAAAGGACGGACTTTTGGCAAGACGCCCTTCGAGTCTCACGAGATCGCCGTCGGAAGAGTGCAGGAACATCGTCCCGTCAATCAGGACGTGGTCCTTGCGACGCGGCAGCAGTTGCACGGCGGCCAGCCCCTGCGGGTCGATCCCCTTCGCGGTAAATGCGTAGTTGTTCGTCGCAATCGACGAGCGGGACGTGGTGCCTTTGGCAATCGCCTCCTGCTCCCCTTCGAGCAGCCCGCGCAGCACCTTGTTGCGGATGTAGCCGGATCCGCCTTCCACCGTCACCTCGTAACTGAAACCGGTCGCCCGCGAGTACTCGGTGACGGCTTCGAGCCAGCCGCGGCGATCGCCGTTCTCCGCTTCGAGCCTGCGGATTGCGCGGTATTCGTGTTGCGCATCGTCCCGCTCGAGGAACTGCTTGACGCACTGCTCGGCCTTGTCGGGCACGGTGGCGGTCACGACGCTGCCGGCGGTCATGGCCGCCAGCACAACCAGGGGGCGTGTGTGCAAAAGCAGGCGCTTCATGCCGGCGAGGTGTGCACCGAGCGTGCCGGAATTGCACGGTTGAGCTCGTGATTCAAGTTTTCCCTGGCCCGGTCGATTACCACCGCCAAGAACACCATGCTGTCTTCAGTCGATCAGACGCTGGCCAGCCTTCACCGCGCCTACGATCAGCTTGGATCGGTTGCGCAGCGGATCGCCAAGGACGGTATCGGCGGCGACATCGAACGCAACGAAGTCGAACTCATTCGTATCCGCGCCCAGGTCAAAGCCGACACGATCGCCCTCCGCACCAGCGAACAGCTCGTTGGCTCGCTCTTCGACGCCTTCGCGTAACACACTCCCCTGCCGCCCTCGTGGCCACGGTCCAGCCGGTGCTAAGATGCGCGCCGACTCGGAGGTTTGCCATGCTGCGCCGGCCCTTGCTCGTCCTCGCGATTGCCACGTCGCTCTCGGCGCTCGCGCTGGGACAGAACAATCGCATCGATGTCGTTGCGCCGCTGGCTCCTGAGCTCGCGGCCTACGGGACGCACGCGATTGGCGTCCGCACGATTCAGGCCGCTGACTCGAATCGGCCTGACATCCTGAACGCGAAAGCGGGCGAACCCACACCTCGCTACGTACGGCCGCTGACGCTCGAGATCTGGTATCCCGCAATCCTCGCCGCCGGACAGAAGCCTGAAGGCGACTACCGCATCGTGACGCGCGACCCGGCGGTGATGGCGACCATTCACGGTAAAGCCGTGCGCGACGCCGCACCGGAGAAGACGGCAGCGTTCCCACTGGTGATCATTTCCCACGGCTACCCCGGCAACCGATTTCTGCTGAGTCATCTCGCCGAGAACCTGGCCAGCAAGGGGTTCGTCGTCGCGTCGATCGATCACAAGGACAGCACCTACGACGATCAGAAAGCGTTTGCCAGCACGCTCTACAACCGGCCGTTCGATCAGCTGTTCGTGCTGAACGAGATGGCGCGGCTGGGCAAACCCGGCTCCGGAAGCTTCCTCAGCGGCATCGTCGATACCGCCCGCACCGGACTGGTCGGCTACTCCATGGGCGGGTACGGATTGGTCAACACGGTCGGCGGCGGCTTCAGCACCGCCGCGGAAACAATCGCCGGCGCGCCGCCCAATCGTCTGCTCGCCGAGCGCGGCGCGGCCAATCCCGCCTACCGGAACAGCATCGACACGCGCATCAAGGCCGCGATTGCGATCGCGCCGTGGGGCATGCAGAACGGATTCTGGGATGCCGAAGGGCTGAAAGGGGTCACCACGCCGATCCTGTTCGTCGCCGGCAGCGTCGACAACGTCGCCCAGTACGAGCGCGGCACGAAGGCGATCTTTCAGCAGACGGTCAACGCGGATCGCTACCTGCTGACGTACATCAACGCGAACCACAATGCCGGCGCGCCGATTCCGGCGCCGGCCGAAACCTACGCCTACTCACAGACCCTGCGGGAGTATCCGTTCACGCACTATGCCGACGCCGTGTGGGACACGACGCGGATGAACAACATCCTCGATCACTTTGCGACGGCCTACTTCGACTACTACCTGAAGGGCGAGGCGGACAAGCTGACCTACTTCGGACCGGACTGGAAGGGATTCAAACCACGAACCGCGCTTGGCCTCCTGCTCGAGCATCTGCCCGCGGCTCAGCGCTAAAACGAAAGGCCGGAGGTGCTCAGTCCATGAGCGCCTCCGGCCCGTATTGCCTTAAGTCCTGAATTCCTGAAATCCTTAAATCCTGAAATTCAGGCGTCAGCCTATTTCTTGACGTACTTCTGCATCTTCCGCGGACCGACTTCGGCGCCGTAGACGTTCCCCGCATCGTCAGCGGCGACGCCTTCGGCGACCCAGGTGCCCGAGGCGCACGTCGCGGGATTGCCGGGCTGCTGACCTTGCGGGCAGAGCGGCAGCGGATCCGGAATGAGCGCCGTGACCTTGCCGTCCTTCGCGCTCCCGATGCGGATGCCGCGTGTCCACTTGCCGTGCGCCGGGTTGATGCCGCCCGATTCGGAGTCGGCCGAGTAGAGGTTGTCCTTCTTGTCGATGAAGATGCCGCTCGGACGGCTGAACTGCGGCCAGTCGGCCACCTGCTTCATGTCCTTGTCAAAGATGACGATGCGGTTGTTGCCGCGGTCGCCGACGAACAGCCGGCCCTGAGAGTCGAACGCCAGCGTGTGCGGCTGGTTGAATTCGAGCTCGCCGGTGCCGCGCTTACCCCACGCCTGGACAAACTTGCCGGTCTTGTCGAACTTGATGATGCGATCGTTGGGATTCTGGCCGTGTCCTTCGGCCACGAAAATCTCGCCGGCCTTGTTGGTGATGACGTCATTCGGCTGCCAGCAGCACTCGGTCGGACCGGTCGCTCCGCCGGCGCGGCCGATCGTCAGCAGGAGTTCTCCGTTCGGACTGAACTTGAAGACCTGATGGCCCTTGGTCGCCGCCGGATTCGGCCCGGTCGGCGCCGCTGGCGCCGCGCCACGAGCCGGCGCACCGGCTCCAGCCCCGGCACCGGCCCCGGCGCCGCGCCCCGCGCCAGCACCGCGTCCGCCGCCCGCGATCTGCGCGCCGTTGTCCTGCCCGTCGGTCACCCAGACGTTGCCATCGGCATCAACGTGGATCCCGTGCGGGAACATGATCAGGCCTCTCCCGAAGCTCTTGATCAGCCAGCCTTCCTTTGAAAAGTGGTAGACGGTGTCGATGTCAGGCGTCGCGGCGCAGGAGTTCGTCCCGCAGCGTTCAGCGAACCAGATCGACTTGCCGTCCTTGTCGATGTCGACGGCGCTCGTCGAACCCGAGGCGCGCCCGAGGGTGAAGTAATTCTCAATCGTCCGGTACGGATTGGGCAGCTCGTTGGTCGGCGTGTAGTTCGTCCAGGACTGCGCAGCCGCTGGCGCCTGCGCCTGGGCGCTCCAGCCGGCCGCGATGGTGGCGGCGATGATGACTCCGGGAACCAGCAGGCCCCGGGTAATTCTGCGTGACATTCGATTGCCTCCCTGAAATGAGCGACGAAACCGGTATTCCGGCCGACGAATTGTAGCCGTTCTGGCGGGGTCTGCGTCGAGCCCGGAAAAGAGCCAGGGGATCAGCCGTGCGCCGACAGTCCGGCGCCCCGGGTCTTGAGCCTGGCGGCCTCGCTGAGGATGATCCCCATCACCGCGACGTGCGCAGTCCGAGGGGCGATCGGAAGTCGCGACCCAAGACGACTTTTTTCGGCAAGGATGACTTCTGGTCGCGCCCGAACTGACACCAAAATTCCTGATAGTCGCGAAGCCGACACTTGAGCTAGAGTCCTGCGGTTCAAGGAGAGAGTCATGGCACGCTGGACCAGTGCAGCTTTCGTCTTCCTGTTCGCACTCATCACTTCCCCGGCGATGGCCGCGTCGATCACGTTCGCCAACACCGCATCGATCGCGATTCCCGACAACAACGCGACCGGAGCACAGTCGACCATTTCGACACCCGCCGGAATCTGGAAACTCATCGCGAAAGACGACGCCTCGGGTGACGTTGGCAGTATTTCTGGCGGCTGGGAAGTGATTCTGGACGTGGTCGGCGGCTTCGTGACGGACGTCAACCTCCGCCTCGTTGGCATCAATCACACCTTCTTCGCGGACCTCGACATCTTCCTGCAGGGTCCTGACAACGTCATCCTCGACATTGTCACCGACAATGGCGGCGGTTCGGACGCAGTGAACCTGAATCTGACGCTCGACGACGAGGCCGCGTCGATCATTACGGCGCTGCCGACGACAGGCATTCAGGCGGGCAACCTCACGTACCGGCCCGAAACGAGCTTTCAGAGGTTCGACGGACTGGCGTACGTCGAGGACGGCGGCAATGCGGTCCCCGAACCGGCAACGCTGACTATGCTTGGACTTGGCGCGCTGGGTGCCGTCGTGCGACGCCGGCGCGGTCGGAAGGCGTGAGGTCCGGCTGAAGCCGGACCCCACCGAGAAGCGATCGTTACTTCTTCATGACCCCCGTGCGGATGTACTCCGCACGTGACGCGACGCCGATGTCGTTGCCCATGTAATCGTCTTTCCCGACTTCTTCCATCCAGTAGACAGCCGCGGGAAGGATCGACACCTGGAAGAACTGCGCGGACTGATCGGGTGCGGCGCCGTGCCAGTGCTCGACGCCCGGTCCGGCGTACTCGGTCTCGCCCTTGTGCAGCACGCGAATCCGCTCGCCGCGCTTCTGGACGCGGCCGACGCCGTCGAACACCATCATGATCTGGCCGCCGCCGTGGCAGTGCCAGTACGAGCGCATGCCGGGCAGCCAGATCGCCCCGGGCCCGGGTTGACCGTTGACCGGGATCTCCGGCACCGGTTTCGGGGTGTAGGCGCCGGTCGCCTGGACCGCCGGCATCGTCTTGCCGGGACAGGGCGCTTCGGCGGCCGCCGCCGGGGCCGCGGGCGCGGCGCCGCGCTGGGCGTAGCCGGTCGAATTCACGGTCAGAAACCACACGAAGCCGAGGCTTAGGGCGAGAAGAGCGCGTTTCATGTACGCCTCATTGATGAGTGATGAACGATGAGTGATGATTTCACTTTGAGATTGTCAAATCAATCATCATTCATCAATCATCATTCACCTATGACACGCATTTCCCTCGCCCTCCTCGGCGCCGTCCTGCTTGTGCAGGCCGGCGCGGCGCAACAACCCCCAGCGGGACGAGGCGGCGCCCCCGCGCCGCCACCGGCGGTCCGATCGCCGGAAGTCCATGCCGACGGCCGGGTCACCTTCCGGATCCGCGCGCCGAAGGCGACCGAGGTCGCCGTCTCCGGCGAGTTCATCGTCGGCGCGGCGCTGCAGAAGATGCAGAAGGATGCCAACGGCGTGTGGAGCGTGACGCTCGGGCCGTTCCCGCCGGAGAATTACGAGTACGACTTCACGGTCGACGGCGTGCAGATGCTCGACCCGCGCAATCCGGCCGTGAAATACAACCGCGGTCCGGCGGCGATTTCGAGCCTGCTCGACATCAAAGGCACGACGCCGCGGTTCTTCGACGTCAGGCCGGTGCCGCACGGCACCGTGGAGATTCGTCAGTACGAATCGAAGACCACGCAGTCGACGCACCGGATTCACGTCTACACGCCGCCCGGCTACGACAAGATGGCGCGCCTGCCGGTGCTGTATCTCCTGCATGGGGCCGACGGAGAAGAGAGCGTGTGGACGGCATTCGGCAAGGTCAACGTCATCCTCGACAATCTGCTGGCGGAGAAGAAGATTCAGCCGATGGTCGTGGTGATGCCGAACGGGTACGCCTACGGCTGGGACTCCGGCGTGGCCGCGGACAAGCAGCAGGCCGACTTCGAGAAGCTGCTCATCGGCGACCTCATTCCGTGGGTGCAGGCGAACTACAAGGTGGCGACGGATCGTAAGATGCGCGCGCTCGCCGGGCTGTCGCGCGGCGGCGGACAGACGCTGACCATCGGCATGCGCCACCTCGAGACGTTCAGCCGCCTTGGCGTCTTCAGTGCGGGATCGAACAACCCGCAAGAGGCCTTCAAGGACGTCGTCGCGAATCTTCCGAAAGTGAAATCGCAGCTCGATCTGCTGTGGATGAAAGCCGGCAACGAAGACTTCGCGCTGCCTGGCGCCCGCCGCTTCCACGAATTCATGGACGCCAACTCCGTGACCCACACGTTCCTGACGATGCCCGGGGAGCACACCTGGATCGTCTGGAGGAACTGTCTGAACGAGTTTGCCCCGCTCCTCTGGAGCGCGAAGAAGTAGCGCAGCCCCGAGCCCCGAGCCCCTAGCCCCCAGCCCCCGTCAGACCGGTCCTACGCCAATTTGGGTAGCGGTGCGCCAGAACACGACACCTGGTGCCCGTGAAGGCCCAAACCCGCCCGATTCGCCCGAATTATGCCCGCCAAGGGCCGTTCTGCGACTGGGCTATACACATCGTCACCTCGTGCCGATAGGCGTCCTGGAGAGAGTTCAGACCCACTGAAGAGCGTGCGGGACGGGCGACCGGGATCTGCACCGGAGAAGGACGTATGTTGAATTCGCTGAAGAACATGACTGGTAATAGGAATCGGCAGGTCCAGGTCGAGGCCGATCAGCTTCAGTCGCTCATCACCGCGGCCCAGAAAGAACGGGAATCCGCCAACACCATGCTCACCAATCTGATCGCGCGCAGTGTGCGGATGGCCCCGCTCACCAAGGCGATCGATGAAACCGAGGAGCGGACCACGGCGGTCGCGACCCGGTTGGAAAAGGTGATCGATCGGCTCGGCGCCATCGAGGCCCGCGTGCAGCAGGTCGCGACGCTCGATGAACGACTGAAGACACTGGCTCAGCGAACGGCGTCAGCCGAACAGGCCGTCCAGCAACTGGTCGGACCGGACAGCGCGGTGGCGACCGAGCGCGCGGTGTTCACCAAGCTGCTCTCCGAGGCCCAGGAAACCCGCGGCGCGCTCGACGCCCTCCAGAAAGAGCGCCCGGCGATTGAGACCTTGCGGACCCAGCTGCAGGCGACCGACCAGGGGATCAAGCAGTCGATCGCGCAGACCGACTCGGTCAAGGAAGACATCGATCAGGTGCGCGTGCTCGCGGCGACCCTGAAGAAGGAATACGGCGCGATTCGTCAGTCCGCGAAGGAAGCGCGCGAAGATTGCCAGACGGCCCTGGCCGCCGCCGAAAGCGCCGAGGCCAAGAGCGCACCGCTGGCCCAGCTGCGCGACATGATGGCGAACGTCGACGAACGCCTCGTGGCGCTGAACGCCCTCTCCGAACATGTCAGCCGCAAGATGAAAGTGATCGAAGGGCAGCAGCAGGCCGTCGAGCACGCCGTCCTCCAGGCCAATCGCGTCAACGAACTCGCCTGGGAGATGGAAACCAAGACCACCCGGATCGCCGAAGGCGTCCGGCAGGCGACCGAAGCCGAGGAAGCGGTCGCGCGCATCGACGGCATCCTGCGCCAGGCGGCGACGGGCCTGGGCGACGTGACCAAGCTGAAAGACGACGTGCAGGCGCAGATCGCGGTCCTGAACCAGGATTCGTCGAACACGCTCGGCACCATCCGGACCGAGCTGGCGATGCTCGAAAGCCGCAAGCGGGAATTCGAGACGTTCGAAGTCCGCATGCGGACGCTCCAGTCGCTGGTGACCGACGCCGAGTCGCGCATGTCTGCCCTGGCCGAAAAGGACAAGGTCCTCGCCGGGCTTTCACCCAAGATTGAAAACCTGTCGCAGATCTTCGAAACGCTCTACGCGCAGGCCGACGATCTCGTGAAGCAGCAGCTGACGCTCGAACCGCTGCGCGATCAGCTCGCCACCGTCAACGGCATGGCCAAGAAAGCGGCCTGGCAGATGGACGCCCTCCGTCAGAGCCACCAGGATCTGGACGTGCTGCGCAGCGAGATTCAGCAGTTCTACGTCTCGCACGCCGAAGTGGCCAAGCTGGTCGACAAGCTCCAGTCCGATCGCCGTTCGCTCGACGGATTGAGCGAGCGCCTCACCGCCTTCCAGGGTCAGACGCCGAAGATCGAAGCCAAGGTCGACGAGATCCTCGGCAAGCTGGCGAACGTGGACACGGGCGCCGCGAAGGCCGAGCGGCTGTCGAGCACGGTCTCGGAGATCGACGGACGGCTGGCGCAGGTCAACGGACGGATGCTGTTCGTCGAGAAGCTCGAGGAGCGGCTGAACGGTCTGAACGTGCTGAGCACCTCGGTCGATCGGCGCATCGAGGAACAGCTCGCGCGCCAGGCCGAAGTCGACCAGATCCGCACCACCTGCAACGGTCTCACCGAGCAGGTCAACGACGCGCAGCACAAGCTCGACGCCGTCCGTCGTCTCGGCAACTCGCTGACGCCACTGGCCAGCGACGCCGCCAAACTGAACGCCGACCTGACGGCCATGAGCGAGCGCCTGGCGTCGGTCCAGTTGACCGAAACCGCCGTCGCCGAGCTCGAAAAGCGGTATGCGTCGCTCGTCGCGGCGAGCCGCGAGGCTGGCGACGAGGTTGCCGACCGGTCACGCCAGATGCAGGCGCTGTCCGACGAACTGGCGCGCGCCGCGACGATCAAGGACCAGATGCTGCGGGAGCTCGATCAGGCGCAGAGCCGTCAGCGTGAGACGGTCGCGCACATCCGCGCCTCCGAAGACCACGTGAAGCGCGCCGAAACCATGTCCAAGCAGTTCGAGCAGAGCGCATCGCAGCTCGCCTTCGGCGAAAAGAAGCTGGCGGCGGTCGAAGCGCGCCTGAACGAAGTGCGGCGGCTGGCCGAGGAAGCGCAGCAGAGCGTGGCCGTGCTGGCGAGCCGCGAGCAGATCATTCTCGCGGTCAAGGCGGAAGTCGAGAACATCCACGGGATCGGCGCCCGCACCCGCGAAGATCTCACCCGTGTCCTCGAACACGCCAACCAGATCAGCGAGCTCCGCACCAAGGTCGACACGCTGGTCGCGAAAATTGCCGAAACCAACGAGCAAATCGACGAGATCGACGAGCGGCGCAAGAAGGTCGACGAGGTCGAATCGAAGGTCAACGGCATCACGCACCTGCTCGACGATGTCCGGATCAACCTCGAGACGCTCGGCGAACAGAAGGTCGTCGTCGATCACGTGTCGGGTCAGCTCGAGACGACGCTCCTCGAGGCGCGCAACACGGTGCGCGCCCTGCAGCAGGAACGCGAGCTCGCGCAGCGCATCGAACGCGGCATCCGTCAACTCCGCGGACGGGTGGCCTGAGACCAGTCCGGCGCGAGGGGCGTCCCCCAGGGACGCCCCTCGCGTTGACGTTTCACCTGCGGCACACCAGCGACCCAGCCAGGATGACATCAGACCGTGGCGACACCTGAGTCCTTCGGTCCGTTCCGCGTCCTCGACCAGATTGGCGCCGGCGCCCTCGGGCCGGCCTACTCCGCGATTCAGCCCGAACTCGACTGCTTCGTCGCCGTCAAGCAATTCAATCTCGGCTTGCCCCTCGACCAGGTTCAGCGCGTCCTCGCACAGTTCGATACGCTCGTCGCCGCCCCCCTCGACCACCTCAGTATTGCCGCGTCACTCGGTACCGGAATTTGTGATGGCTCGGCGTATCTGATCCAGGAATTCGCCCGCGGCACCTCGCTGGCCCGGCTCCGCGATGAGGGCCGCACGCTCGCCACGCCGGACATCGTCAGGGTCGCGAAGCACGTCGCCGACGCCGTCGAGTTCGCGGCACGCGCCGGCATCGACCACGGCGGGTTGAAGCCGCAGGACATTCTCGTCGCGGATGCGGAAGTGCGCGTCACGGGATTCGGAGTCGTCCGCGCGCTCGAGCGCGCTGGAGTGACGGCGCCGGTGCGCGCGCCTTACGCGGCTCCGGAACGTTTGGCCGGCCAGCGCTGGGACCGGCGATCGGACACCTACAGCCTGGCGGCGATCGTCGGCGAACTGCTCACCGACCGGGACGCACTGGATGAGGTCTTCGGCCGGGCCTTGTCCCCGAACCCCGCCGACCGCTTCGCGAGCGCGACAGCCTTCGTGCGAGCGCTCCAGGAAGTCTGCGATCTGCCCGCTGCGGCGGACGGACCGTTTCGGCGCCGCCGTCCGATGGTCGTTGTGGACCGTCCTGTTCCAGTCACTCCCCCTCAGCCGGTTCCGGAACCGCCCGTCGTTGAACCGGTCCAGGTCAGTGCTGTGGCGCCGCAACCGATCGACGCGGACGAGCCGCTCGTCCCGATCGCATGGCTGGCCAGGACAGAAGAGAAGCCGACGCGTGCCGCCCGCACCGAGATCGCCGATGACACGCCGGCCGCGGCGCGGGCCCAGGTCACGCCGCGGCGCTACTCGATTTTGTGGCCGCTGGTCCTCGGGCCGCTGGCCGGAGTCGGCATCGGCCTGGCCCTGACGCTGACCTATGTGTACCCAGGCCGCTCGCCTTCCCCCGCGTCCACGCAGGAGCGACTGATCCGGCAGCCCGAACGGCCTGCCGAGCGACTGACCGACAGTCAGGAGTTCGTGCGTCCTGTCCATCTGCTGCAAGACGATCCAGAGGACAGCGCGGCGACATCAGCCATCGAGTACTAACGTCCATCCTGGATGGATGGCGGCCGCCGATTGATGATCCGTGAGGGTCGCGTCCGAGAATCGGCGCTGCGCGAAGTGCCAACTCGTGAACTTTCAGGACGCCGCGGCCTGCCGCCGCTGCGCCGCACCCCTCGAGATCGCCGCTCCCACGCCCGACCCCGTTCCAGTGCTGCGCACGCCTGCAATCGGGAGGCGCATCGCCTGGCTCGCGGGCGTCACCGTCGCGATCGTCTTCGTCTGGTCGCGATCGCTGCTCCTCACGTCCGCGCCGATCGACGATGGCCAGCGTCAAATCGTGATGCGCGCGATCGCGCAGATCGAGCGGGCCGGATTCACGCGTGAGGTGCTGATCCTGCGGCACTTCGCCAACTTCCGGGCCACCGACAACTGGTGGAATCGCCACCTCGGACACGGCGAGGCGTACGCGGCAACCAATTTCCCGCTTGGCGTGGTCACGCTCTACCGGCCGTTTTTCACGATTGCGGTCGACGACATCGAGCGTGCCGCGATCCTGTTCCACGAAGCGCAGCACCTCTGGGGCGCGGGAGAACCGGCAGCCCTCGAAGCCACCTGGCACGGGAAGGAACGGCTTGGCTGGACCGCGGACCAGTACGGACAGACCCGCGTCTGGCGCAACACGCGCGAGTGGACGCAGGCTGCACATCCATTGATGATTGATGAATGATGATTGATGAATGATGATTGATGAATGATGATTGATGATTGGATTGGCGAATCGATGCATCAATCACATCATCATTCATCATTCATCATTCATCTATGATCCGCGTCGCGACAACCGAAGACGCCGCGACGATCACCGCTTTGGTCAACTCCGCTTTTCGTGGTGAGAGCAGCCGCGCCGGCTGGACGACGGAAGAGCATCTCCTGGGCGGCCAGCGCGTTGACGAAGCGGGCATCCGGGAGATCGTCGCCGCCGCTGACAAAGTCATCCTGGTGCACGAGCGGGATCACGAGATGATCGCGTGCGTGCAGCTCGAACGCACCGGCGACGCGTGCTATCTCGGCATGCTCACCGTGAAACCGGTGCTTCAGGGATCCGGCCTGGGCACGAAGCTTCTCGAGGCCGCCGAACAGTGGGCTCACGCGAATTGGGGTTCCACGTCAGTGCACATGACGGTCGTCATTCAACGCCCGGAACTTTTCACGTGGTACGAACGGCGCGGTTACCACCGGACCGGCCGGCGTAAGCCATTTCCCTACGGCGACGAACGGTTTGGTCTACCGCAGCGCGATGACCTGGCGTTCGAGGTTCTGGAGAAAAAGATCGGGCATAATCGCTAGCCAGACGCGCCATGACACGTGTGCGAATCCTGTTGCTTCTCGCATGCGCAGGCTGCAGCACTCCAACGCAGCCAACGCCCACACCGGTCCCACAACCGGTGGTCCTCGACAGCGGCCCGTTTCTGGTGACCGGCCGCGTCAGAGACTTCGTTTCAGGCGATCCGGTCCAAGGTTTCGTGTTTCGCATTGGCACGCAGCAGTTCACGACGTCGCCAGACGGTCGTTACAATGCGCACTTCGCGCGCGGTGACGACCCTATCGCCGTCGCCGGGACGAACGTCGGACTAGGGGTTCTCTCGGTCTCGGCTGCGTCTCTCCATGGCGACCTTCTAATCGACGGCGGCATTTGCGCGGCGCGTTACGGTGTGGTGACGGACCAGGCGGGCCGCCCGATCGCCGGCGCGAGGATTGACTCGACCATCACGACGACCGATGCCGATGGCTGGTATCGAAGGGACTATGGCTGCCGGGAAAGCTGCTTCCCGTGCAATACAGCACAGCTCTGGGTGGAGGCGAACGGCTACGAGATGATCAGATGGACGCTCGGTCGAGGCGTGCACGGCGTCGAACGCTTGGACGTCCGCCTGACAAAGAGCGCGCACGAAAGGCCTCGTCGATGATCCGCCAGCGGTTGACGCGGCGCGCGTTGCTGCTTGGCGCCACCGCGGGAGTCGGTGCACTGGTGGGCCGCTCGCTCTCGTCCACCAACGCGCCCGGTCCGCCGTACCCGGATCCCGCGGCACTGAAGCCCGCGGCAGGCGCGACCATCCTCAACGACGCGAGCGAACTCTCCCCGACGCCAGTCGCCTCGCATCTGTCGCTGACGACCGAGCCGCAGGCAGCCGCGACCGAACGGATTCGGGCGGCGCTCGCCGAAGCGCGGAGCGCAGGACGATCCTTCATTGCCAGCACCGCGCGCCATTCGATGGGCGGGCAGAGCCTCGCCAAAAACGGTACGGTGGCGACGCTCGACCAGCAGTGGCTCGAACCGAATGCCGCCGCCAAGACCTACCGCGTCGCCGCCGGCACGCGCTGGTCGGTCGTCATCGCCAAGCTCGATGCGGTCGGGTTCTCGCCCGCGGTGATGCAGTCGAACAACGACTTTGGCGTGGCGAGCACGTATTCGGTCAACGCTCACGGCTGGCCGGTGCCGTTCAGCGGCTGCGGCAGCACGGTGCGGCGGATCACGATGCTGCTGGCCGACGGCACCGAGGTCCAGTGCTCGCGGACCGAGAACGCTGAATGGTTCCGCTATGCGATGGGCGGCTACGGTCTCTTCGGCGTCATCACCGAGCTCGAGCTCGACATGGTGCCGAATGCGCTCCTCGCGCCGTCGTTCGAGGAAATCGACGGCCCTGCGCTGGGCGCGCGCTTCGCGGCACAGCTCGCGGCCGATTCGACGATTCAGATGGCCTACGGGCGGATGGACATCGCGCTCGATCGGTTTCTCGAGCGCGGGCTGCTCATCACCTATCGTCCCACGCCGAATCAGGCCAACCTGCCCAAGGCGTCCGGCTCGGGATTTGTCAGCAAGACCGCGCGGTACATGTTCCGCGCCCAGGTGGAGTCCGACCAGGTGAAGCGGTTCCGCTGGTGGACCGAATCGGACGTGGGCCCGTGGATTGCCGGCAACGCCACGCGCAACACCCTGATGAACGAGCCGGTGATCACGCTCGACGACCGCGACCCGTTCCGCACCGACATCCTCCACGAATACTTCGTGCCGCCGGCGCGCTTTGCGGAATTCATCAAGGCGTGCCAGGACGTCATCCCGGCGTCGTATCAGCAGCTGCTCAACATCACGCTGCGCTACGTCAACACCGACCGCGACAGCGTACTGGCGTACGCGCCGGAACCGCGCATCGCCGCCGTCATGCTCTTCTCTCAGGAAAAGACCGCTCGCGGCGAAGGCGACATGGCACGGATGACCCACGCGCTCATCGATCGCGTCCTCGAAATCGGCGGCACCTACTACCTGCCGTACCGGCCGCACGCTTCGCTCGATCAGCTGACCCGCGGCTACCCGCGCGCCGCGGAGTTCGCGGCGAAGAAGCGCGCGCTCGATCGCGATCTGCTGTTCCGCCACCAGCTGTGGGACGGATATTTCGCGCGTCTCTGACGCGGTGATCAAGAAGGTAAAACACCAATGGGCAAACTGCGGACCATCGCGCTCGTGTACATGGTTTTCCTCCTGGCCGTGGCCGCGCTCAACTACATCCCCGGCATCACCGACACCGAGGGCAAGGCCTTCGGCATCTTCGCGCTCGACCGCAACGACGATCTGCTCCACGTCGCCTCGGGACTCTGGGCGGGCATCAGCGCATTCACGTCCCGGCGCGCGGCGCGCTGGTTTCTGCTCATCTTCGGCTCGCTGTATCTGTCCGACGGGTTGCTCGGCCTGGCCACCGGGTCGGGCTACCTCGATCTCGGCATCGTGAAGCAAGGCGTGCTCGACTTGCCGTTCACGTTCAAGATCCTGGCGAACCTGCCGCACATCTTCGGCGGCAGCCTCGCGATCTTCTCGGGCATGGCCTTCGCCAACGAGGCGCGCTAGATGGCATCGGTGGGCTCCGGCTCTAGCCGGAGCTTCCGGAAATGGCGACCGGTCTGGCGTTACGCGAAGTGGTCGCTTGCCGCCCTCGGCGTCGTCATCCTTCTGCTCCTGGTGCCGGTCGGGTACGTCGAAGTCGCCTGCCGCGGCAGCGCCGATTCAGCGGTGCCACCGTACTCACCGCTCCTGACCGATCCGGCCTCGCAGCGCCGTGAAGCCAACACCTATCTCACGTATCCCGAGTGGCACATCGTCTACGCGTACGACGGACTCGCGGAGACGCTGAAGACTGGCGACGAGGCCGCGTTCGACTATCTCTCGAGCATCACGGGCTTCTGGCGATCGACATGCGCGCTCATGAAAGTCGCCGACGGACATGGCGGCGCCGACGTCGGCACGCGCAGCATGATTCATACGATCGGCGTCAGCTTCACCGTGGAGATGATGGTGAAAGCGCTCTACGAAGAGACCGTCGGCCGGACGACGGCGTGGTGGCGCGGCTCGACAAAGACGCCGCAGGACCTGGCGATTGCGCACATGGCCAGCGACTACGGGGCGTTCCTGCGTCAGACCCCGTGGTACGAGTATCCGTTTCCACGTGAAGCGCGCAAGCTGTGGGCGCAGCCGGTCGGGTTCAGCCTGCGGGGCTGGGAACGGCGCCTCGGTATCGGTATGGAGTTCATGGCGAAAACGGCGTACGCCAAGGTCATCGCCGCAGCGGCCGCCGCCGATCCGGCGAAGCTCGAGATCCGCAGCGTGATCCGCGGGCTTGATCGCGAGGCGCTGCCGAGCATCCCTGACGTGAAGGTCATCGGCATGCGCGGCGACGGCCTCGAAATCGAAACGCCGCGCTACGATCGCTTCACGCGCATTCTGGTGTCGATCGCACAGCAGGGCGGATCGATCGCCGAGATCGCCGGCAACGATCAGATCATGGTCACGCTGACGGTGCCTCCCGGTTTCGATGGCCGGCTCGCGACTGGAACGGTCATCCACCGGCTGCGGCGCACAGGCTTTGCCGGAGAACGCGTGATCGTCGACGTGCCGGTCAAGGAGCTGGCAGGTTTCCTCAAAGCCCATCCACTGGGCGATCCCGGCCTCGAACACATCTTTGATTACTAGCGGACAGGCTCAAGCCTGTCCCTACCGATGAGGCTGACGTATTCCCGGTAGGGACAGGCTTCAGCTTGTCCGATCGGCGATATAGTCATCCTCCTTCAAGGAGGCGCCATGCGACGGCTTCTGTGTCTCATCGCCACGCTCCTCGTCCCCGCGCGAATTGCGTCCGCTCAGACTGCCGCCATCGACCCTTGCGCCCTGCTCACGAAAGAAGACGCCGCCGCGGCGATGGGCGTCGCGGTCGTGAAAGGGCCGGACGCGAAGAGAATGCCGAACGGTGGCCCCTCAGCGTGCAGTTATGAAGGTTCGGGGCTGAACAGCATCACCTTGAATCTCTTTCCTTTCGGCGCGAGCGAAGCGGCGATGTATCGCGCAATGTGTGCGCAGAAAAGCCACGACGGCCTGACCGGACTTGGCGACGTCTCTTGCTGGTACAACGAGAAGCATGGGGAATTGCAGGTGTTGAAGGGCACGTCCCTTTTTTCGATCCAGCTGCACCGGAGCGGCGATCCGACCGAACCGATCAAGGCCGCGGCTCGCAGGGCCTACGAGCGCCTGAAATAGGCCGCCCGCGCTGTCTCTTATTGCAACTCGTCCATCTGGGCTCTAGTATTCCTACGCATCCTTTACGGTCCAGCCGGGAATCCGTTTTCGGGAGACAGTGACTCATGTTTCAGCTCTCACGCCGCACACGATGGACGCTTGGCACGGCGGTCACCCTCGTCGCCGCGGCACTCACGCTTTCGCAGCAAGTCACCTACGGCCAGTCGCAAGGACGCCGCATCGACGATGCCGCGCTGAGGAACGCGCCGACGACCGGCGAGGACTGGCTCACCTACGGCCTCGACCTCGGCGAAAAGCGCTATAGCCCGCTGACGCAGATCGACACGACGAACGTGTCGCGCCTGTCGCAGGTCTGGTCGTTCGATATCCCCGGCGGCAACTTCAATCCTCCCGGCGGCGGGAATCAGGAAGCGACGCTGCTCGCGTCGAACGGCATCCTCTACGGCATCACCACGTGGAGCGTCGCCTACGCCGTCGATGCGCGGACCGGCAAGCAGCTCTGGAAGTGGGATCCGGAAGTGAACCGTCCCGCGGTCCAGACCAAGATCTGCTGCGGCGTCGTCAACCGCGGCGTCGCGCTCTACGAAAACAAAGTGATCGTGCCGGTCATCGACGGCCGCCTGGTGGCGCTCGACATCGCGACCGGCAAGCCGGTCTGGGAAGCGCGTGTCGAGTATCCGCAGAACCAGTACACGCTGACGATGGCGCCGCGGATTGCGAAGGGGAAGGTCCTGATTGGTGCCGCGGGATCGGAATATCCCGTGCGTGGTTTCGTCGATGCCTTCGACGCAAATACCGGCGCGCGGGTGTGGCGGTTCTACACCGTGCCCGGCGATCCGAAGAAGGGATTCGAGAACGAGGCGATGCGCAAGGCGGCTCCGACGTGGAGCGGCGAGTGGTACAAGATGGGCGGCGGCGCCACGGTGTGGGACGGCATGTCCTACGACCCGCAATCGAATCTCGTCTACTTTGGCACCGGCAACGGCGGCCCGTGGCCCGAAGTGCTGCGCGGCTCGCAGGGCAAAGACAATCTCTACGTCTGCTCGATCATCGCCGTCAATGCCGACACCGGCGAGATGAAGTGGTACTACCAGGCGGTGCCTGGCGATTCGTGGGACTACGACACCGTGGCCCAGCTCACGCTCGCCGACATCACCATCGGCGGCCGGCAGCGCCGCGTGATCATGCAGGCCAACAAGAACGGCTACTTCTATGTGCTCGATCGGATCACCGGCGAGTTCCTCTCGGCGACACCGTACGCGCCGATGAACTGGTCGGAAGCGATGGACAAGAAGACCGGCCGGCCGTTCATCCATCCGCGCGCGTTCTATGGCCTCGATCCGATCACGATCTACCCGGGACCGATCGGCGCGCACAACTGGGCGCCGATGTCGTTCAACCCGCAGACCGGATTGGTGTACATCCCGACCACGTTCGGCAACAACTCGACGTATACCGTCAACCCGGCCACGTTCAAGTACAACGAAGGTGGACGAAATACCGGCATTGGCCGCGGCACCCCGCCTCCGGCGGCAACGGCGGACAACGCGCATCCCGAGGCCGCGCCGGCGACTCCAGCGGCGCCGTTCACGCCGCCGATGGTTGGCCCGAGTGACGGCTACCGCGGCGGCCTGCTGCTGGCCTGGAATCCGGTCACGCAGAAGGAAGTCTGGCGCAAGGAAGCCGGCGGCGCATCCGGCGGCGGCACATTCACGACGGCGTCGAACCTCGTGTTCCAGATCCTGCCCGATGGCCGTCTGCTGGTCTTCAGCGCCGACAAGGGCGAAAAGCTGCACGAGATCAACACCGGACTTCGGGTCGGCATGGGACCGCCGATGACGTACATGGTCGACGGCAAACAGTACGTCAGCGTCATCGGTGGCCGTGGCGTGCTGCCGCCGCCGCCCCCACCGCCGGTTGGCGCCGCGCCCGCGGCTGCTGCGAACGCAGCAGGACGTGGCAGCGTGCCGGACACGGGTGCGCCGGTACCGCCGCGCATCCTGACCTACGCACTCGACGGCGCCGCCAAGTAATCTCGACCGTTTTAAGGCATCGCCCTTGCTCCCCCGACGTTCGGACACGCGCTGTCCGGACTTCGGGGGTTTTTTATGGAATGGGGACTCTGCAAGGACTGCAAGTGGTGGCAAATCGAGCCTGGCTCGGCAGGCCGCGACCACGACCTCGGACTGTGCATCGACGAAGATCTGCAGCCATTTCTCATCCGCGTCAGCGGCGATAGCGGCTGCAACCACTTCATGGAGGGCGAACCCGCCCGCGCCAAGGGTTCGGCGGCGGCGCCGCCCACCGCCAAGCCGGTCCGCTAATGCCTGCGCGCCGGCGTCCGATTACGCTAGGACAACCGTGCGCGGTCTTTCCCTGCTCCTGGTCACCTGCCTGCTTGCGGCCTGCAACTCAGGCACCAGCACATCCGCCGTGACCGCGCCGACGGCGGCCGCGCAGGACACACCAGCGTCGCCGCCGGCAACGAGCCCTGCGCCGCCGATGGCCACCTCATACGACGTGGATACGCTCGGCGTCCCGCGTTTCGTGGTCGCCAACTATCTGGACCCAACGAGCCTGCAGCGGGTTTCGAGATTCCGCTCGGGCTACGGCCACGATTATTCCGATAACGTCGAGTCGTGCCGCAGCATGAAGCACTACTTTCAACCGTTGTCCGGACTCAACTGGAGCACGCTGCCGATCGTGTCACCCGTGAACGGACGGATTGACTCCTTGATGAGCGAGTGGGCCGGCGTTCAGATCCGGATCGAACCCACCGGCTATCCGGCGTTTCGCGTCGTGATCTTCCATGTCACGCCGTTGCCCGGAATCGGTGAAGGCGTCCCGGTGGCCGCAGGCCAGCCGCTTGGCACGCACGTCGGCACGCAGACGATGTCCGATGTGGCGATTTCCGTGGATTCGCCGGCCGGGTACCGGCTGGTGTCGTACTTCGACGCGATGAGCGATGCCGCCTTTACCGCCTTTCAGAATCGCGGCGCCGGCAGCCGCGGGGATCTGATCGTCAGCCGCGCCGCGCGTGACGGTCAGCCACTCGCGTGCAGCGGCGAAACGTTCGCGAATGGCGGCACGCTCGAGAACTGGGTCAATCTCCACTAGAGGTTCGAGAGCGGTTCTTTCACCCGCCTGTCACACGCTCGCCACATCTTCTCCGTCCAATCAGCAGAGGACGGAGGAGACATGGTGAAACGGTTCGTTGTGGGCGTGCTGCTGACCTGCGTGGTGGCGGTCGGTGTGCGCGCGTTCTACACTCGAAGCGAGGCGCCACCGACTGTCTCGACGCTCCGCCTCTCCCGGGGCTCGATTGTCGAAGGCGTGACGGCGACAGGAACGATTCAAGCCGTCACGACCGTCCAGGTGGGCACGCAGGTCTCCGGCACCATTTCGTGGCTGGGAGCGGACTTCAATTCGCTGGTCCGCAAGGGCGACGTCATCGCGCGCCTCGAGCCGTCGCTGCTCAACGCCCAGGTCGAGCAGGCGCAGGCGAATCTGCTCCGGGTTCAAGCCGACGTCGAGAGTGCTCGCGTCAGAGTGCTCGACGCCCAGCAGAAATACGACCGCGCAGCCGTACTGGCCGATCGGCAACTGGTGGCCCGGAGCGATCTCGATGCCGCCAAAGTCGCGACCGACTCCGCCATCGCGCAGGTCAAGGCCACCGAAGCGCAAGCGGTGCAGGCGCGAGCCGCCTTGAACCAGAACCGGGTCAATCTGGCCTATGCCACCATCACCGCTCCCATCGACGGTATCGTCGTCGGCCGAAGTGTCGACGTCGGACAGACCGTTGCCGCCAGCCTGTCGTCGCCGACGCTCTTCACGCTCGCCGCCGACTTGACCAAGATGCAACTGCAGACCGACGTGGACGAATCGGACATCGGCAAGATCCAGCCCGGACAATCCGTGAGTTTCACTGTGGATGCGTATCCAGGCGAACCGTTCACCGGAGAGACGAGACAGGTGCGGCTGCAGCCGACCGTCGCGCAGAACGTCACGACCTACACCGTGATCGTCGACGTTCCGAACCGCGACCTGAAGCTCAGACCAGGAATGACCGCCACCGCGCACATCGAAATTGTCCGGCGCGACGACGTCGTGCGGATCCCGAACTCGGCACTGCGCGTCTCGCCGTCGGCAACGGTTCGCAGCGCCCTGGGCATCGACGCGGCCGGACGTCCGAACGACGACGGCGAAACCGATCGCGTGTTCGTCCGGGCGGACGGCGTCATTCGCGAAGTCGAGGTTCGCACCGGCATGACGGATGGACAATGGACTGAACTGCTTGCGGGCGGACTGCAGGCGGGCGACGAAGTCCTGACGAGCATCGCCAGTAGCGCGGTGGTCCGTTCGACAGCGCCAGCCGCCAACATCTTCATGGGCGGCGGCGGGCAGGGGCGTCCGGCCGGTTACCGAAACGGCGCGGCTCGCTAACGATCAGCCGTTCATCGGACGTGTGTGGTGTGCGTGCGCACCTCCGGTCGCACCTCGTACTTCGCACCTCGTACTTCGCACTTCCTACCGCCACGGTCAGCCCAGCGTCAGTCTCACCGCGGTGACGATGGCCGCCAGCAGATAGACAGCGGCGGCAAGCACCAGCGTCGCATCCACCAACCGCGCGCCGACGCTTCGGGACGGCCGCGCCTTCCGCTCGCGGCCGCGCGCCAGGGCGGCATGGGCGCGCGCCTGGACGCGCGCGTTCACCCGCGCGCGCGGCTCCTCGATCGGCAGCCGCGTCAGAAGATCCAGCAGCGGATCGGCAGGCCCGGGTTCCGGGTGCCGGGTGCTGGGTTCCGGGTGCCGGGTTCCGGGTGCCGGGTGCCGGGTTCCGGGTGCCGGGTGCGTCATGATGTCACCTCTTTCAAGACGGTCACCGACGGCTGCGGCCGTTCATCAAGGCGTCGGGCGAGCAGATCGCGCGCCCGCTTCAGGCGTTGCCGGAGGGCCGCCGGACTGATGCGGCAGACCTTGGCCGCTTCGCCCGGCTCCAGTCCTTCGACAGCGACCAGCAGCAGCACTTCCCGGTACGTCACCGGCAGGCTCGCGAGCGCCGCTTCGACGCGCCGCTCCAGCTCATTTGCGGCGGTCTCCTCGAAGGGCGACGAGGTGCGCGCCGGCACGAACAGCCCCAGTCCATCGCCTGGATAGATTTCCTCGAGCGCGAGCGACCGGCAATAGCTGACGTGAAGGTTGCGGGCGACGGTGAAGAGCCAGGGGCCCAGCCGCGTGTCGGGCTCCAGCCGCGCGGCGTGCTGCACGAGACGGAGCCACGTTTCCTCCAGCAGGTCCTCGGCCCTGGCCCGGTTTCGCAGCAGGCGCGCCAGGAACGTGAAGAGGCGCGCATTGAAGGCCTCGTACACCGCGTCGAACGCCGCCTGATCGCCCACGCGGAGGCGACTCACGAATTCCAGTTCACGTTCGCGGTCCATCGGCTTCTGTAGACAACGCGCGAGGACGCCGATCGTGACACATGTCACACGAACTCAACGTGGGCGTTTCTACGAGCAAGGAGACACCATGTCACTGACGGCCGCCCTCGCTCAAGCCCCCCGCGCCATGTTCATCAGCTTGCTCATCGCCGCCGCGCCGATGATTCTCGGGTTCGTCTGCGCCGCGGCGCCCTCCGAACGGCGGCTCGCGCTGATGCGGCCGTTGTCGCTGGCCGCGATCTTCTCGGTCATCACCATGCTCCTCCTGGGACTGCTGAATGGTCTCGCGGCGATCGGACACTCGGACAAGACCGGGGACGCACTGCTGAAGTTCGCGGCCACCGCCATCGAGGAACCGCTGCTCCCCGCATTCATGGGGTTCAGTTTCCTGACCGTCGCATGGGTCTGCGCCGCGGTGGCGACGCGCCGCAGCTGAACGGACAGCCGAAAGGCTGTCCCTACCGCTGAGCCCAGCGCTGCGGCTGAGGACGCGCGCCTTGCATAGAGCCAATGCAAGAGGAGGACTGCGCATGAAATCGCCATGGCTACTGTCCGTCGGATTGGCACTATTGGTCACCGCCTGCGCCCAGACTGATGCGGGGATCACCACGTCGGTGAAAACTCAGCTGGCGGCAGACGACACGGTGAAGGCGCGCAACATCAACGTCGACACCAGCAACGGCTCAGTCACGTTGACCGGCGAGGTTCGCAGCGCCGACGAGCGCACCAAGGCCGTGCAGATCGCCCGCGCGACCAAGGGCGTCAACGACGTGGTGGATCATCTCACGCTCGTACCCGAAGTCCCGCCGGTCGGCACCTCCGGCTCGGTTGGCGGAGCCCTGAGCGACGCCGCGATCACGGCCAGCATCAAAGGCAAGCTGATCGCCGACTCGCAGACCTCGGGCCTGAGCATCAACGTCGACACGGCCGATCACGTCGTCACGCTCAAAGGCGAAGTGAAATCGGCCATCGAAAAGAACAAGGCCATCGAGATCGCGCGCATGACCGACGGCGTTGCAACCGTCAACGATCAGCTCACGATTCGGTAACGACGGACCGGCTGAAGCCGGTCCCTACCGCTGTCAGGACGATCCGGCTCGGTAGGGACAGGCTTTAGCCTGTCCGCTCGCCTTGTTGACGAGGAGTAATCCCAGGAGTAAATTGCGCTCACTTTGCGGGCGCTGTTCTCGAATCGCGCGTTCCGGTTCGCCGCGATGGCCGCTCTCGCGACCACGGCGCTGTCGGCGCAACAGCCCCCTGCACCCGATCCTTCGCTGCCGAAGGGACAGATGCCCGCCCTGGGCCGTCCGACCGAGGCCAGCGACACCGTTCCCCTTTTCGACTTCGACGAATACTTCCTCGGCGCGAAATGGACCTTCGAATGGCTCGTTCCCGAAGGGCCGCTCGGCCCGGCCGGCACGATTACCGGCACCACGACTTACACGAAGGCGGACGGCAAGTTCTATCTCGCCAGGACCGATGCCACAGGGCCTGGCGGACGCTTTACCGTCACTGAACGCATTGCGTATCAGAAAGACAACAAGACAATCACACGGCACGTGACCAACAGCCGCGGCTACTCGTATCTGCAGACCGCCGTGGTTGGCGGCGACCTGGGCGGCTTCTACAACATGCACTTCGAGAGCGAGCCGTTCACGTTCAACGGCAAATCGATTCGCGTCCGCGATTCGATGCGGCTCGTCTCCCCTGTGAACTACAAGGTCGCCACGACGATCTCGGTAGACGGCGGACGCTTCACCAACTACGGCAATCCCTGGTGGCAGAAAGCCGTCCCCGGCGCAAAGTAGCGCCCGGGATGACACGTCCGGCCCTGAGCTCCGTCGAAGGGCCGGACGCCACCACACTTTCTCAGGGAGGACGCATGCGGCGCTCGATCCTCGCGGCGCTCGTCGGTGTGATGGTCGCGTCGGGCTGGCCGATCGTCCACGCCGCCGACGACGGCGGTTATCGCCTGGTCCCGAACTGGCCGACGCTGCCGCCGGGAATGTTCTTCGGGCTGAAGACACCGCCGCCACCGCCGGCGGAGCGTGACGCGCAAGCCGCGGCCCGCCGCGCCAGCGGGCAGCGCGGCGGAGGCGGCAATCCGGCAACCGGTCCCACCGATCAGCCAGGCATCTCCGGCCTGGCGATCGACGCGCAGGATCGGATCTACGTCTTCAATCGCGGCGCGAAGCCGGTCATGGTCTTCGACACCGCCGGCAACCTCGTCTTCTCCGGCGCCGATCAGGTGATCAACGGCAAGGCGATCAATCCCTCCTGGCAGCACTCAGGTGGCGTCGACTGGGAAGGCAACGTCTACATCATCGAGCGCGACGCCCATCGGATCGTCAAACTCAGTCCAAAGCTCGACAAGTTCCTGCTGCAGCTGGGCACGACCAACGAACGCGGCAACGACGCCACGCATCTGAATTTGCCGTCGGGAATCGCCATCCTGCGCAGCGGCAACATGGTCGTCACCGACGGCTACGGCAACAACCGCGCGATTCTGTTTTCCAAAGACGGCAAGTTCATCAAGCAGGTCGGCAAAGGCGCCGGCGGGCCGGACGACAAGGGCACGGGCCCCGGCGAATGGAATCTGCCGCACAAGCTCGCCGTGGACGCCCAGGAAAATCTCTACATCATCGACCGCGAGGGACACCGCGTCGAGGTCTTCGACAAGAACCTGACCTACATCCGCGAGTTCGCGAACGAGGGCTGGAATCCGTGGGACATCAACATCTCACGCAAAGGCACCGACGGGATCGCCTTCGTGGCCGACCATGCGCTCGAGCGTGTGCACAAGATCCAGACGAAGGACGGCAAGATCCTTGCGACCTGGGGCAGCCAGGGACTCGGCCCGAATCAATTCGACTGGGTCCACGGCATCGTCGTCGACTCGCACGGCGCGGTCTACGCCGCCGACACCTACGGCCAGCGGCTCCAGAAATTTGTGCCTCCGGCGGGGAGGTAAGAACAAAACGAACACAGGGGCCACAGAGACCACGGAATTTCTTTTTTCACAAAGAATTCTCTGTGGGTTCTGTGGGCTCCGTGTTCGTTCTTCTTCTTAAGAGCCGCGCGAGCGCAAAGGCTGCGAGCGCGACCGTGAGGTGACCGCCGAGCGTGCCCGCGGCGAAGGCCGCGAACGAGAGCGGCTTCAGTGACGGCAACGGTTCGAGCGTCTTGAACGCCGCGCCGCTGTCCAGCCCGAACGCGATGCCGAATATGCCGGTCAACGCCAGACGCCACGGCGAGATGCGGCGTGTCAGCAACCCTTCGCTGCCCGAGTAGATGATTCCGGCAATCAGCAGCGGTTCCACGAACTGCGGCGGCAGTGACACCACATCGAATCCAACGGCCGCGAGCGCGGCGGCGTGCGCGATGATGAAGGCCGCGAGTACGCGGATCGCGCGCGGTCCAGCCGCAACGAGCAGCAGGCTGACCACGAAGAGCGTGTGCTCGAGACGCGGTGGCAGCACGTGAAGAAATCCGTGGCGCAGCGCCGCGCGAACCGCCGGCCAGCGCGGCGGCCGATCGAACTGACCCGCGAGCTCGATCGTCTCGCTCCAGGCGCGGCCGAGAATCGTCTCCGTCCACACTCGCCCGTCCGCGCGCTCCACGCGCAGCGGGTATGGGTCGATCACGATCCCGTAGTACCAGCGCAGTGAACGGACGCTCGATTCCACGTGCCCGCGCAAGCGATACGTCGCCACTGGCGGCACGCTGTCGCTCGGGCGCTGTGCCGGCGGCGGGATGTATTCCGCGCTCGCCGGCCGCACTTCCCTGCCGTCGATCCACAGCACCACGCGATCGATGAACACTGGCGAGTACGAGGCCAGACGCGCATCGCGATCGGCAGAAGACGTCACGGCGCGCGGCACGAGCGATGCGCCTGGAAGGCCGCTCCCGGCGGCAAAGGGTTCGAGGCGGAGGAGCAGCCAATCGGCGTCGTTGGCCACATCCAGAACGAACGAACCGTCCGGCGAAAATCTCAGGCTGGCCGCGGTGCGCTCGGCATCGTGCGCGGCGGGCTGGGACGCGGCGCAGCAGATGATGACGAACGCGAGCTGAAGCGTGCGGCAGCTCGGGTAGCGAGCGGCGCTCACGCACGGTATGATACGCGGCCAATCAAGTGCGACGTTCGCGGTGCGAGGTGCGATCGGAAGTGCGAGGTGCGAAGTGCGAGGAATGATGTCGGGTTCCCTGCTCGTTGCCGTCGTGGCCGCCACGGCCGTTTCAGCTCAGACTCCGGGCCCACGAAAAGTCGACATCGTCAGCGTCACGGGTTGCCTGCGGGAACAGGGGGCCAACAACTGGATGCTGATCGCGGCGACCGATCCGCTGCCGAGCACCGCGAACGCGGCTCAGGCCAGCGAGGTCCCGGCGGTGCCGCCTGACGGCAGGAATCAGTTCAAGCTGATTGGCGTCGGCGAGTTCGACCTCCCCTCGTTCCGGAACCAGACCGTGGTGGTCAAGGGGCTGCATATCAAGGCCACGCCGGTCGATCGGCTCAACATTACGTCGGTGGTGAAGGCCTCGTCTTCCTGCCTCCCGTCCGCCCCCAAATAAGCTAGACTTCGAGCGCTCGTTCGGCCGGCGTCTACCGTCACCTTTGGGGGCGTTATGAAGCGTGCGTTTCTGCTTGCCGGAGTCCTGTCAGCCTTCGCGCTGCTCCTGACCAACCCGACCAGTTCAACCCTTCAAGCCGCGGGCGCGGTGCCGACGTTCACCAAAGACGTCGCGCCGATCCTCTACGAGAAGTGCGCGAACTGTCATCGTCCTGGCGAAGTGGCGCCGATGCCGCTGCTCTCCTATTCAGACGCGCGGCCGTGGGCGAAGGCGATCAAAGTCAAGGTCGTCGGACGCGAGATGCCGCCGTGGGGCGCCGACCACGAGCAAAGCCTGAAGATGCGCAACGACAACAGCCTCAGCGAGCGCGAGATTCAGACGATCGCGGCTTGGGCTGACGGCGGCGCGCCGAAGGGCAACGACGCCGATCTGCCGAAGCCGCCGCAGTTCGCCAGCGGCTGGACGCATGGTTCCGAACCCGACTACGTCGTCGAGATGCCGACCGACTTCGACATTCCGGCCGAAGGCGAGCTCGCGGTTCAGAACTTCTACGTGAAAGTGCCGTGGTCCGAGGATCGGTTCGCGGAAGTCGTGGAGCTCCGGCCGGGCAATCGCGCCGTCGTCCACCACGCCGGTCTCTACTTCGCGGACCTGCCGAACGGCGCGACGCTCGACGCCCAGGGCCGGATCATCCAGCCGCCGACCGGCACGGCGCGCAGCGCGAACGCCGAATTCGGGCTGCCCGGTTCGTCGAAGCTGCTCTCGTACGTTCCCGGCCGCGGCGTCGATCGTCATCGCGCCGACGCCGGCAAGCGCATTCCGGCGGGCAAGTACATCAACTTCCAGATGCACTACAACCCCATCGGCAAGCCGGAAAAAGATCGCACGCGCCTCGGCATCTGGTTCAACAAGCAGCAGCCGAAGTACGAGATTCTGATTCGTCAGGCCGGCGATCCGCTGGCAACGACGAAGGGCGGGCTGTCGCTGTATCGCGCCGAAGGCAAGGAAGTCGAGTACACGGCGGAAGAAGGCAGCACGCGCCGCCGCAGCCGGACGCCGAACATTCCGCCCTACGTCTCCGAGTGGCGGCTCACCGGTATCACGCCGGTCACCGAAGACATCACGCTCTACGCGATGTCGCCGCACATGCACCTGCGCGGCAAGAGCCTGAAATGGGTCGTGACCTATCCGGACGGCCGCGAGCAGACGATTCTCAACGTCCCGAAGTTCGACTTCAACTGGCAGTTGAACTACGAACTCGCCGAGCCGCTGCACATCCCGGCCGGCAGCAAGATCGCCGGCATCGGCGTCTACGATAACTCGCTGAAGAACCGCTGGAACCCGGGACCGCAGCTCGAGGTGTTCTGGTCCGAACAGAGCTGGGATGAAATGTACCAGCCGTTCACCGAGTACTCAGTGGACAGCCAGGATCTGACGATCCTCAAACCGATCAGTCAGTAGTCAGTCGGTGGGCTCCGGCTTCAGCCGGAGCCGGATTTCACATCCGAGGCACTCGTGAAGGTCCGGCTAAAGCCGGACCCCACCACAGGATTTACTTGGAAAAGACGCGGAGCTGGCGGCCGCTGGTGGTCTCACCAGCGTAGATCGTGCCGCGGCTGTCGACGGCGAGGCCTTCCGGACGCATGCCGGTCACCTTGCCGATGATGTGACCGTCCTTCGCGCTGGCGATCGTCACGCCGCCCGGCTGACCGACATCAGCGACATACATCGTGTCGTCCGCCATGATGTGAATCCCGTCCGGACGGTCCCCGAACCCGGTCCACTGCGCGACGACGTTGCCATCGGCGTCGAACACGTGCAGTCGATGATTCTCGCGATCGGTGACGATCACGCGACCCTGCGAGTCGAGCGCGAGCGAATGCGGCACGTTCAGCTCGCCCGGCCCGGTGCCTTTCTTGCCCCAGGCCTTCACGAACGTCCCGTCCTTCTTGAACTTGACGATGCGCGCGTTGCGATGACCGTCGGCGACGAAGATGTCGCCGTTCGCGGCAATGGCGACGTCGCAGACGCCGTTGAACGTCGACGGCGTCTCGCCGTCGACGCCCTTCGTCCCGAGCGTCATCAACAGCTTGCCGCTGCGATCGAACTTGAACACCTGCTGGCCGCGGCCGTTCTCGGCGCGGCCGTCGGCGACCCACACGTTCCCGTCACGATCGACACGGATGCCGTGCGGCCAGACGAACAAGCCTTCGCCCCACTGCTTGAGGAGTTTGCCGGCGCGATCGAACTCGAGGATCGGCGGCTCGGCGCGGCGCAGCACCAGAATGCGGTCGTCCTTGTCGACGGCCGCGGCCGGCACTTCCGTCCACTCCATCCCGGCCGGAAGACTGCCCCACCCGGTGACGGCGTGGTAGGCCGGTCCCTGCGCGATGACCGTCGCGAGGGAACCGGCCGCCAGCGTCAGACTGACAACTGAGCACGCGATCCGGCGCGTCACTGCTGTTGCTGCGTCGTGCGCGTCTGACCCTGCCTGGCGCGGAGTTCCGCCTGGTAGTCCTCGTCGCTGAGGTAAATGAAGTCGATGTGGCCGATCGACATCTCGTCGATCGTACGGTTGCCGCTGCCGACCCAATTGGTCGGATCCGGATTCCGCTTGTTCGTCACCGAGTTGTCGTGCCACGAGGTCTGATGCAGCACGGTACCGGCCGGGAACACCGGCGGATTCTTGTAGGCGTAGGTGACCTGCCACATCACGTCGAAGCGCGGCACGTAGCTGAGGAGTTCGACCCGGCGATCCGGATAAATCGCCTCGAGCGCCATCGCCTTGCCGCGATAGTGCATGTGCGGCTGGAAGAGCAGCAGCTTGGCCGGCTTCTTCAGGGTGAAGTAGGCGTCGTTGCGAACATCGGCGTCGCCCGGAGGGATGTCGAGGTTGTTCGCGCCCACCAGCTTGTTCTGGATGATGTACTTCGGCTTGTAGCCCTTCGGGTAGAAGACGATCCCGACCCGGGTCTGCTCGGTCACGTCCTCGGCGATCGCATGATAGTGCGCGGAGAAGTGAATCTTCGCGCCGGCCTTGATCAAGCGCGCAGTGCCCTCTTCGTACTGATCGCCGAGGTTGCCGATCGCGTATTCGATGAGCCGCGTCCCGGCGTTGCGGTTGAAGCCGTCGTTCTCGCGCTCGGGGACGAACGCCTTCAGTTCTTCCTCGTCGTTCTGCTGCGAGTAGACGATGGTGTGGTGGACGACGCGCTTGTCGCCCGGCTTCACTTCGATCGCCTTGATCCAGCGGTCCTCGTTGAGGCCGGCGTCGACGTAGAAGCTGCCGAACCAGTCGGCCATGTTGGCTTTCACCGTGTACTTGGGCGCGGCGACAACCAGATCCGGCTTCCCAATCGACCACTCATCGTCGGAGGCAAAGGTCGGCGCCTTCGGCATGTCGGCCGGATTGCCCATCGGCGCGCCGCCGTCGATCCAGCGCGACACCGTCTGAATCTCGGCGTCGCTCAGCGACGGGTCGTCTTTGTACTCGGCGATACCGACGGTCTGATCGATATGCCAGGGCGGCATCTCGCGGCGCGTGACGCGCTCGCGGATCGAGCGGACCCACGGCCGCGTGGTCTCGTAAGTCATGAGCGACATCGGCGCGATCTGGCCGGGCCGGTGGCAGTTGACGCAGGACCGGTTGAAGATCGGCGCGATGTCCTTGGCGAACGTCGGCGTCGCCGCCGCTTGCTGCGCCTGCGGGGTGACGCCAAATGTGGCAACGGCGCCGGCGAGCAGGCTGAGTCCGAGCAGCATCCGTGTCGTCTTCATAGCTCTCCTTAACAATCCAGTATCGGTAGGGACAGGCTTGAGCCTGTCCGTTCGCGCTTATGGCGTCACTGTGACTCGAACTTGCACGTCGCTCTGCTCGCGGCCCTGATGGGCGACCGCCCGCAGCACGTATTCCCCTGGCTCCGAAAACTTCGCTTGAGCTGCACCGCAGGCCGCCGTCACCGGCGAGGCGCATGGAACTGTGAACATGCCTGGCACATTCGCGGCCTCACGGCCGCGGCCCGCGCCACCCGCCGCGCGGGCGGGTGCACCCGGCGCCGCGGTAAACGTGACCTTGCCTGGCCCGCGATGCTTGTTCCACGTCACTGAAACACCACCGCCCCGGGCGCCCCGATCCCCTTCGATGACGGCCTCTCGCGCGGGGGCCTGCGCCTTGACGGTCGGCGCGAGCGCCAGCGTGTTGGCGAGCTTCACTATCGTCGCTGGCGCCGTGATCGTTGGCTTCGGAAGATGCGGTGTGCCCGGATCTTCTTCCTCGATCTCGAGGATGTAGAGCTGATTCAGCGACGCCGTGGCCTTCTGCACACCGACCGCGGACTTGAGCGTCCAGACCAGTTTGCCGTTGAAGTCCTTCGGCATCTTGATCGTGAAGATGTGCTCGTTGCGCCCCGGCAGAAAGTTCGTGGGCTGGGTCCGATCGACCGGCGCGGGCTCAAAGGAATTGTCGGCGCCGAGCGGAATCGCGACTTCAGTCGCGTGCCGGTTCATGTAGCCGAAGTAGAACAGCTTGCTGCCGTCCGGCAGTTCCTCCCAGCCGTCGAACACGGGGTAGATCCCCTGCTGGCGATAGGACTGGCCGTGCAACACGCTCGGCAGCGCGGCGAGCGTCAGACACGCCAGCGCGACGAAGAGTCTTTTCATCGACTAGAGCTCCTGACCTCCATGAAATCCGGCCCTGAACGTCGTCGAAGGGCCGGACGCCACGGGGTCCGTTATGTTGGCGTCCCCAGAGGACCCCAGACAACCGCCGACTTGTTTCAAATCGTAACAGGCCGGGCCCGGATCCCTGTCAATTCCCAGGACTTCTCGACGAAGAGAGCACACTGCCGCCGACGGACAGGCTGAAGCCTGTCCCTACCGAACCAGCGTGCCCTCGTCACGGCTGCCAGGCCGGGGTGCCCTCTTCCCACTGGGTGTCGGTGAGCTGCTTCAAGTCGCTGCCGTCGGCGCGCATCGTGAAAATCTCACCGTATGGCTGCGGCGCGTCGGTGTAGGTGCACTCGTCCTTGAATCCCATACGCGACGAGGCGAAGACGATCCGCGAGCCGTCTGGCGACCAGCCCTGATGGGCGTCGTTGCCGGGCAGATGCGAGAGCCGTTTGAGGCCGCTGCCGTCAGGCTTGACGGTGTAGATCTCGTAGTCGCCGTCGGCAAGCCGCGAGAACATGATCAGGTCGCCACGCGGCGACCACAACGGGAAGTTGTCGTAGCCCTTCGTCAGCGTCGTCACCGAATTGGTCTCGAGATTCAGAATCCGCAGTCCGTTCTCGTCGTCAGTCCCGAACGCGCGAAAGACGATGCGCTTGCCGTCAGGGGCAAACGAGGGGAAGGCGCTGTTGCTGGTGCCCTTCGTCAGCTCACGGAATCCGCTGCCGTCGGCATTGATGATCGCGACCTGCGCGCCGCCTTCAGCGCGATCGCCCGGCTTCAAGAACAGGCCGTGAAAACCGTTGAAGAATCCGTTGAAGGTGCCGACGCCGAAGACAATCCGATCTCCGGACGGCGACCACTGCGGTCCGAGCACGTTGCGCGTCGGGTCCTGATAGACCACGGTCGTCGCGTCAACATTCGTCGGGCCGACGACGATGCTGGAACCAAGGACCGCGCCTGGCGCAGGGCGTCCCGTCGTCACCATTCGATCGCCGGCCTTCGTGAACGACGGCAGGATGTTGCCCGACAGCTTGAGCTCGTAGTCCGGCAGACGGCTCCACAACTTGGTCAATGTCTGACGCGGCGCGGTCAGGCGCTTGCGAAAGACGACGCGCGCGCCGTCCGGCGACCACGACGCAGAGCGTACGTCGCCGATCGGACCGCGGCGCCCGTCCGTGTAGTAGATGCCGGCCGCGTTGGCGCCGGCGGTGTCCTTCCGGATGTACGCGATCGTCGAGCCGACTGATACCGGCTGGAACTTCACGCCGGGACCGGACTCGATCACCGTCTCTGGGCCGCTGTCCCCTGCAATCCGGCTAAAGCCGTCCCTCGAAGAGCTCGGGACGGCCCTGAGCCTCGTCGAAGGGCCGGACGCCACCGTGATCTCGCCGGACGCCACCGTGATCTCGAACGACACGAGTCGAGTCTCGCTACCGGCCACCGGAGCGGCGACGCGGTTCGCGAGCGTCTGCTGGTCGGTCATGCAGTAAGCGAGCACGCGCTTGCTGTCCGCCGTCCATTTCGGGCTGCCGCAGAAGTGACCGTGCGGCGAAATCCGCTTCAACGCACTCCCGTCCGGACGCATCACGAACAGATCGACGAGTTGCAGGCCTTCCCAGCGGCCGTGGGCAAACGGCAGCGTGTTGTCGCGATCGGAGGAGAACGCAATCCAGCGTCCGTCCGGCGACCACGACGGCCGGAAGTCGCCGCCGCTGGCGCCGCCGGTGAGCCGCTTCGTCTGGCGCGTCGCCAGATCGAGCGTCCAGAGATGAGACCTGCCGTCCTGGCGTGAGCTGACAAACACCAGTTGCTTGCCGTCTGGCGCGAACGCCGCCTGATCGTCGTACGCCGGATCGTCGGTGAGCCGCTCGAGCGCGCTGCCGTCGGCCTTGACCCGAAACAGATCGCCCGAGCCCTCGCGGTCCGAGGTGAAGACAATCGACGCCCCGTCGGGCGCCCACACCGGGTCATAGTCGATCGCGTCTCCGGTCAGCAGCCGGCGTTCGCCGCTGCCGTCGGCATTGGCGACAAAGATCGCCAACTGCCCGGCGTTGGGAAATACGCGAGCGAAGATGACTTTATGAGGCGAATCGGATGCCGCCGAAAGGGTGGCTGCCGTGGCGAGGACGAGCAGGGCCGTGCGCATGGAGCAGATTCTACGCCGCATCCGCTGCACTACAATTCGACACCCTCGAGACCACCATGACCGAACGTTCGCAGCCTCCGGAGCCGATTCGCCCACTGGATCCGTCGGATGACGAGTGGTTCCAGTTCCTGGAAATCATGCTGGTGACGCTCGGCAGCGGGCTCGTCATCGTGCTGGCGCGGATGGCGTTCGACATCGCCGTGACCATCGCCGACCGGCGGGACCTGCGACCGTACGTCCTTCCGGCGCTCGCGGGCAGCGTCGTGGTCGTTTGGCTGCCAGCCGCGTTCCTGACGATCAAGTCGAAGCTGTCGCTGCGGATCGCGAAGGGACAACTTCCGGCGACAACGTCCGCCGGATTCGCCAGCCTGCTGCTCTGTCTGTGCAGCATGGCGGCGGCGGCGGTGTTCGTACTGAGCTACGGGACGGCGCTTCAGGGCAAACGCGGATCGGGCGCGTTCTTTCTCTGGTTTGTCGCGAATATGGGACTGACCTGGCTGGGGGTGCGGTACCTCAAACGGAATCGGACGTCGACGGACGGCTGAAGTCGGCCCCTACCGGCGTTGGTCGAAAACCCGGCATCGGAGAGAAACAACCAACAAGCGGCAGGAACGAGGCCAGTCTTCCCTGCCGCGCAGTAGGGACCGGCTTCCGCCGTCCTTCGACATGGCTCAGGACGGCCCTGAGTGTCGTCGAAGGGCCGGCCCGATCGCGCGCTACTTCGGATTGTTGCTGACGATGTGCGTCGTCAACGCGTCGCGATAGAGCTCCGGAGCGAGGCCAGCCATGTACGACGACAAGTGGCCGCGGTTGCGGAGAATCACGCGATGAAAGTTCGGCGCCTCGCGCCACAGACGATGGGTGCGCGAGTACGGATTGTCGAATTCACCGACCACCGCGAGAATCGGGAAGTTCATCTTGGTCAGGTCGAGCGCTGGGCGCGGCACTGCCTTCGGCACCGGCTGCGAGGACAACTGCGCCGCATCGTTCCCGGTGCCGACACCGGCCTTGGCCGCTTCCGCGCGGGCGCGGGCCTGATAGAGCTCGCGCGCCTTGGCGTCGAGCGGCGCCGTGCCCTTGGGATCGGCCGGGATCGCCTTCGCGAATTCGCTGTTCTCCTCTTCGCGCGGACCGGATCCCCCGAAGTGCGCGGTGATGAACCGCTCCGGCGCGCGCGCCATCAGCTGCGCGGTGATCGAACCGCCCATCGAGAAGCCGCCGATATGCGCCTTCTGGATCTTCATCGCGTCCATGAAGGCCAGAACGTCGAGGTCCATGTTCGGCGTGCGCTGCTGGCGCTTGCCGTCGGGGCCGACGGTCTGGCCGTGGCCGCGCATGTCGATCGCGATGACGCGGTTGGTCTTCGCCAGGCTCGCGCCCAGGCCATTGGCCATCCAGTTCGCGGCGGTGCCGCCCGAGCCGTGAATCAGAATGACGGGCGTCCCGGTGCCCCACTCGAGGTAGTGGAACTTGGTGCCGTCAGGTCCGCTCCAGAAGTGCTCGGTCCAGCCGCTCGTCAAAGCCGGAATATTCGGTAACTCGGGCGTCTCGGCCGCAATCGCGACCACCCCAAGCAGAGTCAGGCTCGCCGCAATCGATGCAAGTGCTTTGCGCATCTGCGTCCTCCGGGGCGAATCTTAGTGGCGGAGGGGAGACGGGAATTGTTTCCAGTTGTAACAGACGAAGAAACTCAACCACGGAGAACACGGAGGGCGCAGAGACAAATGCGCCACAAAATCACGAAAACACGAACTTTCTTGGCGCCTCGCTCGACGCGGGCGGCCTGCAGAGCAGGCCGAGGGTTCAGCGTGATCGAATCGCATCAACGAGACCACACGCATTGACCGCTGTCTCGTTGATGCGATTCGGTCACGCTGACGACGCCGCTTCGCGGCGCCGCGTCGAGCACACCCGCATCAGTTTCGTGATTTCGTGATTTCGTGGCGAATTTTGCTCTGTGTTCTCGGTGACCTCTGTGGTTGATCCGTCTTATCGTGGCCGGGCGGCTTCCTCTTCCTGCGCGCTGACGCCGGTGCTCAGCCCGATGCCGCTGCCGCGATTGATCGGCTGGTACGGACGCGTGGCCGCGACCTTCTCGTTCAGCACCGTGCCGAGGCCCGGACGATCGGGCAGTTCGCAGAAACCGTTCTTGACGATCGGCACCATGCCCTCGTGCAGGTCCATCTCGAACTGCCCGGTGTAGACGCGCGTTTCCTGGATGTAGAAGTTCGGCGTCGCGGCGTCGAAGTGGAAGTTGGCGAGCGCTCCGGCGGGACCGTGTGGTCCGTGCGGCGCCATGCGGATCCGGTTCGCTTCGGCAATCGCGGCAATCTTTCGCGCCTCGGTGATGCCGCCGCACGCGCAGAGGTCGGGCTGCGCGAAGTCGATCAGGTGCCGCGACAACAGCGGATTGAACGCGAACTTCGTCGTCAGACGTTCGCCGGTCGCGATGGGCGTGGTCGTGTGCGCACGCAGGTGCGCCCAGTCCTCGAGGTCGTCCATCTGGATCGGTTCTTCGACCCAGAGCAGGTTGCACTCCTCGACGCCGCGCATGTACTGCAACGCTTCGGAGGTCGGCAGCCGGCCGGCGCCGTGGATGGCGATCTCGTGCTTCGGGCCGGCGGCCTTCCGCATCGCCTTGGTGAACTCGATCATCTCGGTGATCGATCCGCGCGGCCACTGCACGCGGCTCGCCGTGTAGCCGTCGGCCTTCGTCTTCGACCACGACTCCGGCGTGACGCCCCCGGTGCCGCCGTAGACGCGAATCTTGTCGCGAATCGGACCGCCGAGCAGTTTGTGAATCGGCTGACCGAGCGCCTGCCCGAGGATGTCCCAGAGCGCAATATCCACCGCGCTCAGAGCCGCGGTCAGCGGACCGCCGCGCCACCGCGGCCCTTCGTACAGGTCTTCCCAGATCGCTTCGATCTGCGTCGGGTCGCGGCCGACGAGAAACGGTGCGAACTCGTTGATCGCCGCGGCGGTCGACACTTCCTTGCTCGTCTGCGTCGCGAGACCGAGACCGACCAGATCCTGATTGGTTTGAATCTTGACGAAGATGCCCGCGCCGGGCGAGACGGTCGGCGCGACGAGAAAGGTCTTGAGGCCGGTAATCTTGAGATTGAGGGGGCGGGCCTTCTCGCGCGCCTGCGCCAGAAGGCCTTCAGACGAGAAGACGCGCGCCAGCGACGCACCCGCCGCGGTCGCCATGAACCGCGTCATCCATTCGCGGCGTGAGATTCTCATGACGTTGCTCCTGAAGTCCGGCGAAACCGGAGTCCGGCTGAAGCCGGACCCCACGGTCAGTGAGTCATGCGCTGAATCTTGCCGCCGCTCGCGCTGACCATCAGCTTCACGAGCTCTTCGACGACGAGCGGTTCGAGTCCTTCGGTGTGCCCCTTGTCAAGACGGCGAACGTCAGCGATGACGCGGCCACCCTGGCAACTCGGGTAGACGAAGACTTCCGCGGTTCCTGGGCGCGGCAACAGACCCCACTGCTTCGTGCCCGGATTCTGGCTGCCGCCGTCGTGGACCTGACCCGCCTTCGTGTCGACGACATCGGGCCGCCGTTCGCGTGGACGGCACTGATATTTCGTCGCCAGCGCCGACTGCGTCGGCAGCGCGAGGATCTCGTGCTGACCGGTTTCGTAGATGTGTGAAAACTCGCAGGTCGGCTCGGGCGCCGGCGCAGCCGGGGCGGCGCCGGCGGGCGGCGGAGTCGTCGCCGGGCGTGAGGCCGCGGCTTGTGCCGGACGTCCGGCGCCGGGATCGCGTTGCGGCGCTCCGCCGAGACGCCCGCCGGACAGGCTCAGAAATCCGTCGACGCGCGGACCGAAGAAGTCGCTGCAGACGATCCGGCGCGAGGTCGCCCCGCCTTGCGAATGGCCGGCCAGCCAGAACGCGCGGACGTTTCGTCCGCCGATCTGATCGACGATCGCCGTCACGATGTTCTGCAGATAGGCGTCATCCTTCTCGGCCCACCGGCGTTCCGGCGAGTACGGGCTGGCGACGACCAGCCGATACCGATCCTTCTGATCGATCGCCGGAAAGTAGCGGCGCTGCCAGGTGCCGCTCGATCCGCCGCCGTGCAGATTGAGGATGAACGTCACCGGCTCGCCCGCTTTCAGATCGCACGGATAGTCGAGTAGAAACGTCCGGCCCGTCTTGGGCTCGGTCGTGGGTGCGTTGATGTCGGCCGTGCACGGACTGTTCATCAACCGCAGTGGCTGTTGCGCACTGGCATTCACCACACCGGCGCCCATCAGTAACATGGCGGCAATCGCGCGTCGGATCATGATCATCTCCCTCGAATCAACCCCCGTCAGGCGGCTCATGATAGCTGATGTACGGGCGGCATTCGGCGCTTCGCCATGCGCTATGCTGAGAATGTCGAGGTGACAATGACGTTCCCGAAGTCGTGTGTGGTCCTGGCGATCGCGTGCGTGTGCCTCCCCGAGGGCACCACGTTCGCCCAACAGCCGCGTGATCCGGAAAAACTCTACGTGGATACCGATTGGGTCAGGCGACTAGAGACCGGCCTCATCTGGGGGACTTTGTACGTTGGCATCACAGGTGAGTCCAGCAAGCAAACATTCAAGACTGTTCGTGCCGAAGTCGGGACGATGATCGACATCTTCACTCGTGACAGTCCGTCACTCACGGGCTGGACACAGACCGCCTCGACTCCGGCTCGCTCGTTGTCCTGGCAACTGGTCGGCGCCATCGACTACGCGAACTTTGACGGATTTTCTGATACGTCATTGATGGGCGGCCTTCGCGTCCTGCCGAGGCCGCGGGCGAAGTTCTGGGCGTACGGCGAGCTTCTCGCGGGGGTTCAGCGTTCGTTCGGCGAAGGCGGCCTGGCCATCGCTCCGTCCGCCGGGTTCATCATGCCGGTCAATCAGCTGTTCCTGACCATCGGCGCTGGCGTGATTCACGCGTCGTACGAATTCGACAGTCAGACTGCGTTTCGTGGTCTCGTTGGGCTGACGTTCCCGCTCGGCCAGCGCGCGCCCTAGTTACGACCCTCGCGGGGTTCTCCCTCTTCGGTGGCGTCCGGCCCTTCGACGACGCTCAGGGCCGTCCTGAGCTGGTCGAAGGACGGCTTTAGCCGGATTACTGAGCGTCAGGCTCGTTCCGCGGCCGCGAGATCGACGCTGTGCTCTCGGACGTACTCGGCGCTCATCGTGATTCCGAGACCGGGCCGCTCGGGCGCCCAGAAGTACGCCGGATCGGGGCGCCACTCGCCGAAGAGCTGACGGAGCAGCGCCACGTCGGTCGGATTGTTCGGATTCAAACGTCCCTGCTCGAGGATGCTGAAGTTGGCAGACGAGGTCGCGAGATGCAGGTGCGCGGCAAGGCAGACCGCGCCGTTCGGGTTGTGCGGCTGGAAGGGAATGAAATGCGTTTCCGCCAGCGACACGGCTTTCCGGAACTCGGTGATGCCGCCCATCCGCGCCGCGTCCGGCTGGTAGAGACGGATCGCGTCCTTCTCGATGTACTCGTACATCTGAAACCGCGACTTCAGCCGCTCGCCCGCCGCGATCGGCGTCGACGTCGACGACTGCACTTCCTTCATCGCGTCGGCCTGTTCGGCCAGGATCGGTTCCTCGAAGAACATCACGTCGTAGGGCTCGAGCGCCTTGGCGACGCGGATCGCGCCCGCGGTGTTGAACTTGGCGTGCACGTCGAGACCAATTTCCAGATTCGGCGCGCCGTCGCGAATCCCGCGCACCAGTTCAATCGCGTCGTGGACGTCGCGACGATCCACCGAGCGATTGAGTGAGGTCGCCGTCGTTTCGTCCGGCAAACGTCCGAACGGATCGAACTTCACCGCGATCGATCCTTCGGCAGCCATCTTCTTCGCGCCTTCTCGGTAGCCGTCGGCGCTCCTGACCTCGCCCAACCCGCCGCTCCGGTAGTAACGCAGCTTCTCGTTCACTCTGCCGCCGAGCAGTTTGTACAGCGGCACGCCGAGTTTCTGTCCGACGATGTCCCAGAGCGCGATGTCGATGGCGGAAATCGCCGACTGCACCGTGCTGCCGTGCATCGCCGCCCGCGACCGAGAAATGTCGTACCAGATCTTCTCGATATCCCAGGCGCTCTGACCGACGACGAGCGGCCGGTTCATCTCGATTTCTGTGGCAATCGGCGCCACGCGCGGGAAGTTCGTGCCTTCGCCCCAGCCGACGATGCCTTCGGCAGTCTCGACACGGCAGAGCAGACAGAAGTTTCCGGTCAGCGCGCCGTTCCGATCCTTCGAGAAGCGGAGAATCACCGGATCGACTTTGGTGATCCGCAAATCGTTGGCGCGCCCGGTCGGTCGCGCCTGATTGAGGACCGAGTTGGTCTGCTGTCCGGTCCACGCCGAGACCGCGCTGGTCCCGCGTCCGACGGCGACGCCAGCCCCAAACAACCCGCCCGCCATGCGCCCCAAGAACCGACGGCGATTTTCGAACAGTCTGTTCATTTCGCTCTCCGCGCGACGGACAGGCTGACCAGCCTCCGCTGAAGCTACGGCGGTCCGCCGGAGCCTTGGCGAAGGCGGAAGCCTGTCCCTACCGGGGTCCATATTTCGGGACCGGTTGACCGACTTCGAGCGCACCCAGGTCTGGCTCGCCAAACGCGTCGTCGGTGATGTTGGGCAGCACGACACCGCGATCGACGGCAACCGAACGCGGCTTCAGCTGAAAGTCGAGGTCGGCGGCTTTGTACAGCTTCTGCACGCTGCCCCGATCCTGGGCGTCGAGCCGCGGCACGTTGACGAAGATGTCGTAATCCACGATCAGGCTGTGGCCATCTTGATTCGTCGCTTGCGAATACTGCGTGAGCGACGCAAAGCGCTGATTGCCGGTCGCCCACTGAAACGAAAACGCCGCGCCGGGATTGGGGCGGAAGCCGTTGTAGTCCGACGAGCTGTACGCGGTGCTGGTCGTTACGCTGAAGATCGCCGGCGTCGAGTTCTCGCCGAGGATCAGGTTGTTCCGCCAGTGCGCGTTCGCGGAGCTGCCGGCCGCGGTCTCGCTGAGGATCGTGTTGTTGTAAAAGAGCACGCCCGCCGCGCCGCTCGTCATCCGCGTCGAGCCGCCCGGCGCGTGATACACGATGTTGCGGATCCAGTAGACCGGCCCGCCGACCGCCGGCTGATTGCAGAACGGATGCGACGCCGAGTTCAGCATCAGGTTCCGCATCACGCGGATGTTGTGCATGCTGCCGTCGATCTCGATCGCGTTGTCGTGAAAGTTGGTCAGGTAGTTGTTGTAGAAGTCGATCGCGACCGGTCGGCGATCCCAGAATTCCTTCGGTGGATAGAACGGCCCGTCGAGCATGTGCGAGCCGTCAGGGTTGCCGTAGGTTTCGACGTCGATGCCGTCGTGGAAGTTGGCGATGTAGTTGTGCGCCACGACATGGCCGGGTCCGTAGACCTTGACTGCCACATACGAGGCCATCGCCGGCGGGAACGCCTGTCCGCCCGCGCCGGCGATTTGCCGCCAGTAGTCGCCGTTCCAGCCAATCAGACGATTCGGATCGTCGCGGCCCATGAACGTACTGTCGGCGATGTAGAAGTCGCTCGACCCTGAATAGTTCGAGAAGACGCCCATCCCGACGTCCTCGAAGCGGCAGCGCTTGACCGTCAAGCCGCGCGAGCCGGCGATGAACTGCCGGCCGGCCCAGATCGCGATGTCGGTGTTCCGGAAGGTCAGCCCTTCGAAATAGGTGTAGTGCGCCGCCTGCACATTGAACAGATTGAAGTTGCCGCGGCCGTCGAGGATGACCTCGCCGTCGCCTGCGCCCTTGATGGCAATCGGCCGCTCCGCCGTTCCGCTCGCCGACAAGTAGTACGTGCCTTCGTAGGGACTCGTCACATTCAGCGAACGATCGGGACCGTAGAACTCCGGACGGTAGGCGTAGTGGCCGGCGTGCACCAGGATCGTATCGCCCGGCCGCACGCGCGGCCGCGCCGTGGTCGTCGTGTCGCCACCGCCGCATGTGTAGTAGTAGGCGCACATGATCCCTTCGAAGGCCGGCTCGCTCTTCGTACCGGTCCACGACGGCGGATACACGTGATAGACCTTCCCGCCCTCGAACGCCATCGGCTCGGGCCGCGTGCGCACGATGACCGTCTTGGTCGCGTCCGCTGGCGGACCTGTAACACCATCGGGATCGCTCAGAACGAAGCGCGCTTCGTAGGCGGTATTGGGCTCGAGGTCAAGAATGCTGCCGGCGAACATGTTCGGCGAGACGATGTTCCAGGAGTTCTCCTGGACGATCTTCTCGCCTTGCAGGCGCAGCAGCGGGAGTCCGGTCTTCCACGCGGCATCGCCCTGCTTGCGGTAGGACACGGCAACGCTGGCGTTGCGATTGTCATCGCCGTCGAGCAGCCATTCGAAGCCGAGATTGATGAGCGTCGGATGATCGACGATGAACTCGCCGGGACGGGACTGGTTGCGAGCGGTCTGTGCGCTGGCCGGCATCGCCGTCAGCACCGCGAGCGAAAAGATCAATCCACAGAGCGCCCTGACTCCGACGGACAGGCTGACCAGCCTCCGCTGAAGCTTCGGCGGTCCGCCGGAGCCTTGGCGAAGGCGGAAGCCTGTCCCTACCGCTGCTGGCATGGTGGCGGCACTCTAACATGGCCGCACTGTCCGATTCGGCCTCAGTTGACGCCGGTGGGATCCGGCGTTAACCGGATTCACACTGGTGGGATCCGGCTGTAGCCGGATTCCGGCTGAAAGCGGAGCGTACGTGAGCGCAGCGCTAGCCGGCGAGGTTGAGACGTTGAGTCGGGAGCGGCGGCGCTTCGTCAAGCGCCAGCATGACCGGCCAGCGCGGCGATCGGCGCGTCAGCGAGGCCAGGCCGGCTGCGACGGCGAACAGCATCGCGAGAAATCCCAGTGTCCGGAGCGGCGTTTCGAGCGCCCAGCGCTCGAAACCGGTGATCATGACTGCGGCCACGAGAACGGCCACGCCGTACACGATCGCGTGCGCCTTCGCGTCGACATCGGGTACGTGCGCGCTCGCCAGCGGAATGCGGGCCGTGCGCAGGAACAGCGCCTCCATCAGAATCGCCGAGAGCCCGAGACCAACCGCGCCGTGGATCGCCGCCACCACTGGCCCGAGCACGATCACGTGCCAGGCGCCGATGAGCGTCAGCGCTGGCAGGACGACAGCGATCCAGCCCGCACGCTTGACGCCGGAGATGTACGGCGCGGCCTCGCCCGACCAGGCGAGGCTGAAGCTGCTCGTCGCGCGCAGTTCCGCCGGCAGCCGCGTCGCGTGGCGGAAGCCGGTGACGACGCTGATGATGAGCAGTTGCTGCGCGACGAGGAGTGAGACGGGAATCGACCCGTTGCGAGGGGCGCCGCCCGCCATGATCACGACAAACGACAACCCGACCGCGAATGCCGCCGCCATCGGCATGCGGTGCGTCAGCCGGCGTGGCAACGTCTGCAGCGCGAAGAAGAAGCCGGCCTGCTGGAGCGGACGTCTCGCCAGACCGTGGACGGCGAGCCATCGCAGTGCGTGGGTGACGAGGCCGGTTCCGCGATCGATCTGGCCGACCGCGGTCGGCAGACGCCGGCTGTTCCAGAGACACGCCAGCGTCGCGAGAACCGCGACCGAGACCAGAGCGATGACCGCGACCGGCGCCAGTTCGCGATAGAGCGGCCAGAGGCTTCGGTACAGCGCGGTGGAGCGAAGCTCCTGGGCGCGCTGCCACCGATCGGGCTCGACACGCGGCAGATTGTCGAACACGCCGCCGGCCAGCGTTTCGTGGAGACCGACGAACCAGAACACCGGAATGGCCCGCGCCACGCCGCTGTCGGCCGCCAGCCAGCGCTGCGCGACCCACTTGTTCTGACCGGGCAACAAGAGCAACGCCGTGAGCAAGGCGACGAGCAGCGTGCCCTGCAACAGCGCCGAGACGCGGCGAAACCGCCGCGGGCCGGCGAGCGCGAAGGCGGTTTCGCGCAGCGCCAGGACTGCGCCGAACCCGAAAGCGCCGGCGCCAACGGTCGTGAGGCAGTGCACCAGCGTCAGCCAGAGCGCGTCCAGCATGCCCACCGGCGCGCCGATCGGAATCGCCGCCAGCCGCAGGAGCGTCGACGGCCCGCTACACGCCGCAATCACCGCGGTCGCAAAGATCGCGGTGGCCGCGAACTTCGTGCGCACGATCACGGAGGTGGGAATCGGCAGCAGGCCGAGGACCGCGGTATCGCGGGCATCGAGCGCCAGCGCGTCCCACTGCGCCACCGCCGCCAGCGCAGCGATCAGCATCGTCGCCGACACGAACAGAAAGCGGTCGTCGACCGACCGGATCGAGAGGATTCCCGGCGGCATGAAGTTGTCGAACTGGTACTGCGCGGCGATCACGACCGCGAGAAACAGATTGACGGTGACGACCGTGCCGGTGACGATGGCGAGCACGTCGCGGCGATCGGCATCGGGCGAGACGAGATCGTGCTCGACGAAGCGCCAGAGAAAGTGCCGAATCAACAGCCCGTCACGCATGGCTGGCCACGACCTCCGCGATGTCACTCGCCGTCTGCGCCGGATCGACGCGCAGCACGAGCTGCGCGAACACCTCTTCGAGCGATCGACTCCTCATCAACGTTTGGAGATTCCCGACGGTGTCGTCGGCCACGACCTTGCCCCGGTGAATGACGATGACGCGGTCGCACGCCTTCTCGACCAGTTCGAGGACGTGGGAGCTGTAGATGACGGCCTTGCCGCGGCGGGCCAGCGCGGTGAGGAGATGCCGCAGCATCAAAGTCGCCGTGACATCCAGCCCCGAGTCAGGCTCGTCGAGGATTACGACGTCGGGATCGTGCAACAGCGCGGCGATGATCATCACCTTCTGCTTCATCCCTTTCGAGAAGGTCCCGATGTCCTGGTGGGCCGCATGCGTCAACCCGAACAGCTCGAGGAGCGCGAAGATCTTCTCCGCCATCGGCCGCGGCGGCAGTTCACGCAGCCGTCCGACCAGCTCGAGATACTCGACCGCCGACTGGAACGAATAGAGGTTCGGCTCCTCCGGCACGTAGCCAAGCCGCCGGCGGAAGGCGACGGGATCGCGCGACACGTCCTGGCCGTCGCAGAGGACGGCGCCGGACGACGTGTCCAACAGTCCCGTGAGCAGTTTCGCCGTGGTGCTTTTCCCCGATCCGTTGGGACCGAGATAGCCGACCACCTCGCCGGCACGAACCTCGAAGCTGACATCGTTGACGGCCGTGACGCCGTGGAAACGCTTGACGAGACGCTGGGCAGACAGCATGGGCGGTTACCAGTGTGGCGGATATACTACATCCGTTACGGATGCAATGAGACCGCGGAGTGCTTAGACACCGGGATTTGGTCCTTGGTCCTTGGTGCGACGAAGGACTACGGACTACAGAGCCCGATGGTGCTGCAGGATCTCGGCGTTGAGCGACAGCCAGCCGTACCAGCCGCCGATGAGGAGGAGGACGCCAAGCGTCGCCAGCATCAGCGACACCGACAGCGTCGTTCGATCGATGCAGCCGCAGGCTGGCGCGTCGCCGCCGCCCAGCCCGAGGAGTGAGAGCACGGGCGGGTCGTCGGTCTTCAGGGTAAAGGTCCGCAGCCAGTCGCCGACCAGATGCAGCGCGAACGCCAGAGCCACTGCGAGGCTGCCGCTATTGAGGACATCTTCGGCGCGATTCCTGAACGTGATCGCCAGCTCGCGGTGAAACTCGCGGCGCAGCGACGGCGGGTACATCCAGATCGCCAGGCCATAGAGGCGGCAAACGCCCGCGGTGAGCCGCGGATAGCGGCAGCGCCGCATCGTCACGCCGCCCCGCCCTTCGGCGAGAGCAGCCGGCGCGCCCGCGCCGCCGAGACCGCGGCGGCGAGCCGTTGCGCTTCCATCCTGACGGTGCGCGATCCGAGATCGGTAATCCGGTAGTAGCGCCGCCGCTCGTCGTCCAGCGCCGGATCAGGACGCTCGTCCGACTCCTCGATCAGCCGCGCCGAGAGCATGCGCTTCAGACAGCCGTAGAGCGTGCCCGGACCGAGTTCCATGCCGCCGTCGGTGTCGGCCGACACCTGCCGCATGATGCTGTAGCCGTGGCGTTCACCCTCGCTCAGCGCAACCAGGATGTGAAACACCGCCGGCGTCAGCGGCAACAGGTCTTCGGGGCGCGGCGTTCGGGGCATGGATTGTTTCGCGGCGGTCATACTACATCCGCTTCGGACATATTTGGACGCCGCGCCCTGGCGTCGGGCCCATGATGTTCTCTATTATTCCTAATATGATCTATTATTAGGATTATTGAGGAACATATGACGACGGCCCACGAGCCATTGGCCAGTATCCCAGCCGAGCGGCGCGGCAGCATCGGCGACGCCATCCGGACGGTCTTCGGCAGTGCGCCGATCTCCACGCTGCAGCCGGTCGGCGGCGGCGCGTCGGGTGCGCTGATCTACCGGTTCGAGATCGGCGGAGCCGCGTATCTGCTGCGAGCCGAAACACGGCGCGATGCGCTTCGCAATCCGCATCAGTACACCTGTATGCAGATCGCCGCTGATGCCGGCATCGCGCCGCGCCTGCTGCACGCCGATGCCGTGAGCGGGATCGCGATCATGGCGTTCATCGCCAGCCGACCGCTCAGCGAGTTCCCCGGCGGCGCCGGAGGATTGGCGCACGCCTTCGGAACGCTCATCGCGCGTCTGCAGGAGGCGGCGACGTTTCCAGAGCTGGCGGACTACCCCGCGCTCGTCGAGCGGATGCTGCGCTACCTGCGCGCGTCGGGCACTTTCCAGCCGGCGCTTCTCGATCCGCATCAGGAGGCCTTCGAGCGGATCCGGACCGCGTACCCGTGGAACGCCTCAACGCGAACCTCCAGTCACAACGATCCCGGCGTGCGGAACGTCCTCTTCGACGGCGAACGTCTCTGGCTGATCGACTGGGAGACGGCCTACCGGAACGACCCGCTGATCGACCTCGCGATCGTCGCGGACAACGTCGCGCCGACGCCGGATCTGGAGACGATGCTGCTGCGGGCCTGGAGCGGGCAGGAACCGACCCGCTCGCTTCAGGCGCGGCTGGCTCTGCTGCGTCCGTTCACGCGGCTGTACTACGCCGGTCTCATCTTCACCGTCGTCGCCGGCGGACCGCCCGCGGAGCCGTACGCCGACGTGACGGCACCGAGTCCGGCTGAATTCCGCGCCGCGCTCAGCGACGGACGGCTCAAACCGGGAACACCGGACATGATGCGGACCCTGGGCAAGATGCTGCTGGCGGGCTTTCTCTCGGGCGCGAGCGGCCCTGCCTTCGAGAACGCGCTGGCCGTCGTCCGCGCGGAGTAATCCGGCTAAAGCCGGACGCCACCGGAGACTGCTGACGTACCGTCAGTGTCGTGGGATCCGGCTTTAGCCGGATTCCCTCGGCTCCGGCTGAAGCCGGAGCCCACGTACTGCGACAATGGCGCGGATCAGATGGCAAAGCGAACGGCCGGGGCGAAGGCCGCGTCACCGAAATCGTCGCCACCGCGCGTCGCGATTTCGAGCGAAATCTGCACCGTGGACGCTGCGGCACGCCGCCTCGAGCTCCACCCGAAGACCGTCCTGCGCTTCATTCGCGAGGGGCGTCTTCAGGCGACGCGCATCGGTAAGTCGTATCGGATTCTTCGCGCCGATGTCGACCGGCTGGCCGGAGTACCGGTCCAAACGGTTGCCGCCGTTGACGCCGCGCGAGTCACCTGCATCGTCGACGTCGCGGGCGTCGGGCCAGTGCTGGCCCAGAAGTGGGCGACCGTCGTTCCGGCCGCGCTCAACACGCGCGAGCGTGAATCGACCGCGGACCTGCGGGCGGATGTGATCTACGAGCCTGCCCGATCACACCTGAAGGTCGTCATCACCGGTTCTCCGGCCGACACCATTCCGCTGATCCGGATGGTGAAGGTGTGGCTCGAACAACTGACCGATCGCTAGGGCCGCCGGCGCTTGATGCGGACGAATGGCCCGATCACTGCGCCAAAGGCTACCGGTTTGTAAGAAGATCCCCCCATGCGCACCATCCGCCTGATGCTCGTCACCGTGTCCGTCGCCGGCGCGGCCTTTGCCGCGACGCTCTTGGCTCAGCAGGACCGCATCGATCCCGCGGTAGTGGCGCGCATACGCGCCGAGGGCACCGAGCGGTCGAAGGTTCTCGAAACGTTCAACTACATCACGAACGTGACCGGCGCGCGCCCGACCGGCAGCCGGGCGCACAAGCAGGCCGCCGACTACGTGCGCGCGAAAATGGCCGACTGGGGACTCACCAACTCGCACCTCGAACCATTTCAATTCGGCCGCGGCTGGGAGCTCGAGAAGTTCAGTCTCGAGATGACCGCCCCGCGCTACTTCCCGATGTTCGGCTATCCGCTCGCCTGGACGCCCTCCGCGAAGGGCATCCTCACCGGCACGCCGATCTACGTCGGCGACAAAAGCGAGGCGGAGATCACGGCGCTCGGGGAACAGATCCGCGGCGCCATCGTCCTGGCCTCACCCATCCAGACCGTGTTTCAGCTGACCGATCGCGACCAGCCGGCCGACACCGATCGACTCGTGCGCATCGGCGGCCCCGAACCGCCGGCCGAACGCCAGGCCGCGCCCGTCCTCGCGAACAGCGCGATGAACGCGCTCCTGCAGCGGCTTGGCGCCGGCGCCATCCTGCGGCCCGGAACGGAGCTGCACGGCACGGTGACGGTCGGCGGCAGCCCGCAGACGCCGAAGGACTCGGTGCCGACGGCGATCGTGATGGCCGAGCACTACAACATGCTCCTGCGCATGATGCAGGCCGGCGCGACGCCGCAGTTGCGGCTCGAACTGCGGACGCAGTACCAGGAATCCGATCTCAACAGCTACAACGTCATTGCCGAAATTCCCGGCGAGGATCCGGTGCTGAAGGATCAGTTCGTGCTGGTCGGCGCGCACCTGGACTCATTGCCCGCAGCGACCGGCGCCACCGACAACGCCGACGGAGCGGTGGCAGCGGTCGAGGCGATGCGGATTCTCAAGGCCATCGGCGTCCATCCGCGGCGGACGATCCGTGTCGCGATCTGGAGCGGCGAGGAAGTCGGCTTCGTCGGCGGCCGCGCCTACGTCGCGCAGCACCTGACTGATCAGGCGTCACGCGACAGGATCGCGGTCTACTTGAACAACGATCCCGGCGCCGGCGCGACCTACGGGTGGTACATGGCCAACAACGCCGACGCCCGCGGCATCTTCGACGCCTGGCTGTCGCAACTGAAAGATCTCGGGATGAAGAAGAACGTGATGGACAGCAACTTCACGTCCGAGGATGGCGTGTTCGATGGCGTGGGGATTCCAGCCTTCACGACGATCATGGACTACACCAACTACGACGCGCGGACCCGCCACACCAACGCCGACTTCTACGAAGCGGTCAGCGAACGGGATTTGCAGCAGTCGGCGATCGTGATGGCGATCTTCGCGTATCAGTCGGCGATGGCCGACAAGACGATGCCGCGGCGTCCGGCGGGCGTGCCGGCCAGCCCACGTCCCGCTCCGGCCGGACGCGGCGGCCGCGGCGCGGCTCCGGGACGTTGACAGAGCTGGTGCGCGGTGCGGAGTGCACAGTGCACGGTGCAGGTGCACCGTGCGCAGTGACCGGTGCGTGGTGCAGCGCGCGGCCGCCGGCTTCTTCACTCAAGCCGCGCACTGGCGCGCAGCGACCGTGATCAGAAAGGGAGAGCTGCGCGCCGCACCGCCCACGGCGCGCTCAGCACTGCGCACCTGCACCGTGCACGGTGCACCCCGCACCTAGCACTAATTGGTATGCTCCCTACGGAGGCCGCATGGTGTTCCCGCTTGGCGACGACAACACCGGACGCGTTCGCACGCCCTACGTCACGTTCGTCCTGATCGCGCTCAACATCTTCGTCTTCGTGTTCTTCCAGGGTCTTGGCGCGAACGAGCGGTTCACCTACGCCTTCTCCGTCGTGCCGCAGGAAATCCTCACCGGCCAGGATGTCGCGCGACCCGTGCCCGTCGACCTCGGCGGTGAACAGGATGCGATCCCGCTGCAGCCGACGCCCGGCAGCGTCTACATCACGCTGCTCACGTCGATGTTCATGCACGGCAGCCTGATGCATCTGCTCGGCAATCTCTGGTTCCTCTGGATCTTCGGCGACAACGTCGAGGACGACCTGACGCACGGCCGCTACCTGGCGTTCTATCTCCTCACCGGCCTCGCCGCCTCGCTGGCGCATGTCGCCTCCACGGCCATCATGGGCGACAACCCGTATATCCCCAGTCTCGGGGCATCGGGCGCGATCTCAGGCGTGATGGGCGCCTATCTCGTGCTGCATCCGCACCGCCGCGTCCGCGTGATCATGTTCCGCATGCTGACCGAGGTGCCGGGCTACGTCGCCGTCGGCCTGTGGTTCGCGTTTCAGTTGATCAGCGCGTTCGGCGTGATCTCGCAGGGTCCCGAAGCCGGCGGCGGCGTCGCGTTCATGGCCCACATCGGCGGCTTCATCGCCGGCGTGATTCTGGTGAAGCTCTTCGCGGTCAGACAGGAGCGTCCCGCTTGGCGCGGCTCTTACTGAAAAACTTCACAACGAGATCGCAGAGAACGCAGAGATTTTCTTTGAAGAAAGAAACTCTGTGCATTCTGCGGGCTCGTTGTGAAAGCTCTTGTCAGTTCGGCTCGATGCGCAGCATCGCGCCAGCGTCTTCATCTGTCAGCAGATACAGCAGTCCGTCCGGCCCCTGCCGCACTTCGCGAATCCGCTGATGCAGTTCCGTGAGCAACGGTTCGCGGCGCAGCTCTTCCATCTTCGCGTTGAAGGCCACGCGTTGGAGGTGGCCGGTACCGGGAATGCCGCCCTGCCGAAGCGATCCCACGAACAGATTGCCCTTCCACGCCGGAAAGCGATCACCGGTGTAGACCGCCATGCCGGCGGTCGCGATCTGCGGCAGCCAGACCAGGAGCGGCGATTCCATCCCTTCGCGCGTTGGATGCTCGGAGATTCTTGGACCTGGATACTCGCGCCCGAAACTGAGCGTCGGCCACCCGTAGTTCCGGCCGAACAGGACGACGTTCACTTCATCGCCGCCGTTCGGTCCGTTCTCGTGGTTCCAGATTTCCCCGGTTGTCGGATGCAGGATCAGACCGAGCGTGTTGCGATGACCGAGCGAGTAGATCTCCGGACGATAACCGGGACGCCCGACGAACGGATTGTCCCGCGGCACCGAGCCATCGTCATTGAGCCGCAGGATCTTGCCGCGCAGGCTGCCCGGGTCCTGTGACGTGGTACCGGTGTTGCCGCCGGTCGACATGTAGACCATGCCGTCGCGTCCGAACACGACGCGTCCGTTCAGCCCGTTCGTGCCTTCGAATGCCGGCGCCGCGACGATGAGGTCGCGGAGATCGACGAGCGCGTGTCCGTCGAGACGTCCGCGGGCCAGCGCCGGCGCGCCCTTGGTGCCGTCCACGGCTTTCGTGTAGGTCAGATAGACGAGACGGTTCTCGGCAAACCGCGGATGCAGCGCGACGTCCATCAGGCCGCCGTTGCCGTCAGTTCTGACAATCGGCGTACCGCTGATCGGCTGCGGATCGAGGACGCCGTTGCGCACGATCCGGAGACGCCCCGGACGCTCGGTGACGAGCATCGCGCCGTCGGGCATGAAGGCGATCGCCCAGGGATGCGATAACCCCCTCGTCACCACGCTGACGCGGATCTTGTGCTGTTCGTGCGTGTCGAAGATCCAGGGGCCGTTGCCAAGTGGCGGAATCGCCATGCCCACCGGCGGCTGCTGCGCCCGCGTGACGACGAACATCCCGAGCAGACACGGCAGCACGAAGTAGGCGGTGCGTCTCAGTGTCATAAGGCCTCGTGCGATGAAGACGGGGCTTTATACCACGCTCGACCAGCGCGTTTTTGCGATCGGCGGCCGGTGTTACCCTAGTGGGACGATGAGGGTGCCGGCGGTCCTGGCTGCATTGCTCGTGACGGTGACAATGGGTTGCGGTGGCGCCAACGGAACCTCGCCGCCTGGGGACCGCGCCAAAATCGAAGAGCCTGCCGACATCGCCTCGTCGGATCCTCAGGTCAAGTATTTCCACGAACAGCTGGTCGCCTACGGCGACGACCAGCAGTCCGATTTCGGCGGCGATCTCACCGCGCTCGGACTGGCGGCGCGCGATCTGCAGCAGGATGACCCGAAGCACGCCTACGACGAGGTCCTGGCCAAGGTGCTGAAGGTCCAGGACGCCACCACGAGGCGCGAAATGATGCGGACGCTCTTCAACAGGGCGGAATAGAGCTGGTCCGGCTGAAGCCGGACCCCACCGAAACATCAGCTCGGCGTTCTCGGCGAGCTCGGCGTTCAGCGTGATCAGCGCGGACCGTAGTGCGGCGGGCGCTGCCCCGCTTCGAGCGCACCCAGGTCTGGCGCACGCCCGGCAAATCCCTCGGTCACATTCGGCAGGAGTGTTCCAGCGTCCACCGCTGCCGACGCCGGGCGGAGTCCGAAGTCGAGGCCTTCGGCCTTGTAGACCTTCTGCACCGTCGCGCGATCCTGCGCGTTCAGCGGCGGCACGTTCAGGAACACGTCGTAATCAAGCAGGACGCTCTTGCGGTCCTGCCCGGTCGCCGCGGCGTAGTCGGCCAGCGTGCGGAACTGCCGCGTCTCGAGCGATCGATCGCCCTGCGGCGTCACCAGGCTGCTGTAGTCCGCGGCGCGTCCGGCGGGCGGCGAATTCCACGCAAATGAGAACGCGGCACCGGGATTCGGACGAAAGCCGTTGAAATCCGACGACGAGTAGTTGGTCAGCGTGTTGATCGCGAAAAGCGTCGGCGCCGACTGCTCGCCGAGAATCAGGTTGTTCCTGAAATGGACGTTCGATCCCGACGCCAGTCCGATCTCCGACAGGATCGTGTTGTTGTAGAACAGCACGCCGGAGGAGCCGCCGGTCAACCGGATCGCGCCGCCCGGGAGGTGATACGCGATGTTACGGATCCAGTAGGTCGGTCCGCCGAACGACGGCTGATTGCAGAACGCGTGCGACGCCGAGTTCAGCATCAGATTCCGCATGACCCGCACGTTGTGCAGCCCGCCGTCTGTCTCGAACGGGTTGTCGTGAAAGTTGGTCATGAAGTTGTTGTAGAAGTCGATGCTCACCGGGCGCAACTGCCACGCGTCGCGCGGCGGATACGCCGGACCGCCCTCGGCTGACGACCCGTCCGGGTTGCCGTAGGTTTCGATGTCGATGCCGTCATGAAAATTCGCGACGTGGTTGTAGGCAATGACGTGGCCCGGACCGTAGATCTTGACGGCCACGTATGACGCCATCGGCGGCGGAAATTTCTGGCCATCGACGCCCTGGAAGGGTTCCCACATGCTGCCCGACCAGCCGATCACGTGATCGGGATCGTCGCGGCCGATGAACACGTTGTCGGCGATGTAGAAGTTGCTCGAGCCCGAGTAGTTGGTCCACACACCGGCGCCAACGTTCTCGAAGCGCGAACGTTTCACCGTCAGCCCTTTCGCGCCAAGCAGGAATTGCGTCCCCGCAAGAATGCCGTACTCGGTGTTCCGGAACGTGATCCCTTCGAAGTAGGCGTAGTCGGCGGCGCGCACGTCGAACAGCGCGTAGTTGCCGGCTCCGTCGAAAATCACCTCGCCGTCGCCCGCGGCCTTGATCGCGATCGGCTTGTCCGCCGTGCCGTCCGCGGTCAGGTAGTAGGTGCCGTCGAGCGGCACGGTGCTGTTCACCGACGGATTGGTCGTGTATTCGTAGCGGTTGTATTTGTAGAGACCGGCGTGGACGAGGATCGTGTCGCCGGCCCGGACTCGCGGGCGCCCGATCGTCGCGTAGTCGGTCCCCGAACACGTCAGGTTGTAGGCGCACATCAGCCCTTCAAAGGCCGGCTGGATTTTCTCGCCTCTGAATCCGTGCGGGTAGACATGAAACGTCCGGCCGTCGCGCCCCGGCATCGGCTCCGGCCGGGTGCGGACCGTGACGACTCGACGCGCGTCACCGCGCACGCCGTCCGGATCCTTCATGACGAACTGCGCTTCGTAGCTCGTGTCCGGCTCGAGATCCAGGATGCTGCCCGCGAACATGTTCGGGACGGTGACGTCGATCTGCCGGCCCGACCGCACACGTTCGTTCTGGAGCCGCAGCAGCGGCAACCCTTGCCGCCAGGCGGTCTCCCCGCTCTTCCGGTACGAGACATCGACCGTCGCGGACCGGTTCGCGTCACCCTCGATCAGCCACTCGAATCCGAGGTTGATGAGCGTCGGCGGATCGACGACAAGATCGCCAGCGGCGACGGCGTTGACGGGCGGTGATTGCGCAAGCGGCGCCGCCGGCGCGACGATCACGGCTCCGAGAAGGACAGCGAGCGCGGTGTATCTCACGCGCGCGATTCTACCCGACCGACAGACCGGGGCTTTCGGTGGCGCTCGCGAACATCTCCCCTAACAGCCATGCTTCCGCGGACCGCGGGTCGCGGAACACGGCGATACGGTCGGCGGCGCCGTGCGCCTCGCGATGCGCTTGAAACATCCTGACCAGGCCGAAGGTGAGCGGATCCGACACGACGATCGCCCGTCGCGTCGTGGCCTGCACATCCACCGAGGCCAGCAACTGGATCTCCGAGGCGCGAACCTGCGCGCAGCGGGCCTCGCGCAGATCGATCAACTGCGCGAAGTCTCCGCCGAGTGGCTGCCGCGACAGACGCGCAGTGACCTCCTCGAGCATGCGGCCACTTAACTCACCGCGCAGGGTGATGAGCACGATCTTCTGAACAGCATCGACGACACAGTCGACCAAGGGACCCTCCCGGCAACGGGTTGGAACCATGCGGGTCGCGGCCCGCAAGAGACACGTCGGCTGGAACGGCGCTAGATCAGGAAAACGGACAGCAGGAGATGTCGAGGCGGCGGCGAGATCGGAATCGGCGCGGCCGGCGTTGCCCGCACGCTGAAGGGGCGCGCTGAAACGTCGTCAGACCGTACCACGCCGTGTCCGAGCACGTGGGCCGACAGCGTTCGAAACGCGTGGGTCGTCCGGGCAGGCGTCCGCGAGGCTTCGCCGGCGCAGCACGCATCGGCGTCCGCCTGCGTGATCTGACGTGTGCTCCGCGGGCGGATCTTCTTCTTGTGCATCGGACAACTGCCGTCTTTGCAGCACGCCATCCGCGTGTCCGCCGTGCCGCTCCAGCCTTCGCACAGACTGGTATCGGCTGCGAACATGGCGATCGCAAACACGGCCGCGGCGAAACGCCGGGCAATGGATGTCACGGTGCGGAGATGATCCGGGACGATCGTCTCCGTGTCAAGGCCCCGGGAGGCTCCCTACCGTTTGGGCTAGACGCGATGGGCTAGCGCTCGAGCGAAGGGACGGCGGCCGAGTGCTTCCCTTGACGCCTTTCGTCAAATCCCAGCCCCGTGTCTCGCGGCCGCACGTGTCGCACTCGAGATAGAGACGGCCTGGCACACGCCGAATCCGATCGTCGTGTTGAAGCAACAAACACCCGAGATTCGGCCACCACATGCTCATTTACCTCGCCCGGCGTGGGAAGAGCACGATTTGATCCGTCCGGCGATGTTCTTGCTTCCTCTTCTGGCGGACGAGGATTCTGCTCGTCAATGACCAGTCAAGAGGTGAGAAATGGGTATGCGAGACATGTACGCCTACGCGATTCAGACCGCGAAGGGCAAATTCCATGGCAATGCCGAGGAGCGCGACGGAAAGCTCCATTTCAAAGGCACCGTCGCAACCGAGGCCGAAAAGAACGAGATCTGGAATGCGATCAAGACGATTCCCACCTGGCGGGAGGACATCGTCGCCGACATCCAGGTCACGGGCGGGCCCGTACACAGCGCCAGCGCCGACACCGCCTCGGCCGCCACCCCCAAAACCTACACGGTGAAAGCCGGCGACTCGTTGAGCAAGATCGCGAGAGACCACCTGGGCAACGCCGCCGACTACGTGAAGATCTTCGAACTGAACCGGGATCAGCTGAGCGATCCCAACAAGATCAAGCCCGGTCAGGTACTGCATATGCCTTAGTTGCTCCAGGTCCGGCTGAGGCCGGACCCCACAAGAGGTCGCTCGGCGGCAGCCGGACCCTCAAGAGGCGGGGCGGAGCGAGGCCGCTGGGTTACAGTTACGCGAACACGTCCTGATGCAGGAGTACTGATCATGTCCAACGGTTCGCGAGTCACGACGACTGCGCTCATCGGCGCGCTCGTCTTCGCCCTTTCATCCGCTCCCGCCGCAGCCCAGCAGCGTCCGCCCGCCTCGCCGCTCGCCTCGTGGGGACCGCTCTCGATCAATCTCGAGGAGATCGTCTACCCGTACCCCGTCAGCTTCATGAATCTGAAGCTCTTCGGCCAGGACGTCCGGATCGCCTACATGGACGTCGCGCCGGCGGGCACGCCGAACGGCCAGACCGTCGTGCTGCTGCACGGCGGCAGCTACTACGGTTGGTACTGGAAGTCGCAGATTGCCGCGCTCAGCAAGGCCGGCTTTCGCGTCGTCGTCGAAGACCGTCTCGGCTGGGGCAAGAGCTCGAAGGCGATCCTTCCCTACAGCATCAGCCTCCACGCCTCGAATACGGCGTCACTTCTCGATCACCTGAAGATTCAGGAGGCGGCGATCGTCGGCCACTCGATTGGCGGACAGATGGCGACGCGCTTCGCGTTCCTCTATCCGAAACGCACCACGCATCTCGTGATGATCAATCCGATCGGCCTCGCCGACAACCGTGCCGGACGCGGCTATCGTCCGTTCGACGGCGACGTGGACGTGCAGCCGGATCTGCAGAAGGCCTACGAGGCGGATGTGCGCACCGAACTGTCGCGCTACGTCGTCTGGAAGCCCGAGTACCTCGAGCACCTGCGCATCCGCCACGGCGTGCGCCTCTCCGCCGAGTGGCCGCGTCTCGCCTACGTCCGCGAGTTGGGCGGCAATCTCCGTTCGATCGATTCGACCGTGAACGACTGGCCGCAGATTCAAACGAAGACGATGGTGATGGGCGGCGTCGAGGACTATCCGGCCTTCGCCGATGACGCGCGGCGAGCGGTGAAGATCCTGCCGAACGCGACGGCCGTGCTGATTCCGCGCGCCGGGCACAACCCGCACGAAGAAACGCCGGACATCGTCAACACCGAGCTGCTGCGGTTCCTGTCGTCCGACCGCAGCCGTCCAGCGACCGGCGGTCAATAGGTCGTCGCGGCAAGAACTTCACAACGAGATCGCAGAAACCACCGAGCGCCCTTTTGAAGAAAGAGCAGCTCTGCGTGTTCTGCGGGCTCGTTGTGAAGTCGTGAGCAGGACGCAGGTAGGACTAAAGCGGACATCGAGTCTGCCGAATGCACACATAGCGTGAATTCAGTGTCGTTCGAGCGCCTTCATGTCCTCCTCGTTGACCCCAGCCAGGATCGCGCCGGACGATCGTTGCTGCACGATCTGGCACGACGGCGGTTCACCGTCGACGTCGCCGAAACGACCGATGAAGCGATCGCCTGCGCCAACCTCCGGCCGCCGCAGTTCGTCGTCGTCAGCGATCGGCGGCGACGCGAGGCGCGCACGGTGGCCATCGTCGACGCGCTTTCCGAACGCTACGGTTTTCCGGTCTTGTATCTGGATGGCCTGCCCAGGGCCCTCGGCGATGGCGCCGGGATGAGCAAAGAATGGAACGCCACGGCGCCGGACCAGATCACCGCCCTGCGTGAGCGCGCGCGCATGATTCGTCAGCGGCTGGACGAATTCACCGCGACGCTCTGGTACGACAAGTCGAAAGCGTGGATCGGCTGGCACTACCTCGATCTCGAAGATGTCGATGCGGTCCTGCTGAACCACGCCGCGGCCTCGCCCGACGGAGGCCGATGGCTGACCTACGCGCAGCAGCTCGTCGAACGCGTCGAACGCGAGATCGATCGCAAGCGCAGCGTGATGACCAGCTACGGCCCGCGCGTGATCGTGATCGGTTGAACTCTAAATCCGGCGACGCATCACACCAGATCAGCAGATCAAAGCTCTCAACACGGAGCTCACAGAGTTCACAGAGACTCCAGTTGTGATCCGCTAAGACGCGGGCGGCCTGCGTAGCCGGCTGGCTGTCCGCGCGTTCGCGCTCCGCACACAAGCGACGAACTCCACTACAGAGTCGCTTGTGTGCGGGGGGCGAACCTGCGGTCACGCCCCGTGGCGGGGCCGCGTCGAGCGCCGTGACGCAGGCGGTGCGCCGTGAGGCGATGCGTCTGGATGGCACTCTGTGTCTCAGTGTCTCTGTGGCGCATTTGAGACAAGCTTCACCGACCAAGGAACATTTCGTGTCTTCGTGTTTTCGTGGCGCATTTTCGGCATTTCAGCCGAACGTCCCGAACCGGCTGCCGGACGCGTAGCGCGCCAGCCCACGGTGAAACACCGCAAAGGCGATGGCCACGTACGCCGCGGCAGCGATGACGACTTCCACCGCCAACCACAGCGACGGTGCCCGCACCACGTGCGCCGGCAGGTAGCCGACAAATCCTGCGGGGACGAGCGTGAACAGCATCAATCGCAGGGCGCCGCCGAACAGCGGCTCCGGATAGAGCGCGAACGTGATCAGCACTTCCCACAGCTGACGCGACAGCGTGTCGGTCTTCCCGAGCCAGAACGCGAGGCTGAAGAACACGACGCCGCTCGCGACGATGGTCAGGGCGCTGGCCAGGATCGCCAGGGTGACGAACGGCACCGCTGACCACGCCACCGCGCCAGACGACGCAATGAAGGCGAGGCCGGTGATGACGTCGCCAATGCCCGACGCCTGCAGGCGCAGCCCGAGCGCGTACGGCAGCACCGGCCGCGGCTGCGTGAGCAGCGTGTCGAGCCCGCCGTCGTGCACGTAGCGTCCGAGTTCCTTCACGCCGCCACCGAACACGACCGCCATCCCGAAGCCGGCCGCGACGACGCCATAGAGCACCTGGATGTCGCCAATGGTCCAGCCGCGCACGCTGGGAACCCGACGCATCAGCGCCCACCAGAAGACGAAATAGGTGACGTTGTTCAGCATCATGAACAGCACCTGCAGCAGGAACGCCCCGCGCTCCGCCAGCTGCGCCTTCACGTTCATCCCGAACAGCGCTTGAGCAAACGTCAGATGTCGAGCGATCGTCCTCATGGGTCAGCCTTCAAATCATCATTCATCAATCATCATTCATCGATGATTTAGCCGCCGTTCACCGTCAGCGATCCGGTCGCACGCCGGAACAGCCATTCCACCGCCGCGACCGTCGCGATGCTCCACGCCGCCAGCACGAGCGCCAGCGTTCCAGCGCCGGCCGTGCTGCCATTCAAGGCCAGCGTCGCCGGACCGGCGAGAATGGCCGGAAACGGCGTGAACGCTGCGACCCGTTGGATGACCGTCGGATAGAGCGCGACCGGCATCATCAATCCCCCGAGCACGAAGATCAGCTTCTGCGTCACCCACCAGAGCGGCGACGCGTCGCCGAGCCAGAAGGCGCAGAGGCCGAGGCCGAGAAACAGCGCCGTGATCACCGCCGATCCGATGAGACCGAGCGGCACGACTGCGGCCAGTACGCTCGGCGGCGGCACCTGTCCGGTCAGGGCGTAGGCGCAGCCGCAGGCGACGAGAAACAGGATCGGCGCGCGCACCAGCAGCAGGCCGATCCCCTCGGCGAGGGCGGCGCCGACGAACGACACCGGCCGCCCCAGCTGGCAGACGACATCGCCGCGGCGGATCGACTCCTGGATGTCGATGTGAATCGCCGGCGCGCTCAGCAGGATCCACTCGGTGATGGCGAGATACCACACGAGCGACGCCGGAGCGGCGGCGATCGGCATGCCGGACTCCTGCACGGCAGTCCAGAGGCTCGTGAACACGAACAGGATCACGGCGAAGAACACCGCGCGGCCGAGCAGTTCGCCGCGGGCGTGAATGGCACCGCGGGCGGCAAGGCGCACGAAGGCGAAGTACTTCATGGCGTTGCTCCTGCGGGCGCCGCATGCGCATACAGCGCGCGGATCACGACGTCCAGCGGCGCGTCCTCGATCGCCAGGTCGTGCACCATCCCCTGCTTGAGCGCGGCATCGACGACATGGCCGACCGTGGTCACGTCAAGCGACACTTCCACTTCGGTTTTGTAGTCGGCGGACCGGATGACGCGCACGCCGGGCAGCGACAACACGAGCGCCGCGGTTTCGCTCCACACCGTCACGCGCTTGGTGGTGAGATAGCGCCGCCGCAGGTCCTCGATGCGGCCGTCCCACAGCAACCGGCCGCCGTGAATCACGACCGCGCGGTCGCAGATCTTCTCGATGTCGTCGGTGTCGTGCGAGGTCAGCAGCAGCGTGACCCCGTCGCGCTCCGACTGCAGGCGGAGCAGCGACTGAATCGTCGCCTTGGCCGCCACGTCCAATCCGATCGTCGGCTCGTCGAGGAAGAGCACGCGCGGCGCGTGCAGCAGACTCGCCGCGATCTCGCAACGCATCCGCTCGCCGAGCGACAACTGACGGACCGGTGTGTCGAGAAAGGCGCCGAGCCCGAAGACCTCGGTCAGCGCGTCAATCCGCCGGCGCGTCGCGGCCCGATCGAGTTCATACACCCGGCCGAGCAGATCGAACGTGTCGCGCGGGGGGAGCTGATACCAGAGCTGCGACCGCTGGCCGAAGACGGTCCCGACGTGAAACGCGAGCTGCCGGCGCTGGCGCGACGGCACCAAGCCGAGCACGCGCGCCTCACCCGCGTCGGGCTGCAGGATCCCCGCCAGCATCTTCAGTGTCGTCGACTTGCCGGCGCCGTTCGGACCGATGAAGGCGACGCGCTCACCCGGTTCGATCGAGAACGAGAGCCGATCGACGGCGATCACCACGTCGGTCCGCGGCCGCACGGCGTCGGACACACGGGCCGCGAGCCCGCTGCCGCGCGGACGACGGACGCGAAACGACTTGGAGAGCTGATCGAGATGGACCGCGGGTCCCGCACGCATGACGGCCTCGTGCTGACCGCCCGGCGGAGATCCCTGAAAAGCCAAACGCCCTTCCGGAATCTCCGGAAGGGCGTGGTCAGAAACTGACGTTGAACGCTTCCGGCTTAGACGACGACCTCCATTTGCAGTGCGACCGAAAGGGCGCCGCCGCAAATCGTGGCGATCGGTTCGTCAGCCGGGTAATTCATGAGGCAGCGATTATCGCCGGAGCGGAGCGAGGCGTCAACGCTCACTTGCAGAAATCTCCGGTGGGGACAGCCATCAGGCTGTCCGTGGCTCCGTGACTCCGGTAGGGACAGGCTTTAGCCTGTCCGTGACAACAATTCACCGCGAAAACGCGAAGAGTGCGTGATCGCGCGAGTGCTTCCCGCCAAACTGCTCGAGGAGCATTTCCGCCGCGAGATAGCCGAAGGTCATGCCGTTGCCGCCGTAGCCGAGCGCGAACAGATGCGACGGATAGCGCCGGTGCGGACCGACGAGCGGCAGGCTGTCGGCGGTCTTCGCGAAGAGTCCTTCCCACGCGTACTCGATGCCGATGTCCGCGAGCGCAGGGAACACCGACTCGAAGTGTTCTCGAAGATCCTTCACGCCGGACGCGAACGCGGCCCGCCGGCTGCCTGGCCGAACCGGAACGTCGCCGCCGCCCAGAATCAGGCGGCGATCCGGCGTCCAGCGCGCGTAGTGATAGGGCCGCTCCGTATCCCACACCATCACAGGGCCGATGCCGAGCTCACGGATCTGCGCCGGCCGCAGTTTCGGTGTTGCCAGCACGTACGTCCGGTCCATCTGGAAACGACCCGCGAGCGGACGAAACCGTTCGGTCGCATAGCCGGTGGCTACGATCACGGTCGCGGCCTCGACGCTGCCCTGCGTGGTGCGGATTCGGACGCCGCTCCTGGTCCGGATGATCTGACGCACCATTGTCCGCTCGAAGATCTCGGCGCCGTGTTGCGCCGCGATGTCCAGCAACCCGGTCGTGGCGCGATACGGATCGATCTGCGCGCTGCCGGTAGTGCGGATGCCGCCGTACGCCGCCAGCCCCGCCAGCCGGCGCAGGTCGCGCGGCGTCAGCCACTCGACGGAGAAGCCGGCCGCGCGACGCAGACGCAGTTCCGTCTGCAGGCGGGCCACGCCGTCGGTCGAGCGCGCGAAGTACACCGAAGCCTGCGTGCGGCAGTCGCACGAGATGCGCAAACGCCGCAGCGTAGACAGAAAAGTCCGCAGTGCCCGGTCGCTCAATCGCCAGATCCGTCGTGCCGTGGACGTGCCGTATTTCTGGGCCAGCTCGGACAGTCCCAGATCGGGCTCCTGAAGCAGCAGCGCTGAACTGGCGCCGGTGCTGCCGCGCCCGACCAGCTGTGACTCGAGCAGCGCCACCGACACACCGGCCTCGGCGAAGAGCGCCGCGGCGGCGCTTCCGGTGATTCCGCCGCCGACGATCGCCACCTCGACCATCCGCCGCCCGCGCAACGAGGGATAGCGCCGTCTCGGTCGATGCAGCTCCATCCAGAGCGGCCGGCCCATGCGCAACAGCTGGTTGTTGGTGGACACGTGGTTTCACCTTGAAAGAAACGTGCCGGGCTAGCTGAAGGACGGACAGTCTGAAGCCTGTCCCTAGCGGAACTCTCGTTACGCCTGGTACGCATAGTGCTCTTGCGACGGCACACCATGGCAAAGCCCTCGCCAGACTCCAAGAAGAGCACTTCGGTGCGCAACAGTAGAACGACCGTGAGTGGTGAGTCCGCCGAGCCTGCCGATCCGATTGCGGGCGCGAGCACGGTCAGCGAGCGGAACGGATCCGACAAGGTCGGCAGCGGCGGAGCGAACATCGGCCAGAACCGCACGGTGGGTCCGCTCGATCGAGTCCGCGTCGACTCGAGTGGTCAGGTGCTGACGACGAATCAGGGCGTTCCGGTTGGCGACAATCAGAGTTCGTTGAAGGCCGGCCTCCGTGGTCCGACGCTGCTCGAGGACTTCATCCTCCGCGAGAAGATTACCCATTTCGACCACAAGCGAATCCCCGAGCGCATCGTTCACGCGCGCGGGTCGGCCGCGCACGGTTTCTTCGAATGCACGACAGCGCTCGAGGATGTGACGCGGGCGTCGATCTTTGCCGAGGCGGGCAAACAGACGCCGGTGTTCGTGCGCTTTTCGACCGTCCTCGGCGAGCGCGGATCCACCGACACCGCCCGTGACGTCCGCGGCTTCGCGGTCAAGTTCTACACCGACGAAGGTAACTGGGATCTCGTCGGCAACAACCTGCCGGTCTTCTTCATCCAGGACGCGATGAAGTTTCCCGATCTCGTCCATGCGGCCAAGCCGGAGCCGCATTTCGCGATGCCGCAGGCGGGCTCCGCGCACGACACGTTCTGGGACTTCGCCTCGCTCATGCCGGAAATCACGCACGTGCTGATGTGGGCGATGTCCGACCGCGCCATCCCGCGCAGCTACCGGACCATGCAAGGCTTCGGCGTGCACACCTATCGGTTCGTCAACGCGAAGGGTGAATCGCGCTTCGTCAAGTTCCACTGGAATCCCAAGGCGGGTACGCATTCGTTGGTCTGGGACGAGGCGGTCAAGATGCCTGGCGCCGACTCCGATTTCCATCGGCGCGATCTGTGGGAAGCCATCGAAGCCGACGCCTATCCTGAATGGGAACCCGGCATCCAGATCTTCACCGAAGAGCAAGCCGAACAGTTCACCTTTGACGTCCTCGACGCGACGAAGATCGTGCCTGAGGAGCTGGTGCCGGTCGTTCCGGCGGGCCGGATGCTCCCCGACGGCGCCGGTGCCATCGGCGCCCTTCGCGCCGATGGCCGGGTGCTCGAGTTCATCAAGGATCAATACCGCCACTGCAAGACGATCCTGGTGCCCGGCGCGGCGGCGAAGCTGCTGCAAGCCTGCGGGATCGACGCCACACTGCCCGACGGCGCCGCGGATCCCGGACTGATCGCCGCGTCAGACCTGGCCGCGGCAAGCGACGACTTCATCGCGGCGGTCGCCAAGCACCGTCACTACGCGCGTGAGTCCGATCCGCCGCGGGTCTAGCGGCCGCTGGTTCAGTTGGAGCAATCGCTTTCCACCTCGCGTCCGTACGAACGGGCATGGTGATTGCTCTTCTGGGCGAAGGAGAGATCAATGACCGATACACGAGCCGCCACCGAAAGGGACCGCGACACGCCACCGGCCAGCCCGTCCGGCGCGACTGATCAGACCAAGGAACGGGTCCAGAAATTCGACGAGGAAGGCGGCGATCAGCCACAGGCGCCGTCCGAACAGGACGCGGACAAGGAACTGGCGCATGCCCGGAAATCCGGCGGGCACGCTCCGCCGAAACATCAGCGCTGACTCGAGAGTGGGCCATGAAGTCCGATTTGGAGCAGTTCTACGGCCTCATCGACGAAATCAAGATCGCGATGATGACGACTCGCCGCGCTGATGGACATCTCGAATCGCGCGCGATGGCCAAGGTCGACATCCATGCCGCCGTCTACCTCGAAGTCAACGAACCGAAGCCGGTGGTGCTCTTCGAGCTCGCGAAGGGCTGGCTCACCGGCGAGCGAATCGAACTGGGCGAGACCCACCACCTGATTGAGCCGCATCGGTAGTCCCATGCCGACGACGAACATCGCCACCACACCGTACTGGGCGGCAACCTCCGGCCTCCCGCCGTTCAGCAAGCTCGCCGAAAACATCACCGCTGACGCGGTCGTCGTCGGCGCCGGGATCACCGGCCTCACGACCGCGTATTTGTTGACGAAGGCGGGCAAACGAGTCGTCGTGCTCGAACGCGAACGCTGCGCCGCGATCGACACCGGCCACACGAGCGCGCATCTGACGGTCGTGACCGATGTGCGGCTGAGTAAGCTGGTGAAACAGTTCGGGCGCGATCATGCGCAAGCCGTGTGGGATGCCGGTCTCGCCGCGATCGACCAGATCGACAGCATCGTGCGCGAACACGAGATCGACGCCGGGTTCGCGTGGGTCGACGGCTACCTTCACGCGCCACCGGACGAGAACGGCAAGGACGCAGGACGGCTTCAGGATGAGGCGTCGCTGGCCCGCGAACTCGGGTTCGACGTCGAGTTTCTCGAACGCGTCCCGCTCGTCGATCGGCCCGGGTTCCGCATTGAGAATCAGGCGCGCGTTCATCCGCGCCGCTACCTGGCCGGTGTCGCCAGGGCCTTGGTCGATCTTGGCGGGCGGATCTACGAACACTCCGCGGCGGACGACTTCTCCGACGATCCACGTTCGGTGACTGCGAACGGCCACACCGTCACGTGCGACGACATTGTCATCGCGACGCACAACCCGCTGGTCGGACTCGCCAGCCTTGCCGGCGCGACGCTTTTTCAAACCAAGCTGGCGCTCTACACCAGCTACGTCGTCGCCGGACGCCTGCGGTCGCACACCATGCCGGACGCCCTATGGTGGGACACGGGCGACCCGTACTACTACCTGCGCGTCGAACCGCACAAGGGATTCGACGTGGTCATTTTCGGCGGCGCGGATCACAAGACCGGCCAGCAGCACGATACCGAGGCGTGCTATCGGCACCTCGAGGAACGTCTGGCCGCGCTCCTCCCCGACGTGGAGCTGACACACCGCTGGTCTGGACAGGTCATCGAGACGCCCGACGGTCTGCCCTACATCGGACGAACCGCCGGCCATCAATTCGCGGCGACCGGCTATGGCGGCAACGGCCTCACGTTCGGCACCCTGGCCGGCATGATGATCGCCGATGCGATTCTCGAACGCGCCAATCCGTGGACGGATCTCTTCGATCCTGCCCGGAAAGCGCTGACGCGCGGGTTGTGGGACTACCTGAAAGAGAACGCCGACTACCCGTACTACATGATTCGGGACCGCTTCGCCGGCGCCGAGGCGCGGTCGCTGCGCCACGTGAAGCGCGGCGAAGGCAAGATCGTGGAGTGGAAAGACCGGAAGGTCGCCGCGTTCCGAGACCGCGACGGTACCACCACACTTCGCTCGGCCCTCTGCACGCACATGGGCTGCACGGTGAGCTGGAACACCGCCGAGCACACCTGGGACTGTCCCTGCCACGGGTCACGCTTCACGCCGGCCGGTGATGTCATCGCCGGACCCGCAGAAACACCGTTGTCCGAAGTCGAGTAACCAGCCGACGTCTTCTCCCCGTTCTGCTCCGGGACGAATCGGCGGACCTGCTCCAACCCGAGTAAGATCCGGTCCGATCATTCCCGGAGTGTGAACTCATGAAACGCATCCATCTGATCGCCAGCCTGGCGGCGCTTGCCGCGACCATCGCGTGCGGCACGTCCGAACCGCAGCCGGCCACGACGCCGCCGCCGGCCGCTGCCGCCCCGGCGCCGCCGCCTCCACCGCAGATGCCGGAGCTGGGCATCTACGTCACCAACGAGACCTCTGGCGATCTCACGGTCATCGACGCAGCCACCCTGAACGTCGTCACGACGATTCCTCTCGGCAAGCGGCCGCGCGGACTGGCGGCGAGTCCGGATGGATCCAAGCTGTATGTCGCACTGAGCGGCTCGCCGAACGCGGGTCCCGGCGTGGACGAGAAGACGTTGCCGCCTCCCGACCGCAAGGCCGATGGCATCGGCGTCGTCGATCTGGTGCAGGGCAAGCTGCTCAAAGTGCTCGCGAGCGGACCGGATCCCGAACAGGTCGCTCTCAGCCCGGACGGCCGGCACGTCTACGTCGCCAACGAAGACGCCGCCCAAGCCAGCGTCGTCGATATCGAGAGCGGCGAGATTGTCGACCGCTTCAAAACCGGTGAAGAACCCGAAGGCGTGACAGTCGAACCCGGCAGCGGCCGCGTCTGGGTGACCTCTGAAGACGATGGCGCGGTCTACGTGATCGATCCGGCGGCGAAGAAGGTCGTCAAGTCGGTGAAGGTCGGACCGCGGCCGCGATCGATCGCGTTCCTGCCCGACGGATCACGCGCCTACGTGCCGTCGGAAAACGGCGCGTCGCTCACGGTGATCGACGTGAAGAAGCTGGCCGTGCTGCGAACGATCGACCTCGGCACGGGCATGCGGCCGATGGGTACTGTCGCCGCGCCTGATGGCAAGACGGTCTACGTGTCGACCGGCCGCAGCAAGATGGTGCTGATCGTGGATGCGGCGACGAACAAGGTGGCCGGATCGATCGAAGCCGGTCAACGGCCCTGGGGTATCGCGGTCTCGCCGGACGGACGGACCGTCTACACGGCCAACGGGCCGTCGAACGACGTGACGGTCATCGACATTGCCGGCAAGCAGGTGACGAAGAAGATTTCCGTCGGCACCGGGCCGTGGGGGATCGCCGTCGTGAAACGATCGGCCCGGTAAGAAAGGGCGTCAGGCCGCCGCGAACGCCGCTGACAGCGACGATAGATGCAGAGGCATGCAATGGCGGGGAGCGTGCAACGGTGCCGCGCGAGCGGACTCGAGCGCTCGGGAGCCGACTCAAGCGCTTTCGAGCGTGGCCGAATTGAGTATCAGAACACGTCTGACAGAGGCAAAGTCATGAGCGAGATTCTGGTGCATGCGTTCGGCGAGCGGGTCTGCGAGATGCACATTGCGAAACTGATCGAGCATCCCGAAACCACATACGTCGCGGTCGCGTTCGTCCACGACGGCGCTGAAGGCAAGGAACGCGTGAGAGATTCGGCGGGCGTGACGCTCCAAGTCACTGAACCCACACGACGCGCCGCGATCGAGCGGATGGTCGACTGCTTGGAGGATCGGTTCGGTCCGTTCAACCCGCAGCAGAAGGCGCTGGATTTGAAACGGCGCGTCGTCGACGCGCCGCCTCCCAAGGCCGCGGTTCACTAGGCGCGCGATCTCACTTCGCGTCGCGGCAGTTGCCGCCGGCGCAGCGGTTGTTCTCTTCGCAGACGTACTCGAGGAGCCCGATCTTGTCCCAGTCGGGCCGAAGCGTCAGCTCGAAGTCCTGCGAGAACGGGCGCGTGAAGATTTTCGGATCGTCGATCGTGACCTGATACTGGAGCTTGTTGCCGGCGCGCGTGATCCGTTCGGTGACTCTCAGCGCATCCGTATGCCAGCGGCTCTTGGTCGGATCCGTGTAGTGGTAGTCGTCGAGGATCCACGGCTTGAAGTTCACGGTATCAACGACCAGCGTGTCGCCCTCCCACTTCCCCACCGAGTCGCCGTAGTACGACGGCTCGAGCCCCTCGCGGTGCGGGCGGCCGTCGGTCGGGATGATCCGCGCGGCGCGCTGCAGTTCGGGAATGATCACGATGTACTTCGGGTGCTGCACGATCTGGATCGGGAGGATGTAGAACATCCCCGACGGAAAGCCGGACGGCAGGCACATCGCGCGGGGCTCGTCGAGGCGCGTGTCGCCGGTGCGCGGATGGTAGAGCAGGCTCTCGGCGCCCGGTTTCACCGGCGCCATCTTGTCGGCGTTGAAGATCAGATTGCCGCGCGGTCCGGTCGCGTTGACCGTGGCCGGCGGCGTGTAGATGCCTGAGAAGTCGGGTTTGCCATCCGGCAGGCGCGGTCCATCCTGCGCCTGTATCGTGTGACCGAGCGCCAGCGCGCACGCCGCAGCCACGGCCGTGCCGGCGATCCACTGCGTTCTCATCGTCCACCACCTTCTGCCGGCGTCAGTACCTGCGTGCCGTCCGCGAACGTCAGCCGGCGCATCGCGGCGTTATTCGATCCGTCCCTGGCGCGCACGCCTTCGGCGTTGACCGTCGCGCCCAGCTTCAATGCGTCCTTCGTGACGCCGCGGCGCATCAGCGCACCGGGTGGCTGCGTCGAAAATCCCCACGTCGTCACCTTGCCGTCGGTCTCGGTCACGTCGACGTAAAACCAGACGTGCGGATTCGCCCACTCGACTTTCCTGAGCGTGCCGGTGATCTTCACCGGCTTGGTGGTGTCGTATTCGGCGGCTTCTGAATGGTGCGCGCGCAGGATCGGCCCGATCGCGAGGGCTAGGCCGATGGTCAGCATGAAGACGCGGCGAGCAATCATGACGCTACCTCTCAGATGCACTAGAGAACACAGAGGGGGGCCGCCCGTCAACTCGAGAGTCCGTCCCGACCGGTTGGTCGACAGCGATCCGTCCACGGTTTGGCGGGCGGTCCGAAACGTAGGACGGAGCTTGACAACGACTCGGCAGCCTCTACAATTCCCGTTCCAGGCTGATCCGTGACTCCGCCGAGCTCCGCCGCTGTCGTCGCGTCCCCAACCTCGATCATTGTCGGCACAAGGCGCGCGAGCTTTCCGCTCTGGGCCAAGATCGTGATGCTGGCGTTGTGTTTCCGGCTCGCCGGCATGGCGGTTGGCTTCCTCGGTACCGTCACGATTCCGAATTACCAGAACCAGGGATTCACGGTCTTGAAGCGGCCGAATCCCTTCTGGGACCGCTTCGCCCGCTTCGATTCGGGTTGGTACCACAACATCGCGTCGAAGGGATATCGCTACGTCGAAGGCGGACGCAGCAACCTCGCATTCTTTCCGCTCTATCCGCAGCTGATGGGCGTCGGCGGTCGGCTGATGGGCGGCGCTCAAGAGCATTTCTATTTCGCCGGGATCGCCATTTCGTGGCTCGCGTTCGGCTGCGCGATGTGGCTGATCTGTCAGTTGGCGCGGCTCGACGTACCGGAACCCGCCGCCATCCGCGCCAGCGTCTACGCGGCGATTCTGCCCTCGGCGTACTTCTTCGGCGCCGTGTATAGCGAATCACTGTTTCTGCTGACGCTCGTCGGCGCGGTCTACGCGATTCGGACACGGCGGTGGATGTGGGCGGCGGTCGCCGGCGCCGCGATGACCGCGACGCGGGTCAACGGCATCATGTTCGTGCCTGCCCTTGGCTGGCTGGCCTGGCAGGCCGGCCAGGCCAACCCGCGACAGCGGATTCCGGCGCTCGCCGCAGTGACGGCCAGTCTCGCCGGCATCGGCGCGTATTGTGCGTTCAACTATCAGCTCTCGGGCAACCCGTTCGAGTGGTACGCCAGCATCGAGCGCTGGGGCTACCACCCTGGCGGAAACCCACTGACCGGATTATCGCGCGTCGCGACTGCGCTCATGACTCACCCGATGGAGTTCCTGACGACTGATCGTATGGCGCCGTACGACACGCTCAACGCTGGAATGGCCGCCTTCGCGCTTGTGACCGTGCCGTTCATCTGGCGCTCCTTTGGGACCGGCTACGCCGCAATTGTCGTGCTCGGGCTCGTGCTGCCGTTGTCGTCGGGCGAGACCGAAGGACTCGGGCGCTACTGCTCGGTGCTGTTTCCGATTCCGATCCTCCTCGGCAGCCTGAGCAGCGATTTCGCGCATCTCGCCCTGCTGTCAACCTGCGTGCGCTTCTACACGCTGGGCAACATTCTCTTCTCGAACGTCCATCCGCTCTTCTGAGACCCCGACACAAACCTTCGCCACGAGATCGCAGCCCGCAGAGCTTCGTGGAAAGACATCTGGGTGTCAGCAGTTTCGCTCTGAGGCTGCGTGCGGCTTCGTGGCGTGCAGTTCTGTGCACAGGCCGGTGAGCCGACCGGCGGCCCCGCCACCCCTCAAAACGGCTACCGCCAATCATGTTGTTTCAAATGCCCCGCACAGCCCAGCCGCTGAGAGGACTGGAGCTCCAGATATCAACGATTTAGACCAATTATGGTCGTATTTATTGAATATTTGAGCTTGTTCAGACGCGACCAGGACGACGCCGTCGCCCGCTGAGTGCCGCGTCCACCTGACCGGGCGTGGTTCCGGCGACACATCGGGGAATTGGTTTTAGACGGACAAAGTCGACAGATTGTCTGCGTAAACCGTCACATTTTCACTTATTGTCTCAATAGTTACTGTGACGTAACGCTGCCGGGCGGACCGTGTCTGGTATCAAGACTGGAACGCCCGTGCAACACGCGGACATCTGCGCCCCGGACATATCGTGCGGAACGCGGCGTCCACTTCAAGGAGTACGGCCATGCGGTTTCGAATCAGCGTCGGGTTACTACTCTTACTGGCTCTAGGCATAGGCAGTGCGAGTACGGCAAGTGCACAGGTTTCCACAACGGGCTCGATGAGCGTCATCCTCGAAGATCCCCAGGGTCTTCGTCTCGCGGGCGTGACGGTGTCGGTGTCGGCCCCGGACGTGGTGACCGCGCGCACGGCCATTACCAATGGTGAAGGTGTCGCGACAATCGAAGCACTCGCGCCCTCGAACGACTACACGGTGCGAGCTACGCTGGTGGGCTTTCGCGATCATGAGCGGCTGCACATCCTCGTGCGCAGCGGTCAGGTCACGACCCTCCGCCTGCAAATGTCGCTCACCACGGTGACCGAGCAGGTCGTCGTCGCCGTCTCGACTCCGGTCGTGGACGTCACGCGCGCGATGTCGGCGACCGACATCACGCTGCAGCTCACCGAGAAGCTCCCGACGGGCCGTTCCTACCAGAGCTACCTGCAGCTCGTGCCCGGCGTATTGCCGGACGGGCAAGTGGGCGGCGTGAACACCGGCAACCCGGCGTCGCGTTCGGGCGTGAACTTCAAGGAAAACTCGGCGACCGCCGACAACATCGGCGGTTCGACCGACAACGTCTACTACTTCGAATCGATCAACGTCACCGACCCGATCACCGGCACGTTCGGCGCCAACCTGAATACCGAAATCATTCAGGAACAGAAGGTCGTCACGGGCGGACTTCCGGCTGAGTACGTCGGCGCGGCCGGCCTCGTCTCGACGGTGATCACCAAGTCGGGTTCGAACCGCTACAGCGGTTCCGCCAACTACTTCTTCCGCAACGAGTCGTTCGTCGCGGAAAACCAGCACGCCCCTGGCGCCACGTTCAGCTTCCGCGACACCGCGTTCACCATCGGCGGCCCGCTGGTCAAGGACAAGCTGTGGGGTTTCGGCAGCTTCCGCACCACGAAGGACGTGCGCGACGTGATCGCGTCCGACACCCTTGTGTTCCTCCGCCAGGCTGAAACGTCGGCCAAGCAGGGGTTCGCGAAAATCACCTACTCGCCGGAAAACTCCAGCCTGTTGACCTTCGCCTTCATCAACGATCCGCAGACACGCGACGCCGACACCGACAGCACCGTCGCCAACAGCCGGATCCGGCGCCGTGAGCAGGGTGGCAACAATTTCACGGTGGGCTACAACCGCGTCATGAGCAACACGCTCTTCGATGCCGGTTTCAGCTATCACGACGCGGCCATCTCCGACTTCACGGTCGAGAACACATCGCGCAACACGGTCGCCTTCCAGACCGGGATGGTGCGGACGCTCGCCGACGAACAGCTCGGTGGCTTCGGACAGAACTTCCCGGAGACGCGCCCGACAGTCCAGTTCCGGGCCTCGGTCCAGCACGTCTGGCGGAACCGGCACACGCTGAAGGGCGGCTTCGAGTGGGCCCGCCATGAGGACCACCGCGACCTCCAGTACACCGGCCCCGACCTCGCGCAGTACACGTCGATCTCCAACCAGTTCCTGGCGAGCGGTGGCGTGACGGCGGGTCTCATCTCGACTGGTTCGGGATGGACGACACGGCAGTTCCGCACCAGCACGGCGTCAGACTTCAACGGCCTGATCACCACGATCAACGGCCTGCCGAACCGGGCGACGTTCTACAACCTGTACGATACCGACCGCAATGGGACGATCACGGCGGCCGAGCTGAACACGGCGCTGACGTTCAACAGCACCACCGGCAACCCGAACGGGCAGATCAACTACTACCGCATCATTCAGACGGCGCCCGGACCGCAGGACACCCGCGTGAAGGGGTACTCGTTCTTCGGCCAGGATCAGTTCTCGCTGAACCGCTTCACCTTCAACCTCGGCCTGCGCGCCGAGCAGTGGAGCCACTACGCGACCACCGGCGCGCAGACCTTCGCCTTCGACTGGAATTGGGCGCCGCGTTTGAGCGTCGTGTACGACCTGACCGGCGACGGTCGCCAGAAAGCGTCGGCATACTGGGGCCGCTACTACGATCCGGTCCGCATGGACATGACCAACTTCGCCGGCACGGCGACCGGTCAGCAGCGCGACGAGCAGGTCTACATCAACAACCAGTGGGTCACCTACCGCACCCGCGGCGGCCCGACGGTGATCGACGGTTTCTTCTCGCCGACGACGAAGACGCCGTACACCGACGAACTCCAGCTGCAGTACGAGGCCGACCTCGGCTGGGGCATGAGCCTCTCGACGGCGTACTACCACCGCCGGACGCGTGACATCTTCGAAGACTTCGATCCGGGCCTGTACACGGACCCGGCCTCCTTCGGCGGTGACATCACCAACCCGAACACGCTGTTCCTGGGCTGGGAGTACTTCGGGTGGACGGCGTCGAACCATCCGGCAGCCAACTTCTTCCTCGGCACGCTGCCGGGCAGCGAGCGCAACTACAACGGGCTCGAAATCACGTTCCGTAAGCGCTACCTGAGCCAGTGGCAGTTGCTCGGTTCCTACTCCTACCTCGACGCGAAGGGCAACGCGATTTCGGACGGCAACGCCGACTTCGCGGGCGACGTGCTCTGGCTCGATCCACGCGCGCCCAACATGTATGGCGTGGTGACCGGCACCATCCATAACCTCTTCAAGATCGGCGGTTCGTACACCACGAAGTTCGGTGTCGAAGTGGGTGGCAGCTACCGCTGGAATTCGGGCACGGTTGTGCACCAGACGCAGTTCGCCTCCAGCCGGCGTCTGCCGGTCGAGGTCACGACGCCGTACAACTTCAACGGTGTCAGTGACCTCTGGGTGGCGGACGGCGTGATCGGCGCGGTCCAGAACCCCGGCTGGGGCCAGTTCGACGCGCGGATCCAGTACGTTCGTAAAATGGGCAATTTCACCGGCGAGGTGTTCCTGGATATCTTCAACGTCACCGACAACCAGGGCGCCATCCGACTGCAGGATCTCCAGGCGGGCAGCGGCACGACTCGCTACCTCGACGAGTTCCAGTGGCTCAACCCGCGGAACATGTTCCTCGGGTTCCGGGTTCGCTTCTAGAAGAGACGATTCGTTTTCGGGCAAGAAAAGGGGGAGGCGCACCAGCGCCTCCCCCTTTTGTTTTCTCACCACGATTCGTCGCCACCGATGCGGCATATCGCTGCCGTCACCAATCCTGGAGCGTGAAACGGGCGCGGGCCGCCGCGATCTCAGCGAGCACGCTCTCCAGGCTGGCGCGGCGGCGCATGGCCGTCGCGTCGGCGATCGCTTCGACCCGACCGCCGGCGAGTTCGTAGCGCTCCTCGGCATCGCGCACGCGCGTGTCCGAAAGTGCCAGAAGTTCACGGGCAATGCGCCGCCGCAGTTCGGCGGCGGCGCCGTCAGCCTCGGCCTGACGCCGCGCTGTCTGCCGTGCCTGGGTCAGCTCCAGGGCGCGCGCGGCGAGTTCGTCGGCCTGGGCACGGGCGACGGTGGCCATGGCGCGGGCGCTGCCGCCATCCGCCAGCGGAATGCGCACCGACAGACCGACGCCAAATACCGGCACCGCGCCTGACACGCCGTCGCCGAGCAGCGGATTCTGCGCGCGCAGGCCCAGCTGCGCCTCAGTCGCGATCACCGGTGCGCGCTGCCGTTCGTGGAGACTCGCCGTTGCCCGCGCGGCCTCGCTCTGACGTTCGAGCGCCACCGCCGCGGCGTCTGCGGAGACCTCGGGCCGCCGCTCGCCGCCCAGAGGCGTCGCCTGATCGATGCGCAGAATGCTGCCGTCGGGCCTCGCATCGAGCGGCAATCCGCCGCCCACCGCCGCGTCGAGCATGATGCGCGCACTCTCCACGTCGGCCCGTGCCCGCGCGGCGTCGAGCCTGGCCAGCGCCTCGTCTGACGCGACCGGCGTGATGTCGGCGGCGGGCTTCAGCCCTTCACGAACGAGGTCCTGCACGCGCCGGAGCCGTGCCAGCGCATCAGCGACCGCTTGGTCGCTGATCGCCGCCAGCTCGCTCGCCGCCAGCCACGTCAGATAGGCTCCCCGCACCTCTTCCAGCACCTGGCGCCGCGCCGCGCGATGATCGGCGGTCGCCGCAGCTTCCTCGGCGCGCGCCGCCTCGATCGCGAGCGATGTGCGGCCGAAATCGTACAGGCTCTTCGTCAGGCTCACGACCGCGCCGTAGCGGGCTTGCGGCGCAAAGGCGTTGCGGTCGGTGAACGCGCGGACGCCCTCGACGAGGATGTCGTGCGCCGGATCCAGGTCCGCGGCCGCGACTCGCTCGAGCGCACCGCCCGGCGAGAACGCCAGACTGCCGCCCAGCTCGAGGCTCGGGCGCATCGCGCTCCGCCGGCGCTCGACTTCAGCCGCCGCACCGCGCAGGCGAGCCTGCCGTGCGGCGAGCGTCTGGCGCGACGCCAGCGCCTGCTGCTCCAGCGCCGCCAGCGTGACGGTCGATCCCTGCGCATGAATCTGCGGCGCCACGACGGCCGCGAGCCACAGGGCCGCGAGCGCGGCACGAAAGCGGATGGAGGTCCAAGTCATAAGAACCGGGTCATTCGTGCCGCAGCGCGCGGATCGGATCGAGCAGCGCCGCGCGCCGCGCCGGGAGATAGCCGAAGACAAGACCGACCGACAAGCCGAAGAACATCGCGAAAGCGACGACCGGGACCGAGGTGCCGTTGTCCCATCCCATGTAACCGGCGACACCCACGGCCGCACCGACGCCAAGCGCGGCCCCGGCGACCGAACCGAGAATCGAGAGCACCAGCGCTTCGGCCATGAACTGCGTCAGCACCTGGCGCGGCGACGCGCCGATCGCGGCGCGAATCCCGATCTCGTAGGTCCGCTCGGCCACGGACACGAGCAGGATGTTCATGATGCCGATGCCGCCGACGATCAGCGAGACTGCTGAAATGCCGGCCAGCAGTCCGGCCAGGATCGTCGCCGTCTCGTTGGCGATGCGCGTCTCGTCGTCGGGACTGATTACGTCGAAATCGTTCGGGTCCGCGGGCTCGAGACGGTGCCGCCGGCGCAGCACGTCGACGATCTCCGCGCGTGCCGCTGACAGCAGCGCCGGACTGGCCGGACGCATCTCCACCGCGGTATAACCGTCGGCCGGGCTGCTCAAGTAGGTGCTGACCGTCGTCACCGGCATCAGCACCAGATCGTCGAGATCGCCGCCACCGGTCGACAACCCTTTCGGCGCCAGCACGCCGAGCACGCGGCAGGGCAGCTTCCCGCCGATGGTCAACGTGGCACCGAGCGGATCCTCGGCGCCGAACAGCGCCTTGATCGGCGTCTGGCCGAGCACGCAGACCTTGGCGTGTTGCGACACATCGATCTCGTCGAACATGCCACCGCCCGCAATCTGAAAGTCGTGGAGCGCCAAGTAGCCCGGCGTCACGCCGAAGATCGATCCGCGATACGGTACGCCGGCGAACACCACATCGTCGTTCTTGCGGCGAAGCGGGACGATGTCGCTGAGCGTCGTGGTTTCGCGGGCCAGCGCCTGGACGTCGCCGTCGCTGATCGGCCGCGACGGCTTCAGTTCGACCTGGATGCCGACGAAGCGAACGCGGATGCGGAGCAGATTGATGCCGAGGCGTTCGAATTGCGACACCACCGACGAGCGGGCGCCTTCGCCGAAGGCCACCATCGCGATGAACGCGCCGACGCCGATCGCCAGGCCAAGGACGGTCAGTGCGCTCCGCGCCTTGTTGCGGACGACCACCTGCAGCGCGGCGTGGACGATCTCGCTACGACGGACGGCCATGGCTTCCCGACCTTTCGTCGCCAACGACCTGACCGTCGAACAGCGCGATCTGGCGCTTCGCGAACGCGGCGACCTGCGGGTCGTGCGTGACCAGCACGATGGTGACGCCGCCGTCCTGGTGGAGTTCGGCCAGCAGATGCATCACCGCCTGGCCGCTCTTCGAGTCGAGCGCGCCGGTCGGCTCGTCGGCCAGCAGCAGCTTCGGACGGCAGGCCAGCGCGCGCGCAATCGCCACGCGCTGCGCCTGACCGCCCGAGAGCTGGTGGGGGCGGTGGTCGAGTCGGTCGCCGAGGCCGACCCGCCGCAGCAGCGCCTCCGCCCGCGCCTCGCGCTCGCCGCGCGTGATGCCGGCATAGTAGAGCGGCAGCGCGACGTTCTCGAGCGCGCTGGCGTCGCGCAACAGATGAAACGACTGGAAAATGAAGCCGACGTAGTGCAGACGCACCCACGCCTGCTCTTCGCGATCGAGATCCGAGACATCGCGGCCGCCCAGCCGGTAGCGGCCCTTCGACGGACGATCGAGGCAGCCGAGGATATTGAGGAGCGTCGACTTTCCCGATCCGGATGGTCCGGTGAGCGCCACCACGTCGCCGTACGGAATCGTCAGGTCGATACCGCGCAGCACCGGGACATGGACCGGCGCTTCGCCGTACGCCTTTTCAATCCGCTCAATCTCGATAATCGACGGCGTCATGGCGGCTACGGCTTCCTGCCGAGCGTGATCGACGGCATGCCGAGCGTGCTCGGCTCGGGGTTGAGCAGTCCGATCGCGATCAAGTCGCCTTCGCGCAACGTTTCGCCGTCCGCCGCGGTCATCTCCGTGAACGCGCCGTCGGACACCCCGGCGACGACGCGCACCGGTTCGACGCGGGCCGGCGCCACTCGCCGCCACAACCGCGCGCGCGGCGGCGCCGCCGCGGCATCCTCTGGCGTGTAGCGCAGCGCCGCCTCGTGCACCGCGAAGACGTTGTCGGCACGCGCGACTTCAAGGTGGACGAGCACGCTCATGCCCGGCAGGAGCACGCGGTCGGGATTCACCGCGCCGAACGTCACGGGATAGTGGACGACGCCGTCCAGGAGATCCGGCTCGAGGGCCATCCGTTCGACGTGTGCATCGAAACGACGGCCCGGCAACCCCTGAACCTCGAAGTACGCGGTCTGCCCGACGCGGACCTGGGCGATGTCGGCCTCGTTGACGTGTGCATCGACCCGCAGCGTGTCCAGCGAAGCGCCGATCACGAAGAGCGGACCGTGCCCGGAGTCGACCATCATGCCAACCGTCTCCGGCGCTTTGAGCACGATGCCGTCGGTGGGCGCGACGATGTCGTGCGCGTCGTCGCCGAGCGCCACCGCGGCGGCGCGTTCGGATGCGGCGGCCTCCTCCGCCTGTGCGGCAGCCAGCAGCGCCGCAGCGCGGTCGGCGGCGGTTCGAGCGGCGACTGCGTCCTGCGCGCTGGCCAGACCGCGCGGGACCAGTTGTTCGATGTGACGCTGTTCTTCGACCGCGGCGTCGCGGGCAATGCGCGCTTCCGCGACGCGCCCGGCGGCGGCGCGTTGGCCGGCGCGGGCTTCGCCGAGCGCGAGATGCTGGGCCCGGTCGTCGAGCTTGGCGAGCAACTGCCCCTTCTTCACCCGGACGCCAGAAGTGACCAGGATCTGGACGATGCGGCCAGCCACGACTGGAGCGACCTCGACGCGCCCCGCGACCGCGAGGCGCCCGGTGGCGTCGACGACGCGGACGATCGAGCGGCGCGCGAGCGGCACCGTGCGATACCGTTCGCCGGCCGGTTTCGGCCACGCGAGGAAGGCGACCGCCGCCACTCCGAGAGCGGCGAGCGTGACGACCACCAGCCCGCGCCGCCGCCGCGTCCGCTCGCGGAGCGGCGGAAGCTGGAGTTCATCGGCTGCCGTGTGCACGAGGGGAGCGCAGAGCAAGCACCATTCCAGTGCCCGGGCGTCACGTCACCAACGGCCGGCCGTCCTTCATCCTCGCAACCCACGCGGAATTTCCGACCCGATCGCCGAAAAAATCCCCACGGTGCCGGCCACAGCTCATCCAATCCGGATGGTTTCCCCGATATGCCTCAGCGCCAGTCTCTCTGGCTCGTGAGCGAGCGCCGCTTCGGTGCGCTCGATCGGTTCTGTGAACCCTTCGCGGCTCAACTGAAACGTCTGATGGTGGATGGGAATGAAGAGCCGCCCGCCTGCGGCATTCGCCATCGCCACCGACTGCTCCGGCGTGCAGTGGTTGTAGATCCACGGATCGTAGGCGCCGATCGGCATGATCGCCGCTTCGAAGGGACCGTAGCGGCGATGCGACGAGAAGAGCGGCGTCTGCGCGGTGTCTCCGCCAAACAGCAGCGCGCGCCCTTCACGGCGGAGCACGTAGCCGTTGTAGCCGCGATATCTGTCGGTCTGGAGACGCGCGCCCCAGTGCTTTACCTCCAGAGCGGTCACCTCCACATCGCCACGCGCGGTGTCGATGCGAACCGACTTCGACCAGCCGAGTTCATGCACGCCGGGGTAACGCCGCCGTGGGAACAGATCCGCCGTCTTTCGTGCGGACACCACCGCGGGCCGTCCGGGGATTGCCGCGAGCGACGGCGTGTCCAGATGATCGAAGTGCGCGTGCGACACGACGACGAGGTCGATGTCGGGGAGATCGGCGGGCGTCAAGGCAGGCGCGGTCAGGCGTTTGGGACCGATCGACCCGATCCAGGCGTCGATGCCGATGCGACGGAACAGCACCGGATCGGTGAGGATGCGGACGCCGTAGAAGTTGATGAGGACGGTGGCGTGGCCCAGCCATGCGGCCGTGATGCCGTTGTCAGGCCACTCCGCCGGCACCGGCGTCCGAGCCGCCGCAATCGAACGATCGACCGCCGCGTACGCCCCAACCGCCGCGAGCGCCGAAAACCCTCCGACCCCCGCAGCGCTCTTCGTGAGAAACCGGCGTCGATTCATCGCCACACGGTTAGACGGCGGAAAGCCGGGATGTGGTTCGAAGGCCAGAACCTACTTGATCTGGGGCAGCAGCTCTTTCGCCAGCGCGACGGCGTTCGACTGAATCGACGCCGCGCTCTTCCCCGTCGGGACGTCCATTTGAATCGTGATCACATGAGCGCCGCTGCGCACGAAGAGCTCGGCATATTCGTCGCGGTTGCTCCGGAAGAACGCGGCATCGCCAACCCCGCCGACCGGCGTGAGCTGTTCTCGAGTGACGGTGGACCAGGGAAACGGATCGAGTTGCAGCGTAACGCCGCCGTAGGTGCACTCGGATCCTGCGGACCCCAGAGCGCCTCCCTCTGGCGGAATCGCCAACCCGACGTCGCGCGCGCGGCCGGACAACGGCGTCACTCTGAGGATGAGCTCTCGCGTCAGCAGCGCGCAGGCGCGGGTGGCTCCTGACTGCGCCGCTCCCGTGGCCACGGACGCGCCCACCACTGACAGAATGGCGACAAGCATCAGCGCTCGAGTCTTCCCATGCATGATGTCACCGCTGCGGCAGGACGACTGGCATGAGCACCGCGACCGGCTCGCCGTTCCTGAGCACGATGACCGGATCCCGTGGCCCGTTGGCACGCAGGCGAATGCTGCGGGATGAAAGGACGCCACGAAGGAAGTTGACGTAATTGCCGTTCACGCCCACCCCGTTGGGCGTGACAAACGTGTTCGTCATGCTGCTCGTCTGCAAGGCGCTGAGGGCGAACTCCTGCTCATAGGAGCCACATGCCGACGCGCATGATGTCCCTTCGCGCGTGGAACAGCGTGGCTCGTTTCATTGTGTCCTCCAGTAGAACCCGCACCTTGAACTTAGAACCTTGAACCTAGCACCGTTCTTAAGGCTTTCGCCACTCCCCCACCGGTCGGACACCCGTCTGGCCGAATTCCTCGGTGGACCAGTTGCCCTTCCAGTAACGCGTCGTCCCGGTGACCGCCGGCGGCATCTGCCCGCTGGCGGGATTGGCAAAGTGAAACGGCAGCACACCGGTTTCCGGCTGTGAATCAGCCACTTGCCCTGTTCGCGCACGATCTGCATTTCGTAGCTTCACAACGAGACCGCAGAATTCGCAGAGCTTCCTTTCTGGATGAAGAGATTCTGCGGTCTCTGCGAGCTTCTATGAAGCGGCTCTCCACGTCAATGCGTTTTCGATGATGCGT